>NZ_JAOWGP010000014.1:0-670 GCF_030333065.1 Citrobacter sp. Cm046 | reverse complement strand
AAGGATTGCGGATAGATAACAGGGAGGCTTCACAATGGATAAAATAAAAAGGAAGGTCATTATTTTTGCTGTTTTGGTCGTGCTGGGGGGCGGGGTATATCAGTATTTTCGTCCTTATAACCCGTCACCGCAAACACTGACAGCATCACAGCAGGAAGCCATGAATAAGATAAACACCGAAACTAGCGTGGCGGAAAACGGCCATTACCTACCCGAAAAATATGCATGAGAGTGACAGAAAGCTGCCCAACAACTACCGGGAGATCCCCCTGCCTTTTAATCGTTCTCAGATGTATGTTGTCACCCCATCAAAAACGCCGGGTGATGGCACGGTTCCGGTAGAGTCGTTGAGCGCTATATGCCGTAACAGCGAAATCAAAAGCGTTCTGGCAACCGACGTGGATCACCAGGGAGCCTACGACGTCAGTAACCTGGAAGATATAAAAGACAGACCAGCCCTGCAATTTACCCTCAGGGCCATTGTGACAATGGTTCAGGAGATCCCGATCCCATGAAGACTATTAGGCAGATTACAGCGTTATCTTTTATAGCGGGCAGCATGCTTTTTATTGCCCATGCTACGGCATCCACGCCAGTGCAGAAGGACAGTCCAGTGATAAATACTTTGTTTGCGCAAACCAAACCGCAGTGTATCGGGCGCTATGTGATT
>NZ_JAOWGP010000013.1:0-363 GCF_030333065.1 Citrobacter sp. Cm046 | reverse complement strand
ATGCTACAGCAGAGAAGCCTAGGTTTGGTATTGGACTCACCAGTGAGTATAAAAAAACGCGCTACAACGAAGCAGAGATGATTGAAATCTGGGACCGGCTGGTGAATTCCCTGCGCTATAAATGACAGATAAAGATGGAGGTCTGGTTTTGCTCTTCGTCACTTTCGGGGAGCAAGCCAGACGCACTGAAAAGGAATTATCCCCATGCAATACCTTCGTGAACTGTTTGCCTTAGCGCTTGTGGCTGCCGGGATGCTTTTTACTGGCCCGGCTACGGCATCCGCGCCAGTGCAGAAGGACAGTCCAGTGATAAATACTTTGTTTGCGCAAACCAAACCGCAGTGTATCGGGCGCTATGTGATT
>NZ_JAOWGP010000012.1:0-216 GCF_030333065.1 Citrobacter sp. Cm046 | reverse complement strand
GGTGCATCCGGGAGGATTCGAACCTCCGACCGCTCGGTTCGTAGCCGAGTACTCTATCCAGCTGAGCTACGGATGCATCAAGGAAACTTATTTTACTGCCGATACTGAAATCGCTATAAAAACGGTTTCAAGTAAGAGATGGTGCATCCGGGAGGATTCGAACCTCCGACCGCTCGGTTCGTAGCCGAGTACTCTATCCAGCTGAGCTACGGATGC
>NZ_JAOWGP010000011.1:0-776 GCF_030333065.1 Citrobacter sp. Cm046 | reverse complement strand
GGATAATAATATCTGGGCGGCGGTAATTTCCCGGCCGGAAGATACCTATAAAACCTACCTTGCGACAAAGAAAATGTACCGTCCGGGTTTTGTACAGCTGTTGGTAAGAAGGGAGGTGGAGTTACGTGCCAGCAATACCATCAGAAGTGAAAATATGCCCTTTTTGAAAAAGGTCTGGCCGTTACCGGATGGTATGGATGGTGTGATTTTTGAACGGAATGAAAACGAAAGTGTTGCAGATGCCATGCGAATTCTGGAAGGATATTTGTATAGCAACGGCGTGGTTATCAAATTACAGAAGCGGACAGTCAATGATTCAGCTTTGCGTTATGAAAAGCAACGCAATGGTGATCCGAACCAAAATTACGTCGCAAGTGATGTCAGCCAGATGCAGTTGCTGATGGCGAGGATTAGCGGCAGGGATAATGATGCCATTCCGACGAAGCCTGGCTCCTGTATCACCCATGCGTTTATTGCCACCGACCCGGCGGCAATGGATCGGGAGGATATCTCCGTTGGGCTTGAAAGCAAGACGCTGGAACATATCAGAATTATTCTCTCCACCGATAACTTTACGCGTGAAAAAGACACGGTGCTGGAGAGAGCAGGTGAGATAGAGAGTAACTTATACCGTGGCCACGTGGAAAGAAAAGGTGCCTTTAATGTTAACGGGCTGCAGGCCCAGGAGTTTCTGGTAACGGGTTTACAGGCATCTCAAGACGAGCCGCGTTACGGTTTTGATATGTTCATCAATGAAACGACAGCCAGCTACAAGA
>NZ_JAOWGP010000010.1:0-471 GCF_030333065.1 Citrobacter sp. Cm046 | reverse complement strand
GGGGCGTTAGCTCAGTTGGTAGAGCAGTTGACTTTTAATCAATTGGTCGCAGGTTCGAATCCTGCACGCCCCACCAATATTAACATCGTACTCAGGTGTTAGCCGTGAAGGATAACGTTGCGTCAGCAACGGCCCGTAGGGCGAGACGAAGTCGAGTCATCCTGCACGCCCCACCAATTTATTAAATTGGTGTCGAGTAAAAATATTTCAGGTGATACCCGAAAGGGTCGTTAGCTCAGTTGGTAGAGCAGTTGACTTTTAATCAATTGGTCGCAGGTTCGAATCCTGCACGACCCACCATCCTGAAAAGGTTAAAGTAGTAAACCCCATATGGGGGCGTTAGCTCAGTTGGTAGAGCAGTTGACTTTTAATCAATTGGTCGCAGGTTCGAATCCTGCACGCCCCACCAGTGTAAAAAGGCGCCCTAAAGGCGCCTTTTTGCTATTTGCGATTTATAAGATTCGAACCTGC
>NZ_JAOWGP010000009.1:0-209 GCF_030333065.1 Citrobacter sp. Cm046 | reverse complement strand
ATAGCAAAAAGGCGCCTTTAGGGCGCCTTTTTACACTGGTGGGGCGTGCAGGATGACTCGCTTCGCTCGCCCTCCGGGCCGTCGCCGCAAACGGCTCCGTTGTCTCACTTCGTGAGACCCGAACCTGCTGCAGGTTCGAATCTTATAAATCGCAAATAGCAAAAAGGCGCCTTTAGGGCGCCTTTTTACACTGGTGGGGCGTGCAGGAT
>NZ_JAOWGP010000008.1:0-211 GCF_030333065.1 Citrobacter sp. Cm046 | reverse complement strand
CTCAGAAGTGAAACGCCGTAGCGCCGATGGTAGTGTGGGGTCTCCCCATGCGAGAGTAGGGAACTGCCAGGCATCAAATTGCAGTAAACCGGGATAACTAATCCGGGTAGTGACAAAGAAATTCGGTGGAGCGGTAGTTCAGTTGGTTAGAATACCTGCCTGTCACGCAGGGGGTCGCGGGTTCGAGTCCCGTCCGTTCCGCCACTTATTA
>NZ_JAOWGP010000007.1:0-154772 GCF_030333065.1 Citrobacter sp. Cm046 | reverse complement strand
ATGTCAGAAAAATGACTGACTGCTGCATTCCACAGCAAAACCCTGCCTTATACCTGTTTACACACAGAGTTATCCACAAAGATGCTGGTATTTCCTGTTCTCTCCCCAGGTAGAAAGACCAAATCTGACGTAAATAACCCTCAACGTCAGCCATATCGTTCAGATTTATGCATCTCCGTTTCTACTACTCTATATAAGCAGTGCTGGCTTCAGCCCTCATAATCCCGGTTCCATCTTTGAATTACGTACTTCATAAAGCGATAATACCCATACAAACAGTGATTCCTGGACCACGATGAGACACACTCTGCAACGCTACGCTATACGTAAACGCCCAATGAAACTCGGTACAACCGTGATTCTCATGGTCAGTGCCGTACTCTTTTCCGTGCTGCTTGTCGTTCATCTGATTTACTTCTCACAAATCAGCAATATGACGCGTGATGCGTTAGCAAGCAAAGCGCTGGCTGTCGCGCGAACACTGGCAGACTCTCCAGAGATCCGCCGCGGTCTGGCAAAAAAGCCCAAAGAGAGTGGTATTCAGGAAATTGCCCTGGCGGTAAATAAGAGCAACGATTTCTTGTTCATCGTTGTCACTAATATGCAAAGCATCCGTTATTCGCACCCTGAAGCGCAGCGAATCGGTCAACCGTTTAAAGGTGACGACATTTTACTGGCGCTACAAGGGAAAGAGAACGTCGCCATTAATCGCGGCTTTCTGGCTAAAGCACTACGCGTCTTTACTCCTATCTATGATGAAAATCACCGGCAGATTGGCGTCGTGTCGATCGGCCTGGAGCTAAGCAGGGTTACCGAACAGATCAATGACAGTCGCGGTAGCATCATTTGGTCCATCTTATTTGGTGTTCTGGTTGGGTTGTTGGGCACATGGGTGTTGGTTAAGGTCCTTAAGCGCATTCTGTTTGGCCTGGAGCCTTATGAAATATCCAACCTGTTCGAACAACGCCAGGCAATGTTGCACTCTATAAAGGAAGGCGTTATTGCCGTTGACGAAAGTGGTGAAGTGACACTGATAAACCAGGCAGCGCAGGAGCTTCTTGATTACCGTAAATCACAAGACGATGAGCAACTCTCAACGCTCAGCCATGCGTGGTCGCAAGTGGTCGATCTTTCAGAAGTATTACGTGATGGGACGCCACGCCGTGATGAGGAGATCACGGTAAAAGATCGGCTACTCTTAATCAACACCGTGCCGGTACTCAGTAACGGTAAGATCATCGGGGCCATTTCAACGTTCAGAGATAAGACGGAAGTCCGTAAGCTCATGCAACGTCTGGATGGTATGGTCAACTATGCCGATGCACTTCGTGAACGATCCCACGAATTCATGAATAAGTTGCACGTGATTCTGGGCTTATTGCACCTGAAAAGTTATAAGCAGTTGGAGAATTATATCATTAAGACTGCGAACAATTATCAGGAAGAGATCGGCTCACTGTTAGGCAAAATAAAATCCCCGGTGATCGCGGGTTTTTTACTCAGTAAGATTAATCGCACATCAGATTTAGGCCATTCCCTGGTTATTAGTAATGAAAGCCAATTGCCGGAAAACAGTAATGAAGATCAGGTGGCTGTACTGATTACCGTTCTGGGGAATTTGATTGAAAACGCTCTGGAGGCGCTAGGTCAAGAACCGGGTGGGGAGATCAGCGTATCCTTACACTATCGACACGGCTGGTTGCATTGTGAAGTGAATGACGATGGCCCGGGGATCGCCCCCGAGCATATTGATCACATCTTTGAGAAGGGCGTTTCGTCAAAAGGAACCGAACGGGGAGTAGGTTTAGCGCTTGTTAAACAGCAGATTGAAAGCGTTGGCGGCAATATTTCCGTCGAGTCTGAACCAGGGATCTTCACCCAATTTTTTGTACAGTTACCGTGGAATGGTGAGAGGGCCAGCAGATGATCAATGTCTTAATTGTCGATGACGATGCAATGGTAGCGGAATTAAACCGTCGATATGTGGCGCAACTCTCCGGTTTTCATTGCTGTGGGACCGCCTCTACGCTGGAGAAAGCCAAAGAGATAATTTTTCAAGGCGAGCACCACATTGATCTGATTTTACTTGATATTTATATGCAGAAAGAAAACGGTTTGGACCTGTTGCCCGTTCTGCACAGTGAAGGCTGCAAGTGTGATGTCATTGTCATCTCCTCCGCCGCCGACGCCACAACCATCAAAGACTCACTCCACTACGGTGTGGTTGACTATCTGATCAAACCGTTTCAGGCATCCCGTTTTGAAGAAGCCCTTACCAGTTGGCTGCACAAGAAGACGGAGATGGAAAAACACCAGTACTATGAACAGTCAGAGCTTGACCAACTGATCCATGGCAACTCTTCCAGCGAACAGGAAACGCGGCGCTTGCCCAAAGGGTTAACCCCCCAGACGTTACGTACGCTATGCCAGTGGATTGATGAGCACCAGGATCAAGAGTTTTCTACGGACGAACTGGCAAACGAGGTCAATATCTCCCGCGTCTCTTGTCGTAAATACCTCATCTGGTTAGTCAATTGTCACATTTTATTTACCAGCATCCATTATGGCGTTACTGGCAGACCAGTTTATCGTTATCGTGTTCAAGCCGAGCATTACTCATTGCTTAAACAATATTGCCAATAAAACACATATCTGGGATTATTCGTTATATAAAAGTAACAATTATTAAGATAATGAAAAATCCCTTTTTTGTTTGCTGACGCAGTAAAATAGTGATTTGCGTTAGATCAAATATATTTGTATATGATATGTTAATGCATTATTTTAATACTGACAAACGTCACACTGTTTTTAATTTCAAAATCGCTAACAAAAGTTAATTAAGTATTATCTAACTCACAGAGTGTGTATTTTTACCCATAAAGGATTAGTCTGAAATTAACCAGACATAAAAATCTAGCTGGTAGCAATGGAGAACATGCTACGTACTATGGACACCGTACATTTTTGTGAGCAAATAAAAGTATCCGCGAGCCAACCTCATTACATCATGAACTGGCGTGAGCGTGATCACACAAATAATCCTCTCACCCATTGTGCCGGTGGTTCACGTAATAGCGGAAAACATAAAGCTGATGATAAGCGCCTGGATAACCAGGACAAAATACAGACTGTACAGCGTCAGCCACTGCTCTTCATAACAAGCCCTGCTTCCCATCGCCTGAGGATTCTCTCCTCTGAACAAAGCCACAGAAAGAAAGTTTAATATTTCTAATAATCATAAAGAAACATTTTAACCAGACATTTGAACATTAATCGCAAATACGGACATACCGAATATTGACCATTTTCTGATGCTTATTCCAGCACAAAAGAATGTGGTGCAGATCCATTTTTTAAAAATTGACTGGTTTTTTCGCGAGGGTAAATAAAATGTTATTTAGTATACAACTTCTCATAATATTAATATGTTTGTTTTATGGCGCCAGAAAGGGCGGTATCGCGTTGGGTTTGTTAGGCGGTATCGGTCTGGTCATCCTGGTTTTTGTTTTCCATCTCCAGCCAGGTAAGCCACCTGTAGACGTTATGCTGGTTATTATTGCCGTAGTGGCCGCGTCTGCAACCTTGCAAGCCTCCGGCGGTCTTGACGTTATGCTGCAAATTGCTGAAAAGCTGCTGCGCCGTAACCCAAAATACGTTTCCATCCTGGCACCGTTTGTTACCTGCACCCTGACCATTCTTTGTGGTACAGGCCATGTGGTATACACCATTCTGCCAATCATTTATGACGTAGCCATTAAGAACAATATTCGCCCGGAACGTCCGATGGCGGCGAGTTCTATTGGCGCACAAATGGGGATTATCGCCAGCCCGGTTTCCGTAGCCGTTGTGTCACTGGTCGCAATGCTGGGCAACGTGACGTTTGAAGGCAAGCATCTTGAGTTCCTCGACCTGCTCGGCATCACTATTCCGTCTACCCTGTTGGGTATCCTGGCTATCGGTATCTTCAGCTGGTTCCGTGGTAAAGATCTGGATAAAGATGAAGAGTTCCAGAAGTTTATCTCTGTACCGGAAAACCACCATTATGTGTATGGCGACACCGCTACTCTGTTAGACAAAAAGCTGCCGAAGAGCAACTGGCTGGCAATGTGGATCTTCCTGGCCGCTATCGCCGTTGTTGCCGTGCTCGGCGCAGTATCTGAACTGCGTCCTTCTTTTGGCGGCAAACCGCTGTCGATGGTTCTGGTTATTCAGATGTTCATGCTGCTGACTGGCGCACTGATTATCATTCTGACGAAAACCAATCCCGCATCTATCTCAAAAAATGAAGTCTTCCGTTCAGGTATGATCGCGATTGTAGCGGTGTACGGTATTGCCTGGATGGCGGAAACCATGTTCGGCGCGCATATGTCTGAAATTCAGGGCGTACTGGGCGACATGGTGAAAGAGTATCCATGGGCCTATGCGGTTGTTCTGTTATTGGTCTCTAAGTTTGTAAACTCCCAGGCTGCAGCGCTGGCGGCTATTGTTCCGGTTGCGCTGGCAATCGGGGTAGATCCAGCGTACATCGTTGCCTCTGCTCCGGCATGCTACGGTTACTACATTCTGCCGACCTACCCGAGCGATCTGGCGGCCATTCAGTTTGACCGTTCCGGCACCACCCACATTGGCCGCTTCGTTATCAACCACAGCTTCATTCTGCCTGGTTTGATCGGCGTAAGTGTATCCTGTGTCTTTGGCTGGGTATTCGCCGCAATGTACGGTTTCCTGTAATCACACTTCGCGTGCCGTCCAGTTTTGTACGGCACGCCACCTTTAAGATACAGAGAATTTTTAAATTCCTGATAAAAATGAAAAGGCTGGAAGCAAATGTCAAAAGTTGAATTCACTTACCAGGCGCCTTTCCCGCTGGGGGAAGACAAAACTGAGTACTACCTGCTGACATCCGATCACGTCAGCGTCGGCGAGTTTGAAGGCGAATCAATCCTGAAAGTAGCACCTGAAGCACTTACGCTACTGGCTCAGCAAGCCTTCCACGATGCCTCCTTCATGCTCCGCCCCGAACACCAACAGCAAGTCGCCTCCATTCTCCATGACCCAGAAGCCAGCGAAAATGATAAGTACGTTGCGCTGCAATTCCTGAGAAACTCCGAAATTGCCGCCAAAGGCATATTGCCAACCTGCCAGGATACCGGCACGGCAATTATCATGGGCAAAAAAGGCCAACGCGTCTGGACTGGCGGCGGTGACGAAGCTGCGCTCTCCAAAGGCGTATTTAATACCTATATTGAAGATAACCTGCGCTATTCACAAAACGCGGCGCTGGATATGTACAAAGAGGTGAATACCGGCACCAACCTGCCTGCACAAATCGATTTGTACAGCGTGGACGGTGACGAATACAAATTCCTCTGTGTCGCCAAAGGCGGCGGCTCTGCCAACAAAACCTATCTGTATCAGGAAACCAAAGCGCTGCTGACTCCCGGGAAGCTGAAGAATTTCCTGGTAGAGAAGATGCGCACACTCGGAACTGCCGCTTGCCCACCGTACCACATCGCATTTGTAATTGGCGGTACTTCAGCGGAAAGCACGCTCAAAACAGTAAAACTGGCCAGCACGCACTATTACGACGCGCTGCCGACTGAAGGTAATGCCCATGGTCAGGCATTCCGCGATATTCAACTGGAACAGGAACTGCTGGAAGAAGCCCAGAAACTTGGCCTCGGTGCACAGTTTGGCGGAAAATATTTCGCTCATGATATCCGCGTAATCCGCCTGCCTCGCCACGGGGCATCCTGCCCTGTAGGTATGGGGGTCTCCTGCTCCGCTGACCGTAACATCAAGGCTAAGATTAACCGCGAAGGCATCTGGATTGAAAAGCTGGAACATAACCCAGCCCAGTACATTCCAGAATCACTGCGTCAGGCGGGCGAAGGCGAAGTGGTTAAGGTCAACCTTAACCGTCCGATGAAAGAGATCCTCGCCCAGCTTTCTCAATACCCGGTTTCTACCCGCCTGTCTCTGAGCGGCACCATCATTGTGGGTCGTGACATCGCCCACGCTAAGCTGAAAGAACGTATTGATTCCGGCGAAGGTCTGCCACAGTACGTGAAAGATCACCCAATCTACTACGCAGGGCCGGCAAAAACGCCAGCGGGTTATCCATCAGGCTCCTTAGGCCCAACTACTGCGGGTCGTATGGACTCTTATGTCGATCTGCTGCAGTCCCACGGCGGTAGCATGATCATGCTGGCGAAAGGTAACCGTAGTCAGCAAGTGACAGACGCCTGCCACAAACACGGTGGTTTTTACTTAGGTAGCATCGGCGGTCCGGCAGCGGTGTTGGCGCAGCAGAGCATCAAGCATCTGGAATGCGTGGAGTACCCTGAGCTGGGGATGGAAGCCATCTGGAAAATCGAAGTCGAAGATTTCCCGGCCTTCATCCTGGTTGATGACAAAGGTAACGATTTCTTCCAGCAAATCGTGAGCAAACAATGCGCTAACTGCGCGAAATAAGCCATTCGGCCCGGCACGGGACTGCTCCCAATAGTTGGATACTCAACCATTGGGGTCAGTCCGGTGATCCCCCCGGGCCAACTTTCCCCCTTAATTACTGGCATTGAAATTTTATCGTTCCCGGTAAATAGTAGGCTTTTCCACTCGTTGAAAAATCGCCATGAACCGCACACTCAACACATCGCTGCTCAACGCTGGCGCATTGCTGCTGGCGCTTATCCTTATCTACACCGGTTTTAGTGCCACAGAAAAAATCACCTGGTTGATGGAAGTTACGCCGGTCATTATTGTCGTGCCGCTGTTACTTGCCACGGTAAAGCGCTATCCATTAACACCACTGCTCTACACGCTGATTTTCTTTCACGCCATCATTCTGATGGTGGGCGGCATGTATACCTACGCCAAAGTTCCCATCGGTTTTGAAGTTCAGGAGTGGCTGAATCTGAGCCGCAACCCTTACGACAAACTGGGGCACTTCTTCCAGGGACTGGTCCCTGCACTGACGGCGAGAGAAATTTTAGTGCGCGGCAATATTGTCCATGGGCGTAAGATGCTGGCATTTTTAGTCTGCTGCGTGGCCCTGGCGATTAGCGCTACCTATGAACTGATTGAATGGTGGGCAGCGCTGGCGATGGGTCAGGGTGCTGATGACTTCCTTGGCACACAGGGAGATCCGTGGGACACCCAGTCGGATATGTTCTGCGCCCTGCTCGGAGCATTGACTACAGTAATTTTTCTGGCGCGTATTCATTGTCGACAGCTGCGGCGTTATGCATTAATTGCCACCAACTGATTGCCGGATGTTGCTCACGCTAATCCGGCCTGTGCATGACTGATGTAAATGACCTTATCGATGTAACCAGCCCGGTAACCAGTCACCGTGTGCCGCGATCAGGTCATCCACCAGCGCATAAATTTCCTCAATCCCCAATACCGCAGCGGTGTGCGGATCCATCATTGCCGCGTGATAAACACGATCGCGATTTTCCGTCAGGATGGCTTCCGTCAGCAGTGTCTGCACATTGATATTGGTTTGCATCATTGCCGCCAAATGCGACGGGAGGGTACCAACTTTTGTCGGCTGAATGCCGTTGGCATCGACCAGACAAGCCACTTCAACACAGCAACCTGAAGGCAGATTATCGATCAGGTTGTCATTACGAACGTTGCCATAAATTACGCTCGGTTCACCCGTCCAGAGAGCGTTCATGATAGTGCTGGCATATTCTCGCGACGGTTTAATATCAATACGCGCAGCCGTTTTGTACTCTTCCAGCTCTTGATGCCAGTTAGCCAGTTGTTCCACGCAGCGTTTCGGGTATTCATCCAACGGAACCCTGTAGCGCTCAATCAGATCCTCGCGTCCCGGTTTGATAAACCACGGTGTATATTCGGCAAAGTGTTCAGACGACTCGGTGACGAAATACCCTAATTTTTTAAACATTTCATAACGCACAATGTTCTGACAACGCGTATTACCGTGAATATTCGGTTTCGGAGCCTGCCCTGTTTCATAGGCTGCCAGCAGTTCCGGGTACAGATCCACATAGCTGCCATCAGCAGTTTTGCGTTCCAGCTCCAGATAAAACGCCATATGGTTGATCCCGGCGCTGCGATAGCGCAAAGAGGCTGGGTCGATATTCACATCGCGGGCCAGCTCCTCCGCCGTTCCCTGTACTGAATGGCACAACCCCACCTGCTTAATATGCGGATAACGGGCATACATTGCCCAGGTGTTCATCGCCATGGGGTTGACGTAATTAAGCAGAGTGGCATGCGGGCAGACTTCGGTCATGTCTTCACAAATCTGCCATAAATGTGGAATGGTGCGCAGCGCACGCATAATGCCGCCGGGCCCTAACGTGTCAGCAATAGTTTGCTCGAGCCCGTGACGCTTACAAACCGCAAAATCGGTGACGGTACACGGCTCATAACCACCAATCTGGAACGCGACAACCACAAAATCGGCATCCTGCAATGCCGGTTTTTGTTCAGTATGGCAAGTGATGTGACCGGAAGCGCCAGCTGAATCCATCAGCTTACGCACCACAATATGCGACTCTTCAAGGCGGGTCGCATCGATATCCATTAAGGCAATATGCGCCGATTTCAGCGCCTCACGATGAAAGACATCCCCGAGAATATTTTTTACAAAGATCGTGGAACCGGCGCCGATAAAGGTAATTTTAGGTGCAGACATCATCACTCTCCAGAACGTTGTTGAATATCGTCATGGTGGCACGGGGTTTCCATGAAAACTTCCGGCTTCTGTAATGAGCACTCCCAAAAACTCAGATCCCCCTTCCGTCAACGAACAATCTGAGTTTATGGGATAAAATTGACCAAAAAGCAGAGTATGTGACCCAAAAATCTGACTATCTACACTCGCAGTGGAGCGATTTGCGCCTCAATTCTCAGTCTTATCCATCGGCAAATGGCATGATTCTGATAATTCAGGAAATGGAGCAACCATGAATACGCTGCCAACGCCACACCTCCCCCTTGATCCGCACATGTGCAATAGTGATGAACCGCAGACTCGTAGCCCGCTAACGCTGTACTCTGAATATCAACGTATGGATATCGAACTGCGCCCGCCGCAAGCCATGACCACCAGCCACTGGCATGGCCAGGTGGAGGTCAACGTCCCGTTCGATGGTGATGTTGAGTATCTGATCAATAACGAAGTGGTGCAGATAAAACAGGGCCATATCACGCTATTCTGGGCCTGTACACCGCATCAGTTGACGCGTATCGGCACCTGCCAGAACATGGCGATATTCAATTTACCTATGCACCTGTTTCTCTCCTGGCCACTGGACCGCGAGCTGATCAATCACGTCACCCACGGCATGGTGATAAAATCACTGGCCACACAGCAGTTGAGCACTTTTGAAGTTCAGCGCTGGCAGCAGGAACTAAGCAGCCCGAACGAACAAATCCGCCAGCTTGCCATCGATGAAATTGGCCTGATGCTTAAGCGGTTTAACCTTTCTGGCTGGCAGCCAATCCTGGTCAATAAAACCTCGCGCACACACAAAAACAGCGTATCCCGGCACGCCCAGTTTTACGTAAGCCAGATGCTGAGCTTTATCGCTGACAACTACGATCAAGCACTCACCATCAACGATGTTGCGGAACACGTAAAACTCAATGCCAATTATGCGATGGGGATTTTCCAGCGCGTAATGCAACTCACCATGAAGCAATACATTACCGCAATGCGTATCAACCACGTCCGCGCACTGCTTAGCGATACCGATAAAACAATTCTGGATGTCGCACTGACCGCTGGATTTCGCTCCAGCAGCCGCTTTTACGACACCTTCAACAAGTTCGTTGGTATGTCGCCACAGCAATACCGCAAGCTGAGCCAACAACGGCGGCAATCCTCAACGACCTGAGCACCTGGCAATATCACTATCAGCCAAAAAAATAATTCCCCTGTCGATAAACAGGGGACAGAAACGGCTCAATCCTTTATCTAATAAATTGTTTATAAAGGATAAAAACCTCAAACAGTCTGTTTATTGACCGCTTTACTCACTTATTTATCAGGTAAATACTTGCCCTCGTCACACATCCTCCACTACGGGAAAAGACGATGAAAGTATTAATTGTTGAAAGTGAATTTCTGCATCAGGACACCTGGGTCGGTAGCGCTGTCGAACGTCTGGCTGATGCTTTAAGTCGGCAAAATGTTACCGTCATTAAGTCCACCTCATTCGACGACGGTTACGCCATCCTCGCCGCGAATGAAGCCATTGATTGCCTGATGTTCAGCTATCAAATGGAACAACAAGATGAACACCTGAATGTCAGGCAATTGATCGGTAAGCTTCACGAACGCCAACAAAACGTCCCTGTTTTCCTGTTGGGCGATCGGGAAAAGGCCACTGCGTCACTGGATCGCGACCTGCTGGAGCTTGTCGATGAATTCGCCTGGATTCTTGAAGACAGCGCTGACTTTATCGCGGGTCGCGCCATGGCGGCGATGACCCGTTACCGTCAACAGTTATTACCACCGCTGTTCGACGCCCTGATGAAATACAGCAATGTCCATGAATATTCCTGGGCAGCGCCCGGTCACCAGGGCGGTGTCGGTTTCACCAAAACGCCTGCTGGTCGCCTGTACCATGACTACTACGGTGAGAATCTGTTCCGTACCGACATGGGGATTGAACGTACCAATCTCGGGTCTTTACTCGACCACACAGGCGCATTTGGTGAAAGCGAAAAAAATGCCGCTCGCGTGTTCGGCGCAGACCGTTCCTGGTCCGTGGTAGTCGGAACCTCCGGCTCTAACCGCACTATCATGCAGGCATGCATGACCGATAACGACGTGGTGGTGCTGGACCGTAACTGCCATAAATCTATCGAACAGGGGTTAATCCTCACCGGAGCAAAACCGGTGTATATGGTGCCAAGCCGCAACCGCTACGGCATTATTGGGCCTATCTACCCGCAGGAAATGCAGCCAGAAACTCTGCAGAAAAAAATCAGCGAAAGCCCGCTGACTAAAGGTAAAGCAGGACAAAAACCGTCATACAGCGTCGTAACCAACTGCACCTACGACGGCGTGTGCTACAACGCGAAAGAGGCGCAGGATCTGTTAGCGCAAACCAGCGATCGCATTCACTTCGATGAAGCCTGGTACGGCTATGCCCGCTTCAACCCGATCTATTCCGATCACTACGCAATGCGTGGCGAGCCTGGCGACCATAACGGCCCAACCGTTTTTGCCACCCACTCGACCCATAAACTGCTGAATGCTCTCTCTCAGGCCTCTTACATTCACGTTCGTGAAGGTCGCGGTGCCGTCAATTTCTCCCGCTTTAACCAGGCGTATATGATGCACGCCACCACCTCGCCGTTATATGCCATCTGCGCATCGAACGACGTGGCAGTCTCCATGATGGACGGCAACAGCGGCCTGTCGCTGACTCAGGAAGTGATCGACGAAGCAGTCGACTTCCGTCAAGCCATGGCGCGGTTATACAAAGAGTTCACTACCGAGGGAGACTGGTTCTTCAAACCGTGGAACAAAGAGGTCGTAACCGATCCGCAGACCGGCAAAACCTATGACTTTGCTGACGCGCCAACCCAACTCCTGACCACTGACCAAAATTGCTGGGTGATGCGGCCGGGTGAATCCTGGCACGGTTTTAAAGACCTGCCGGATAACTGGAGCATGCTGGACCCGATTAAAGTCAGCATTCTGGCACCGGGTATGGGCGACGATGGCGAACTGGAAGAGTCCGGCGTACCGGCAGCTCTGGTCACAGCCTGGCTTGGACGTCACGGTATCGTGCCAACACGTACTACCGATTTCCAGATTATGTTCCTGTTCTCAATGGGTATCACCCGTGGGAAATGGGGCACATTAATCAACACACTGTGCTCTTTCAAACACCACTACGATGCCAATACTCCGCTGTCGCAGGTTATGCCTGAACTGGTAGCGGAACATCCCGACTCTTACGCAAACATGGGCATTCACGACCTGGGCGACACCATGTTTGCATGGCTGAAAGAAAACAACCCTGGCAGCAAACTCAATGCGGCCTACTCCGGCCTGCCTGTCGCGGAAATCACCCCGCGTGAAGCTTATAACGCGATAGTAAGCGACAACGTTGAGATGGTGGCCATCGAAAATCTGCAGGGCCGTATCGCAGCAAATTCCGTAATTCCTTACCCACCGGGAATTCCTATGCTGCTGTCCGGTGAAAATTTTGGCGACGCCAACAGCCCGCAGATCGGATACCTGCGTTCGTTGCAGTCCTGGGACCATCACTTCCCTGGCTTTGAACATGAAACCGAAGGAACGGAAATTATTGACGGTGTGTATCACGTCATGTGCGTGAAAGCATAAGTCTTTTTTTGCTTAGTCTGCTTTTCTGCTTTCAAGGTTGACACATGATAATTGAGTAATTCCTGAGTATTGCTGCAAAACAATAACATTGTCATACCTTTTTGCGCGGGACCACCCCGCGCTTTTTTTATACAAAAAAAGCGTATTGCCACTTGCGTAAATAATTATGTACACCGCGATAATTCCTAAAAATATTGTAATTACTTTAAATCACGCTATTTTAACGCAGGTCTTGATTCATCATACAATTCCATTTAACCGGTATTGTTCACCCCTTGGTGAGCAACGGTATTTTATGTTCATATTCCAGGAGTTCGGGTATGAGGGCTTGCAGCAAAGAAGCTTGTGTTGTTGTATTAACGGAGAAAGATGTTTGGTTAAGGATTAACGGAAAAGAAGCCATCAGTTTAAAAGCTAACCATATGGCGTTATTAGCTTGTGAAAATAATATTATCGACTTCTCTTCACTCAATAATGCGCTGGTTGTCCATATCAGCCGCAGTATCATTAAAGATTACTTACGGTTCTTAAATAAAGATCTGTCACAGATCCCCCTCTGGCAACGCAGTGCCAACCCGGTAATGACCGCCGTCTGCCTGACGCCGGATGTCTTTCGGGTCGCCGCTCAACACAGCGTGATGGATAGCCAGAATGAAAGTGAATCCGAACGTAAACGCTCGTTGTTATTCACTGTGTTATCACGTTTTCTCGACAGTAAAAAGTTTATCTCCCTCCTCATGCATATGCTACGCAACCGTATCAGCGACTGCGTTTACCACATCATTGAGAGCGATATTCATAAAGACTGGAATTTAAGCATGGTCGCCAGTTGCTTATGCCTGAGCCCCAGTTTGTTAAAGAAAAAGCTTAAAAGTGAAAATACAAGTTACAGTCAAATAATTACCACCTGTCGAATGCGATATGCAGTTAATCAATTAATGATGGACGGAAAAAATATTTCACAGGTATCTCAGTTGTGCGGATATAACAGCACGTCATATTTTATTTCCGTATTCAAAGAGTTCTATGGCATGACGCCACTGCATTATGTAAGTCATTATCGGGAACGTTCGGCTGCCTGATTTTTAACCATTAAGCGATAAGCCACAATAATATCAGCATTAGCGATACCCCTTTTCCGACATCATAAAATAGCCGTGTGAAGAGGTATGATACGTCGTCATTTATCCTTATCAGGAGTAAAAAAATATGTCGACGGATGCTGATGCTCACAAAGTGGGCTTAATCCCCGTCACCCTTATGGTGTCGGGGAATATTATGGGTTCCGGTGTATTCCTGCTACCCGCAAACCTTGCGTCAACTGGCGGGATTGCAATCTACGGATGGTTGGTCACTATTATCGGTGCTCTGGCACTGTCGATGGTATACGCCAAAATGTCGTCCTTAGACTCCAGTCCCGGTGGTTCATACGCTTATGCACGCCGTTGCTTCGGGCCTTTTTTAGGCTACCAGACTAACGTGCTGTACTGGCTGGCCTGCTGGATCGGTAACATCGCAATGGTGGTGATTGGCGTTGGTTACCTGAGCTACTTCTTTCCTGTCTTAAAAGACCCACTGGTCTTAACGCTAACCTGCGTGGCCGTACTGTGGATCTTCGTTTTGCTGAATATCGTCGGGCCGAAAATGATCACCCGCGTGCAGGCCGTGGCGACCGTGCTGGCGCTGGTGCCTATTGTCGGGATTGCGGTCTTCGGCTGGTTCTGGTTCCGTGGTGAAACCTATATGGCAGCCTGGAACGTCAGCGGCATGAACACCTTCGGCGCAATCCAAAGCACTTTAAACGTCACTCTGTGGTCATTTATCGGGGTGGAAAGTGCCTCTGTGGCAGCAGGCGTAGTCAAAAACCCCAAACGTAACGTTCCTATCGCCACTATTGGCGGGGTGCTAATTGCCGCCGTCTGCTACGTACTCTCCACAACGGCGATTATGGGTATGATCCCTAACGCTGCACTGCGCGTCTCTGCCTCTCCGTTCGGTGATGCAGCACGAATGGCGCTGGGTAACACCGCCGGGGCGATCGTCTCATTCTGTGCGGCTGCAGGGTGCCTGGGGTCACTGGGCGGCTGGACGCTACTTGCTGGACAGACAGCAAAAGCAGCAGCTGATGATGGTCTGTTCCCGCCGATTTTCGCCCGCGTTAACAAAGCCGGTACCCCGGTTGCCGGGTTAATTATCGTCGGTATTCTGATGACTATCTTCCAGTTCAGTAGCATGTCGCCGAATGCCGCAAAAGAGTTTGGTCTGGTCTCTTCGGTATCCGTCATCTTCACGCTGGTCCCGTATCTTTATACCTGCGCCGCCCTGTTGCTGCTGGGCCACGGACACTTTGGTAAAGCGCGTCCACTGTACTTAGTGGTGACCTTCGTGGCATTTGTCTACTGCATCTGGGCCGTGGTTGGCTCTGGTGCCAAAGAGGTAATGTGGTCGTTCGTGATGCTGATGATCATCACCGCGCTGTATGCCCTCAATTACAACCGGATCCATAAAAACCCGTATCCGTTAGATGCTCCGGTTAACCGTAATTAATTTCGATGCTCACTGAAGCCCGATAGCACCAGCTCATCGGGCTTACTCATCACGCAACCAGCCGGTAAATGCAAACATTAAGAACTTAAGGTTGGCTTAATTTTACTTTGAGAGGATCTGCCCCACTTAGTTGATGGAACCCCCTTAATGTTAAAGCTCCTGTTTAAAAGACCGACTTTCGGGCAAATCAGCTGGCTTCTGCTGATCTCATTTTATCTTGCGACCTTCCTGAACATTGCGTTCTACAAACAGGTACTACAAGACCTGCCGCTGGATTCCCTGCGCAACGTACTGGTATTTTTATCAATGCCGGTAGTTGCCTTCAGCGTTATGAACATTGTACTGACGCTGGCCTCTTTCCTGTGGCTTAACCGCCTGCTGGCCTGCATTTTCATTCTGGCAGGCGCATCTGCCCAGTATTTCATTATGACTTACGGCATCATCATCGACCGCTCGATGATCGCCAATATGATGGATACCACACCAGCGGAAACCTTCGCCCTGCTGACGCCGCAAATGATCGTGACGCTTGGATTCAGCGGCATCATGGCAGCGGTAATCGCTTGCTGGATCAAAATCAAACCGGCAGCGCCAGTATTGCGTAGCGTGTTGTATCGAGGGGCCAATATACTGGTATCCGCTCTGCTGATCGTGCTGGTCGCCGCCTTCTTCTATAAAGATTACGCTTCGCTGTTTCGCAATAACAAAGAGTTGGTTAAGTCCCTCAGCCCGTCTAACAGCATTGTGGCTACGTCGTCCTGGTATTCCCACCAACGGCTGGCTAATCTGCCACTGGTACGCATCGGTGAAGATACTCATCGCAATCCATTGATGACAAAAGAAAAACGTAAAAACCTCACCATTGTGGTTCTCGGCGAAACCTCGCGCGCCGATAACTTCTCGCTGTCGGGTTATTCGCGCCAAACCAATCCTCTGCTGGAAAAAGATAACGTGGTCTATTTCCCGCGCACCACCTCCTGCGGTACGGCGACAGCCGTTTCCGTACCCTGCATGTTCTCCGACATGCCGCGCGCACATTATGATGAAGAGCTGGCGCACCACCAGGAAGGCGTACTCGACATCATCCAACGGGCGGGGGTTAACGTGCTGTGGAATGATAATGACGGCGGCTGTAAAGGTGCATGTGACCGCGTACCGCATCAGAATATGACCGAGCTGAACCTGTCGGGGCAGTGTATTGATGGTGAATGCTATGACGAAGTCCTGTTCCACGGGCTGGAAGAGTACATTAATCAGTTGCAGGGTGATGGCGTGATTGTACTGCACACTATCGGCAGTCACGGTCCGACCTATTACAATCGCTATCCGCCACAGTTTAAGAAATTTACCCCAACCTGCGACACGAACGAAATCCAGACCTGCTCACAGCAACAACTGGTGAATACCTACGACAACACCATCCTGTACGTCGACTATATTGTTGATAAAGCAATTAATATACTGAAAGCGCATCAGGATAATTTCACCACCAGTCTGGTCTATCTTTCCGATCACGGTGAATCCTTAGGGGAAAATGGCGTCTATTTGCACGGCCTGCCGTATTCGATTGCACCGGACACACAAAAGCATGTACCGATGCTGCTTTGGTTGTCAGAGGATTACCAGCAGCGCTACCAGATCTCTCAGACATGTTTGCAAAAACGGGCAAACGCTGAAGATTTCTCACAGGATAATCTCTTCTCAACCCTGCTGGGATTAACAGGCGTACAGACAACCTATTACCAGGGCGCAGATGATATTCTGCAACCATGCAGGGGAGGCTAACCGAATGAAAATTTTGATTGTTGAAGACGATACGCTGTTGTTACAGGGGCTGATACTCGCCGCGCAAACGGAAGGTTACGCCTGCGATGGCGTGTCAACCGCCCGTGCAGCAGAGCATTGCCTGGAGACCGGACATTATAGTCTGGTAGTTCTGGATCTCGGTTTACCCGATGAAGACGGTCTGCATTTTCTGAACCGTATCAGGCAGAAGAAATATACCCTACCGGTACTGATCCTCACCGCTCGTGACACGCTCAAAGATCGTATCAACGGACTGGACGTCGGTGCCGATGACTATCTGGTAAAACCCTTCGCTCTGGAGGAACTGCACGCCCGCATCCGGGCGCTATTACGTCGTCATAACAGCCAGGGTGAGAGTGAACTTATTATCGGTAACCTGACGCTGAATATTGGTCGTCGCCAGGTGTGGTTGGACGGACAAGAGGTTATCTTAACGCCCAAAGAGTACGCGCTACTGTCGCGGTTGATGCTCAAAGCGGGCAGCCCGGTACACCGGGAAATTCTGTATAACGACATCTACAGTTGGGATAACGAGCCGTCGACAAATACGCTTGAAGTCCACATTCACAATCTGCGCGACAAAGTCGGGAAATCACGCATCCGCACGGTCAGAGGATTTGGCTACATGCTGGTTGCTACCGGGGAAAGCTAAGTGAAGCTGATACATTTTTTAAAACAACCGCTCCCGCTTCGTCACCGCCTGATGCTGACGATTGGCCTTATTCTGCTGGTCTTTCAGCTGATTAGTACCTTCTGGCTATGGCACGAAAGCACTGAACAAATACAGCTGTTCGAGCAGGCGTTACGCGAAAACCGTAACAACGATCGCCACATCATGCATGAGATCCGCGAGGCCATCGCCAGCCTGATCGTCCCCGGTATCTTTATGGTCAGCCTGACGCTGATTATTTGCTATCAGGCAGTACGGCGTATTACCCGTCCCCTTGCTGATTTACAAAAAGAGTTAGAAGCACGTACGGCAGATAACCTGACTCCTATCGCTATTCGCAGCTCGACCATTGAGATCCAGGCGGTAGTCTCGGCCCTCAATCAACTGGTGACGCGACTGACCACCACCATCGAAAACGAACGTCTGTTTACCGCCGATGTCGCCCACGAGCTTCGAACGCCGTTATCCGGCGTTCGCCTGCACCTGGAACTGCTGTCAAAAGCCCACAACGTTGACGTTTCGCCGTTGATTGCCCGTCTTGACCAAATGATGGACAGCGTGTCGCAGCTACTGCAGCTCGCCCGTGTGGGTCAGTCGTTTTCCGCCGGGAATTACCAGCATGTGAAACTGCTGGAAGACGTGATATTGCCTTCCTACGATGAGCTCAGCACTATGCTGGACCAGCGGCAACAGACGCTATTACTACCAGAGAGCGCCACGGATGTCGTCGTCCGGGGTGACGTCACGCTGCTGCGTATGCTGCTGCGAAACCTGGTGGAAAACGCACATCGTTACAGCCCGGAAGGCACTAATATTACGATTGTCCTAAACACAGAACACGATGCGTTGATGGCCGTCGAGGATGAAGGGCCAGGAATTGATGAAAGTAAATGCGGGGAGTTAAGCCAGGCGTTTGTACGCATGGACAGTCGTTTCGGCGGCATTGGCCTGGGATTGAGTATTGTTAGCCGTATAACCCAGCTCCACCATGGCCAGTTCTTCTTGCAGAATCGCGTCGGAACTACCGGCACCCGAGCCTGGGTGGTGCTGGAGAAAGATCAGTAAGAGCTCACCCATACGTACAAAAAGCTGCTCACGATCAGCACGCTGCATACGGTGGTTAAACTTTCATAAATACGGGTTTTCATGACACTCTCCTCCAATAATCTGGAGGAGAGTTTGCCTGACAGAGATTAAGCCAACCTTAAGAGCCTGCCCTATTAGGCTCTAAGCCCTGGCTTACAGGAAAAGATTACTCATCAATACGCGGGTGCTGCTGTACCAGTCGCGAACGCTTGACCTGCAATTCAGCAATTTCCTGATCGATATCTTCAATCTTCTGCTCGATGTTATCGTAGTGCTCACCGAGGATTTCTTTCGCTTCCTGTATATCCGAAGCCGCAGGGGTCGCTCCTTTCAGTGGCTGATTAGCGGTCTCTTTCATGGTCACGCCGGTAATTAAACCCACCACCGCAATCACCATCAGATAGTAAGCAGGCATCATCAGATTCTGCGAACTTTCCACCAGCCAGGCAGCCAGCGTTGGGGTCAAACCGGCAATCAATACCGAAATATTAAACGCCGCAGCCAACGCACTGTAACGAATGTGCGTCGGGAACATCGCCGGTAACGATGATGCCATTACCCCGGTAAAGCAGTTGAGGATCACCGCCAGCATCAATAAACCAGCGAAAATCAGGCCGATAATGTTGCTGTTAATCAAAATGAATGCCGGGATCGCCAGCACAAACAGCGCAATACTGCCCATAATAATAAACGGACGACGCCCGAAACGGTCGCTGAGCAGCCCCATCACCGGTTGTACAAACAGCATCCCGATCATGATGGCGATAATAATCAGCACACCGTGATCTTCAGAATAATGCAGGTTATGCGACAGGTAGCTCGGCATATAAGTGAGCAGCATGTAATAGGTGACGTTTGTCGCAATCACCAGACCAGTACACGCCAGCAGGCTACGCCAGTGCTTGGTCGCAATTTCCTTAAAGGAGACTTTCGGCCCTTCCTGCAAACCCTGACGGTCGCCCTGCTCCAGCTTATCAACGTGCTGTTGAAACGCCGGAGTCTCTTCCAAAGCGTGACGCAGATACAGACCAATCAACCCTAACGGCAACGCGAGGAAGAACGGAATACGCCAGCCCCAGTCAAGGAAATTCTCCTCACCGACGACGGTGGAGATCAACACCACGACGCCCGCACCCAGCACAAATCCCGCGATGGAGCCGAAATCCAGCCAGCTCCCCATAAACCCACGCTTACGGTCGGGAGAGTATTCCGCGACGAAAATTGATGCGCCGGTGTACTCCCCACCCACTGAGAAGCCCTGCGCCATCTTACACAGCAGCAGCAGTATTGGCGCCCAGATACCAATGGAGGCATACGAAGGGATAAGTCCGATACAGAACGTACTTATCGACATAATCACAATCGTGATAGCAAGTATCTTCTGGCGACCATATTTATCGCCGAGCATACCGAAGAACAATCCGCCAAGCGGTCGAATCAGAAAGGGAACGGAGAAGGTGGCAAGTGCAGCAACCATCTGCACGCTGGGGTCAGCCCCCGGGAAAAACACTTTACCTAATGCGTAAGCTACAAACCCATAAACACCAAAATCAAACCACTCCATTGCATTACCTAACGACGCAGCGGTAATGGCTTTTCGCAGTTTACCGTCATCGATAATGGTGACGTCGCGAAGCGTGATAGGTTTTATTTTTTTCCTTTTTAGCATACCTGTCCTCTTAGACTTAGCCCTGTCGCGCACAGAATGAATCACTCAACGCAGCATGCGCTAAGGTCATCGGCCTTGCGGGGAATGCACTGGCGCAATCCCTGTAACAAGCGTAGCAGGTTTACTTACACTGACCTGAAGTGTGCAGTACAACCGAACCTGTTGACGCCTGATTGGGCGGTTAATGACCTCTTTACCCTAACAGTGTTTAAATTTGTGATCAACTTCACACATAGTTTTTCATTTCGTCAACATGCGTAAATAAGGTCATTCTTAGTCAGCTTTTTTACATAAAGTCGTTGCGATTTATTGGCAATTATCTACAAGAGAATCACCCTGTCGCACCAACAATCACCGCAGTCATTATTATTCTGCTAGCGAAAAAAACATCTAATCCCTTCACAAAAAATTCACAGATTTTTTAATAGCCGGAAGCTTTAGGAATTTTTGCTCGGAATATGTGATGAAGATAACTAAAACACCGTTTTATTTTGATTGAATCATCGTTCTCATGAATGCACACTAATTCCAGACGCAATATCCCTGGGAGCAGTTAGATGCTCAACGTATGCCGCGTTAGATTTTATAAAACAAAGAGATAGCCGTTTTCTTTGTTGTTATTTTTAAGTAACCATTTGAATTTAAATAATTTTTAATTTCTTGCGCGTTTGATACCAGCGACAAGACATGAGGACGTTTATGAAAATTAAAGCCACGATTGAACGCATCCCCGGCGGAATGATGTTGATTCCACTGTTATTAGGCGCAGTATTAAATACGTTAGCTCCCGATACCGGTGCTTATTTCGGTTCATTTACAAAAGGAATGATCAGCGGCACCGTTCCGATTCTGGCTGTGTGGTTTTTTTGTATTGGCGCATCTATTGATTTACGCGCAACCGGAACGGTATTACGCAAATCCGGTACGCTGGTATTAACCAAAATAGCCGTGGCCTGGGCAGTGGCAATGATTGCCGCTTCATTTATCCCTGACACAGGTATTCAAACTGGTTTCTTTGCGGGTCTTTCCGTTCTGGCGATAGTCTCGGCAATGGACATGACCAACGGTGGTCTGTACGCCAGCCTGATGAATCAGTACGGTACTAAAGAAGAGTCCGGCGCATTCGTTCTGATGTCACTGGAGTCTGGCCCGTTAATGACTATGGTCATCCTGGGTTCTGCAGGTCTCGCTTCCTTCGAACCGCACCATTTCGTCGGTGCAGTCTTACCGTTCCTGATTGGCTTTGCGCTGGGTAACCTGGATCACGACCTGCGTTCCTTCTTCAGCAAAGCGACGCCGGTGCTGATTCCGTTCTTCGGCTTCGCGCTGGGTAACACCATTAACCTGAGCGTCATTGTTGATACCGGTCTGCTGGGTATCCTGCTGGGTGTCGCGGTAATCGTTATTACTGGTATCCCGCTGATTATTGCCGACCGTGTCATTGGCGGAGGGAACGGTACTGCGGGCGTCGCAGCCTCTTCTGCGGCAGGTGCTGCGGTGGCAAATCCGGTGATCATCGCTCAGATTAACCCGGCATTTGAACCCGTTGCCGCCTCAGCGACGGCATTGGTTGCCGCCAGCGTTATTGTCACTGCGATTCTGGTACCAATTATCACCGCGCTGTACGCCAAACGTTTTAACAAACAGCCGGTCGTCACAGAGACTGCGGCCACACCAGCGGATTCTCTGCACCACTAAGTTTGCCCCAACGTACTCACCGTCCCCTCTCAACCCATGAGAGAGGACGGTGCAAAAATCTCTTCAACCATCGCATCAACTAACCGCTTTGCCGAACACAGCCTCGGCATTCCCAACGCCACATTTTGCCAACGCTGCGTTACCGACCAGCTCACCGGATGCCGCTCTGCATCACACCAGTCACCAAGCCAGCTCAGCATATCGTTGTGTTCACTTGATCCGCCGACAGCAGGTGTACTGAGCCATTGGTGATAATAATGACGCGTAGTAGGTGCAGCATTTACGCTATGTGCCAGCGCCTGGGTAGCCATCGTGCGCAGATTGTCTTTTAGCATCGATACCACATCGGCATTCCCCAGCCGACAGGCATCTCCAAAGGCTCCCCAACGTAGCTCCTCCAGCGCGATGAAGCAGCGCCCCGGCAATGACCAGCCGTCATAAGCGCCGGCACGCCAGCGAGTAAAAATTTGTTCGCTATGTTCACCAGCCTGGACAGTCAGCCCTCGTTGGACAAGCGCCTTCTTTTTATAAGCGCTGCGTTGTGTAAACCAGTCGGAGAGTGCGCTTATCTGCAGCATTACGCCCTGGGTGGCCTGACCGCGCGGATTTTCCATTTGATGCATAAACAACAGTCGTTCAGCAATACGCATCAGTGCCAGATGCCCCGGATCGATCATTCCCGCCAGTTTCTCCACCAGCTTAAGACGCATAACCAGGTGCTCGCTGGACACTCCCGCCATAACCCACGCCCGAAGCTGAGTCTGGGATAACACTTCTTGCGTCAGGCGCGCGCGCAGTCGCTTCTGCTGTTGCAGAAAACCGCCGGAACGTTTGGTTTCATCTCCCTGAACCAGATCGACCATAAACTTCGGGTAGACACACTCCAGCGTCCGCCCTGGGCCTTCCAGTAACACGTTAGTCATGTATGCTCTACTGCAAAAAGGGTGTGAATATCGTCACGTAGCAAGCGAGAATCTTCATAAATCCATGCCGCAGTCGCAATACGATGCTGTAATTGCTCACTCAGGGCATTCACTGCAGATTCATTTTGCTGACGCAGGGCCAAACTCTCACGCAGGCTCGCCTGTAATTGCGTCAGGCTCAGTGAAAAATCGGCAAAAAACGTTGCCATACCTGCCGTAACGGAAATATCGACCTGCGCCACTAAAGCTTTACGGATTTGTTGGCAAAACAGGGTGACGTACTGCACCAGGCTCTTGTGCAGTACGCTCATATCAATCAGGTAACGCGTTTTGGTTTCAACGTAATCATTCCATCCCCAGTTTGGCTGGTTCAGCCAGCGGGAGAAAGTGTCCCGCACGCCTCCCACCGTGGAGGTGGTATTTTCCGACGGCATATCCTGTTCAATGGCTTCGTTAAACAACTGGCGAGTATTGAAGTTGAACATCGCCGCATGAAATGCCGGAAAACGGATCCGCGCACGAAATCCGGTATGGCTCAGTTCCTCTTTCACCCGCAGCTCAATTGGCCTCATGGCCTCGTTTAACGTCCGCGACAGCGTCGACTCCAGTTGCTCAAAACGCAACGCCAAATCGCGACTGATATTCTCCTGCGCTGCCAGCAGGACGACTTCACAGGACGACCGAATTTTATCTAATACAATCTTCGCTTGCCCTTCGTCATGCAGCACCAGCATTTCACCCGCCATTTCCGCCGCTGCAATGGACGCTCCCATACCGTGTTGTGAAATCCTCAACACGTTTTCTTTTGCAAAGAACGCATTAATTCTAAAAAGAATATCGGCTTGCTGTTGATTGAGAAACGCCGTGGCAGATTCCAGCGCCAGCTCAACCTCGTGGTTAACTTCATCACTCACCCGCTCCTGGCTCACCTGAAGCTGCTGCATATCTTCTTCAATATGGCTGACATTCAGCTGCAGCTTTTCATACGCTACTGTTAAGCCGTGATAGCGAAACTCCAGGTATTCATGCGCGCTTTGCGCATAGTTCAATAACTTATGCGACGCAGAGCGTAGTGCATAGAGCGAAGCATTAGCGTAGGCAGCATGGATCAATTTTTGAATCGGCTGCTCAAACAATGAATCTTCCCAAAGCAAATCGGCGGCATGCCTAATATGCTCCGTATCATCAAGATCGGTGGTTCGCCAGCGCCTGCCGAGCGCCGCTTCGGCAAAATCCTGTACCCAGCGTTGTTTATGGTGATCCGGCAACCGCCCGTTAGTCGTCAACTCATGACGCGCCCTGTTCGCCAGATATCCCCACATTGAAGAAACCGGATAAATACGTTCAGGTGTAATAGCGCCTTTCATCAAGGTACCGGAAATCAACGCCCGCACCTGCTCTTCATCATCACTATTGCGGTCTTTCTGATCGAATTTATTCACCAGAGCGTACAACGGCACCGACTTTCCAACCGCTGTAATGGCCTGACGGACTTCCTCATCCGAAATAGATTTCAGTTGGGTATAATCCATCACCGCCAGCACCGCTGAAGCCCGCGCCAGCTGTTCATTAAGCATCTTTTGTAAGTGCGGCTGCCCCGCCTCATTTGGCCCCGGCGTATCCAGCAGGGTCAATTGCCCCGGATAGCTCGCCAGCCCGGCCAAATGCACAAACTCAACTTCAATAACCGGAATATGCTCAATCGCTGCGTAAGCGGAAAAAGGAAAATCGACCTCCAGCGCTTTTGACAGACGCACAAGATCGTTCAGACTTTTGAGACAGTGGAAAATAGGTTCTGCGCCAAGATAATACCGTTCAAATGCCACGCCGGTTTCAATACGCTGAAGCAGGGCATTCATATCCTTATCAATTTCCAGCGTCTGAGTCAGAAGCTGGCGATCGCACTCCCGCACGCGCTGCTGTAATAAATTCATCAAGGCATCAATCGGTGCAACATGAGAAAAATGCAGCACCGGCTCTTTCTGACCTGGCGTATGGCGGATAAGCGTCGGCAGCGCCGTCATCGGGCGATTACGATTAGGCAGAACCTCCGTACCCACAATCGCGTTTATTGTCGTCGATTTACCCGCCTTCATGGTGCCGACAATAGCCAGCACCATCTCCAGACGCGTTATCTTTCGCAGCTCATTGTTGAGCGTTGCCTGCTGGACATCCATGCCACGCGCACTGAAATGCAGGGGCTGTACCTGTCCGCTATGCTCTCCTTCTTTCTGCGTGACGTTATCCAACGATGTCGCGGGCAATTTTTGTAATTGCTTGAGATGTTCCTGAGAGAGCATCAGCAAGCGTTCAGCTTCCTGACTTAATTCATATATTGTCTGTGTGTACATGGAAAATTTTTCCTTAACGCAAATAGCAGTGCTTTTATTTAGCCAAATCGTTTTATTTATAGACTTTCGGCTTTTATAATTACGTGTGGAAATAATTAAAAATCAAAACAACCAATTGATATTTTTAATATAGAATTCAATGTATAACCGTTGGCCTGAGGCCTCTCACTTACTGTATTAAGTAAGAAAGATAAAGAGAGTAGTTCAGTTTTAAAAAATGCCAGCTTAATTCCCCTACCTAAATTAAGGGGTCGTGAAGCATTCACATACAATGGCTAAGTGATACTGAAAGTCGTGTGACCTATGAATATCAGGTGGTTTGCCTCACCTTATCTTAAATAACAAAGCGTAGCAATTTCCCTTAAAAAATATTCAGTCCGGATTTCAGGTACTGGAAAGCAAAGGTATTGTGGTGTTTAACTGCAGCCTGCCATTTTTCTTAATCGGACAGTAGTCCCGACAAAAGCAGGGATTTTATGTATAATTGCGGCCTTTTTCGGCAATCTGCCATTTTTGGGCGCTTTTGCCCCTGCTGACTTTTGAGGAAATCTACATGTCATTACCACACTGCCCACAATGCAACTCCGAATACACTTACGAAGATAACGGCATGTTCATTTGCCCGGAATGCGCCCACGAATGGAACGATGCTGAACCGGCTCAGGACAGCGACGAACTGATCGTGAAAGACGCTAACGGCAACCTGCTGGCCGACGGCGACAGCGTTACCGTCGTGAAAGATCTGAAGGTAAAAGGTAGCTCTTCAATGCTGAAGATTGGGACCAAAGTGAAAAACATCCGTCTGGTTGAAGGCGACCACAACATTGATTGCAAGATCGATGGATTTGGCCCAATGAAACTGAAATCCGAGTTCGTGAAAAAGAACTAATGATTATGCCCGGTGGCGCTTCGCTTACCGGGCTTACGCTAACTACACTTAACTGGCTTCTTTTACTGAGGTAAAAATTATGCCATTAAGTCCCTACATCTCTTTTGCCGGCAATTGCGCCGACGCCATCGCATACTACCAACAGACATTGGGCGCAGAGCTGCTCTACAAAATCAACTTTGGTGAAATGCCCAAATCGGCACAGGACAGCGAAGAGGGTTGCCCTTCAGGTATGAAATTCCCCGATACTGCAATAGCCCACGCTAATCTGCGTATCGCGGGCAGCGATATCATGATGAGTGATGCTGTTTCATCAGGAAACGCACATTATTCCGGTTTCACGCTGGTTCTTGATACGCAACATGTCGACGAAGGGAAGCGCTGGTTTGACAAACTTGCCGCCAAAGGCCAAATCGAAATGGACTGGCAGGAAACCTTCTGGGCGCACGGATTCGGTAAAGTCACCGATCAATACGGTGTGCCATGGATGATTAACGTCGTGAAGCAACCGCAGCCAACCGAGTAACCTGACGGGAGGCTCGCCCTCCCGTACTGTCATCAAATCTCGCTCAACTCTTCATCGCCAGGTAACCTTCCTTTAACGAAAATGTCACATTAATCCGCCACGATGGGGCCACTTTTTTAGGGAGGCCGCATCATGCAAACGATTATTCGCGTCGAAAAACTCTCCAAATCCTTCAATCAACATCAGGCGCTAAACGCGGTTGATCTCAATATCGGTGCCGGTGAGATGGTCGCTCTGCTTGGGCCGTCTGGCTCCGGCAAATCCACCCTTTTACGCCATTTAAGCGGTTTGATTACTGGTGATAAATCACCAGGCAGTCACGTCGAACTGTTAGGTCGCACCGTACAGCGTGAAGGCCGGCTGGCGCGCGACATTCGCAAAAGCCGCGCTCACACCGGCTACATCTTCCAGCAGTTCAATCTGGTGAACCGTCTGACCGTGCTGGAGAACGTGCTGATTGGTGCGCTCGGCAGCACACCGTTCTGGCGCACTTGTTTTAGCTGGTTTACGTCAGAACAGAAACAACGTGCGTTACAGGCGCTAACCCGCGTTGGCATGGCGCACTTTGCATATCAGCGCGTTTCCACGCTTTCAGGCGGGCAGCAGCAACGCGTCGCCATCGCCCGCGCGCTGATGCAGCAGGCAAAAGTGATCCTCGCCGATGAGCCGATTGCCTCGCTGGACCCGGAATCTGCGCGCATCGTGATGGACACCCTGCGCGACATTAACCAGACCGACGGCATCACCGTGGTTGTCACGCTGCATCAGGTGGATTACGCCCTGCGTTACTGCGAACGCATTGTCGCACTGCGTCAGGGGAACGTCTTCTTTGATGGCAGCAGCCAACACTTCGATAACGATCGATTTGATCATCTCTACCGCAGCATGAACCGCGTCGAACAGAACGCGCAGGCTGCTTAATTGAACTGAAAAGGCCAGGCTGACAAGTGAAATAGCCTGGAACAATGACTCGTTGAGGAAAAAACATGAGCTATAAGGCCGTTGCCGCGCTGGCGTTCACCAGCATGTTCAGCATCAGTACCTTGTTAAGCCCGGCGCATGCCGAAGAGCAGGAAAAAGCGCTGAACTTTGGCATTATTTCGACTGAATCACAGCAAAACCTGAAGCCACAGTGGGAACCGTTCCTGAAGGACATGGAAAAATCACTGGGCGTAAAAGTGAACGCCTTCTTTGCCCCGGACTATGCCGGGATCATCCAGGGAATGCGTTTTAACAAAGTCGATATCGCCTGGTACGGCAACCTCTCCGCCATGGAAGCAGTGGACCGCGCCAACGGACAGGTCTTTGCACAGACCGTCGCCGCAGATGGATCGCCGGGTTACTGGAGCGTGCTGATCGTTAACAAAGACAGCCCGATCAACAACCTGAACGAACTGATCGCCAAACGCAAAGATCTGACTTTCGGCAACGGCGATCCTAACTCCACTTCAGGCTTCCTTGTTCCTGGTTACTACGTCTTCGCCAAAAACAATATTTCTGCCAGCGACTTCAAACGCACGGTTAACGCCGGGCACGAAACTAACGCCCTGGCGGTCGCCAACAAGCAGGTGGATGTGGCAACCAACAACACCGAAAACCTCGACAAACTGAAAACCTCCGCGCCAGACAAACTAAAAGAACTGAAGGTGATCTGGAAGTCACCGCTGATCCCGGGCGATCCGATCGTCTGGCGTAAGAACCTCTCCGAAAACACCAAGGACAAGGTGTACGACTTCTTTATGAACTACGGCAAAACACCAGAAGAGAAAGCCACTCTGGAACGTCTGGGCTGGGCGCCATTCCGCGCCTCCAGCGATCTGCAACTGGTGCCGATTCGTCAGTTGGCGTTGTTTAAAGAGATGCAGGGCGTGAAGGACAACAAAGGGCTGAATGCAGAAGAGAAAACCAGCAAAACCTCAGCGCTGAAAGCACAGCTCGACGACCTCGACCGCCTGACTGCTGCACTGGGTGCGATGACCAGCGTCACCAAAGCGGTGCAGTAACGGATTGCCCGGTGGCGCGATGCTTACCGGGCGTACGAACGTAGGCCGGATCAGGCAAAGCTGCCATCCGGCAATACAGAATAACGGAGCCAAATATGCAAACCATCACCGTCGCCCCACCCAAGCGCAGCTGGTTCTCGCTACTGAGCTGGGCCATCCTTCTCGCCGTGCTGGTTGTCTCGTGGAAAGGTGCCGAAATGGCCCCGCTCACGCTGATCGAGGATTCCGGCAATATGGCGACTTTCGCCGCCGACTTCTTCCCGCCGGACTTCAGCCAGTGGCGGGACTATTTGGGCGAAATGGCCGTCACTCTGCAAATCGCCGTCTGGGGTACCGCCCTCGCTGTTGTTTTATCGATTCCTTTTGGCCTGATGTGCGCCGATAACCTCGTGCCGTGGTGGATTTACCAGCCGATGCGAAGGGCGATGGACGCCTGTCGCGCCATCAACGAAATGGTCTTCGCCATGCTGTTTGTCGTCGCCGTCGGCCTGGGTCCTTTTGCAGGCGTCATGGCGCTGTTCATCCATACCACCGGGGTGCTCTCCAAGCTGCTTTCCGAAGCAGTAGAAGCCATTGAACCCGGTCCGGTAGAAGGGATTCGCGCTACCGGTGCTAACAAGATTGAAGAGATCCTCTACGGCGTTCTGCCGCAGGTCATGCCGCTACTCATCTCCTACTCGCTGTACCGTTTTGAGTCCAACGTCCGCTCCGCCACGGTGGTTGGGATGGTCGGCGCAGGCGGGATCGGCGTAACGCTATGGGAGGCGATTCGCGGCTTTCAGTTCCAGCAAACCTGCGCCCTGATGGTGTTAATCATCGTCACCGTCAGCCTGCTGGATTTCCTCTCCCAGCGTTTACGTAAGCACTTTATCTGATTAGCGAGGCATTGATTGCTATGCACTTGTCTACACATCCGACCAGTTATCCGACGCGTTATCAGGAGATTGCCGCGAGACTTGAGCAGGAGCTTCGTCAACATTATCGCTGCGGCGACTACCTTCCCGCGGAGCATCAGCTTGCCGCGCGCTACGAGGTGAACCGCCATACATTGCGCCGTGCCATCGACCAACTGGTTGAACGCGGCTGGGTGCAGCGTCGCCAGGGCGTGGGCGTACTGGTGCTGATGCGACCGTTCGATTACCCACTCAATGCTCAGGCGCGCTTCAGCCAGAACCTGCTGGACCAGGGTAGCCACCCTACCAGCGAAAAACTGCTGGCGGTGCTGCGCCCGGCGTCCAGCCACATTGCCGACGCATTGAGCGTCAAAGAGGGCGACAACGTCATTCATCTGCGCACCCTGCGCCGGGTGAACGGTATCGCTCTGTGTCAGATTGACCACTACTTTTCCGACCTCACCCTCTGGCCCCTGTTGCAGGGCTTTAACAGCGGCTCATTGCACGACTATCTGCGCGAGCAATCTGGCCTGACATTACAGCGCACGCAGACGCGTATCAGCGCCCGCCGCGCGCAGGCCAAAGAGAGCAAGATACTGGAAATCCCCAACATGGCGCCGCTGCTGTGCGTGCGTACCCTGAACCACCGTGATGGCGAAGAGCATGCAGCGGAATACTCCGTCAGCCTGACCCGCGCCGACATGATCGAATTCACCATGGAGCACTGACTGAATGCACGTCGATATCGCCACCCGCCAGCACTGGATGCGCGTGCTGGCTTACAGCAACGCTGAAACCCTGAATGCGCGTCTGCAGGCACTGAAGCTGACGCCGGAATATGAACTGATCCGCGCACCAGAAACCGGACTGATGCAGATTCAGGCCCGTATGGGCGGCACCGGCAACCGTTTCTTTGCTGGCGACACCACGCTCACCCGCGCAGTAGTACGCCTTAAAAGCGGCACGCTGGGCTACAGCTACCTGCTCGGACGTAATAAACACCATGCTGAGCAGTGCGCCGTCATTGACGCACTGCTCCAGGAACAGACGCATTTCCAGAGCCTAATGGAAACCCTTATTACCCCGCTGGAAGCGGAACGCGATGCACTGATTAGCGCTCGCCGTGCCGAAGTTAACGCCAGCCGGGTCGACTTCTTCACGCTGGTACGCGGAGATAACGCATGACCTTACAAACAGCCTTTAACCTACCCGTCCAGGACGCGCAACAAAGCTTTCGTCGTCTGCTGAAAGCAATGAGCGAACCGGGGGTGATTGTCGCCTTGCATCAACTGAAACACGGCTGGCAGCCGCTGAATCTCGCGACCACCAGCGTGTTACTGACACTGGTCGATGGCGACACACCGGTCTGGCTGGCACCTTCCATGAATAATGACATTGCCAGCCAGAACCTGCGTTTTCACACTAACGCGTCGCTGGTGGATCAGCCACAACTGGCGGCATTTGCCGTTGCCGACGAACGCATCAGCAGCGAACAACTGAACGCACTCTCCTCCGGCTCCGCCGTTGCGCCAGAGACCAGTGCCACCCTGATTGTGCAGGTCGCAGGTTTAAGCGGTGGCCGAATGCTGCGCCTGACGGGTGCGGGCATTGCAGAAGAACGGATGATTGCGCCACAACTGCCTGACTGCATTATTCATGAACTCACCGAACGCCCGCACCCGTTCCCGCTGGGAGTCGATCTGATCCTGACCTGCGGCGAGCGGTTGCTGGCTATTCCGCGAACCACCCATGTGGAGGTGTGCTGATGTACGTCGCCGTCAAAGGGGGTGAAAAGGCGATAGCCAACGCCCACGCACTGCAAGAAAACCGACGCCGGGGCGATGATGACATTGCCGAACTGAGCGTGACGCAAATCGAACAGCAGATGAACCTGGCGGTCGATCGCGTGATGACTGAAGGCGGGATTGCTGACCGTGAACTGGCCGCGCTGGCACTGAAACAAGCCAGTGGTGATAACGTCGAAGCCATCTTTCTGCTGCGCGCCTACCGCACAACGCTGGCAAAGCTGGCGGTGAGCGAGCCGCTAAACAGTGCAGAGATGCGCCTGGAGCGCCGTATCTCTGCCGTCTACAAGGACATTCCCGGTGGACAGCTGTTAGGCCCTACTTACGACTACACCCACCGCCTGCTGGATTTTACCCTGCTGGCCAATGGCGAAACGCCGCCACTGCGAACCGCTGATAGCGCACAGGAAGCATCCCCACACGTCTTCTCTCTGCTGGCAAACCAGGGACTGGCAAAGCGTGAAGAAGATAACGGGGCAACGCCCGATGACATCACCCGCACACCGCCAGTTTACCCCTGCTCACGCGCCTCACGCCTGCAACAGCTAATGCGTGGTGATGAAGGTTATCTGCTGGCACTCGCCTACTCCACTCAACGCGGTTACGGGCGTAACCATCCGTTTGCGGCAGAGATCCGCAGCGGCTATGTGGAACTGGAAACTGTACCGGAAGAGCTGGGATTTGCGGTCAATGTCGGCGAACTGTTGATGACCGAATGCGAAATGGTCAACGGTTTTGTCGCGCCAGAGAACGAAGCGCCCCATTTTACCCGCGGTTACGGGCTGGTGTTCGGCATGAGTGAACGTAAAGCGATGGCAATGGCACTGGTGGACAGAGCCCTACAGGCACCCGAATACGATGAAACGGTCACGGGACCCGCGCAGGACGAAGAGTTCGTGCTGGCGCATGCGGATAACGTCGAGGCGGCGGGTTTTGTTTCGCACCTCAAGCTCCCCCATTACGTCGATTTCCAGGCCGAGCTGGAACTGCTCAAACGTCTGCAACAGGAGGCCTCTCGTGACCACTAACCTCTCCGGTTACAACTTTGCTTATCTTGATGAGCAGACCAAACGCATGATCCGCCGCGCCATTTTGAAAGCGGTCGCCATTCCCGGCTATCAGGTGCCGTTCGGCGGCCGTGAAATGCCGATGCCCTACGGCTGGGGAACTGGTGGTATTCAACTGACTGCCAGCGTGATTGGCGAGCCGGATGTGCTGAAGGTGATTGACCAGGGTGCAGATGACACTACCAACGCCGTGTCGATCCGCAACTTCTTCAAACGCATTACTGGGGTAAATACCACTGAGCGAACAGAAGACGCCACGCTGATCCAGACTCGTCATCGGATCCCGGAAACACCCCTGACTGAAGATCAGATCCTGATCTTTCAGGTACCGATCCCGGAGCCGCTGCGCTTTATCGAACCTCGCGAAACGGAAACCCGCACCATGCACGCGCTGGAAGAGTACGGCGTGATGCAGGTGAAGCTGTATGAAGATATCGCCCGCTTCGGCCATATCGCCACCACTTATGCCTATCCGGTGAAGGTTAACGGGCGCTACGTGATGGACCCGTCACCCATTCCAAAATTCGACAACCCGAAGATGGATATGATGCCAGCCCTGCAACTGTTTGGCGCAGGCCGTGAAAAACGGATCTACGCCGTTCCGCCCTATACCCGGGTGGAAAGCCTCGATTTTGACGATCACCCGTTCACGGTGCAGAGCTGGGATGAGCCCTGCGCCATCTGCGGTTCAACCCACAGTTATCTCGACGAAGTGGTGCTCGATGACACCGGCAAACGGATGTTTGTCTGCTCCGACACCGATTACTGCCGCCAACAGAGTGAGGCTCTCAGCAAATGACGCAACCGCTGCTTTCGGTCAACAACCTGACCCACCTCTACGCGCCGGGCAAGGGCTTCAGCGATGTCTCTTTCGACCTGTGGCCTGGCGAAGTGCTGGGCATCGTCGGCGAGTCCGGCTCCGGCAAAACTACGCTGCTGAAATCGATCTCCTCACGTCTGACGCCGCAGAGCGGTGAGATTTTGTATCAGAACCATTCGCTGTACGGCATGAGTGAAGCCGACCGCCGGCGCCTGCTGCGTACCGAATGGGGCGTGGTGCATCAGCATCCGATGGACGGTCTGCGCCGCCAGGTTTCGGCGGGTGGCAATATCGGCGAACGCCTGATGGCTACCGGCGCGCGCCATTATGGTGACATCCGAGCCACCGCGATGCGCTGGCTGGAGGAGGTCGAGATCCCCGCTTCACGTATTGACGACCTGCCGACCACCTTTTCCGGCGGCATGCAGCAACGTTTACAGATCGCCCGTAACCTCGTCACCCATCCCAAACTGGTGTTTATGGATGAACCCACCGGCGGGCTGGACGTCTCGGTACAGGCCAAACTGCTGGACCTGCTACGCGGCCTGGTGGTGGAACTGGATCTGGCTGTGGTGATTGTCACCCATGATTTAGGCGTGGCGCGTCTGCTGGCAGACCGTTTGCTGGTGATGAAGCAAGGTCAGGTGGTGGAAAGTGGATTAACTGACCGCGTGCTCGATGATCCACATCACCCCTATACCCAACTGCTGGTGTCGTCCGTACTGCAGAATTAAGAGGCCAACATGATTCGCGTTGAAAATGTCAGTAAGACTTTTGTACTCCACCAGCAAAACGGTGTACGTCTGCCGGTGCTGCAAAACGCCACTCTGGAAGTTAAAAACGGGGAATGCGTGGTACTTCACGGCCATTCCGGTAGCGGAAAATCAACGCTGCTGCGGTCGCTGTACGCCAACTATCTGCCGGATGAAGGGCACATCCACATTCGCCACAGTGATGAATGGGTGGATCTGGTGCAGGCTCCGGCACGCAAAGTACTGGAAGTCCGTCGCGCAACCATCGGCTGGGTGAGCCAGTTTCTGCGTGTGATCCCAAGGATTTCCGCGCTGGATGTCGTAATGCAGCCTCTGCTTGATCTGGGGGTTTCTCGCGAGGAATGCGCTGCCAAAGCGGCGAATCTGCTCACTCGCCTGAATGTCCCGGAGCGGCTGTGGCATCTTGCACCGTCGACGTTTTCCGGCGGTGAACAGCAGCGCGTCAACATTGCTCGCGGGTTTATCGTTGATTACCCCATTCTGCTGCTCGATGAGCCCACTGCCTCACTGGATGCCAAAAACAGCGCCGCCGTCGTCGCACTGATTGAAGAAGCGAAAGCCCGCGGCGCGGCAATTGTCGGCATTTTTCACGATCAAACCGTGCGCGACCGCGTAGCGGATCGCCTGCACCTGATGGGAACAACAGCATGATTATCAACAATGTAAAGCTGGTGCTGGAAAATGAAGTGGTGCAGGGATCGCTGGAAATACAGGACGGGGTTATCCGCGCTGTTGCCGAAGGCCAGAGCCGTCTTCCGCAAGCGCTGGACGGTGAAGGCGGTTGGCTGTTGCCGGGACTGATCGAACTGCATACCGATAATCTGGATAAATTCTTCACCCCCCGCCCGAAGGTGGACTGGCCCGCCCATTCGGCAATGAGCAGCCACGACGCGCTGATGGTCGCCAGTGGTATCACGACCGTGCTGGATGCCGTTGCCATTGGCGATGTGCGTGACGGCGGCGACCGTCTGGAAAACCTGGAGAAGATGATTAACGCGGTGGAAGAGACACAAAAACGCGGGGTCAATCGCGCTGAACACCGCCTGCATTTGCGCTGTGAGTTGCCGCATCACACCACCCTGCCGCTGTTTGAAAAGCTGGTCGGTCGCGAACCGGTAACTCTGGTTTCGCTGATGGACCACTCGCCGGGTCAGCGTCAATTTGCCAACCGCGAGAAGTACCGCGAGTATTATCAGGGCAAATATTCACTCACCGATGCGCAGATGGCTCTTTATGAAGAGGAACAAGTGGCACTGGCGGCACGCTGGTCGCAGCCCAACCGCTCAGCCATTGCGCAGATGTGCCGCGAACGTCAGATTGCGCTGGCAAGCCACGATGACGCGACGCATGAACATGTGCTGGAATCGCATCAGCTTGGCAGCGTTATTGCCGAATTTCCCACCACGTTTGAGGCCGCAGAAGCCTCACGCCAGCATGGTATGAATGTGCTGATGGGAGCGCCAAACATCGTGCGCGGTGGTTCCCACTCAGGCAACGTGGCGGCACATAAGCTGGCAGAATTAGGCCTGCTGGATATCCTCTCTTCTGATTACTACCCCGCCAGCCTGCTCGATGCTGCCTTTCGTGTTGCCGATGACGAAGCCAACCGCTTTACGCTATCGCAGGCAATCCGGCTGGTCACCCGCAACCCGGCACAAGCGCTGAATCTCAACGATCGTGGCGTTATTGCTGAAGGTAAGCGTGCGGATCTGGTGCTGGCACACCGTAAGGGCGATCACATCCATATCGATCACGTCTGGCGTCAGGGGAAAAGGGTGTTCTGACTATGGGAAAACTGATCTGGCTGATGGGGCCATCCGGCTCAGGTAAGGACAGTTTGCTGGCGGCACTCCGCCAGCAGGAACATACGCAGTTACTGGTGGCGCACCGCTACATTACCCGAGCCGCTAACGCCGGGAATGAAAATCATATCGCCCTCAGTGAACAAGAGTTTTTTACCCGCGCCGGGCAGAATCTGCTGGCGCTGAGCTGGCATGCCAACGGCCTATACTACGGCGTGGGCGTGGAGATCGACCTCTGGCTGCACGCCGGTTTCGATGTCGTCGTCAACGGATCGCGCGCCCATCTGGCACAGGCGCAAACGCGCTATGGCACCTCGCTTTTGCCCATTTGCTTACAGGTTTCTCCAGAGATTTTGCGCCAGCGCCTGCAGATGCGCGGGCGGGAGAGCGCAATGGAAATCGCCGCCCGCCTCGAACGCGCAGCACGCTACACGCCGTTTGACTGCCATGTCCTCAATAACGATGGAAGTTTGCTACAGTCAGTCGATACATTGCTCACACTGATGGGACGCAAGGAGAAGAAACATGTCTGTCTGTGAATTACGCCGCGCCACGCTGTACGATGTTGATTCGGTTTACGCGCTTATTTGCGAACTAAAGCAGGGCAAATTTGACCACCAGGCATTTAGCGCCGGGTATGCCGCAAATCTGCAGGACCACAATATGCGCTACCAACTGGCGCTATTGGACGGACAAGTCGTCGGGATGATTGGTCTGCACTTACAGTTTCACCTGCACCACGCCAACTGGATCGGTGAAATTCAGGAATTAGTTGTAATGCCACAGGCGCGAGGGCTAAAAGTAGGCAGTCAATTGCTGGCCTGGGCTGAAGCGACAGCACGTGAGGCTGGCGCAGAAATGACCGAGCTTTCCACCAGTGTTCAACGCCACGACGCACACCGTTTTTATCTGCGTGAAGGCTATGTACAAAGCCATTACCGCTTCACCAAGCCGTTGTAGGGAGAGCTATGAGTCTGACCATCACGCTGACGGGAACGGGCGGTGCCCAGTTAGTACCGGTTTTTGGCTGCGACTGTGCAGCCTGCCAACGGGCACGTATACAGACACAATACCGTCGTCGCCCCTGTAGCGGGGTGGTCAGGTTCAATGATTCGGTGACGCTGCTGGACGCGGGGATCCCACACCTGATGGATGACTGGCCCGCAGGCAGTTTCCGGCAATTTCTGCTCACCCATTACCATATGGATCATGTTCAGGGGCTGTTTCCGCTGCGCTGGGGTGTAGGCAAGACCATCCCGGTGTACGGACCGCCGGATAAACAGGGCTGTGACGATCTGTTTAAGCATCCCGGCATTCTCGATTTTAGCCATACGGTCGAACCGTTTGTGGTCTTTGATCTCCAGGGCTTACAGGTTACTCCATTGCCGCTTAACCACTCAAAACTGACGTTTGGTTATCTGCTGGAAACCGCGCACAGTCGCCTGGCGTGGCTCTCCGACACCGCCGGGCTGCCTGACAAGACGTTGAAATTCCTGATCAACAATCAACCTCAGGCAATCGTCATCGATTGTAACCATGCCCCGCGCACCGAACCGCCGCGTAATCATTGCGATCTCAACACCGTAATGGCACTCAATGAGCTGATTCGCTGCCCGAGGGTGATCCTGACTCACATCAGCCACCAGTTCGACGCATGGATGATGGAAAATCCATTACCAAAAGGGATGGAGGCCGGATATGACGGGATGGAAATTGTGCTGGATTAGCCCACTTCACGCGCGCTTCACACTCCAGGCCTATGCTCCCTGCACATTGTTCAATTTGAAGGGAATCGCATGACCCGAACACGACGTATCATCCACCACGCCAGTTGGTTCACGCTGCTGGGGCCGTTTATCGGCATGCTGTTAACCATTATCGGTCTGATGTGCATAACGTCTGATTCAGCCATGCGCCTGCTGGCCGACATTCTGCACATGTTTTCGCTGTTTATTACGCTGACATGGATAATCGGTGCGATTCCCGCGCTACTGACGGGAATCATCGTCGCGAAAAAAGGTGAATGGGGCGTTAACGATCGTAGTCCTCTTCCATTCTGCGCTCTTCATCTTCAAGCTGACGCCGTTCCTGATCGAGCTGACGCTGGCGGTCGTCTAACTGACGACGACGGTCTTCAAACTGGCGACGGCGGTCTTCAAACTGGCGACGGCGGTTATCATACTGCCTGCGACGATCGTCGCTCATCTGGCGCTGCCAGCTTTCATCACGAGAATCGTCGTAATCCCGATTATTTTCAGGTTTATAGGCATCGCTGACGGCACGTTGAATATTGCCGATGGCGTCATCGATAATATCCGCCTGTGCCGAAATGGTGGTCAGCATCAGTAGACTGAATAAAAAGAGTGTCGTGGAGCGTTTCATAAAACCAGCCCTGAAGAGAAACTCGCTCCACGGTAATCAAAGCACTGTCACACAAGTAGCGGAGGATTCTCAATTCCTCCGCCGCTCTATCGCCATAATTGTCTCAACGCGTTGTTGATGACGTCCTCCTTCGAACACTGCATCCAGCCAAGCGTCCACAATCATTTTCGCCAATTCCAGTCCTACCACTCGCGAACCAAACGCCAGTACATTAGAGTCATTATGCTGCCGCGAGAGTTGTGCCGAGTAGGGTTCGCTACAGACAACCGCACGGATCCCGGCAAACTTGTTCGCCGTTATTGAAATACCGACGCCTGTACCACAAATCAGAATCCCGCCATCGACCTCTCCGGTAACCACCGCCTGCGCCACTTCGCTGGCGTAGCGTGGATAATCAGTACGCTCGGACGAATATGTCCCCTTATCAATCACTTCAATACCGCGCTGCGCCAAATGTTTAAAAATATCCGATTTAAGGATAAAACCGACATGATCACAGCCAAATGCAATCTTTTTCATAGATGTTCCGCCATCCTTAAAACTTCACAAAAAAATATTTTCTGTGATTTAAATGCAATAAAAAGCGTCAATTATCAACCTAAAACGTCTTACTGGCCTGTTCTACACACATACATTCAGCAATGCAATAGCGCTTAATGCGCCCCCTTTCCCGCCATACTGACGATAAAAGAACATCACTTTAAAGTAATCACCTGTTTTTAATGACATTAAACTAAGCCGATGTTTTAAATGCGTTCTGTTTTTTCACAGAAACAAAAACTTTATAAATTTAATTATTTTGTGAAGCGCTCGACATCTTTTCTGTCGTTGCTGTGGTGATATAGTGACGTCTTCATTTCAAGGACAAGAGAACGTAATGAGCCAGTCAGAGTTTGATTCAGCGCTTCCAAACGGTATCGGGCTTGCGCCTTACCTGCGTATGAAGCAGGAAGGGATGACCGAGAACGAAAGCCGGATCGTGGAGTGGTTACTCAAGCCGGGGAACCTGAGTTGCGCCCCCGCGATTAAAGATGTTGCGGAAGCGCTGGCAGTATCTGAAGCCATGATTGTTAAAGTATCGAAGCTGCTGGGGTTCAGCGGCTTTCGCAACTTACGCAGTGCGCTCGAGGACTATTTTTCTCAGTCTGAGCAGGTGTTGCCTGCCGAGCTGGCCTTTGATGAAGCACCGCAGGACGTGGTAAATAAGGTATTTAACATTACCTTGCGCACCATTATGGAAGGACAGTCGATCGTCAATGTCGATGAGATCCACCGTGCCGCACGCTTTTTCTATCAGGCAAAACAGCGCGATTTGTATGGCGCGGGTGGATCGAATGCTATCTGCGCTGACGTACAACATAAATTTTTACGCATTGGCATACGCTGTCAGACCTATCCCGATGCGCACATCATGATGATGTCTGCCTCGCTCTTGAAAGAAGGTGATGTGGTTCTGGTCGTCACTCATTCAGGGCGAACCAGCGATGTCAAAGCGGCTGTCGAGTTGGCTAAAAAGAACGGTGCAAAAATTATCTGTATCACTCACAGCTACCATTCGCCAATTGCTAAACTGGCTGACTATATTATTTGCTCGCCAGCACCGGAGACACCTTTATTAGGGCGTAATGCTTCGGCACGTATATTGCAACTTACATTATTAGACGCATTTTTTGTTTCAGTAGCACAACTCAATATTGAACAGGCAACCGTTAATATGCAAAAAACCGGCGCAATTGTTAATTTTTTCTCACCAGGCGCGCTGAAATAAAATGTTAGTTGCTTCCATTTATATTCTCTAAATAATTCGATTTGCAGGAAAGACAACGCATCTGCAACTTGAAGTATGACGAATTCATGGAAGCAACACCCTACACTGAGATTACTATTATGAATAAATATCTGAAATATTTCAGCGGTGCTGCTATAGGCCTAATGTTGTCAACCAGCGTTTTTGCCGCCGCCGAATATGCTGTCGTATTAAAAACTCTCTCTAATCCTTTCTGGGTGGATATGAAAAAAGGAATTGAGGATGAAGCAAAAACGCTGGGCGTCAGCGTCGATATTTTTGCTTCACCTTCAGAGGGCGATTTTCAGTCTCAACTGCAGTTATTCGAAGACCTAAGTAATAAAAATTACAAGGGGATTGCCTTTGCCCCCTTGTCCTCGGTGAACCTGGTAATGCCCGTAGCCCGTGCATGGAAGAAAGGGATTTATCTGGTCAATCTCGATGAAAAAATTGATATGGATAATCTGCAAAAAGCGGGCGGTAATGTTGAAGGTTTTGTCACCACCGATAATGTTGCCGTCGGGGCGAAAGGTGCGACATTCATTATTGATAAGCTAGGTGCTGAAGGTGGTGAAGTAGCAATTATTGAGGGTAAAGCTGGTAACGCCTCCGGCGAAGCGCGTCGTAATGGTGCTACCGAAACCTTCAAAAAAGCAAGCCAGATTAAACTGGTTGCTAGTCAACCCGCCGACTGGGACCGGATTAAAGCACTGGATGTCGCCACTAATGTTCTGCAGCGTAATCCGAATATCAAAGCGATCTATTGCGCGAATGACACGATGGCTATGGGGGTTGCTCAAGCCGTCGCAAACGCTGGAAAAACAGGAAAAGTGCTGGTAGTCGGTACTGATGGTATTCCTGAAGCCCGCAAGATGGTGGAAGCTGGACAAATGACGGCGACTGTTGCCCAGAACCCAGCGGATATCGGTGCGACTGGGCTTAAGCTGATGGTTGATACCGCGAAATCAGGCAACATTATCCCGCTGGATAAAGCACCGGAATTTAAGCTGGTCGATTCTATTCTGATCACAAAATAAAATTGACGTAAAAGGTCATTTGTAGGCCTGATAAGTGTAGCGCCATCAGGCAATGATTCGACTTTTGTGCCGGATGGCGACGCGAAAGCGCTTTATCCGGCTTACTGATTCAGCCAACATTTTGCTTACACATAATCATCCGAGATGCGTCGAGGCGGCAATTGAGAGGCAACTAAAAGGATGAAGTGTAAAAGAGAGCATTTATGGTCACGCCATATATATCGATGGTGGGGATCGGCAAATCCTTTGGTCCGGTTCACGCATTAAAATCGGTTGATTTAACTGTCTACCCTTATGAAATACACGCCTTATTAGGGGAAAATGGTGCCGGTAAATCCACGCTGATGAAAGTGTTGTCGGGAATACACGAACCGACAAAAGGTACCATTACCATTAATGACATTAACTATGACAAACTGGATCACAAATTAGCAGCAAAACTCGGCATTGGAATTATTTATCAGGAACTCAGCGTCATTGATGAATTAACGGTATTGGAGAATTTATATATCGGTCGTCATCTGACGAAAAAAGTCTGCGGCATGAATGTTATCGACTGGCGAGAAATGCGCGTGCGCGCCGCCATGATGTTATTACGCGTGGGCTTGAAAGTCGATTTAGATGAGAAAGTGGCGAACTTATCTATTAGCTATAAACAGATGCTAGAAATCGCCAAGACGCTGATGCTCGACGCCAAAGTAATCATCATGGATGAACCCACCTCCTCACTCACCAATAAAGAGGTGGACTATCTATTTCTGATCATGAGTCAGTTGCGTAAAGAAGGCACTGCCATCGTCTACATCTCACATAAGCTGGCGGAAATTCGCCGCATTTGCGACCGCTATACGGTGATGAAAGACGGGAGTAGCGTTTGCAGTGGCATGGTGAGCGATGTGTCAAATGACGATATCGTTCGTCTGATGGTAGGCCGCGAACTGCAAAACCGATTTAACGTGATGAAGGAGAGCACCGGCAACCTTGAGCGCGATACGGTATTTGAGGTGCAGAATGTCACCAGTCGTGACAGAAAAAAGGTCCGGGATATCTCATTTAGCGTCAGCCGGGGAGAAATATTAGGCTTCGCTGGGCTGGTCGGTTCCGGACGTACCGAACTGATGGATTGCCTGTTTGGCGTTGATAAACGCGCTGGCGGTGAGATCCGTCTTAACGGCAAAGCCATCTCTCCACGTTCACCACTGGATGCCGTAAAAAAGGGGATGGCCTACATAACTGAAAGCCGCCGGGATAACGGCTTTTTCCCCAACTTCTCTATCGCTCAGAACATGGCTATCAGCCGCAGTCTTAAAGGCGGCGGCTATAAAGGCGCGATGGGTCTGTTTCATGAAGGTGACGAGCAACGTACTGCTGAATCTCAGCGCGAACTGCTCGCACTGAAGTGCCACTCGGTAAACCAGAACATTACCGAACTCTCCGGCGGTAACCAGCAGAAAGTACTGATCTCCAAATGGCTGTGCTGTCACCCGGAAGTGATCATTTTCGATGAGCCTACCCGCGGTATCGACGTAGGCGCAAAAGCCGAAATTTACAAGGTGATGCGCCAACTGGCGGACGACGGGAAAGTCCTCCTGATGGTGTCATCTGAACTTCCTGAAATTATCGCCGTCTGCGACCGCATCGCCGTGTTCTGCGAAGGACGACTGACGCAAATCCTGACCAACCGCGATGACATGAGCGAAGAGGAGATTATGGCATGGGCATTACCTCAAGAGTAAAAGACGAAGCGAGCGAGAAGAAACCCTTCAACTTTGCGCTGTTCTGGGATAAATACGGTACCTTTTTTATCCTGGCGATCATCGTCGCCATCTTCGGTTCACTGTCGCCAGAATATTTTCTAACCACTAACAACATTACCCAAATTTTTGTGCAGAGTTCCGTGACCGTTCTGATCGGCATGGGCGAGTTCTTCGCTATTCTTGTCGCCGGTATCGACCTCTCGGTTGGCGCGATTCTGGCACTTTCCGGCATGGTGACCGCCAAGCTAATGTTAGCTGGTGTCGATCCGTTTCTCGCAGCTCTGATTGGCGGTGTACTGGTCGGCGGCGCACTGGGGGCGATTAATGGCTGCCTGGTAAACTGGACTGGTCTGCACCCCTTTATTATCACGCTTGGCACCAACGCGATTTTCCGTGGGATCACGCTGGTCATCTCCGATGCCAACTCGGTATACGGCTTCTCGTTTGACTTCGTGAACTTCTTTGCCGCCAGCGTGATAGGAATACCCGTCCCCGTTATCTTCTCGTTAATTGTCGCTGTTATCCTCTGGTTTCTAACAACTCGTATGCGTCTCGGGCGCAACATCTACGCACTGGGTGGCAACAAAAACTCAGCTTTCTATTCCGGGATTGACGTGAAATTTCACATCCTGGTGGTGTTTATCATCTCCGGTGTTTGTGCGGGATTGGCTGGTGTCGTCTCCACGGCTCGATTGGGCGCCGCAGAGCCACTTGCCGGAATGGGTTTTGAAACCTACGCCATCGCCAGCGCCATCATTGGCGGCACCAGCTTCTTCGGCGGCAAGGGGCGTATTTTCTCTGTGGTGATTGGCGGCCTAATCATCGGCACCATCAATAACGGCCTGAATATTCTGCAGGTACAAACCTATTACCAACTGGTGGTGATGGGCGGATTAATTATCGCAGCTGTCGCCCTTGACCGTCTTATCAGTAAGTAAGGAATTAATCATGAAAATCTCCCCCTCTTTAATGTGTATGGACCTGCTGAAGTTTAAAGAACAAATCGAATTTATCGACTGTCATGCAGATTACTTTCACATCGATATTATGGACGGCCACTTTGTGCCAAATCTAACGCTCTCACCGTTCTTCGTCAGCCAGGTTAAAAAACTGGCGAGTAAACCGCTCGACTGCCATCTGATGGTAACGCGTCCGCAGGATTACATTAGTCAGTTGGCGCGCGCTGGTGCGGATTTCATTACCCTTCATCCGGAAACTATCAACGGCCAGGCGTTCCGCTTGATTGACGAAATCCGCCGTCATGGCATGAAAGTGGGGCTGATTCTTAACCCGGAAACACCGGTTGAGGCAATGAAATACTATATCCATAAGGCCGATAAAATTACGGTCATGACAGTCGATCCCGGCTTTGCCGGACAACCATTCATCCCTGAAATGCTGGATAAAATTGCCGAACTGAAGGCATGGCGTGAACGAGAGGGTCTAGAGTACGAAATCGAGGTGGATGGTTCATGCAACCAGGCGACCTACAAAAAACTTATGTCAGCTGGTGCGGATGTCTTTATCGTCGGCACCTCCGGGCTATTCAACCATGCGGAGAATATAGACGATGCGTGGAAAGTGATGGCTGCGCAGATCCTGACTGCGAAAAACGAGGTACAGCCTCATGCAAAAACAGCGTAACGTTGTAGCGGGCGTGGATATGGGGGCAACCCATATCCGTTTTTGCCTGCGGACAGCAGAGGGTGAAACTCTACACTGTGAAAAAAAACGTACCGCAGAGGTGATTGCTTCCGGCATCGTGTCAGGTATCGCCGGAATGCTCAACGAGCAACTTAGGCACTTTGAAGTTCGCTGCCGCGGTCTGGTGATGGGGTTTCCGGCGTTAGTCAGCAAAGATAAGCGCACCATTATTTCTACGCCTAACCTGCCATTGGCGCAGGAAGAACTACAGGGGCTCGCGGGTAAACTGGAAGAGGTGCTGGACTGCCCTGTGGAGTTTTCCCGCGACGTCAACCTGCAACTGTCCTGGGATGTAGTAGAAAATTGCCTCACGCAGCAGCAGGTTCTGGCTGCCTATCTCGGTACCGGAATGGGCTTTGCGGTGTGGATGAACGGAGCCCCCTGGACCGGAGCGCACGGCGTGGCAGGAGAACTGGGTCATATTCCCCAAGGCGATATGAACCAACGCTGCGCCTGCGGCAACTCAGGGTGTCTGGAAACTGTCTGCTCCGGACTAGCACTAAGACGTTGGTATGAACAACATCCCCGAGATTATGCGCTGAGTGAACTGTTTGTTTATGCTGGCAACGCCTCCTTCGTCCAGGATCTACTGGAAAACGCTGCACGGGCAATTGCTACCAGCATTAATCTGTTCGATCCCGATGCAGTGATTCTGGGAGGAGGCGTGATGGATATGCCCGCCTTCCCACGCGAGACGCTGATTGCCATGACCCAAAATTACCTGCGCCGTCCACTGCCATATCAGGCCGTGCGTTTCATCGCAGCCTCGTCTTCTGCCTTCAATGGCGCTCAGGGCGCGGCGACACTGGCCCATTATCTTTTTTTATCACAATCTAACGCAGTGCTTGCGCCAGTTGCACACGAGTAAAAGGTTTACGCAATAACGCTACGTCCGGTAGCGCTGGGTTGTGCGCCGGGCGTAAATCCTGGCCGCTGATCAGCAGGATGGTCAACTGCGGATAATGCTTCAGCGCGTGGTTAACCACATCCACCCCGCTTAAGCCACCAGGTAACATTAAGTCACTGATAAAAATATCAATCTCAGATGACGACGCCAGCATATGCATCGCCTGTTCGCCGTTGGATGCCTCCAGCGTCAGATAGCCCAGCAGGTGTAGCTGCTCGCACAACGTCTGGCGCACGTCGGCCTCATCTTCGAGTACCAGAACCAGTTTTTCGCCGCGGGTTGTGGCGTGTTCCGTTATCGGTTCCACCTGAATCTGCACCGGCACAATCGCGCGAGGAAGCTGTAACCTGACGGTAGTTCCCTGCCCTGGCGCGCTTTCAATCTCGACGCGACCGCCGGACTGGCGCACAAATCCGTATACCATCGACAACCCCAGCCCGCTGCCGCTGCCGGTCTGTTTGGTAGTGAAAAACGGTTCAAAGACCTGTGCTTTGATCTCCTGCGACATGCCGCTACCCTGGTCGGCAACCTCCAGCATCACCATGTCCTGCCTGCGTCCATCGCTGCGCGTCACCCGCTGATTCCAGCTGCGAATTTTAATCGTGCCCGCCTGCCCTTCCATCGCATCACGGGCGTTCATGACCAGATTAATGATAGCATTCTCCAGTTGACTGACGTCAATCCACGCCGGCCAGGCGGGCGTCTGGGCTTCAATCTCCAGCGTCAGCGTGGCGGGTAACGAGTGGCGCATCAACTCACCCAGATTCTCCAGCAACGTTTTCAGCTCTACCGCATGCGGATGCAAAGATTGTTTACGCGAAAAGGCTAATAGCCGTTGGGTGAGTAGTGCGCCGCGCTCCGCCGCTTTGAGCGCCCGGTTGATACGCGGCGCATCGGGAGAATCCGGATTAACCAGATCCAGACTGCCGATAATCACCGCCAGCAGGTTATTGAAATCATGCGCTAACCCGCCGGTCAGTTGCCCCACCGCCTTCAGCTTTTGGCTGTGCAACAGTGCTTCTTCAAGGCCCTGACGTTCGGTTCGATCGATTTCCATTTGCGTGGTTTTTTCTTTCAGCAACCGGGTGGTGTGCTCAAGCGAAGCCGTGTTACGCGCAAAAACGCTAAAAGCACGCGCCAGCTCTCCCAGCTCATCGCGCCGTTGCAGGGCAGGAACACTAACGTCTGATTCACCATGCGCCAGCCGGGTCATCGCACGCGAGATAGCCGTCAGGTTGGAGCCAAGATTACGGTAGATATACCAGCCGGCAAAACCCGTGATCACCACCGCCAGCAGCGCAAAGATCATGATAAACAGCACGCCGGACTGCAATTCATGATGGCTCTGTGCCACCCGCTGTTCAGAGATAATCGCCACCTGTGAGACATACTGGTTGATATCACTGTTGAGGATCGCTACCAGCGCTTTGATATGAAACATATACCAGTTGATCGCCAGATCGCTCTGTTCCAGCGCTGACGAAAGCGGTTCAAGCTTATGTAGCTCCTGATTGAAGTCGTTGAGAATACGGTTAATCAACAGGCTGGCATTGTGCAGTGGCAACGCAGGCATTACATCGTCCAGCTGTTTGATCACCGATCGCGGCGTTGGCGTTTCGATAGCGGCGACGATCAAGCGATCCATTTGCCCCAGCAGCACGTCATCCTGCCCATCGGTGAGTTTTTGCAGATGGCGTAAGTAACTTTGATTCTGGTACAGCGAACTGAGCAATGCGTTACGTTCCAGATGTCGTAACTGACCGCGCTGTAACATGCCTTCCACACTGCTTTGCAACTCATTGCTGCGTTGAATAATTCGTCCAACCAACTCCGGTTCCTGCTGTGCCAGCGGTGCGCTGGCCAGTTGTTCCAGCGAATGTTTTAGCGCCCGCTGGGTCTCCTGTAACCGCTCCGCTTCACCTTTGTATTCCAGCGCCCCCACCACTTGCGAGAGCCGCACCGCCGCCGTTGCCACGTTTGCTGTATCGCGCGCCAGATTCATGCTACCGGTCATATCGTCTACGGTTTGCTGTTGCACCTGTTCCTGAATCTGACTGGCATGCTGAAAACCCAGCACCGCAACGCCACTCACCATCAGCGTGACCGCGACCACCAGCAGGTTAAAGAACAGCAGTCGCCCGCGCGCACTGGCGAAAAAGTGACGTCCGGGTTGCGGCATATCACGCTCCATGAAGAAAAATCGCAATATGACAAATATGAACGGCTTCTGACATTTTGCATTTACATTCCTGTGATGGACTGCTGATATCGGCCACCCCGCAGGAGATCCGTTATGAGCAAGACACCGGTTCTGGAAATGCGCAATATTGCCAAAGCATTTGGCAAATTTTATGCGCTGAAAGGGGTCGATTTGACGGTCTGGCCCGGTGAGATCCACGCGCTGATGGGCGAAAACGGCGCGGGAAAAAGCACCCTGATGAAGATCCTTGCTGGCGCCTATACCGCCACCAGTGGTGAGATCCTGATTGACGGTCAGCCTTTTCATATTCGTGGGCCAAAGGATGCGCTTAGTGCAGGCATTACGTTGATTTATCAGGAGATGCAGCTCGCACCGAATCTTACAGTAGCGGAAAATATCTTCCTCGGCAGCGAGCTGTCGCGTGGTGGCCTGGTCCAGCGTAAAGAGATGGTGATGCAGGCGCAAAAGGTCATCGACCGGCTTGGCGCGCAGTTTAAGGCCAGCGATCGCGTGATGACGCTCACTATCGCCGAACAGCAGCAGGTGGAAATCGCCCGCGCTCTGCACCGTAACAGCCGCATCCTGGTAATGGATGAACCCACCGCCGCACTCTCCTCCCGTGAAACCCACCGCCTGTTTGAGCTGATCATGCGTCTGCGTGATGAAGGCATGGCGATTATCTACATCAGCCACCGTATGGCAGAAGTCTACGAACTGTCGGATCGCGTCAGCGTATTACGCGACGGGCAGTACGTCGGCAGTCTGACCCGCGACAAGCTCAACGCCTCCGAACTGGTACGTATGATGGTGGGCCGCCCTTTAAGCGATCTGTTCAACAAAGAACGCGATATCCCATTAGGCAAAGCGCGTCTGAATGTCCATCACCTGACTGATGGCAACAAAGTCCAGCCATGCAGTTTACTGGTACGTTCCGGGGAGATCGTTGGCCTGGCTGGGCTGGTCGGAGCCGGGCGTTCCGAACTGGCGCAACTCATATTTGGCGTACGTAAAGCGATCAGCGGCATGATTGAAGTGGACGGTGAGCCGGTGGTGATCCACTCCCCGCGCGAAGCCATTGACCACGGTATCGGTTTTCTTACTGAAAATCGCAAAGAACAGGGGCTGTTTTTAGAGCTGGCGGCGGCAGAGAACATCACCATGGCAACCCTGGAACGTGATGCAAACTGGGGCATGCTCAACCGCAAAAAGGCACAGACCATTTCTGATGACGCCATCCAGTTGCTCAATATCCGCGTCCCACATGCTCAGGTTCGCGCAGGCGGTCTGTCTGGCGGTAACCAGCAAAAATTACTGATCTCACGCTGGGTAGCGATTGGCCCACGCATTTTGATCCTTGATGAACCGACCCGTGGTGTGGACGTCGGAGCAAAAAGCGAGATCTACCGGATCATGAACGATATGGCGCGCAAAGGCGTGGCGATCCTGATGATCTCCAGCGAACTGCCGGAAGTCGTCGGCATGAGCGATCGGGTGTATGTGATGCGCGAAGGCAGTATTGCCGGAGAGCTGAACGGACAAAGCATTACTCAGGAAAACATTATGACGCTGGCGACCGGCGTGAACGACTCCCATCATCAGGCGGTGCACCATGACTAATCCAACCACTCCCCAGCAGGTGGCAAAATCGGCCTCCGCAAAAAAAATGCTGATGAGCGATCTGATGCAAACGGTCGGCATTTTACCCATTTTGATCCTGATTGTGGCGGTATTTGGTTTTATCGCCCCAAACTTTTTTACTGAGAGCAACCTGCTCAATATTACCCGTCAGGCATCGATTAACATCGTACTGGCTGCCGGAATGACCTTCATCATTCTGACCGGCGGGATCGATCTCTCCGTGGGCTCCATTCTTGGTACTACCGCAGTCGCGGCGATGGTCGTTTCTCTTATTCCTGAACTGTCCATGCTGTCGATTCCGGCTGCGCTGATGCTCGGTCTGGTTCTGGGGTTGTTTAACGGCGCGCTGGTCGCCTTTGCCGGATTGCCACCGTTTATCGTTACGCTTGGGACCTACACGGCACTACGCGGTGCGGCCTATCTGCTGGCAGACGGGACGACAGTAATTAACTCCAACATTAGCTTTGAGTGGATCGGCAACAACTATCTCGGGCCGATTCCGTGGCTGGTGGTCATTGCCCTGGCGGTGATTGTCGTGTGTTGGTTTATTCTGCGCCGCACCACACTGGGCGTTCATATCTACGCAGTCGGCGGCAACATGCAGGCGGCACGGTTAACCGGCATCAAAGTGTGGCTGGTGCTGCTGTTCGTCTACGGCATGAGCGGTCTGCTTTCGGGTCTTGGCGGGGTGATGAGCGCCTCACGACTGTACAGCGCCAACGGCAACTTAGGCATGGGCTATGAGCTGGACGCCATCGCGGCGGTGATCCTCGGCGGCACCAGTTTTGTCGGCGGAATTGGCACCATCACCGGCACGCTGGTTGGGGCGCTTATTATCGCGACGCTCAATAACGGAATGACGCTGATGGGCGTTTCCTATTTCTGGCAACTGGTGATCAAAGGGGCGGTGATCATCATAGCGGTGCTAATCGACAAATACCGTACCCGACACCATCAAAGTGCATAAGCCAACTTGCCGGATGGCGGCGCAATTGCCTTATCCGGCTTATAACAACAATACCCTACGTGAGGAAACGAGTATGCGTTTGAAGCCATTAGTGACTGCGCTCTGTGCTGGCGCACTGCTTGCTGCTACGCCTTATGTGCAGGCAAAAGAACTGAAATCAATCGGCGTAACGGTGGGCGATCTTGCCAACCCGTTCTTCGTACAGATAACCAAAGGTGCGGAGCTGGAAGCGCGCAAACTGGCGGGTGATGGTGTCAAAGTAACGCTGGTTTCCAGCGGCTACGATCTGGGGCAGCAGGTGTCTCAGATCGACAACTTTATTGCCGCCAAAGTTGACATGATTATTCTTAACGCTGCCGATTCCAAAGGCATCGGACCGGCGGTCAAGCGGGCAAAAGATGCGGGGATCGTCGTGGTCGCTGTTGACGTGGCGGCTGAAGGTGCAGATGCGACCATCACCTCCGATAACACCCAGGCAGGTGAAATGGCCTGTAAGTACATCACCGATCGCCTGAAAGGCAAAGGCAACGTCGTGATCATCAACGGGCCTCCGGTTTCCGCGGTACAGAACCGCGTGGAAGGCTGCCAGACCGAATTCAAACGCCACCCGGACATCAAGGTGCTTTCACATAACCAGAACGCCAAAGGCAGCCGTGAAGGTGGACTGGAGATCATGACTGCATTGCTGGCGGCCAATCCGAAGATCGACGGCGTATTCGCGATTAACGATCCCACGGCGATCGGCGCCGATCTGGCAGCAAAACAGGCGCAACGCAGTGAATTCTTTATTGTTGGTGTTGACGGATCTCCGGACGGAGAAGAAGCACTGAAGCGTGAGAATTCACTGTTTGTGGCGACCCCGGCACAAGATCCGCAAGTGATGGCTGCCAAGGCGGTAGAAATCGGCTATGACATATTACAGGGGAAACCCGCGCCGAAAGAGCCTGTGCTGATCCCGGTGACGATGATCGATAAAAACAACGTCGGTAGCTATAAGGGTTGGACGGTGAAATAACCCCCCACCACGACACTGCCGGATAGCGGCATCAATGCCCTGTCCGGCGTTATAAGGAGAATGCTGCCCATGAAACGCTCCGCAATAAACGAAATTCTCGGCCACACACGCCAGTTTTTTTCCCTGCACGATGTGCATCTCCCGCCTTTTGCCAGCTTTCCGCCAACCCAATGGCGCAAACTCGATGCCTCCGCATGGAGCGAAGTCTTTGACCTCAAACTCGGCTGGGATGTCACTGCATTCGGTGGCAACAACTTCGCCGCACTGGGATTAACGCTGTTCACCCTACGTAATGGCTCGCCGAAAGGCATGCCTTATGAGAAATGCTACGCCGAAAAAATCATGCATGTCCGTGATGCACAGGTCACCCCAATGCACTTTCACTGGCGCAAGCGCGAAGACATTATCAATCGCGGCGGCGGCAATTTGATTGTTGAACTGTGGAACGCCGATATTCGCGAGCAAACAGAAGCGAGCAACGTCAGCGTGGTCATTGACGGTTGTCGGCAAATCCACTCCGCTGGCAGCCAGTTACGCCTGACTCCAGGGGAAAGCATCTGCCTGACACCCGGTCTGTATCACAGCTTTTGGGCTGAGGAAGGTTTCGGCGACGTACTGGTTGGCGAAGTGTCTTCTGTTAATGACGACGACCATGACAATCACTTTCTGCTGCCGATCGCCCGTTATAACGACATTGAAGAAGATGAACCGGCGCAGTTGGTGCTGTGTAACGAGTATCGCCTGTTCCGTTAACCAAGGAGCGTATTATGCCGTTGATTTCTCTTGCCGATGGCCTCGCCCATGCTCGCGAGCACCGCTATGCCTTAGGGGCTTTTAACGTCCTCGATTCACACTTTCTGCGCGCGCTGTTTGCCGCAGCCAAACAGGAACGTTCACCGTTTATTATCAACATTGCCGAAGTCCACTTTAAATATGTCTCGCTGGATTCGCTGGTCGAAGCGGTGAAATTTGAAGCCGCACGGCATGATATCCCTGTGGTGCTTAACCTTGACCACGGTCTGCACTTTGAGTCAGTCGTCCGGGCACTGCGATTAGGATTCAGTTCAGTAATGTTCGATGGTTCAACGCTGGATTACGAAGAAAACATCCGTCAGACCCGCGAAGTGGTGAAGATGTGTCACGCCGTCGGCGTTTCGGTGGAAGCGGAACTGGGTGCGGTGGGCGGTGATGAAGGCGGTGCGCTGTACGGTCATGCCGACGAATCATTATTTACCGATCCCATGCTGTCACGCGATTTCGTCGACAGAACCGGTATTGACGCGCTGGCAGTTGCTATTGGCAATGCGCACGGCAAGTACAAAGGCGAGCCAAAACTCGACTTCCCGCGTCTGGACGCCATTCGCCAGCAGGCAGCGATCCCGTTGGTACTGCATGGGGGTTCAGGCATCAGTGATGATGACTTCCGCCGCGCGATCGAACTGGGGATTCATAAAATCAACTTTTATACCGGCATGTCACAGGCGGCACTGGCTGCAGTAGAGTCGCGCATGGCCAATCGTCAGCCGCTGTACGATGAATTTGCCGAGCTGTTATTAGGTATTGAAGAGGCCATCACCGATACCGTTTCCGAACAGATGCGCATCTTTGGCAGCGCGGGGCAGGTCTGATGGAACGCCGGGGCATTATCGCCGCGGGCAACATGCTGGTCGATCATGTACATCAGATCGTGCAATGGCCGGAGCGCGGCTGGCTGGCTGAAATAACCCGTAGCGAACGCGCAACGGGCGGTGCGCCGTTAAACGTGCTGCTCACGCTGGCGAAAATGCACACGGGTTTGCCGCTGCAGGCGGTGGGATTGATCGGCCAGGACAGCGACGGGGACTACATCATGGCGATGCTCGAGCAGTATCACGTTAATCGCCAGCACGTACAGCGCACCACCTCAGCCCCTACCTCGATGTCTCAGGTGATGACCGACCCAGGCGGCCAGCGTACTTTTTTCCACTCTCCCGGCGCGAACAGGCTACTGGATTTGCCCGCATTTGGCGCACTTGATACGTCGATGAAAATTTTCCATCTGGGTTATCTGCTGCTGCTCGACAGTCTGGACATGCCAGACGAAGAGTTCGGCACGCGCAGCGCACGATTGTTGGCACAAATGCGTGAGAATGGATTTGAAACATCGCTGGATCTGGTGTCTCGCAAGGGTGATCCACGCTATCAACCACTGGTAATGCCCGCGCTGCGTCATCTGGATTATCTGGTCATCAACGAGCTGGAGGCCGGAGAATTCAGCGGTCTGGAGATCCGCCAGCCCAACGGTGAGTTACATATCCCCCATATCGCCAGCGCCGCGCGTGAACTCCTGGACGCAGGCGTGCGCCAGCGAGTGGTGATCCACTGCCCGGAAGGCGCCTGGGGAGAAACGCCGGATCAGGATGGCGTCTGGATACCGTCACAGTATCTGGCACAGGAGGAGATCGTGGGCAGCGTCGGCGCGGGGGATGCGTTTTGCGCGGGTTTTCTGTACGGCTGCCACGAACGCTGGTCGCTGACGGATAGCGTCAGACTGGCGCACGCCTGCGCACGGGCAAGCTTGCTGTGCGCCAACGCGATTGACGGTGCAAAAACGCTGGAAGAGTTAAAAGCCGGAATGGCTGACGCCTGATGGCGCGACGCTTATCAGGCCTACGGGAAACGTGTAGGCCTGGGTGATAAAATTACGCTGCTTTATCGTGATGCTGCACGTCAGCGGCGAACACATAACCCAGGCCGCGCAGAGTTTTGATCAACGTCGGCTGATGCGGATTGTTCTCTATTTTTCGCCGCAAACGCATAATTAATACATCGATCGTACGGTCAAAGACTTCGACGTTGTCGCTACGCGTTAGCTCCAGTAACTGTTCACGGCTCAGTACCCGACGGGCGTTTTGCGCCAGCGCCAGTAGCAGACTGTACTCGCCTTGCGTCAGATCCACTTTCAACTGTTGGGGGTTATGCAACTGGCAGCCTGCGGTATCAAGATGCCAGCCATTAAAGGAGAGCCCCGTCGTTTGCGGGCCAGTGCTTTCTGCACTGAGCACTCCGACACGCCTGAGCACCGCCTTCACCCGCGCCACCAGCACGCGGGCGTTGAACGGCTTGCCAATGTAGTCATCAGCGCCCATTTCCAGTCCCACAACCACATCCGACTCACTGCCCAGCCCGGTCAACATCACGACCGGCAACCCTGACCTCATCTTTTGCACCTGTTGCAGCACCATCAACCCGTTGGTATCGGGCAGCATCATATCCAGCAATACCAGAGCAATATCCGGCTGGGTATCAATACAGCGCAACGCCTCCTGCCCGGTATGACAGGCCGTCACAGCAAAGACATGCTCACTCAGCACATCCTGTAACAATGCGCAGATCGCCACGTCATCATCCACAACCAGTATGGCTGGCTTCATTATTCTTCCCCATTTTATGCCAACTCAAATGAGTGTGAATGATTCTGCACAGAGTGACAGCGATAAGGCACAAGGACGTGCGGGAAACATAACCTTGGTCACACTGCCAGGCCGTCACACATTTGGAATTCGTCACGTCAAATATGACGACAGCCTGTTTTTCGTCAGGGTTTTGTTCAAAATTCACCCGTAATATCAGTAAATGCCCCTAATAAAAACATGGCATAAAAGATGCATAACTAAAGCGACAAGCGCGTATGCGCGATTTGATTAACTGGAGCGAGACCGATGAAAAAAGTCGTCACGGTTTGCCCATATTGCGCATCAGGTTGCAAAATCAACCTGGTGGTCGATAACGGCAAAATCGTCCGGGCTGAGGCGGCGCAGGGGAAAACCAACCAGGGTACCCTGTGTCTGAAGGGCTACTATGGCTGGGATTTTATTAACGATACCCAGATCCTGACCCCTCGTCTGAAAACCCCAATGATCCGTCGCCAGCGTGGCGGCAAGCTGGAATCTGTATCCTGGGATGAAGCGCTTAATTACGTCGCCGATCGCCTGAGCGCCATCAAAGCGAAGTATGGCCCGGACGCCATTCAGACGACCGGTTCATCTCGCGGCACAGGTAACGAAACCAACTATGTAATGCAAAAATTCGCGCGCGCCGTTATTGGTACCAATAACGTTGACTGCTGCGCTCGCGTCTGACACGGCCCTTCGGTTGCAGGTCTGCACCAATCGGTCGGTAACGGCGCAATGAGTAATGCTATCAATGAAATTGATAACACAGATTTAGTGTTCATCTTCGGGTACAACCCGGCGGATTCCCACCCTATCGTGGCGAATCACGTGATTAACGCTAAACGTAACGGGGCGAAAATTATCGTCTGCGATCCGCGCAAAATTGAAACTGCGCGCATTGCCGACATGCACATCGCGTTGAAAAACGGCTCGAATATCGCGCTGCTCAACGCCATGGGACATGTCATTATCGAAGAAAAACTGTATGACCAGGCGTTCGTGGCCTCGCGTACGGAAGGCTTCGAAGAGTACAGCAAGATTGTCGAAGGCTACACGCCGGAGTCCGTCGAAGATATTACTGGCGTTAGCGCTCAGGAAATTCGTCAAGCTGCGCGTATGTACGCATCGGCAAAAAGCGCGGCCATCCTCTGGGGCATGGGTGTTACCCAGTTCTATCAGGGTGTGGAAACCGTGCGTTCACTGACCAGCCTCGCCATGCTGACCGGTAACCTCGGTAAGCCAAGCGTGGGTGTTAACCCGGTCCGTGGCCAGAACAACGTTCAGGGCGCGTGCGACATGGGTGCACTTCCGGATACCTATCCGGGCTATCAGTATGTGAAAGATCCGGCTAACCGCGAGAAATTCGCCAAAGCCTGGGGCGTTGAAAGCCTGCCTGCACATACCGGCTATCGCATCAGCGAACTGCCGCACCGTGCGGCACATGGCGAAGTTCGCGCAGCGTACATTATGGGTGAAGATCCATTACAGACCGATGCTGAACTCTCCGCGGTGCGCAAAGGCTTTGAGGATCTGGAACTGGTCATTGTGCAGGATATCTTCATGACCAAAACAGCCGCTGCCGCAGACGTTATTTTACCGTCTACGTCATGGGGTGAGCATGAAGGCGTTTTCTCCGCAGCTGACCGTGGCTTCCAGCGCTTCTTTAAAGCCGTTGAGCCGAAGTGGGACCTGAAAACGGACTGGCAGATTATCAGTGAAATCGCTACCCGTATGGGCTATCCGATGCACTACAACAACACCCAGGAAATCTGGGATGAGTTGCGTCATCTGTGCCCTGATTTCTACGGTGCCACTTACGAGAAAATGGGCGAGCTGGGTTATATCCAGTGGCCGTGTCGCGACACCTCAGATGCCGACCAGGGTACGTCTTACCTCTTCAAAGAGAAGTTCGACACCCCGAACGGCCTGGCGCAGTTCTTCACCTGCGACTGGGTAGCGCCAATCGATAAACTCACCGAAGAGTACCCAATGGTACTGTCTACGGTGCGTGAAGTTGGCCACTACTCTTGCCGCTCCATGACCGGCAACTGTGCAGCGCTGGCTGCACTGGCGGATGAGCCGGGCTATGCCCAGATCAACACCGCCGACGCTGAACGTCTGGGTATTCAGGATGAAGATCTGGTGTGGGTTAACTCTCGCAAGGGTAGAGTTATCACCCGCGCGGCAGTGAGTGACCGTCCGAACAAAGGTGCGATTTACATGACCTACCAGTGGTGGATTGGGGCATGTAATGAACTGGTAACCGAGAACTTAAGCCCGATTACCAAAACGCCGGAGTATAAGTACTGTGCCGTCAACGTTGAACGCATTGCCGATCAGCGTGCTGCCGAACAATACGTTATTGATGAGTACACCAAGCTGAAAGCCAGCCTGCGCGAAAGCGCAATGGGTTAAGCTTGTCTCTACGGCCTCCATTCGGAGGCCGTTTTTTTATGCAAATAATCTCTCTATACTGTTCATTCCCTACACTAAATCTAAAAATAAGATGAAACGACTTTTCGCCTTAATGGTGTTAATCACATGCTTTGTCCATGCCGAAGAGCCTGGTAGCCAGTTTCTGCAGGCTGCCGAATCCGGAGACCGACGTGCGCAATACTTCCTCGCTGATACCTGGTTTAGTTCCGGCGATTTGAGCAAAGCCGAATACTGGGCGCAAAAAGCCGCCGACAACGGTGATGCAGATGCCTGGGCCTTACTGGCGCAAATTAAGATAACCAATCCGGTCAGTCTGGATTACCCGGAAGCCAAAACGCTGGCCGAAAAAGCCACTCAGGCTGGCAGTAAGGCCGGGGAAATCACGCTGGCGCGGATTCTGGTGAACACTCAGGCGGGGCGACCAGATTATCCCAAAGCCATTACGTTGCTACAAAATGCATCCGAGAATCTGGAAAGCGATTCAGCTGTTGATGCACAAATGCTGCTAGGGCTGATTTATGCCAACGGTGTGGGCATACCCGCAGATGATGAGAAAGCGACATGGTATTTCAAACGCAGTTCTGCCATTTCGCGTACCGGTTATTCCGAGTACTGGGCGGGGATGATGTTCTTAAACGGCGAGCAGGGCTTTATCGAGAAGAATAAACAGAAGGCTCTGCACTGGCTGAATCTGAGCTGTACGGAAGGATTTGATACCGGCTGCGAGGAGTTTGATAAGTTAACGAACGGCTAGTTTTGAGTTGCCGGATGAACGTAGTCGTTGTAGGCCTGATAAGCGTAGCGCCATCAGGCAACCCAGAGCAGGTTGCCGGATGGCGGCGTTGCCTTATCCGGCCCTACAAGGCGGTCTTCTCAAATTTCCCCAGCACCTCACGCTCATAGGCCAGCGCTTTTTTGCGGTCAAATTTGTGTTCCCATTTCGCAATAACCAGTACTGCCAGCGCGTTACCCACCACGTTCAGTGCGGTACGCGCCATATCAAGGATACGGTCGACACCGGCAATGAACGCCAGGCCTTCAAGTGGAATCCCCACGCTGCCAAGCGTAGCCAGCAGCACGACAAAAGATACGCCCGGCACGCCTGCGATCCCTTTCGACGTCACCATCAACGTCAGCACCAGCACGATTTCCTGCCACAATGACAGATCAATACCGTACAACTGAGCGATAAAGATAGCGGCGATACTCTGGTACAGCGTCGAACCATCAAGGTTGAATGAATAACCGGTCGGTACCACGAAGCTGGTGATCGACGCCGGAGCGCCATAGGCTTCCATCTTCTCAATAATACGCGGCAGCACGCTCTCGGAACTGGCGGTGGAATAGGCCAGAATCAACTCGTCTTTCAGAATACGAATCAGGATCCAGATGCTCAGCCCACACACGCGTGCCACGATACCCAGTACGACCAACGCGAAGAACAGGATGGCGAAATGCACCAGCAGTACCAGCTTCGCCAGCGGCCACAGGGATGCAAAACCGAAGTTTGCAACGGTAACGGCAATCAACGCAAAAACACCGACCGGCGCATAACGCATCACCATGTGCGTCACTTTAAACATGGTTTCAGAGATGGAGCGAAACACGGTAACCAGCGGTTCGCGGTGGGTTGCTGGCAGAGAAGACAATCCTAAGCCAAACAGCACCGAGAAGAAGATAATCGGCAGCATTTCGCCTTTTGCCATTGATGCAACAATGTTGGTCGGCACCAGTGACAAAATAGTGCCCATCAGGCCATGCGCGTGGCTCTGCACTTCTGCGGTTGTGCTTTGATATTTCGAAATATCCACGGTCGCCAGTTGCGACATATCAACGCCGGTACCGGGCTGGAATACGTTCGCCAGCGTGATACCGAGGATGATCGCAACGGTGGTGATCACTTCGAAATAGATAATGGTTTTTGCGCCAATACGACCCAGTTGTTTTGCATCACCGACCCCGGCGATACCTACAATCAGCGTTGAGATAACAATCGGAACTACGATCATTTTGATCAGGTGGATAAAGATATCGCCTGCCGGGGACAGCAGGTTTAACACCAGCCATTCTCGGCTGTCACTATGGTAATGCAGGTAACTCCCTAGCAAAATGCCCAGCACCATGGCGATCAAAATCTGCCAGGCCAGGCTGACTTTCAAATTTTTCATAACAACGGACTTCCTCGGTGGAGCGCTATTCCACATGCAGTGTGTGGTAATAGTACATACTGAAAGGGTATGAATTGTGTTGCGTTCGTTTATGGAGTTTTTTAACGCTTATTATCATTATCATTTGCGTGCTATCTCGCGCAACCCTCCAGGAACAGAGCCTTCAGCTGAATTTATGCATAAAAATGCAATTTTATCGGGATAACGATGAATAACTTTTTGTTATAAAAGAATTTTAATATGTTCAAAAATGAAGAAGTCATGGCGTGAGTTTTTTTTGCTCATTTGTTCGTTCGCCTGTTTTTTAAACAGCAAAAACGATGCAAATCACAAAAAAACAATTTTATTTCTGCCGATTCTGCAACAACTTCGCCATATTGATAGAGTCAATCAACTGCACACGATTCACCCTTGGTGAGTTTAAATCCAGTACTTTTTGCCACTGCGAAATAGCCTGATCGTAATCAGCCTGCATAAACGCATCGGAAGCCAGAAGCATCAACGCGGTGACTTCACTGGCGTCCAGCGCCAGGGCTTTAGCTATCATTTCACGGGTTTTCGGTGTCATGTGCTGCCCGGCCTGATAGTACAACACCGTCGCCAGAGCCGAGTAGATTTCAGCGTTTTCGCCGCGTAAACGCAGCGCCTGTTCATAGGCCAGCAGCGCATTATGATACGCATTTTGCCAGAGATAATACTCACCAAGCAGCGCCCACTGCGCGCTGTCCTGCGGGTTAGCGCGGATTTTCTCCTGCAGGGATAGTAGCTGTTTTTCCTGCACATTTTCAGCAGAAAAGGCGTGTAAAGGGTCCGCCAGACGCGCCTGTTCCACGCGGATCGCCTGCCATTTTGGCATCAGAAAATAAGCCCCCACGCAGGCTGCTGCCACCAGCATGACCGAGACACTCAGCCACTTCAGCGGAAGCCGACGTGATGAGGTAACAAGCCGCGATGGTTCTGCCAGATCATGGCTCAGCTCCTGTTGTAACTGCTCCGCCTCGGGTTGTGCCAGTAGCCGCTGAGCCTGCTGCTGGCTGTGACGCAGTAATATTACACTGACCTGATGCAGACTCATTTACGTTCTCCGCGGTTACGTTGGCTGACCCTCACCCGCCACAGGATAATCCCTCCCAGCAACAACAGGACGCACGGCAATGCCCACAGCAGCAGCGTTTGTCCAGTCAACGGGGGGTTATAGCGCACAAAATCGCCGTAGCGCTCAGTCATCCAGGTGGTGATTTCCTCCTCGCTTTTCCCCTCTTCCACCATGCTGTAAACCTGATGACGCATACTGACCGCCACTGGTGCATTGGATTCCAGTAAGTTTTGGTTCTGGCACTGGGGGCAGCGTAGTTGGCTGGCAATAAATAGCGCTTTTTCCTGCTGTTGCGGGTTTCCAAAGCGCCAGGTATCCACAATCTGAGCATGGCCGCTAAAGGGCAGAAAAATCAGCACTGCCAGCAGTAACATCGTTTTGCCGGATGATGGCGTCGAAGCCTTATTCAGCTTTTCTGATTCATCACAGACAGGAGCGATAAGCGCAGCATCATCAGGCAACAATCCAGGACGCTTCCTCCCTCGCCATCCGCTGAGCAGCGCACCGAGTACCATCAACAACCCGCCGCCCCATACCCAACGCACGCCGGTCTGAATGTAAAAGCGCATCGCATATCTCTCTTCCCCGGTTTTTTCGCCCATCACCGCATACCAGTCATGAAGCAGATCCCAGCGAATACCCGGCTCCATCATCTGTTGACGCCGTGCCGCATAAAAACGTCGCTCTGGCACAACGCTGCCGATGTGCTGCCCATCTTCTGAGATAACGATTCGCGCTTTTTCGGTGGTGTAGTTCCCGTGTGCGGCAAGATCGAGGCGATCAAAACGAAACGTATAACCTGCCAGTTCAACCTGTTCCCCGGGGCTTAAATTAAGGCTTATCTCGTGCCGACTGCCGCTGGAGAAGATGATCCCCGCAGCAAATACCAGCACACCGGTGTGCGCCAGCAATGCCGGAAGCTGGCGGCGTAGTGCCTCCAGAGGCTGAAACCAGAGTCGCACCATTACCGCAGCGACCAGCCCACCAGCCATTGCGTCCAGCGTACCCAGCGACCAGCACAGCGCAGCCACCAACAAACCAATGGCAAATGGCCAGACCCGTCGGCGCAAGGAAATGCGTGCGGAGCGTTTCCAGAACCCGCCCGCCGACAGACCAAGCACCACCAGCATGAGCAGGCCGAACGGCAGCGTGGCACGATTAAAATAAGGTGCGCCAACGGAGAGTCGTCCCCAACCAAACAGGCCATAAATCATCGGATAGAGCGTACCGATCAGCACGATTAGCAGCACTGCGCAAAAGAGCAGCAACGCCGCCAGAATCGACATCTCGCGCGACCAGCCGCCAAAACGCGCAGCCTGGTGGACATCCCGCGCCCGCCAGGCATACAGACCAAGTGATGCCAGGCTTAGCACGGTAAACAGCGCGAACAGCGGCGCGGCGCGGACGTTATCCAGCGCGAAGGCGTGGACAGAAACCAAAATACCGGAACGTACAATCAGCGTACCCAGCAGCGATAATATCAGCGTCACAATCGCCAGCAGCAGCGACCAGTGGCGGAAGATTCCCCGCTGGCAAGTGACATACAGGCTATGCAGCAACGCGCTGGCAGAAAGCCAGGGTAATAAAGAAGCGTTTTCAACCGGGTCCCAGAACCACCAACCGCCCCAACCCAGCTCGCAATACGCCCACCAGGAACCGAGGATGATACCCAACGTCAGAGCGCACCAGCCAGGCAGCGCCCAGCGCCAGCATACCCAGGCGGTCGCCGCGCTAAAGCTCCCGCGTAGCAGCGAAGCCAGCGCTACGCCAGCCGCCACCATCAGGCCACCGTAGCCAAGATAGAGCAGCGGCGGGTGGAAGATAAGTCCAGGGTGTTGCAGCATCGGATTAAGGTCGCGCCCTTCAATCGCTGGCGGGAAGATACGCACAAACGGATCAGACCACACCACCACAAACAGCAGGAGCAGAGCTGTCATGATTGACAGAACGCTGAGAGTCAGCGGAAACAGCGTGTCCGGTTCCCGCCGATAGCGCCAGGCGAACAGCGCACTCCAGCCGGAAAGAAACAGTACCCACAACAGGAGCGATCCTTCATGACCGCCCCATACCGCCGCAAGTTTTAACCCCCACGGCAGCAGGCTGTAACTATGCTGGGCAACGTAAACAACGGAGAAATCGCTGGTCAGAAAACAGAAAGCCAGAATGGCAAAAGCCAGCAGCAGCAGTGTAAATTGCGTCCATACGCCAACGCTTGCCAGACGCATCACGCCCTGCCAGCGCAGGCGAACACCCACCAGCGCGGCAAGCGGGGTCAACACGTTGACCCCGAGACTTAACAGCAGTGCCAGAAAACCGGCTTCAGGAAGGAATATTTCCAGAAATCACCCTACCTTATGCAACTGTAAGCTGGCCTGCGTACAGAATAAAAAAGCGCAGTAACAGCACTCCTGTCAGACTGGCGCCGCACACCGCCAGAACGCCGTGAAACGTCGAGCTACGATTAGCCCAGGGTTTCAGCAGCATCGGTAGTATCAGCCCAAGCCCGGCAACGCCAAGCCAGAACCACCAGGTCCAGAAACCACCACCCAGCGCTGCTGCCAGTGCACGCATTTTGCCGTCATCGCCTAATGCCAGCCCCACAAAGAACGCTGCCAGCAGGAAGATCTCCAGCCAGACAACCGGGGTTTCCATACGGTGAACAAAGTGCGCCTCAGTACTGTGCGGGTTGCTGCGATGGCGTAATGCCATGGCAATTAACGCAACCGCCGCCCCGGAGGAGATCCCGGAGAACAGGAACAGGACCGGCAGGATCGGGTTATTCAGGAATGGATAGGATTTCAGCGCCGACAGCAGGAACCCGGTATATGCCCCGAGCAGTACCGCCAGCACCAGCATTACTGTTTCCAGCAGACGATGGAACGGCGTTATCAGCGCCAGCAGTTTCTGCACGATACTCAGACGCGGGATGAAGCGCTGTTGCAGGGCAATAACATCTTTTTCGAAGATTTTTGCCAGCCACAACACCAGCACCACCATGTACAACTGAAACAGCATGACCCCCATCGACATCACCGAAGTGAAGCTGTAGTGGAACATCAGTTTCCAGAAGGTCCACGGTCGCGTCAGGTGGAATACCAGAATCAACAGACCAAGAATAATCGCTCCCGGCCCGAGTACCAGCGTGGTGCGCAGCAGCGTACTGTCGGCACCGCCCGCTTCCGGGTGCAGCCGTCGCAGCAATACCGACAACGTCACCAGTCCAGCGGATATGCCAATCAGAAACAGATAGATGGCAATGGGCCAATCCCACACCAGTGATTCAAAATGAAAAGCAGAAGCGGGTGTCATTGGCTCACCTCCCCATATTTAAAGGGAACGCGGTAGACCTTCGGTTTTGTGCCCAGCGCCAACTTGTAACGGTAGGTGTTTTTCTGGTGCAACAAACGAGAGATGTCGCTGTTGGGATCGTCCAGATTACCGAACGTCAACGCCTTCGTCGGACACGACTCAACGCAGGCAGGCTGTTTGCCCGCTTTCAGGTTGGTTTTCCGACAGAAATCGCATTTATCCGCCGTCTTATTGACCGGGTGGATAAATCGCACACGGTAAGGACAAGCGGCAATGCAATACTGGCAGCCGACGCAAAGATCCGGGTTTACATCCACAATCCCGGTGGCGGCATCGCGATACGACGCCCCCGTCGGGCAGACGTCAACACAGGGAGCATGATCGCAGTGCTGGCAAGAGTGACGGAAGAAGCGGTACTTCACATCGGGAAACGTCCCCAGCGGCTCACTACGAATAATCGTCAGACGCGAGACGCCTTCTGGCACGTTGTTGACTTCCCGACAGGCATCCATACAGGCAGTGCAGCCGATGCATAATGACTCATCATGTATCATGCCGTAACGGACGCCGTTGATATTCAACGTCTTCGCCACAACGCGTCCCGCCGTCCCGCTCACAGCCACCAGCGCGCTGACGCCGGTGATAAACTGGCGACGAGAGCAACTCATGGATGCTCCTTAAGCAAGGGAATAGACGCCGGGTTAAAGTTTGGATTGTTACGCTGATCGCTGTGGCAATCGACGCAAATCTTAATCCGTCCTTTATCGCTTAGCGTCTGCATCGTGTCTTGCTTCGGATGCAATGAGTGACAGCTGGCACAGGCCACTTTAGTCACGTGGACATCATGCGGCCAGAACGCTTTTTGCAACTGCTCAGGTAGGTGGCAGGACATACAGACGCTGTTCTGCTGCTCCACGTTGTACATCGGCTCATTAAAGCGCATCACATCCTTCACCCCTTCACGGTGATTCGGGGATGGCTGGCCGTGACAGTTGGTGCAGGTAACCGGCAGTTTATTATTCGGGTTGATGACTTGTGCATGTTTACCATGCATGCCTTCAGTGTCTGGCTTATGACAATCCAGACAGGCGGCATCCGGGTTACGCTGTTGGGTTACCGTCCAGCGTTGCTCCGATTCCTGTGGCGTTGGCGTGGCGGTTATCCCGCACAGGCTCCAGAACAGGCCTGACGCCAGCACCCCAGCAGTTAATAACGAACGTAATACGCTCATATTCACTCCGTTGAGTTATCCGCCCCTTGCGAGGCGGAATGGGGTTATTGGCTTAACAGACCGTTTTTACGTGCCTGGTCTTCCCATTGCGGAATCACCGTTTTGATGAAGTCCTGCTTCTCAGCATTGATTTGCTGCATATTCAGACCAATCGCCTGCTGGGCTTTCTCCTTGGTGGAGATATCCGGCAGAGGGATTTCATGAGTGATGCCTTTGGTCGCCAGCAGACGTACCAGTTTGGTGCGTGCATCAGCGGCTTTATCCATCGCGCTACCCAACATACGCAGACCTTCTTCCGGCGCGTGCATGTGAATACCGTGTGAAGCAATCGACAGATCCCAGCGCCATTGTGCATGGCGAATATCTTCCAGAATCGGCTTCATTTCAGCTTCCGTCGCGCCCGCATCCCATGCAGCTTTTGCTTCAAAGTGCGCATGAACCAGTTGATCCTCAACTTTGATTTTCAGGTCATGAATCGCTTGTTTACGCTCAGCAACCACTTTTTGCAGTGAGGCTTTATCCTGGGTGTGGCAGTTAGCGCAGGTCTGAGGGAAGTTATCGAACGGGTTACCAATCTTATGGTCGGTATAGATCTTGCCTTCGGCGTTCTGTACTTTCGGCATGTGACAGTCAATACAGGTCACATTGTTCTTGCCATGAATGCCCACGCTCCAGGTTTCATATTCCGGGTGCTGCGCTTTCAGCATTGGCGTTTTAGACAGAGAGTTGGTCCAGTCGGAGAACGCGATGGCGTCGTAGTATTTCTCCATGTTCTCAACTTTCATGCCCTCATCCCACGGGAACTTAACGGCTTTGTTTTTACCGTCAAAGTAGTACTCCACGTGGCACTGACCGCAAACCATTGACTGCTGGTCAAAGCGACCGGCTTTATCAAACGGTTTGCCAATCGTTTCCATGGCGCGTTCCGCGTAAGGGCGAGACAGCGTCAATTCAGGCTTCCCTTTGGCGAAATCTGGCGATGCGGTGTTATGGCAATCGCCGCAGCCTAAGTTGTTAACAATTTCAGGGCCGCCACGCGCCCATTTGCCGTGAAAGTAACCGTCTTCCCCGTCTTTCTGGATCAGACGTGCCACATCCGGGCTTTTACAGCTCCAGCAGGCCATCGGCAGCGGACCATCTTCTGCCGTTTTTGGCGCGCCGGTACGTAAGGTTTCACGCACATCGGTAACCGCGTACGCGTGCCCACGCGGTTTGTTGTAATCGCGGGAGAAAGGATATCCCGCCCACAGGATCACCAGTCGAGGATCTTCTGCCAGCGCATCTTCACGAGCTGACTGCTCCGACGTGGCTTTCCAGGAGAGATATTGATCGGGATGCTGAGGGGCGAAGGTTTCATTCTTCGCTTCAACGGTGACGGTCTTTGCGGGTACAGGGGTTTGTTCAGCATTAACAACAGATATAAATAAAAACGGTAATATCAGGCTGAAGAAACGGCGTACGCGTGATTTTGTCCTTGCCATAGGGGTCTCATCCAGATGACGCCATTACTTTCAATGGCGGTTCTTTTATTGTTTTCCATAACAGCAACCACACGAATACTGTCATGACATTGCTCCACCCTATTTGTAACAAGAAACCCCACAAGAAATGTTGTTTTTAATCAATTGTAAGTGTATGTAAAATACCACTTTAGAGTTATTCACCCCCTTCCGAGCCTCACTCTTTTGTCTATTTTCGATACGGATCACCTTTTCAACAATTTATTGATAACTGCATGTTATTACGAGATTTAATCAATTTTTGCTAGTTCCCTTCAAAAATCAGTTTGCCGCTAATTTGCACAATTCCTTTATTGCGTGATCTGCCGCGCAAATACTAAACAAAAACGCCAAAGCCCCTACATTTAACGTTTGTGCGACATATTATTAACATCCTACAAGGAGAACAAAAGCCATGAGCCAAATACACAAACACGCTATTCCCGCAAATATTGCGGACCGTTGCCTGATAAACCCGGAGCAGTACGAAGCGAAATACCAGCAGTCCATTACCGATCCCGACACATTTTGGGGCGAGCAGGGAAAAATTCTTGATTGGATCAAACCGTACAGCAAGGTTAAGAACACCTCTTTTGCACCTGGCAACGTATCCATAAGATGGTACGAAGACGGCACGCTGAATCTGGCGGCGAACTGCCTTGACCGTCATCTGCTGGAAAATGGCGATCGCACCGCCATTATTTGGGAAGGCGATGATGCCACCCAAAGCAAACATATTACTTATCGCGAACTGCATCGCGATGTCTGCCGTTTTGCCAATACCCTTCTGGATTTGGGGATTAAAAAAGGCGACGTCGTGGCTATTTATATGCCAATGGTTCCGGAAGCTGCGGTTGCCATGCTGGCCTGCGCCCGCATTGGCGCTGTGCATTCGGTTATCTTCGGCGGTTTCTCACCGGAAGCCGTTGCCGGACGTATCATTGACTCAAATTCACGCCTGGTAATCACCGCTGATGAAGGTGTGCGCGCCGGACGCGGCATCCCACTGAAAAAGAATGTGGATGATGCGCTAAAAAACCCGAACGTGAAAACCGTTGAACATGTAGTGGTCCTCAAACGTACCGGTGGGAAGACAGACTGGCAGGAAGGTCGTGACCTGTGGTGGTCCGATCTTATTGAAAAAGCGAGTCCTGAGCATCAGCCGGCAGAAGTGAACGCGGAAGATCCGCTGTTTATCCTGTATACCTCCGGCTCCACCGGTAAACCGAAAGGCGTGCTACACACCACTGGCGGTTATCTGGTTTACGCGGCGACGACCTTTAAGTATGTCTTTGATTATCATCAGGGGGATATCTACTGGTGTACCGCTGATGTGGGCTGGGTTACCGGACACAGCTATCTGCTGTACGGCCCGCTGGCCTGCGGTGCAACGACACTGATGTTTGAAGGCGTCCCCAACTGGCCAACGCCTGCGCGTATGTCGCAGGTTGTGGACAAGCACCAGGTGAATATTCTCTATACCGCACCAACCGCAATTCGCGCCCTGATGGCAGAAGGTGATAAAGCGATTGAAGGTACTGACCGTTCATCGCTGCGTATTCTGGGATCGGTGGGCGAACCTATCAACCCGGAAGCGTGGGAGTGGTACTGGAAGAAGATTGGTAACGAAAAATGCCCGGTCGTCGATACCTGGTGGCAGACCGAAACCGGTGGCTTCATGATCACCCCACTGCCGGGTGCAACCGAGCTGAAAGCCGGATCCGCGACGCGCCCGTTCTTTGGCGTACAACCCGCCATCGTTGATAACGAGGGTAATCCGCTGGAAGGCGCTACCGAAGGCAATCTGGTTATTACCGACTCCTGGCCGGGTCAGGCGAGAACCCTGTTTGGCGATCACGAGCGCTTCGAGCAGACCTACTTCTCTACTTTCAAGAATATGTACTTCAGCGGCGACGGAGCGCGTCGTGACGAAGATGGGTATTACTGGATCACCGGACGCGTTGATGACGTGCTGAACGTCTCCGGTCACCGTCTGGGTACGGCGGAAATCGAGTCGGCGCTGGTGTCGCATCCGAAAATCGCCGAAGCCGCGGTAGTCGGTATTCCACATAACATCAAAGGCCAGGCGATCTACGCTTACGTCACACTCAACCACGGCGAAGAGCCGTCACCTGAGTTGTACGCTGAAGTTCGCAACTGGGTGCGTAAAGAAATTGGCCCGCTGGCAACGCCAGATGTGCTGCACTGGACTGACTCACTACCGAAAACCCGCTCCGGCAAAATCATGCGCCGTATTCTGCGCAAAATTGCGGCGGGCGATACCAGCAATCTGGGCGATACCTCGACCCTCGCCGATCCAGGCGTGGTAGAGAAACTGCTCGAAGAGAAGCAGGCTATCGCGATGCCATCCTAACAAAGTCCTGAAAATGCCGGATGGCGACGCCAAAACGTCTTATCCGGCCTACAAATCTGACCCTACCCTCTCTTCACCGGGAGGGAAATATAAAAACCTCCCCCAAAGGATTTCGCGTTACAGGAAGGCGACAAACGAGCACATCCCCAAGAACAGAGTTCACTATGTCACTGGGGTGGGTGAGTGCGGCCAACAAGCCTGTAACGCGAAAGACGCAGGGGGACCTCTGGAGAGCTCTGTGATGAATGACAATATTTATCAGCGGATAGAAGACAGTGCGCGTTTCAGGGAATTAGTTGAAAAAAGGCAACGGTTTGCCGCTGTTCTGTCCATCATCATGCTGGTGGTTTATATCAGCTTTATTTTACTGATTGCCTTTGCGCCTGGCTGGCTGGGAACGCCGCTGCATGCGGGAACCAGCGTTACCCGGGGTATTCCGATTGGGGTGGGCGTGATCCTTATCTCCTTCATTCTGACCGGGATCTATATCTGGCGGGCAAACGGTGAATTCGATCGTCTTAACAATGCGGTTCTGCACGAGGTTAAAGCATCATGAAGAGAGTCCTGACGGCGCTTGCCGCCACGCTGCCCTTCGCCGCAAATGCGGCGGATGCTATTAGCGGTGCAGTCCAACGCCAGCCAACCAACTGGCAGGCGATTGTTATGTTCCTGATCTTCGTCGTCTTTACGCTCGGTATTACCTACTGGGCCTCTAAACGCGTACGGTCGCGTAACGACTATTACACCGCTGGCGGCAATATCACCGGCTTCCAGAACGGGCTGGCAATTGCTGGCGACTATATGTCAGCGGCCTCGTTTCTCGGGATTTCCGCGCTGGTCTTTACCTCTGGCTATGACGGTCTGATTTACTCGCTGGGCTTCCTGGTCGGCTGGCCAATCATTCTGTTCCTGATTGCTGAACGTCTGCGTAACCTTGGTCGTTACACCTTTGCTGACGTCGCCTCTTATCGCCTGAAACAAGGGCCAATTCGTATTCTGTCTGCCTGCGGTTCACTGGTGGTGGTGGCGCTGTACCTGATTGCTCAGATGGTAGGCGCCGGTAAACTTATCCAGTTGCTGTTCGGTCTGAACTATCACATTGCCGTGGTGCTGGTTGGCGTACTGATGATGATGTACGTGTTGTTCGGCGGCATGCTGGCAACTACGTGGGTGCAAATCATCAAAGCCGTACTGCTGTTGTTCGGCGCCAGCTTTATGGCATTCATGGTGATGAAACACGTCGGCTTCAGCTTCAACAACCTGTTCACCGAAGCCATGGCGGTACACCCGAAAGGGTCGGCCATTATGAGTCCTGGCGGGCTGGTAAAAGATCCGATCTCCGCGTTGTCGTTGGGACTCGGGTTAATGTTCGGTACTGCAGGATTGCCACATATTCTGATGCGCTTCTTCACGGTCAGCGATGCCCGCGAAGCGCGTAAGAGCGTGTTCTATGCCACCGGTTTTATGGGTTATTTCTACATTCTGACCTTTATCATCGGCTTTGGCGCCATCATGCTGGTCGGTGCTAATCCGGTGTACAAAGACGCGGCTGGCGCGCTGATTGGCGGTAATAACATGGCGGCGGTGCACCTGGCGAATGCGGTAGGCGGCAACCTGTTCCTCGGCTTTATCTCAGCCGTGGCATTTGCCACCATTCTGGCGGTGGTTGCCGGTCTGACGCTGGCAGGCGCATCAGCAGTTTCTCACGACCTGTATGCTAACGTGTTCCGCAAAGGCGCAACCGAGCGTGACGAACTGCGTGTTTCAAAAATTACTGTGCTGGTACTGGGCGTGATCGCTATCGTGCTCGGCGTATTGTTTGAAAATCAGAACATCGCCTTCATGGTGGGTCTGGCCTTCGCTATCGCTGCCAGCTGTAACTTCCCAATCATTCTGCTTTCTATGTACTGGTCAAAACTGACCACGCGAGGCGCTATGTTGGGTGGCTGGTTAGGTCTGTTGACGGCAGTAGTGCTGATGATTCTTGGCCCGACTATTTGGGTGCAAATTCTCGGCCACGAAAAAGCTATTTTCCCGTATGAATACCCGGCGCTGTTCTCTATCAGCGTTGCGTTCCTCGGGATTTGGTTCTTCTCCGCTACGGATAACTCAGCAGAAGGTAACCGTGAGCGGGAGCAGTTCCGTGCTCAGTTCATCCGTTCCCAGACCGGGTACGGTGTAGAGCAGGGTCGCGCGCACTAACTAATAGTCTCTCTCCTCCTCCGGCCTGCGGGTCGGAGGAGTTCATTTTCTCTCAAAACATCAATGTAGCCACCAGCGGTGCGACCAGAACCATCACCACACCGGAGAGCATCATCACCAGACTGGCGACAACTCCCTCCTGCTGACCAAGTTCATAAGAGCGCGCCGTACCCGCACCGTGGGACGCCGCACCAAATCCCGCCCCTTTCGCCATACCTTCGCGAATAGAGAGCCGCAGAAACAGCACATCGCCGACCGCCATACCGAACACGCCAGTAACCACTACGAACAACGCCACCAGATCCGGTTGACCGCCTAACGGCTCCGCCGCCGCCAACGCAAACGGTGTGGTGACAGAGCGTACTGCCAGACTGCGTTGGATCTCATCGGGTAACATGAACAAACGTGCCAGCCAGACGGAGCTGGTCACAGCCACCAACGTTGCTGTGATAACACCTGCTGTCAGAGACATCCAGTGGCGCTTAATCACCGCGAGATTATCGTAAACCGGAACGGCAAAAGCGATGGTCGCCGGGCCTAACAGCCACAGCAGCCAGTGAGATTCACCAATATAGTTTTGCCAGGAAATGTGGCCAAAAACCAGCATCAGTACCAACAGGGCCGGAGTAAGAACCAGCGGCATCAGCGGTAATTTACGAAAGCGGCGATACAGACGCTTGTTGGCAAAATAGATACCCAGCGTTATCACCAGGCAAAGCACGCTTAACTGGAAGTTACTCACGGTTTAACCTGCTCATTTCATAGCGATACACTTTATCTACTACCCATGCGGTTGCACCAAGTACCATCAGCGTACTGATCGCAATAACAGCAAAAATGCGCCAACCATCGACCAGCAACAGTTGCGTATAGTTCACGACAGCCACAACAGCCGGAACAAAAAACAGCAGCATTTCAGCCAGCAACCAGCGGGCGCCTGCACGTATCCAGTTAAGTGGGATAACCCGGCAGACAATCAACGCCAACATCAAAATCATCCCTACCAGATTGGCAGGAAGCGGCAGGTGTAGCCAGGAGACAAGATATTGGGCAAAAACAAATAAACCTGCGTACAACAGTACCTGAACGGGTATCTGGAGTCGGTGAATAACGGCAGGCGTCACGCGGCTTATCGCCACAGCCATGAGGGAATGTCCTTAAAAAATAGAGAGCGCCAGTATAGAGAGCCTCCCCCCAGGACTGAAATGAATTAAACTCATTGCAGGCATAGTCTTAAGGAATAATCATGGATATCAGAACGCTGCGATATTTTGTTGAGGTAGTACGTCAGCAGAGTTTCACCCGCGCAGCGGAGAAGCTCTTTGTCACCCAACCCACCATCAGCAAAATGTTGAAGAACCTTGAAGACGAGCTTAATTGCACGCTGTTAATTCGTGACGGACGTCGGCTGTTGTTGACCGACACCGGACAGGTGGTGTTTGAGCGTGGTCTGGCGATCCTGGCCGAATTTCGGCAACTCGAAGCAGAACTCAGCGACATTAACCATCTCAATAAAGGGATCCTGCGACTCGGGATCCCCCCGATGGTCGGCATGCTTATGGCGGGGCCAATCAGCCTGTTTCGCCAGCGCTATCCCGGCGTGGAACTGAAGGTATCTGAATTTGGCGGCTTAACCGTCCAGCAGGCAGTGATGAATGGCGATCTGGACGTGGCAATGACGGCGCTACCGGTCGAAGAAGAGAGCGGACTGGCAACCTTACCGCTTTTCAGCCACCCACTCTGCGTACTTGTGCCACGATCCGGCCAGTGGACAACCTGCGATTCCATTTCACCCGAAGCACTGGCTGAGCATCCGTTACTGATCTACAACGAAGATTTTGCTCTCAGCCGTCAGCTACTTGAACTGTTTAATCAGCACAACGTTAAGCCGCGAATCGCGGTGCGTAGCGGGCAGTGGGACTTTCTGGCGGCGATGGTGCAAGCCGGGGTCGGGATCGCTATTTTGCCAGAGCCGATCTGCCAGCGGCTGGATAAGCAGACGCTGCGCTGGATCCCGCTGGAAAGTAATTTACGCTGGCAGTTGGGCATGATTTGGCGTGAAGGCGTGTATCTGTCGCACAGCGCCCAGGCGTGGCTGAAATGTTGCGAAGGGTTTTGGTTAACGCAAGAGTCATAAATTGCCGGATGCGGCTTAACGCCTTATCCGGCCTACATCAGTATTGCCGATTCGTAGGCCGGATAAGCGTAGCGCCATCAGGCACGTTCGCCCGCATTAAAATCCATTATTTCACCAGCCCAATTTTGTGGGTACAAACCATTCCTCACATCACGATGGAATGTTGAAAAAGGCCATGCCTGTACCTGCTTTACCCAACCGTGCTTCACCGGGTTAATGTAAATATAATCAACATGCTGGCGATAATCGTGCTCATCACGGATGGTGTGCTCCCAAAAGCGAGATTGCCAGATATGTCGTGCAGACAATGAGCGAGTGAAATGCTTCTTAATTTCCCGCCAGCGGGAGGAAAAATCCGCATCATTGCCAGGTAACGTCCATATGCAATGCATATGCTCTGGTAATACGACCCACGCATTGATCTGAAATGGCCTAGCCTTTTTAACCGTAGCGATTGCACACCGAAGCGCGTGAATGTTGGCTGTCAGAAGATAGCTTCGACGGTCCTGCAAGTTCACCGTAAAAAACCAGGTGCCTCCATGGATGTAATTTCGTCGATAGTTGGACATGTTTCCCCCTTTCCTCAACCGTACGGAGAAAAGAGGGAATCGACAAGAAGGATGGATTCGTTCAGGAAAGCCGCTCGCAAATTACACGATGAATAATTTTTTTGCAGTCCTGGAAGCTGTGCGCCACCAGGCACAACCTTCGCCGGATGCGGCTTAACGCCTTATCCGGCCTACATCGGTATTGCCGGTTTGTAGGCCTGATAAGCGTAGCGCCATCAGGCACAACCGTTTATTGGTTCTCGATTAACAGCGCTTCCAGCAAATCCAGATCGTGCAGTAGCTTCTGCAACGTTTCATTGCTGATCTCACGCGTAGCACGCAGATGGTACAGCTCCGCCCGCTCTGAACGCAGTGCCGCCAGACGGAAGCGCCGTTCCAGGTTCTCTTCCTGCATGGAGCTTTCTACATCGTTTCGCCCATCGGCACGTCTACGCAAATTACCAATAACGCGGGAGCTCACCTCAGTCAGCAACTGATTATCAATATTCTCTTCGGTATCCGCAGCCAAACGCTCTTCCATTTTCTGGATGGCGACAATCGCCACTTCGGCCGTCGCCGCACGGGCAATGCGCTCTTCTTTCAGTTGCTGAGAGTGATCGGCCACTTCGAGATGTTGCAGCAGAATTGGCAGCATCACCACGCCAACAAACAGCGAGAACAGAATGACGCCAGCAGCAAGAAATACTAATTCATAACGCGCCGGGAAGCCGCTACCATCCGGCAGCAGTAACGGAATAGAGAGCACACCAGCCAGTGTGATTGCACCACGCACGCCGGCAAAGGACGCGATCAGGATTTCACGCGTCGTCCAGGAGCCAAACTCCATCGGCTTCTTCTTCAGGAAGCGCATGCTGAATTTTTTCATCGTCCACAGCCAGCCAAAACGCACCAGCATCAGCGCGACATAAATCAGGACGATATCAGTAAACAACATCCAGGTTTCGACGTTTGGATCGGCTTCTGCCGCCACCAGCGACGATTCCAGGATTCCTGGCAACTGCAGCCCTAACAGCAGGAATACCATGCCGTTAAAGACGAACTCCAGCATTGCCCAGGTGCTGTTAGCACGTAAACGCATCGCCAGAGGCGCGCGCCGCATTACGCCAGAACGGGTAATCGTCATCCCGGCAGCGACCGCGGCAAGGATCCCGGATACGCCAATGTGTTCAGCAATCAGGTAAGAAGCAAACGGCAGCAGGAACAGCAGGACGATTTGCGTTGCTGGCTCATCACCGCCCCAGCGGCTGAGAAAACGCAGAGAGCGGCCGTACAACCAACTGACAACAAAACCGGCCAGGATACCGCCAATCGCTACCTTGAAGAACTCAACCGTCGCACCGCCGACGGTAAACACCATCGTGCCCATTGCCACAGCGACGGCAAATTTCAGCGATACCAGGCCAGAAGCGTCGTTCATTAACGCTTCACCCTGCAGGATACCCATGATTTTCTTCGGTATACGCCCTTCACCGACAATGCCGGAAAGCGCGACGGCATCGGTTGGCGACAACACGGCAGCCAGTGCGAAAGCGGGGATCAGCGGAATTCCCGGCACCAGCCAGTAAATCATAAAACCAATCCCGATAACCGTGACCAGAACGAGCGCCAGCGCCAGGCCGAAGATCTCCCGACCGTGCTCGAGAAACTCACGCGTTGGCGTTTTCCAGCCGTCGGCAAACAACAAAGGAGGGATGAACAGAACCAGAAACAGTTCGGGGTCGAACTCCACATGCAAACCAAACGTCGGCCATGCCAGCGAGGCGCCAATGGCGATCTGCATGAGAGGTAAAGGGACCTGAAAGGGCAATACGCGAGTTAATACCCCCGACAACGAGACCACAAGGGTCATGATAAGTATGGTGAAGAAGATTTCCATGCGTTCCCTGTTTGCGATGTTTCTTATGATATGTGACGAGAAGCGTCGTGCCTCAATTCTATCTACTTCAGAGTAACGCAAAAGACAACGAGATGTGTTCTGAAAATAAAAACGGGCGGCAAAAGCCACCCGTTTTCAGGATCATCAGCGTATCAGGATCAGATAGCCCAACCGCCTGCGTAGAAGACTACCAGCGCTACAGCAATCACCACGGTCCCAATGTTTAGCTTGCGCCATTCACCAGAAACGATACGACCAATAACCAGCGTGGCAAAGCCAATCATAATGCCGGTAACGATGTTACAGGTCAGCACGATGAACACGGCTGTCACCAGACCCGCCATCGCATCAACAAAATCAGCGAAGTCGATTTTCGCCACATTGCTCAGCATCAACAGACCGACGTACATCAGTGCTGGAGCCGTTGCATAAGCAGGAACAAGATAAGAGAGCGGAGAGAGGAACAGGATCAGCAGGAATAAAACGCCGACGGTGATCGCCGTCAGACCAGTTTTACCGCCAGCCGCCGTACCTGCTGCGGATTCAATGTACACCGCCGCCGGTGCTGCGCCCACCAAACCGGAGAACACGCTGCTCAGGGAGTCGGTGGTTAACGCTTTGCCACCATCAATAATCTGCCCGTCTTTGTCCAGCAGATTCGCCTGCCCGGCCACGGCACGGATAGTACCCGTCGCATCGAAGACTGCAGTCATCACCAGCGCCAGCACGCTCGGCAGGACGACAGGGTTCAGTGCGCCCATAATATCCAGGCTACCAATCAGCGAATTACCTTCAGCATCGCTCAGAGAAGGCATAGCGAAAATACCGGAAAAGTGTACGGTGGGGTCGAAAATCAGGCCGACCACGGAAATACCAATAATGGTCAGTAAAATGCCGCCTGGTACTTTCAGTTTTTCAAGGCCAATAATCACCGCCAGACCAATCAGCGACATAATGACCGGGAAGGTATCGAAGTCACCCAGGGCAACCGGCAGACCATCCAGCGGATTCTTAATGACCAGACCAACACCGTTTGCCGCAATCAGCAGCAGGAACAGGCCGATACCAATACCGGTGCCGTGCGCAACACCTTGTGGCAGGTTGCGCAGGATCCAGCTACGAATACCGGTTGCAGAAATGATGGTAAACAGGACCCCCATCAGGAACACCGCACCCAGCGCGACAGGCACGCTGATATGCTGTCCCAGAACCAGGCTGAATGCAGTAAATGCCGTTAACGAAATGGCGCAACCAATAGCCAGCGGTAGGTTTGCCCACAGGCCCATCACAATCGAACCAACCCCTGCCACCAGACAGGTCGCCACAAATACAGCAGCAGGCGGGAACCCGGCTTTACCCAGCATTCCTGGAACCACGATAACAGAGTAGACCATCGCCAGGAACGTCGTTAATCCGGCAACGACTTCCTGACGGACGGTACTGCCACGGTGTGAAATTTTAAACCAGGCGTCGAGTGAACCGCCGGTACGCGCTGAAGGCGTAGACATAGAAAACATCCCCTGAGAGTTTATTTTTTCGTCCCTATGCGTGATGGACAATCCACTGCCTGCTAAACGTTTTCTCCATGTGCCAGGTTTGCGTCAATAGGGGTGTCGCAAAAAAGCAAACGTTTAGCTCCGCGCATAAAAAGACGGGTGGTAAAAAAAAGCAAACGATTATCCAGCGATCATACGACGGTTTTCAACTGAACTTTGCCAGTTTTTACTCATTTCTTCTTATAACGTACAAGAAATAGACAGTCGATGCGCAAACGTTATCGTCAATGCGCAATCTGGCAACAAATTTCGCTGAGTTGTCGCAACAATCGTTTTGTTTTGGACGCAAAGTTACGCAGAAAAATTGGTGGAGTTGTGGGAAATTTTTAGGCGAAAAAACCCTCAATACACTGGCAAATACCCTGAACTGGCTTACAATTAACTTATCAACACAAGCCGGAACCTCCCCTAATGTGCTCGACTGAGGGGTGTTGATGTCGGGGGAAACCCTCCCGTGAACCAGCGGGATAGAGTGAAAGACAAAGACCGGAACCAAACTAAAGCGCCCTCTGTGGCGCTTTAGTTTTATCCCCGTCATACTTCATGTTGTTTAAGGGATATGCCCATCGTATATTTCACATCAATCATCTTCCAGCAATCGCGCCCCTGTCCCCTGCTCACCAAGCTGATCGCCTGGGTTACGCAACGGACAATCGCTGCGCGACAAACAACCACAACCAATGCAGCCGTCCAGCTCATCTCGTAACGCCACCAGGGTATGAATGCGTCGATCCAGTTCCTCACGCCATTGCGACGAGAGTTGCTTCCACTCTTTCGCACTAAGCGAGTGCCCTTCTGGCAAGACACCGAACGCGTCGCCAATCGTCGCCAGCGGAATACCTATGCGCTGAGCAATCTTGATAATCGCGACATAGCGCAGCACATCACGTTTATATCGACGCTGATTGCCGCTATTGCGCATGCTACTGATTAAGCCTTTGCTTTCATAGAAATGCAAAGTTGATACCGCCACACCGCTACGTTTTGCGACTTCACCAGGCGTTAGCAGAGCTTTTATGCGGGGTAATTTCTTTTCCATAAATCGCTTTACCTCAAGTTAACTTGAGGAATTATACTCGCCCACAGACAAAACGACGAATCGAACACTGAGCAAGAGGCAACTATATGTCCCATCAGCAAATTATTCAGACCCTTATTGAATGGATTGATGAACATATCGACCAACCGCTGAATATTGAGGTGGTCGCGAAAAAATCAGGCTATTCGAAGTGGTATTTACAGCGGATGTTCCGCACGGTGATGCGTCAGACGCTGGGCGACTATATCCGTCAGCGTCGACTTCTGCTGGCCGCTGTCGAGTTGCGTAACACCGAGCGGCCTATTTTTGATATCGCGATGGATCTGGGTTATGTATCGCAACAAACGTTCTCACGCGTGTTCCGCCGCGAGTTTGATCGTACTCCCAGCGACTACCGTCATCGCCTGTAAGATTATTGCCCGCTTTGCGACAGTATGGCGGGCGATCGCTGGAGCCAGTGCATGAATTCCTGTGGCGGCAACGCCTTCGCGAAGTACCATCCCTGACAGTACTGTACGCCGCGCTCCAGCAGCCACTTGATCTGCTCCGACGTTTCTACACCTTCTGCAATAGTTTTCAGATGTAAACTTTGTGCCATCTCGATGATATGTTCCGCAATCAGGTGGCTGGTGCTATTGGTGGCTAGCGTACTGATAAAAGATTTATCGATCTTCAGAATATCAACATTCAATGAAGACAGGTTATGCAGGTTGGAATACCCCGTACCAAAATCATCAAACGCGACTTCATAACCCGCCTGACGAAATGCCTGGATGACCGGGGTCATTTTATGCACATCAATAAATCCGCGTTCAGTCACCTCAACTTTAATCTGCTGCGCTTGCACCGAATACTCGCGTGTTTTATCGGCAATTAAGGCAATCAGTCGGGATGAATGAAAATCAGAAGCGGAAAGGTTTATTGAGATATAAAGCTGAGGGTGCGCCGATAAAAAATAGCCCAGATCGTTGAACACTTCTTCCACCACGTAATCCGTGATCTTCTCTATCATTCCCTCTTTTTCTGCCAGCGGAATAAATTCTGTCGGACTCATTACTTCACCTTTTCCGCCAGGCCAGCGCAGCAAAGCTTCGGCCCCGACGCATTTACCATTTTTGATATCAATGATTGGCTGGTAATGCAGACAAAGCTGACGTTTTTTGATCGCGCGTTTTAACAGGCGGCGGGGAGAGTAGTATTGCTGACGCGTACGCCACCACATTAACAGTATCAGAATGCTGCTAATTGCCCCGAAGGGAAGTGTTAACGCAGCTTCATGATAGAAATTTTGAATTACGCGATCGCCTGTCGTCGACACAATAATCGCAATTGGCCGCTTTTCAGAACGAACGATGGTATAGAAGCGATTACCTTGCTGGAACGTAGAGGCTGCGCCGCGCACCAACGGCAATAATTGCGCAACGTTTACCCCTTCACTTGCAGAGAAGAAGGAATCCGTAACCGTATCATATACTCCCCAGGCCAGACCTGGATCGTCTGACATTACCTCGCTGTAAGATAATGGATTGATAACGACAACGTAGTTTCCCCTTTGCATATACGTCATTCTGTAGCCGGAGAAAAAAGGCGTATCGCGATAGTAATAGATGGAGATGTCCGGTGTACGCTTATAGTCAGCGGTCGGCATAATATACGAGGCAGGGGGTACTAACGATGTGGAGCACAAAAAACGATCAGCCTGCGCATAAATTAGCTCACTGATATATAAGCGACCGCGAATAATATTCAGCATGCTTTTCTGATGTTCAGGGGTACACATCTTCCCTTGATACAGTTGGGCCATATCGCGAGCTAAATCAGCCTGCTGGATCACCAGTTCCGTTTTATTTAACACCAGTTGAGCAAAAGAGCGGAGTTGATTGCGGGTTTCGGACATTGCCCTCAAGTGAGCAAACCATAACGCCAGTACCACGGGGAGCATTACCACCATGAACGTTCCGAGGAGCCTCAGCGTCTTGCGTCGCGCACTGTGAGTCATGTCAGCCCTATTTCCCTGTATCGTATATGCCAGTACCCATCAAGGCAGGATGCTATAAACACCAGCTAGCTAAGTTGCATGAATCTATCAGTATTAGCAACAGACTTCTCTATGTAAAAGTCTGATATTAGTTGATGATGATATTATTTTTCCGTAAGCCAAACTTAGAGTTTAGCTTATTCAGGAACAACATTATCCAGAAGTCGTAATGTTTTATGGGCGTAATACTGGCTGCATAAAAAAAACACATTAAAAAATTTAAAGATTAATTTAGGATAAAGATAACAGGCAGTATGAATGCATCTTATATTGTGAATACTTTATTATCTGCTCGCTCTCAATATAACCACAATTTTAGCATGGCTATAAGCCGACAAAAATAGCGTTCAACACTGGTGAACAAACGAGCACATGTGATATAGTTCACAAAAATCATGTAACAGAAACAACGTTTCATTCATGTAAATGCCCGTCGATAGCCAGAGAGCCACACCCCCTGTGAATCCCCCCGCGCTGTCCTGGGCATCAGATTTTCTGAGGACATTTTTCATGGCAACAATAACAACTGGCGTGGTTCTTCTGCGGTGGCAACTGCTCAGCGCGGTGCTCATGTTTTTAGCCAGTATGCTCAATATTCGGTTTCGTAAATCAGATTATATTGGTCTGGCTGTCATCAGCAGCGGTTTAGGGGTTGTTTTTGCCTGCTGGTTTGCGACCGGATTACTTGGTATCACTCTGGTGGATGTCTCTGCTATCTGGAAGAACATCGAATCTGTAATGGTGGAAGTAATGAGCCATACACCACCAGACTGGCCGATGGTACTGACCTGACCCCAATGAGCCTCCTGCATGGAGGCTTTTTATTACCCACAAAATCAGTCAATTATTCTCTCTCATGTACAAATTCCTCCGCCAACATTGAAATGATAACCATTCTCATATTAACATGCCGCCGTGATGATTAACTGTTGAAACTATCGGCCATGTCTAATCCTGCTCAGTGCGCCCCTCTCTCGTTTGAATCGTTGTACCGTGCGCATCACGGTTGGTTAACCCACTGGCTGACGCGAAAATTACAATCAGCATTCGATGCCGATGATGTCGCTCAGGATACTTTTCTACGTGTTATCAATGGTGAGTCACTCGCCGCCATTCGCGATCCAAAATCATTTTTATGCACCATCGCTAAGCGGGTAATGATCGACCTGTTCCGCCGTAATGCACTGGAAAGAGCGTATCTGGAGATGCTCGCACAGTTACCCGAAGCGCTGGCACCTTCTGCAGAAGAAAAGCAGTCTCATCTTGAAACGTTACAACTTGTTGACCAGATGCTGGACGGACTGAGCACCAAAGCCAGATATGCCTTCCTGCTTTCTCAACTCGATGGTCTTACTTATAGCGATATCGCGCAGCGACTGAGCGTATCGGTAAGCTCGGTGAAAAAGTACGTCGCTAAAGCCACTGAGCACTGCCTGCTGTTCCGTCTGGAGCACGACCTGTGAAAACAACACTTACCGATTCCCGTCGCCAGGCATTACGTTCAGCCTCTCACTGGTACGCTGTACTGACCGGTGAACGTGTCAGCCCTCAGCAGGAAGCCCGCTGGCAACAATGGTATGAACAGGACAGAGATCACCAGTGGGCATGGCAGCAGGTTGAAAATCTGCGTTGCCAGATGAACAGCGTACCAGGAAACCTTGCCAGTCGGACGTTGAATGATACCCGCCTGACTCGTCGCCATGTGCTGAAAGGCTTGCTGATCCTCGCCTGTGCAGGAAGCGGCTGGTCGCTCTGGCACTCAGAAACAGGGGAAGGGTTACGCGCGGATTACCGGACCGCGAAAGGGCAAATCCAGCGACAAAAACTGCAAGATGGCACTCTACTTTCACTGAATACCGACAGCGCAGTAAACGTAAAATTTGACGATCAGCAACGCCTGGTACGCCTGTGGTACGGTGAAATTGCAATTACCACCGGGAAAGATGATCTACAGCGCCCCTTCCGTGTACAGACGCGTCAGGGGCAACTCACCGCACTGGGTACAGAATTTACTGTTACCCAACTGAGCGATGAAACGCACCTTAGCGTCCATCAGCATGCGGTTGAAGTGCGTCTTGCCAGCGATCCCCACCAAATACGGGTGATCCAGCAGGGTGAAATGCTGGTTTTCAGCGCATCACAATTTGGTCATGTACAGCCGCTTAATAACGAATCAGCGAGTTGGACGCAAGGCGTGCTCAGCTTCAGCGACAAACCACTGGAAGACGTTATTACCACTCTCTCTCGCTATCGCCCCGGCATTCTGCGCTGCGATCCTGCCATCGCCGGATTACGTCTGACAGGAACTTTTCCATTAGGAAATACTGATGCAGTGCTGAATGCGATAGCCAAAACACTCCCCGTTAAAATTCAGTTTGTTACCCGCTATTGGGTCACTCTCAGCCCCATCAGTTAAACGATAACGAAAAAAATTATCATTTCCATTGTCCCTTTTCCTCTGGTCGTTCGACTTCATTAATGAAAATACAAAATAATATGATGGAGACGTGATGGCCTTTCATAACACAGCATCTCTGGGGATGTGGATTCGTTTAAGCCTGCTCCCGCTCGCCGGGCTGGCTTCGCTCCCTGCAATCGCGACACAATTTAATATTGCCGCAGGGGATTTAGACAAAGCGCTGAACCAGTACGCTACGCGCAGCGGTATTATTCTGTCGGTTGATGCCTCGCTGACGCGCGGCAAACACAGCGATGGTCTGCAAGGGGACTTTAATCTCGACGAGGGTCTGCATGCGCTATTAAAAGGCAGTGGCCTGCAGGAGAAATCGCTCGGAGATAACACCTGGACGCTGGAACCCGCCCCCGTTGCGACTGAAGACTCATTGACTGTGGTCGGCGACTGGCTGGGCGATGCCCGTGAAAACGACGTCTTTGAACATGCCGGAGCACGTGACGTTATCCGCCGCGATGATTTTATCAAAACCGGTGCAACGACAATGCGCGAAGCGCTTAACCGTATTCCTGGCGTCAACGCCCCAGAAAATAACGGTACCGGCAGCCACGATCTGGCAATGAACTTCGGCATTCGCGGCCTCAACCCACGCCTGGCAAGCCGTTCAACGGTGCTTATGGACGGCATCCCCGTTCCGTTTGCCCCCTACGGTCAACCACAACTCTCGCTAGCACCGGTCTCTCTGGGCAATATGGATGCCATTGATGTGGTTCGCGGCGGCGGCGCGGTGCGCTATGGACCGCAAAGTGTCGGCGGCGTAGTGAACTTCGTCACCCGCGCGATCCCACAAGACTTCGGTATTGAAGCCGGGACGGAGGGGCAACTGAGTCCAACCTCATCACAAAATAATCCGAAAGAAACGCACAATCTGATGATTGGCGGCACGGCAGATAACGGCTTCGGCTCTGCTCTGCTCTATTCCGGCACCCGTGGTAGTGACTGGCGTGAACACAGCGCCACCCGTATCGACGATATCATGCTAAAAAGCAAATATTCGCCGAACGAAGTCCACTCATTCAATAGTCTTTTGCAATACTACGATGGTGAAGCCGACATGCCTGGTGGACTGTCTCGCGCCGACTATGACGCCGACCGCTGGCAATCCACCCGTCCATATGATCGCTTCTGGGGCCGCAGAAAACTGGCCAGCCTCGGGTACCAGTTCCAGCCGGACAGCCAACATAAATTCAATATCCAGGGCTTTTATACACAAACCCTGCGTAGCGGTTTTCTGGATCAGGGAAAAAATCTCACGCTTTCGCCACGTTACTACTGGGTTCGCGGCATTGAACCACGCTACAGCCAGAGCTTTATGATCGGCTCTTCCGCGCATGAAGTCGGTGTAGGTTATCGCTATGTCAACGAATCAACGCATGAGATGCGCTATTTCAGCGCAGCAGCGAGTGGGCAGTTACCTTCAACATCCAGCCCACACGATCGTGATACCCGCTCCGGTACTGAAGCGCATGCCTGGTATCTGGATGACAGAATTGATATCGGCAACTGGACCATTACGCCAGGTATGCGTTTTGAGCATATCGAGTCGTATCAGAACAACAACATCAAAAAAACACATCAGGAAGTGAGCTATAACGCTCCGCTTCCGGCATTGAACGTTCTCTATCATCTTACAGACAGCTGGAATCTCTATGCCAACACAGAAGGCTCATTCGGCACCGTACAGTACAGCCAAATTGGCAAGGCTGTGGAAAGCGGCAACGTGGAACCGGAAAAAGCGCGAACCTGGGAGCTCGGAACCCGATACGACGGCGGAGCGTTAACGGCGGAAATGGGGTTGTTCCTGATTAACTTTAATAATCAGTACGACTCTAACCAAACCAATGACACCGTTACCGCACGCGGCAAAACGCGCCATACCGGCCTGGAAACTCAGGCTCGTTACGATCTCGGCAGCCTGACGCCCACGTTCGATAACGTATCCATCTATGCAAACTACGCCTATGTAAACGCCGAAATTCGTGAAAAAGGCGATACCTACGGCAACCAGGTTCCTTTCTCGCCGAAACATAAAGGCACGCTCGGTGTGGATTACAAGCCGGGTAGCTGGACCTTCAACCTGAACAGCGATTTCCAGTCCAGCCAGTTTGCAGATAATGCAAACACTGAGAAAGAGAGCGCAGACGGCAGCACCGGACGGATCCCCGGCTATATGCTGTGGGGAGCTCGCGTGGCGTATGACTTCGGCCCACAAATGGCAGACCTGAATCTGGCATTCGGTGTGAAGAACATTTTCGACCATGAGTACTACACCCGCTCGTATGACGATAACAACAAAGGTATCTACACCGGACAGCCCCGCACGCTGTACCTGCAAGGCTCGCTGAAGTTCTGATAAGGGTTCTTTTTCCGAGAGCGACGTATACCCCAAATAATTCGAGTTGCTTGTAGGCGGCAACAGAGCGAAGCCCCTGGAGCTTACACAAGTAAGTGACTGGGGTGAGTAAGGGCAGCCAACACCCAACCAGCTTGAAGAATGACGGGTATAAACACTCATCTGGCCTGCAGGTACACCAATGCAGGCCAGAAAACACTGCGCTATCCGGCTCCGGGAGTACATATGTTGGCATATTTTCGTTTTCTATTTGCAGGTCTGATGCTGGTAGCCAGCCACACCTTTGCCGCCACGGTTCAGGATGAACATGGCTCTTTTACACTCGACAAAACACCACAGCGGATTGTGGTGCTGGAACTGTCGTTTGCCGATGCGCTGGCCGCGGTGGAGATAAGTCCGGTGGGGATTGCCGATGATGGTGATGCGGGCCGCATTCTTCCGGAGGTTCGCGCGCATCTAAAACCCTGGCAATCTGTCGGTACGCGCGCCCAGCCAAGTCTGGAGGCTATCAGCGCCCTGAAGCCAGACCTGATTATTGCCGACAGCCACCGCCACGCTGGCATCTATAGTGCATTACAGCAGATCGCCCCGGTTCTGTTGCTTAAATCCCGCAACGAAACCTACGCAGAAAATCTGCAATCAGCCGCAATTATCGGGAATATTGTCGGTAAGAAAGAGCAGATGACCGCACGACTGGAACAACATCGCCAGAAGATGGCTCAATGGGCCGAACTTCTCCCGCAAGGGGCCAGCGTGGTATTTGGAACCTCTCGCGAACAGCAGTTCAATCTGCACTCCAGCGAGACCTATACCGGGGGCGTATTAACGGCTCTGGGCCTGAACGTCCCCCCAGCAATCGCAGGTGCGCCCATCCCCTCGATAGGCCTTGAACAACTCCTGGCGATCAATCCGTCATGGCTGCTGGTGGCACACTATCGCGAGGAAAGTATCGTTAAACGCTGGCAACAGGACTCATTGTGGCAAATGCTTGATGCGGTGAAAAAACAGCAAATTGCCGCCGTTGACAGTAATGCCTGGGCCAGAATGCGCGGCATTTTTGCTGCCGAGCGCATTGCCAGCGATACGGTAAAGGTCTTTCAGCACCAGTCAGTTGACGATATGAAATGACTTACCCTAAACATCCAGCGCTGTTGTGGGGTATTCCCGCTGCGGCGCTTATCGCTATTTTCTGGCTGAGTCTGTTTTGCTACTCAGCCATCCCTGTTTCCGGTATGGATGCTTTAGGCACGTTGATCCCCGGCCATACGCTGACGCTCCCGCAAACGCTGGTCCACAATCTCCGCTTACCCAGAAGCCTGGTCGCGATTCTGGTGGGAGCAAGCCTGGCGCTAGCCGGATCGCTACTGCAAACCCTGACCCATAACCCACTGGCCTCGCCTTCCCTGCTCAGTATCAACAGCGGTGCCGCGCTGGCAATGGCGCTCACCAGCGCCCTCAATCCCACGCCAGTGGCAGGATATCCACTTGCCATCGTCGCAACCTGTGGTGGTGGTATAAGTTGGATGCTGGTCATGATCGCCGGAGGCGGTTTTCGTCATACACAGGAGCGAAACCGGCTGATCCTCGCCGGGATCGCGCTTTCCGCCTTTTGTATGGCATTCACCCGGATCACGCTACTGCTGGCTGAAGATCATACCTGGGGCATTTTTTACTGGCTGGCTGGCGGTGTGTCACATGTTCGCTGGCAGGATTTCTGGCATCTGTTCCCGATTGTGGCGATAGCAGCGCCGGCGATCCTGCTGCTGGCAACCCAGCTTAACTTGCTGAATATAGGGGATAGTACCGCCCACACGTTGGGAGTAAATCTGCCGAAATTGCGATTTACCATCAATATTCTGGTACTGGCGTTAGTCGGTGCCTGCGTCAGCGTGGCGGGCCCCGTGGCATTTGTCGGTCTGCTGATGCCACATCTGGCACGATTCTGGATTGGGTACGATCAGCGCAAGGTTCTGCCTATGAGCATGTTGTTGGGTGCTACGTTCATGCTGCTGGCTGACGTTTTGGCCCGCGCCCTGGCCTTTCCTGGTGATTTACCTGCCGGTGCAGTGCTGGCGCTAATCGGCGCACCGTGTTTTGTCTGGCTGGTCAGGAGGCGCGGATGAGAACCTCCCTGGTGATGTTGATTGCGCTGGCTCTGCTGGTATTCGCCTCGCTGTCGCTACAGATGGGGATGATCCCTGTTCCCTGGCGAGCACTGCTGACTGACTGGCGTCCCGACAGCACACACTATTACGTATTGATGGAATACCGTCTGCCAAGACTGATTCTGGCGATATTCGTTGGTGCCGCGTTAGCGGTTTCTGGCGTGCTGGTACAAGGCATTGTACGCAACCCGCTGGCCTCACCGGACATTCTCGGCGTCAACCATGCGGCCAGTCTTGCGGCAGTGAGTGGATTGCTGTTACTGCCCTCGCTGCCAGCAATTTTTCTGCCGCTACTGGCATTTGGCGGCGGCATTGCAGCGTTGTTGCTGCTACGCATACTGGCCGATACCACGCAGCCAATGCGGCTGGCGTTAACAGGCGTGGCGCTTTCCGCCTGCTGGGCGAGCATGACGGATTACCTGATGCTTTCACATCCGCAGGATGTAAACAGTGCTTTGTTGTGGCTCACCGGAAGTTTGTGGGGGCGCGACTGGACGTTTGTAAAAATCGCGGTGCCATTGCTGGCGGTGTTTCTTCCCCTTAGCCTGCGTTTTTGCCGCGACCTCGACCTGCTGGCACTGGGCGATGCGCGCGCGGCGACGCTTGGCGTGGCCGTTCCGCGCGTAAAATTTTGCGGGCTAATGCTGGCGGTGGCGATGGCCGCAACCGGAGTAGCCGTTTGTGGACCAATCAGTTTTATTGGTCTGGTGGTGCCACACATGGTGCGCAAAATGACCGGCGGTCGCCATCGCTGGCTGCTGCCAGTTTCCGCGCTAACTGGCGCTTTGCTGTTGCTGGTCGCCGATCTGCTGGCGCGAATTATCCATCCCCCGCTGGAGCTTCCTGCAGGGGTACTGACAGCCATCATCGGCGCACCATGTTTTGTCTGGCTGCTTGTGAGAATGCGTTAAATGAAATTACATACCGAAAATCTGACCGTCAACTATGGTACTCGCCAGGTTCTGGACGGACTTACGCTCGCACTGCCGTCAGGGAAAATTACCGCACTACTGGGACCAAACGGCTGCGGAAAATCAACTCTGTTGAACTGCTTTTCGCGTCTGCTCATCCCAACATCGGGTACCGTGATGCTCGACGACCAGCCGATTGACAGCCTGTCATCACGCCAGTTAGCCCAACGTCTGGCGCTGCTACCCCAACATCACCTTACTCCTGAGGGGATCACCGTCCGGGAGTTGGTGAGTTACGGTCGCAGCCCCTGGCTTTCCTTATGGGGACGACTTTCTATCGGAGATCATTCCCGGGTCAACGTTGCAATGGAGAAAACGCAGATGCATGCTCTGGCAGACAGACGTTTAACCGAGCTGTCTGGCGGTCAGCGCCAGCGAGCATTTCTGGCCATGATGCTGGCGCAGGACACTCCTGTCGTGTTGCTTGATGAGCCGACGACCTGGCTGGATATTAATCATCAGGTCGAACTAATGCGGTTGATGGACGAGCTCAAGGCGCAGGGAAAAACGGTAGTGACGGTACTGCACGATCTGAATCAGGCGAGCCGCTATTGCGATCACCTCGTCGTGCTGGCAAATGGTCGCGTGACGGCGCAGGGAACACCAGAAGTGGTAATGCAGCCGGAAATGCTAAAAAGAGTGTTTAGCGTGGAAGCAGAGATCCACCCGGAGCCAATATCAGGAAGGCCGATGTGCGTGGTGGTGTAATACTTTCAAGGGCAGAGATTTGGGATGCAATCGAGCCGGACATTTTACGTTTCCCGAAACAAAAAAGGCCCTTTACGGGCCTTTTTAGCAGAATGCTTAGAACGGGATGTCGTCGTCAAAGTCCATCGGCGGTTCGTTAGACGGTGCTGCCGGAGCTGACTGCTGCGGACGAGACTGAGCACCGCCGCTAAACTGATTGCCACCCTGCGGCTGTTGAGGCTGACCCCAACCACCCTGCTGACCACCACCCGCGTTACCACCAGCAGGAGCGCCACCACCCTGACGGCCACCCAGCATTTGCATGGTGCCGCCTACGTTTACGACCACTTCAGTGGTGTACTTTTCTACGCCAGACTGATCGGTCCATTTGCGGGTACGCAGCTGACCTTCGATGTAGACCTGAGAACCTTTACGCAGATATTCGCTGGCAACTTCTGCCAGTTTGCCAAACAGCACAACGCGGTGCCATTCAGTCTGCTCTTTCATCTCACCGGTCGCTTTATCACGCCAGGATTCGGAAGTAGCCAGCGTAATGTTGGCAACTGCGCCACCATTCGGCATATAGCGTACTTCCGGGTCCTGGCCCAGATTACCGACGAGAATCACCTTGTTTACGCCTCTGCTGGCCATGATCGTGTCTCCTGAAAAACGTTTCTTAATAAGTGTAAGCGCGGGATTGTAGCATTTCCAATAGCGCTTTTACTACGTTGGGAGGTCGATTCCAGTAAACAACCTCAGCCAGACATTGTTGCACAGACACCTGCGTTTTGCATTCCAATACTGTATATCCATTCAGGTTAGGTTGTGTCATAATTAACCGTTTGTGATCGCCGGTAGCACCATGCAGCCAGGCAAAAAAGCGTTTAATCCGGGAAAGATGAATGGATAAGATCGAAGTTCGGGGCGCCCGCACCCATAATCTCAAAAACATCAACCTCGTCATCCCGCGCGACAAGCTGATTGTCGTCACCGGGCTTTCGGGCTCAGGCAAATCCTCGCTTGCTTTCGACACGTTATATGCCGAAGGGCAGCGCCGTTACGTTGAATCCCTTTCCGCGTACGCGCGTCAGTTTCTGTCGCTGATGGAAAAACCGGATGTCGACCACATTGAGGGGCTGTCTCCTGCCATCTCAATTGAACAAAAATCGACATCCCACAACCCGCGATCCACGGTAGGCACCATTACCGAAATTCACGACTATCTGCGCCTGCTGTTTGCCCGCGTCGGTGAACCGCGCTGCCCGGACCACGACGTCCCACTGGCAGCACAAACCGTTAGCCAGATGGTTGATAATGTCCTGTCGCAGCCGGAAGGCAAGCGTCTGATGCTGCTGGCACCAGTAATTAAAGAGCGTAAAGGTGAGCACACCAAAACGCTGGAAAATCTGGCAGGCCAGGGTTATATCCGTGCGCGAATTGACGGTGAGGTGTGCGACCTTTCCGATCCACCTAAGCTGGAGTTGCAGAAGAAACACACCATCGAAGTGGTGATTGATCGTTTCAAAGTGCGCGACGACCTCTCTCAGCGTCTGGCGGAATCTTTTGAGACCGCGCTGGAGCTTTCCGGCGGCACAGCGATAGTTGCCGATATGGACAACCCAAAAGCGGAAGAGTTGCTCTTCTCCGCCAACTTTGCCTGTCCGATTTGCGGCTACAGCATGCGCGAACTGGAACCGCGCCTGTTCTCGTTCAACAACCCGGCTGGTGCGTGTCCAACCTGTGACGGTCTCGGCGTACAGCAGTATTTCGATCCCGATCGGGTGATTCAGAACCCTGAACTGTCGCTGGCAGGCGGGGCTATTCGCGGATGGGACCGCCGTAACTTCTACTACTTTCAGATGCTCAAGTCGCTGGCGGAACACTACAAGTTTGATGTGGAAGCGCCATGGGCCAGCCTGAATCCTGCCGTTCACAAAGTGGTCTTATACGGTTCCGGCAAAGAAAACATTGAATTCAAATATATGAACGATCGCGGCGATACATCAGTACGCCGCCATCCGTTCGAAGGCGTATTGCACAATATGGAACGTCGCTATAAAGAGACGGAATCCAGTGCGGTACGTGAAGAACTCGCAAAATTCATCAGCAACCGGCCTTGTGCCAGCTGTGAAGGAACACGTTTACGTCGTGAAGCACGCCATGTATTCGTTGAGAACACACCGCTGCCCGCCATTTCCGACATGAGCATCGGCCATGCGATGGACTTTTTCAACAATCTCAAGCTCGCGGGCCAGCGGGCGAAGATCGCAGAGAAAATCCTCAAAGAGATTGGCGACCGTCTCAAGTTCCTGGTTAACGTCGGTCTGAACTACCTGACGCTGTCCCGTTCAGCCGAAACGCTCTCCGGTGGCGAAGCCCAGCGCATCCGTCTGGCAAGCCAGATCGGCGCAGGCCTGGTGGGCGTAATGTACGTGCTGGATGAACCGTCCATCGGTCTGCATCAGCGCGATAACGAACGCCTGTTAGGTACGCTTATCCATCTGCGCAATCTGGGTAATACCGTGATAGTGGTGGAACACGATGAAGATGCTATTCGCGCCGCCGATCACGTTATTGATATCGGTCCTGGCGCCGGTGTCCACGGTGGACAGGTGGTCGCGGAAGGAACGCTGGACGACATCATGGCAGTACCTGAGTCACTGACCGGCCAGTACATGAGTGGCAAGCGCAAGATTGAAGTGCCGAAACAGCGCGTTGCGGCCGATCCAGAAAAAGTGCTGAAGTTAACCGGCGCACGCGGCAACAACCTGAAAGATGTCACCCTGACGCTGCCAGTTGGCCTGTTCACGTGTATTACCGGCGTTTCCGGTTCGGGTAAATCGACGCTGATTAACGACACGCTGTTCCCGATTGCCCAGACCCAGCTTAATGGCGCAACACTGGCGGAACCCGCGCCGTATCGCGATATTCAGGGACTGGAACATTTCGACAAAGTTATCGATATTGACCAAAGCCCGATTGGTCGTACGCCGCGTTCTAACCCGGCGACCTATACTGGCGTGTTTACGCCCGTGCGCGAACTGTTTGCTGGCGTACCGGAATCACGCGCGCGCGGCTATACGCCGGGTCGCTTTAGCTTTAACGTGCGCGGTGGACGCTGCGAAGCCTGCCAGGGCGACGGCGTAATCAAAGTCGAAATGCACTTCCTGCCGGATATCTACGTGCCGTGCGACCAGTGCAAAGGCAAGCGCTATAACCGTGAAACGCTGGAGATTAAGTACAAGGGCAAGACCATCCACGAAGTGCTGGATATGACTATCGAAGAAGCCCGCGAGTTCTTTGATGCCGTTCCAGCGCTGGCGCGTAAGCTGCAAACGTTGATGGACGTTGGTTTGACCTACATTCGTCTGGGTCAGTCCGCGACAACGCTCTCCGGTGGTGAGGCGCAGCGCGTGAAACTGGCACGCGAGCTGTCAAAACGCGGAACCGGCCAGACGTTGTATATTCTGGATGAGCCGACCACAGGTCTGCATTTTGCAGATATTCAGCAGTTACTGGACGTACTGCACCAGCTCAGAGATCAGGGCAACACCATCGTAGTCATTGAGCATAACCTGGACGTGATTAAAACCGCGGACTGGATTGTGGACCTCGGACCGGAAGGCGGGAGCGGCGGCGGCGAAATTCTCGTCTCCGGTACGCCAGAAACGGTTGCCGAGTGTGAAGCTTCGCACACGGCCCGATTCCTCAAACCCATGCTGTAATTGCGCGAATGCCGCTTCCTGAATCATCAGGGAGCGGCAAATTTACGCCAGCAGTTTGCGCTTATCTTCCGGCAGCGTGTTTACGGCCTGTTGCCAGGAGGCATCGACCAGATAGTAAATCTGAGAATCCGGTAACGAGCCATCCAGATATACCGTGCTCCAGTGCGCTTTATTCAGATGTCTGCTTGGCCTTACGTCACTATGCTGCTGACGTAATAACTCTGCCAGTTCAGGGCTGGTTTTCAGAGACACCGCCGGGCGACCTTCCACCTCTTTTACCATGGCAAAAAGCACATCTTCGACTTTAATTTGTGTGGCTTTCCAGTCACTGTGGACGCTCTGCTCCGCACCTGTTTTTGCCATGCAGTATTGCAGCAACTCCGAATTCGTCATTTTTATTCCCCTTACCAGCATATCGCCTGATGAGAACATCTTTTACTCAGTGTGCAGCAAGTCAGCGAAAGGTAAAAGCCAGTAACGCAAATTTGTTTAAAAAAACAGCAATCGAAAAAGCGGCTCCTTAGTACTCGGAGTTCACGATCACCTCTTCACCAAACCCTCCAGCCTGTGGCAACGGTTTATAGGTGGAGTTGGAAGCACGTAAAATGCGAATACCGCGAATACCGACCTCACGGGCCGCAGTGATGTCATTGTCGGAATCGCCGTAATACATACGGATGTTTTTATCCTGCAACCACTGCGTTTTGGTGTTCTGTCCGGGTTTGTCACCCGCGAAGATAACCGGATTCATATTGGCGGGTGGAATATGGAAGTTGTCGGACAGCGTTTTAGAAACCGTTTCGGTTTTGGTCTGGCTACGCCCGGTCACAAAAAAGATGCTGTCGCCGCGACGCACGTGCATATCAATAAGCTGTCGCGCCACTTCTTTCGGGATACTGAACTCATCCCAGCCATTATTCATTTTCTCCCAGAAGGCCGGATTCTTCAGGTAATCCTCGCTGTCCGGGGAGTACGTTTTTTTGCCACGCCAGAATCCCGGGCTGGAAAAGAGAACCGTATCATCAATATCAAATCCGACAGCCATCGGCGGACGACCAGTCAGACTATTTTCAATTTGTGCGACAGAAACCCAATGAATAGGAGCCTGCTCAGCAAGTTTTGCAACGTTAGTGCCTGGATTAAGCTGAGAGGGAGAAGAAACTAAAGCCTGGGCGGAATGGTTTAACGTGAACAATAAACAAACGGCACTCAGTGCCAAAGAAATCTTGCGCATATTTTTCCCTAATTAGTCAGTTAGTTATGATTTTTTTATTAACAACTGGTCAAAAAGCTATCTGACCTTACCCCCTGAGGGGGGGGAAAGGAAGGGCTTTATCTGGTTTTGTTACAGAAAAAGAGAACGATCACATATGAATAGAGGCATGTCACGTAGGCCAGATAAGGTATTTACGCTACCGTCTGGCACACAAAACCTGATGGTGTTGCCATTATCTGACCTACGTGTTTCGGTAAAAAAATATTACATTACCGCAGCAAACGCCTTCGCCACGCGCTGAACGTTACTGTGGTTCAGACCGGCCACACACATACGACCGCTGGCAATCAGGTAAACACCAAACTCATCACGCAGACGATCAACCTGGGCTGCGCTCAGTCCGGTATAGCTGAACATACCGCGCTGTTGCAGCAGATAATCAAAATCGCGACCAGGGATCTCAGTATTAAGAACGTTGACCAGTTCCTGACGCATCGCCTGGATACGGGTACGCATACCCTCTACTTCAGCCAGCCAACTGGCTCTGAGCTCATCATCCCCCAGTACGGCAGCAACAACCTGAGCACCAAAGTTCGGCGGACTGGAATAGTTACGACGAACGGTGGCTTTTAACTGTCCCAGTACGCGACTTGCCGTCTCAGCATCTTCACAGACAACGGAAAGCCCGCCGACACGCTCGCCATACAGTGAGAAAATTTTTGAGAACGAATTGCCGACCAGAGCAGGCAATCCGGCGCTGGCAATAGCGCGGATCGCGTAGGCATCATCATCCATTCCGGCGCCAAAACCTTGATAGGCAATATCCAGAAACGGGATCAGGTCGCGTGCTTTCAGTATCTCGATGACCGTATCCCACTGAGCATGAGTCAGATCTGCACCGGTTGGGTTATGACAGCACGGATGCAGCAGCACAATGCTGCGCGCCGGTAAGGTATTGAGCGTGGCTAGCAGATCGTTGAAACGCACACCATTGGTTGTATTGTCATACCAAGGGTAAGTACTGACTTCGAACCCGGCGCCTTCAAAAATTGCGATATGGTTTTCCCACGTCGGATCGCTGACCCACACGCCAGAATCAGGAAAATAGCGTTTCAGGAAATCAGCGCCCACTTTTAACGCGCCCGAGCCCCCCAGAGTCTGAATCGTCGCTACACGCTGTTGCTGGAGAATCGGGTGTTCTGCGCCAAACAGCAGTTTTCCGATAGTATGGCGATAGCTATTCAACCCTTCCATTGGCAGGTACAGGGAAGCACCATGTGGCTTAGCATTAAGCCGCGCTTCCGCTTCAACTACGGCTTTAAGCTCAGGAATAATCCCGTCTTCGTTGTAATACAGGCCGATACTGAGGTTCACTTTGTCGCTACGTGAATCTTCTTGGAAACGCTCCATGAGCGATAAAATCGGGTCGCCAGCGTAGGCGTCAACTTTTTGGAACACGCGATGGTTCTCCAGGTTTACAGGCAGGGGATAAAGACACAATAAACCGGAAGTGAGAGAAGATCGAGAGGATGTTGAGGGGAATATTGCCGGATGGCGGCGGAACCGCCTTATCCGGCTTATAACCAAATTTAGTCCACGTACTTCATCGCTACTCTTGACGTCAGGCGCGTGATAAGTTCGTAAGCACTTACTTTTGTCATTTCAGCAATACGCTCAACCGGCAGGCCATCACCCCACAGGATCACCGGGTTGCCAGCTTTATCCTGCGCATCAGGGCCTAAATCAACGCAAATCATATCCATCGCAACGCGCCCGACTATCGGCACTTCCCGACCATTAACCAGTACTGGCGTACCAGAAGGAGCCGCACGCGGATAACCGTCTCCATACCCCATCGCCACGACGCCCAGACGCGTGTCGCGCTCACTGAGCCACGTTCCGCCGTAACCAACAGGTTCTCCTGCTTTATGTTCGCGTACCGCAATCAGGCTGGAGGTGAGTGACATCACCGGCTTGCAGCCGAAATCTGCACCTGTGGAGTGATTTTCCAACGGTGATACACCATACAGAATCAACCCCGGACGCGCCCAGTCGAAGTGAGACTGTGGCCACAACAGGATGCCGCCAGAAGCGGCGATAGAACGCTGGCCCGGCTTGCCTTCACAGAAGCTATTGAAGATATCGAGCTGCTTTTCGGTTGCACCGCACTCGGGTTCATCTGCACGAGCAAAGTGGCTAACAATATTGACCGGCTGACGCACGTTTTCACACTGCGTTAAACGCTGATAAAAGGCCTCGGCCTGCTCAGGGCGTACGCCCAGACGGTGCATTCCGGTGTCGAGCTTCATCCATACGGTGACCGGTTCAGCCAGTTCTGCCGCTTCCAGGGCATCAAGTTGTTCCTGGTTGTGCACGGCGGTATGCAGACGCTGTGCGGAGATAGTCGGCAGATCGGCTGCATCGAAAAACCCCTCCAGCAGCAGGATGGGTTGCGTGATCCCTCCCGCGCGCAGCCGCAGGGCTTCTTCAAGACGAGCGACACCAAAAGCGTCCGCATCGGGGAGCGTTCGCGCGGTCTCTAACAGACCGTGTCCGTAAGCGTTCGCTTTCACGACCGCAACCAGTTTGCTGGCAGGCGCCAGTTCACGCAGACGTTGCAGGTTGTGTCGCAGAGCGCGGCGGTTAATGACTACAGTTGCCGCTTGCATTTGTGTTCCTTGAATTATGTGTCTGGAATTTGGTGTTATTGGTGCAGCGAGTTTGGGTGCGGCAAACGCTCAGCCACCAGAGCGTACTAAAGTACGTGGGGATGACGAGCACTCCCCAATCCTTAAATCGCAAACAAAATGGCCAAATTATTTACTCATCATCGTATTGTGGTCCGGCATAGTTATCAAAGCGTGACCACTGGCCGTTAAACGTCAGACGTACCGTGCCGATAGGACCGTTACGCTGCTTACCAATAATAATTTCTGCGATCCCTTTCAGATCGCTGTTCTCGTGATAAACCTCATCACGATAGATAAACATGATTAAGTCGGCGTCCTGCTCGATGGAGCCTGATTCACGCAAATCCGAGTTGACCGGGCGTTTGTCGGCGCGTTGTTCCAGAGAACGGTTAAGCTGCGACAATGCCACCACCGGCACATGCAGTTCTTTTGCTAACGCTTTCAGTGAGCGAGAAATTTCAGCAATTTCCAGCGTACGGTTGTCGGAAAGCGACGGCACGCGCATAAGCTGAAGGTAGTCGATCATGATAAGCCCGATACCGCCGTGCTCACGAGCGATACGGCGCGCGCGCGAACGCACTTCCGTCGGCGTCAGACCGGAGGAATCATCAATATAGATGTTTCGTTTCTCCAGCAAAATACCCATTGTTCCGGAAATTCGCGCCCAGTCTTCATCATCCAGTTGACCAGTACGAATTTTGGTCTGATCCACGCGCGAAAGCGAGGCCAGGGAACGCATCATAATCTGCTCAGAGGGCATCTCAAGAGAAAAGATGAGTACGGGCTTATCCTGTAACATCGCTGCGTTTTCGACGAGGTTCATCGCAAATGTCGTTTTACCCATCGATGGACGCGCCGCGACGATGATCAGATCTGACGGCTGCAAACCTGCAGTCTTTTTATTGAGATCGTCATAACCGGTATTCACTCCGGTGACGCCATCATGCGGTTGCTGGAACAACTGTTCTATACGCGCGACGGTCGCATCCAACACATCGGCGATGTTTTTCGGACCTTCGTCTTTATTGGCGCGGCTTTCAGCGATTTTAAAGACGCGAGATTCCGCCAGATCGAGCAGGTCTTCACTGGAGCGCCCCTGCGGATCGAAACCCGCGTCGGCTATTTCATGGGCGACAGAAATCATATCGCGAACTACGGCACGTTCGCGGACAATATCGGCATACGCGCTAATGTTCGCCGCACTTGGCGTATTTTTAGATAACTCAGCCAGGTAAGCAAAACCGCCGACGCTGTCCAGTTGTCCCTGAACTTCCAGCGACTCTGCCAGTGTAATCAGATCGATGGGTTTTCCCATCTCCTGCAGGCGGTGCATTTCTGTGAAGATATGCCGATGTGGTCGGGTGTAAAAATCCTCCGCAACCACGCGCTCGGCCACATCGTCCCAGCGTTCGTTATCCAGCATTAAACCGCCCAACACCGACTGTTCCGCTTCAATCGAGTGCGGCGGCACTTTCAGTCCCGCAACCTGCGGATCGCGGTCACGAGCATCAGTCTGTTGTTTGTTGAAGGGTTTATTTCCTGCCATAGTGAATGGAGTTACCGAGATAAAGAATGGGTCGAAAGATTACCATATAAGTAGACCCTTACGATACGTTCTGGAGGATACATGGCAACACGTATTGAATTTCATAAGCACGGCGGGCCTGATGTTCTGAAGGCTGTGGAGTTTGCGCCCGTTGACCCGGCGGAACATGAAATCCAGGTCGAAAACAAAGCGATTGGCATCAATTATATTGATACTTACATCCGTAGCGGGCTTTATCCGCCGCCATCATTACCCAGTGGTCTGGGCACCGAGGCTGCTGGCGTAGTCAGCAAAGTCGGCAGCGGTGTGAAGCACATTAAAACCGGCGATCGGGTCGTCTATGCTCAGTCCGTACTCGGCGCTTACAGTTCAGTGCATAACGTTCCAGCTGATAAAGTCGCCATTCTGCCCAATGCCATTTCGTTTGAGCAGGCTGCCGCCTCCTTCCTGAAAGGGCTTACCGTTTTTTATCTGTTACGCAAAACCTATGAAATCCAGCCTGGCGAACCGTTTTTGTTCCATGCTGCGGCAGGGGGTGTCGGTCTGATTGCCTGTCAGTGGGCAAAAGCATTGGGTGCAAAACTGATTGGTACCGTCGGCAACGCGCAAAAAGCGCAAATTGCCTTGCAGGCCGGTGCATGGCAGGTGATTAACTACCGTGAAGAAAGCATTGTCGAGCGCGTTAAAGAGATAACTGGCGGTAAAAAAGTTCGGGTGGTTTACGATTCGGTAGGGAAAGATACCTGGGAAGCTTCGCTGGATTGTCTGCAGCGCCGGGGACTGATGGTAAGTTTCGGTAACGCTTCCGGACCAGTGACTGGCGTAAACTTAGGTATTCTGAATCAGAAAGGCTCGTTATATGTGACGCGCCCTTCTCTTCAGGGTTACATCACCAACCACAATGAGTTAGCCGAAGCCAGCAATGAGCTTTTTTCGCTGATTGCCAGCGGGGTTATCAAGGTTGATGTGGCAGAGAGTCAGAAGTATGCCCTGAAAGATGCGCAACGCGCGCATGAAGTCCTGGAAAGCCGGGCGACGCAGGGTTCAAGTCTTCTGATCCCTTAATTTCTACCGTTCCTAATTCATTTCAGTAGCAGGAAAAAAAACGATACGTTACTGAAGCTTGTGTCCGGGGTCAGTGAAAACAGCCAGCACACCAGCGGTTTGAATGATGGCGGGAATACAAAGAAATTGGGCTTCCCGCAGGAAGCCCTTTCTTTTTTTAGTTCGGCTGTATGTAGGGTACAGCTCGATGAATTCGTTAACGGCGTAATAGTGACAGATTTGATTATCAATTCCTATTTGGTTCTAAAGGCAAAGTTGCATGTTGTGACGAACCACTCAATACCTTAGTAAAACCGACGGTTATTGCGCTGATACTGTGGGACTTTTGGCGCTTTTATCGCCTTGATAACCCATACCACAGCAATGGCCAGTAACAACCAGGGCAACAATTTAATCATTAACGCAAACAAGCCACCCAAAAACATCACTGCGGTAGCCACCATCAATGCAGCCAGCACACCCAGCAGTGATACACCGGTGACCATCAGCATGATAAAAAAGCCAACGACAAAAAGTAGTTCCAGCATGGTGCTCTCCCGAAATGAAAACTCTCCAGAGTCTTACAAAAAGCATGCCAAAATTATTTTATTGATTTATAAAGAAAACGCCCCGCGACATAGCGCAGGGCATGGTGAAATTGACTAACTTTTGGCGAGAAATTAACGCTTGTCGGCCACCAGCTTTAACGCATGTTCCAGGACGTTAATATCAGCACCTGCTTTATGCGCATTTTCGCTCAGGTAACGGCGCCACTGACGTGCCCCAGGGATCCCCTGAAACAAGCCGAGCATATGGCGGGTAACATGACCAAGATAGGTTCCCTTGCTCAGTTCACGCTCAATATACGGATACATTGCGCGCACTACGGCAACAGGATCGGCATCGGTGGTAGTTGCAGCAAAAATTTCGCGGTCCACAGAGGCCAGCATACCAGGATTTTGATAGGCTTCACGCCCTACCATCACACCATCCATATGTTGAAGATGCGTTTTTGCATCGAGCAGCGATTTAATACCACCGTTGATCGACATGGTCAGGTGTGGAAAGTCACGCTTCAACTGATAGACACGTTCATAATCCAACGGTGGGATCTCACGGTTTTCTTTCGGGCTTAGCCCGGAAAGCCAGGCCTTACGCGCGTGGATGATAAACATCTCACACTCGCCTTTACCGGAGACCGTATTGATGAAATCACACAGGAATTCGTAGCTGTCCTGGTCATCAATGCCGATACGAGTTTTGATCGTTACCGGAATTGACACCACATCACGCATCGCTTTGACGCAATCGGCAACCAGCTGTGCGTTCCCCATCAAACAGGCACCGAACATGCCATTCTGGACACGATCGGAAGGGCAGCCCACATTGAGGTTAATTTCGTTGTAGCCACGTTCTTCAGCCAGCTTCGCGCATTGCGCCAGCGCTGCCGGGTCGCTCCCCCCTAACTGGAGCGCGACCGGATGCTCCTCTTCGCTATACGCCAGATAGTCGCCTTTCCCATGAATAATTGCCCCGGTGGTCACCATCTCCGTATAGAGCAACGTTTGGCTGGACAGTAAGCGCAAAAAGTAGCGGCAGTGTCTGTCCGTCCAGTCGAGCATCGGCGCGATAGAAAAACGATGAGCAGGAAAAGCAGTAGGCTGAGATTCAGGCAGCATGGCGAATAATTAAGCATCCGGTTAAAAAGGGGCGCTACTATAGCATAGACCGTTACGATAGTGAGCCACATCGTCGCGGGAACTCACGCCCCTGCCGAGACAAGGCTATTTCCGTCCCGGTTTCCCGTCATGCGGGCCAAAAAATTGCGGGGGATGATCAACCCAGCGATCCTCGCGCGTTGCAGCATAGACCGGATTGAGGGGGTAATAGATACGATTAAACTTTTTGTTTGCTTCACCCACCACTAACAGACGCACCTCTTCACTGGTGTTATTGATAAAGGTGTGACACACGCCGGTTCCTGCTGGAAAGCCCACGCTGTCGCCGGGCTCCAGTTTCCATAAATAGCCATTAATCCAGGCCTCAGGGTAACCTTCCAGCACATAGATAAATTCTTCTTCATCACTTTCTGCATGAGGATATGAAGTACGACGTCCTGGTGGCAGTCGTTCATGATGAATACCGAGCCGCCCTAATCCCAGCTTGCGGGCAAGCGGTGCGCCAATAGAAAAAAGTTCATTGCTGCCAGGATAAGTGGAGTCATCAGCTCCCTCTACTTCACGCCAGTGGCGAATACAATCAGGTCTTTTCATTTTTATTTTCCAGTATTGCGATGCGTCAGGTATAGCACACGGTGGGGATCTCGGTGTTTTGAGCAGAATATGATAAAGTAAGGGATTAACCTTCCATGCAAATCGAGGCGTCAAATGGAAAAAACCACCACGCAGGAGTTATTGGCCCAGGCTGAAAAACTCTGTGCGCAACGTAACGTGCGGCTGACACCACAACGCCTCGAAGTGCTGCGCCTGATGAGCCTGCAACAAGGCGCGATTAGCGCTTATGATCTGCTTGATCTGTTACGGGAAACCGAACCACAGGCCAAACCGCCTACCGTTTATCGCGCTCTCGATTTTCTGCTTGAACAAGGTTTCGTGCACAAGGTGGAATCCACCAACAGCTACGTGCTTTGTCATCTGTTCGATCAGCCGACCCACAGCTCAGCAATGTTCATTTGTGACCGCTGTGGTGTGGTTAAAGAAGAGTGTGCTGAAGGCGTGGAAGACATCATGCATACATTGGCCGCCAGGATGGGCTTTGCACTACGTCATAACGTGATTGAAGCCCACGGCCTCTGTCCGGCATGTGTGGAAGTTGAATCGTGCCGCCATCCAGGCGACTGTCAGCATGATCATACGATTCAGGTGAAGAAGAAAGTTGGGCGATAAAAGAGCGTACATCCTTGTACTCTCAGGAGGGAGGGATTAATTACCAGCGGTAATCGTTGCGTTTTTCCCAATCTTTAACTTCTTTCTCCGCCTGATCTTTCGCGTAACCGTAACGTTCCTGGACTTTACCCACCAGTTGGTCGCGTTTACCTTCAATGACCGTCATATCATCATCGGTCAGTTTGCCCCATTGCTCTTTCACTTTACCTTTGAACTGCTTCCAGTTACCGCCGACTTCGTCTTTATTCATCATCAAGTCCTCATCGTTAGGTTGTGAATAGCGAGAGTGCTATATCCAGACATGTTATGTTTTCGCTGGACGTGAGATTAAGTGTAGTCAGTGATTCCAGGAATTATTAACTATTCAGAATTTTTAACCATCTGGGTCAGGCGAACCAGGTACCATTACGCCAGTGACGCCGCCAGATGAAGGCCAGTGAGAGCCCGCGCAGCGCGAGGAAAACGGTTAACGCCAGCCATAAACCGTGGTTTCCCAACAGTGGTAAAGCAAATAACGTTAATGCAAATCCCGCGGCAGCGACGGCCATACTGTTACGCATTTCTGCCGCTCGCGTCGCACCAATAAACATGCCGTCCAGCAGGTAACACCAGACGCCCACCAGCGGCAAAATCACCTGCCAGATAAGATAACGATCGGCCAGTAGTTGAATCTGGGGCAGAGAGGTTAGCAGCGCAATAATCTGTTCACCGAACAGGGCGTATATCAGGGAAAACAGAATTGCCACAATACCCGACTGCCTACATGCCGCCCTCCAGACATCCAGTAACTGACCGCCATCGCGCGCGCCATAAGCCTGACCAGAATGAGCTTCGACGGCGTAGGCAAACCCGTCCAGCGCATAAGCTGTAAACGTCAGCAGAGTCATCAGGACGGCATTTACCGCAATGATGTCACCACCAAGGCGCGCGCCCAGTACCGTAATGGCGCCAAAACAGAGTTGTAGCAACAGCGAACGCAGCATAATGTCGCGGTTAAGCGCCAGCAGACGGCGAAAATTGCCGCGCCATGCAAGCTTCAGCATCGCAAGCGAGACACCACGCAAATGGAGAACCTTGCGCACCATCAGAAGACCAATCAGCAATGTGGCATATTCGGCAATCACAGTTGCCAGTGCAGCGCCTTGCACGTTCATATGCAAGCCCATCACCAGCCATAAATCGAGCACAATGTTGAGAATATTACCAACAATGAGCAGGATAACCGGCGCACGGGCATACTGGACGCCCAGCAACCAGCCCAGCAGCACCAGGTTTGCCAGAGAGGCTGGCGCGCTGAGCCAACGAATTTCAAGGAAGCGCCGGGCTTGCTCCAGTACCGCCTCACTGCCACCAACTATATGCAGCGCCAGATCGATAATTGGCGTCCTGAACAGGGCAATCGCAGCCCCTGCTCCCAGCGCCAGGAGCAACGGTTGCACCAGCGCGCGAGCCAGTGCCTGCGGATCTTTCGCGCCAAATGCCTGGGCCGTCAGCCCAGTGGTGCTCATGCGTAAAAAGAGCAACAGCATAAAGAGAAAACTGGTCGCCGTTGCGCCAACGGCTACGCCGCCAAGATAGACCGGACTCTCCAGATGACCAATCACTGCGGTGTCCACCAGCCCCAGCAGGGGGACAGTGATATTGGAGAAGATCATCGGTAGGGCAAGGAGCCAAAGTGCTTTGTCGGAAGAGGTAAAGAAAGGCATGCAGAAAGCCTGAGAAGGAGTTAAATGGATAATATTGTTTTTCGTAGACCCGGTAAGCGTGGCGCTACCGGACCAGAGTGATGCCGGATGACGGCGTAAACGCCTTATCCGGCCTACTTAATTACAACCACTCACCGTTACGAATGACGCCGACCGCCAGCCCTTCAATAGTGAAGTTTTGCTCGCGCAGGTCAACTACGATAGGCTTGAATTCGCTGTTTTCTGGCAGAAGTTCGACCTTGTTGCCCTGTTTTTTCAGGCGCTTAACCGTAACTTCATCGTCAATGCGTGCAACAACCACCTGGCCATTACGCACATCCTGAGTTTTATGTACGGCCAGTAAATCACCGTCCATAATCCCGATATCTTTCATCGACATTCCGCTGACGCGCAGTAAAAAATCGGCACTGGGTTTAAACAGTGAAGGATCAACCTGATAATGGCCTTCAATATGCTGCTGTGCCAGAAGAGGCTCACCCGCCGCAACACGGCCGACAAGTGGTAATCCCTCTTCTTCTTCCTGCAACAGACGAATTCCACGCGATGCGCCAGAAACAATTTCCAGCACACCTTTACGTGCCAGCGCTTTAAGGTGTTCTTCAGCTGCGTTTGGGGAACGGAACCCCAAACGCTGCGCGATCTCCGCACGCGTCGGTGGCATACCTGTCTGGCTGATGTGATCCCGAATGAGATCAAACACCTCTTGCTGCCTGGCCGTTAACGCTTTCATTCCGCCCCCTGGGTGTATATACAGTTATGCTGTGAGTATATACAGCTAAAGGCGATTTTGGAACCGCAAACTGCACAAAAAACAGGAGATTTATGAAGTTGTGGAATGCTTATCGAAAATGCGACCACAACAAGATGCCCCAGGTGATCAAGGCAACAAAAATAGAAAGTAGTACCGCCGCCGATCCCATATCTTTCGCCCGGCCAGAGAGTTCGTGATACTCAGAGCCGATACGGTCGACCACCGCCTCAATAGCGCTATTAAGAATTTCAACAATCATCACCAGCATCACTGAGCCAATCAGCAGCACACGGGTAATCGCATCAACATCCAGCCAGCAAGCAATCGCGACGCCCAGCAGTACGGCAACACTTTCCTGGCGAAACGCCGCTTCATTAATCCATGCGGCACGAAAACCTTTCCACGAATAGCCTGCTGCCTTGATAATTCGAGTGAACCCAGTGGTATTATTAGCCATCAAAAGAACCTTTTTACATTATTAGCGTCAATGTCATTGTACCGTTACCCTATTTACTTCAGGGCTGATGCAAAGCAGCGCGAAGTATGACGGGATACACCAGAAATTCACTAAACTTTCTGATATCCTTGCAGCGCATTTGCATTATTAACCAGAGGCTTTACATCGTTTATGTCCGGCTGGCCAAGAATTTACTACAAATTACTGAATTTACCATTAAGTGTGCTGGTAAAAAGCAAGTCTATTCCGGCGGATCCTGCTCCGGAATTGGGGCTCGACACTTCGCGTCCCATTATGTACGTCTTGCCGTACAACTCAAAAGCGGACTTGCTAACGCTGCGCGCTCAATGCCTGATTCACGATCTCCCCGACCCCCTGGAGCCGTTGGAAATCGACGGGACTCTCCTGCCGCGCTACGTGTTTATTCACGGCGGCCCGCGTGTCTTCACTTATTACACGCCTAAAGAAGAGTCTATCAAGCTGTTCCATAACTATCTCGACCTTCATCGCAGCAATCCTGACCTGGATGTGCAGATGGTGCCGGTATCGGTGATGTTTGGCCGCGCTCCCGGACGCGAAAAAGGCGAAGTGAATCCGCCTCTGCGCATGCTGAATGGCGTACAGAAATTCTTTGCCGTTTCGTGGCTGGGTCGCGACAGTTTTGTTCGCTTCTCTCCGTCGGTGTCCCTGCGTCGCATGGCTGACGAACACGGCACAGATAAAACCATTGCACAGAAACTGGCGCGCGTGGCGCGTATGCACTTTGCCCGCCAACGTTTAGCTGCAGTTGGTCCGCGTCTTCCTGCCCGCCAGGATCTGTTTAATAAGCTGTTGGCCTCAAAAGCTATCGCCCGCGCGGTAGAAGATGAAGCACGCAGTAAAAAAATCTCCCACGAAAAAGCGCAGCAAAATGCCATAGCGCTGATGGAAGAAATTGCCGCAAACTTCTCCTATGAGATGATCCGCCTGACGGACCGTATTCTGGGGTTCACATGGAACCGGCTGTACCAGGGGATTAACGTTCATAATGCAGAACGTGTGCGCCAGTTGGCGCACGACGGACATGAAATCGTCTATGTGCCATGCCATCGCAGCCATATGGACTACATGCTGCTGTCGTACGTTCTGTATCACCAGGGCTTGGTTCCTCCGCACATTGCAGCTGGAATCAACCTGAACTTCTGGCCGGCAGGCCCGATCTTCCGCCGTCTGGGTGCATTCTTTATTCGCCGCACCTTTAAGGGCAATAAACTTTACTCCACCGTATTCCGCGAATACCTGGGCGAACTGTTCAGCCGTGGCTACTCGGTTGAGTACTTTGTCGAAGGTGGGCGCTCACGTACAGGCCGTCTGCTCGACCCGAAAACCGGCACGCTGTCCATGACCATTCAGGCGATGCTGCGCGGCGGTACGCGTCCGATCACGCTGGTGCCTATCTACATTGGCTACGAGCATGTGATGGAAGTGGGAACATACGCAAAAGAGCTGCGTGGTGCGACGAAAGAGAAAGAGAGCCTGCCACAAATGCTGCGCGGCTTAAGCAAGCTGCGTAACCTGGGCCAGGGCTACGTTAACTTTGGCGAACCGATGCCATTGATGACTTACCTGAACCAACATGTTCCGGAATGGCGCGAATCTATCGATCCTATCGAGTCTATTCGCCCGGCCTGGCTGACGCCGACAGTGAATAACATCGCCGCTGACCTGATGGTTCGTATTAACAACGCAGGCGCGGCCAACGCCATGAACCTGTGTTGTACCGCGCTACTGGCATCCCGCCAGCGATCTCTGACCCGTGAGCAGTTAACCGAACAACTTGATTGCTACCTGAGCTTGCTGCGCAACGTGCCGTATGCTGCGGATTCGACGGTTCCCGCGCAAAGCGCCAGTGAACTGATCGACCACGCTTTGCAGATGAACAAGTTTGAGGTCGAGAAAGATACCATCGGCGACATCATCATTCTGCCGCGCGAGCAGGCTGTACTGATGACTTACTACCGCAACAACATTGCGCACATGCTGGTTCTGCCTTCATTGATGGCGGCGATTGTGACTCAGCATCGTCGTATTTCACGTGAGGCACTACAGCAGCATATTGAAGCACTGTACCCGATGCTGAAAGCTGAGCTGTTCCTGCGCTGGGAACGTGACGAGCTTGCAGGAGTGATCGACGCACTGGCCAGCGAAATGCAGCGTCAGGGTTTAATCACCATGCAGAACGATGAGCTGCATATCAATCCGGCACACTCCCGCACGCTACAGTTGCTGGCGGCAGGTGCTCGTGAAACCCTGCAACGCTATGCCATTACCTTCTGGCTGCTGAGTGCAAACCCATCCATCAACCGCAGCACACTGGAGAAAGAGAGCCGTACCGTGGCTCAGCGTCTTTCCGTACTGCACGGTATTAACGCCCCTGAATTCTTCGATAAGGCGGTGTTCAGCTCTCTGGTGCTGACTCTGCGTGACGAGGGATACATCAGCGATACCGGTGATGCCGAGCCGGAAGAAACGATGAAGATCTATCAGATGCTGGCCGAACTGGTCACGTCCGATGTACGTCTGACCATCGAGAGCGCAACGCAGGGCGAGTAAGCATAAAAAAACCGGTCGAAAAAATGACCGGTTTTTCTTTTGTCGCCTCACCTAAAATCAAAGGTGCCAGTAACTCATTGCCAGCCCCAAAAACAGCACCAGACCGACATAGTTGTTATTCATAAACGCTTTAAAACAGGCATCCCGTTCGCGATTGACGATCAATTTCTGCTGATACACAAACAGCGCGCCCGCCACCAGCAGAGACCAGTAATAGCCCAGACCCAGCCCGTTCAGCCAGCCAATCAACGCCATCAATACCAGTACGCCAACCTGCAGAATACCAATAATCAGCTTATCGTTTTGGCCGAACAGGATCGCGGTCGATTTGATACCAATCTTCAGGTCATCATCCCGGTCAACCATCGCATACTGTGTATCATACGCTACCGCCCAGAGAATATTGGCAAGGAACATCAGCCAGCAACTCAGCGGAACAGATTCGCTCACGGCAGCGAACGCCATTGGGATAGACCAGCCAAATGCAGCGCCCAGAACCACCTGTGGCAAATGCGTATAGCGCTTCATGAAGGGATATACCCACGCCAGTGCTAACGCAGCGACAGACAACAAAATTGTCATCGTGTTTAGCGTCAGTACCAGCAGGAACGCAAGCAACACCAGTACCACAAACAACGTTCGGGCTTCTTTCTCTGTCACCGCACCACTTGGCAGCGGCCGGTTCGCGGTGCGTTTGACATGCCCGTCAAATTTGCGGTCAGCATAATCATTCACCACGCATCCGGCGGCGCGCATTAACCAAACGCCAGCGACAAAAACCGCCAGGATCCATAATTGCGGTACCCCAGGGGTCGCCACCCACAGCGCCCACAGGGTCGGCCAGAGCAGCAGTAAGGCGCCGATTGGCTTATCCGTACGCATCAAGCGGTGAAACGCCAGTAGCTTATTCTGCGTCAGACTCCACTCCATTTTTTCTTCCTCTCAGTACAACGGCGATGCAGGTAAAAAAAGCTCGGTAAGCATCAGCGGCTTACCGCTCAGCCGCAGGCGGGAACGACGCCCCCACAGCGCTGCATCGCGACCTATCTCAATAAAATCTCGGGTCAATGTCGATGATGTAAACAGGTAGCGCCCGAGCGGGGTTTTCCCCAGATTTTGTAAGGCCAGCTCAGGACCACACAGAGTTGATTCAGGCACCACGGTGCGCCCGGCAAGCCAGGGTTCACCATCCGCACATAACAGAATTTCACGCAACCAATAACGGGATTCGCTCGGCAGCAGCGTCAGTTCTTCAGCCACCTCATTTTGCCCAACAAATCCTTCTCGTATCAACGTTACGGTGACCTGTTTTCCCTCCTGCTCAAAGCGTTTGGTCATGGAGTCTTCCAGTAACAACCAGTCAAGCAGTTGAGGGTCAAGCGCGGGGATCGCATCAAAATAACGCAGCGCACGCAGTTGCGTTAACGCAGGGTGTGGCATGCCTTACTCTCCGATTTATAACGTGATGGCATTGTATCGCAGAAAAGGCATTACAGGGTGAGCAAACGTGATTAAGTGATCGGCTAATCAACATTAGTGTAACAAATCGCATTGCACGATAAAAAAAGGTGCGCCAGGAGACGCACCAGTTGTTGCAAAATCAGCAATGTGGGGAGATGGTTACCCCTTGCCTTTTACACTACTGATAAAGGTGGAACGGGCAGATGTGGACCCCAAACGTTCAGCTTCATCAAGCAGCTTCAGCGCTTTATCAACATCACCTTTCGCTACCGCATCTTTAATCGCTTTATTAAAGTAGCTTTCCGTGTCATTCAACATCGGTTCACTTTTCTTCGCAGGCGCTGGAGCGGCGGTCGCTACAGCAGCCGGAGCTGGAGCTGCATAAGCGGCTGCTGGCGCGGCAGTATTCCCAACCGTCACCGGCCCCGGACCGGAGGAGCCAAACAGCGGCCCGACCAATACGCTGGAAGAAGAGCTGGTTTTGACTTTCAGTTTCAACAGGCCATCGGTGGTATGACGGGCGATCGGGTCTGGAATATCCGGAATGGAGTTACCCACACCCTTGGCATACGCTTTCGCCGGGTCAAGCAGAGTTGTGGTCTGCTGAAGATCTTTTTCTGTTGTAAATACCAGCACATAGAGCTTCTGCTGGCCCAGCGCAGGCGTCAGACGCATGACTCCTTCCAGACGATCGGCACTCATCACGCCGGGCTCCTGATAGGTGAAATAGCTGCTGGGGAAGAACGCAGATGGCGTCATGTTCTGATCAAGAATCAATACGTTTGGTGCAAATACACTGGTTTGTTTGTTCACTTCACTGGACAGCGTCAGGGTCAATTCACCAATATTTGCCGGGACGCTATAGGCGGCGACCGGGCCGGTAATCCCGGCAACGTCCAGACGCTGACCGCCAGTAGAGAGCTGAGTAGACTGCGTATTCGATTGATCAACAGGTGTCCAGGTTAACTGTTGCAGTGCAGCAGTGGGGATAGCAGGCGCAGCGGTGGTATTTTGCGGCACAAAATTCACATCGGCCAGGCTGATGCCAGGAGCACTTGCAAATAAACCTGCAGATAAACAAAGGGCAACGAGACTTTTCTTCATTTTCATTGTTATCACCTCAGATAGCATGGGTTCAGCGGTGGCCAGGCAATAGCGCGCTAAACCGTAATCAAGAGGGGCTTACGCCCCTCTTTCGGTCATGACGTCAGATTAATGCTGGATTACCACCAGATTTCCATCTGGGCACCGAAGGACCACTCGTCACTGTCGCCACGGCTGGTGGTGCTGATACCGGAATTAGTCGCCGCAGCGAATTTGGTTACGTCGTTACCATTTTTGACGTAGCCCCACTCTTCATCCCATTTTGCGTAGGTTGCGAAGACGCGGATTGCCGGACGAGACCAGATGCTGTCGCCTGCCTGCCACTGTTGCGCCAGGGTGATTTTGTACTGGCTGTTACGATCGCCGGTCTGTTGGGATTTGACGTTGTCGTAACCGACTTCCATCAGGGTGCTCATGATTGGCGTCCATTTGTACATCGGACGAATACCGACGGTGTACCATTCGGTACCCAGGTCGTTATCCATATCGAGATTCTGGTACATACCGACGTACATCAGGTCCCACTTGTCGCCCAGGGAAATCGCACCGTGATCCAGGACACGCACCAGGCTACCGTTGTTATTGACGACGTTGTTAGCGAAGTTTGTCTTAACGCCAGTAACAGGGTCTTCAATAGTAGTGGTAGAAGAACCGTAAGAGCCCTGGTTCAGGCCTTTACCCTGAGTGGTCATGGAGTCTGTCGCATACTGAACGACAAACTTGTTATAGCCTTTCAACATGCTCTGGGTATGTTCAGCGGTGAACATCCAGCCATCTTTTGATGCACCGTCTGCCAGGCTGTAGTCATCTGTTGTATTTGCGCGACCATAGTCAACGCCCAGTTCCAGCATACCGTCCGGGTTAATGGCCATCTGCGCTAAACGCACGTCGAACACGTCGTTGGCGGTATCTTTGGTACGATCATAAATATTCTGGCTGCTGAACGCGTAAGAGCCGCCCGCTTCCTGAGAACGGGTTGCTGCCAGAGCCAGTTTACCGAAGCCCAGATCGATGTTTTCAATACCGGCACCAGGACCCGAGATATCCCAGTAGTAGAAGTCGATCATGTGAACATCATGACGCTGATAGAAGCGCTTACCGGCCCAGATCGTAGAACCTGGCAGCCATTCAATCAGGTTTTTACCCTGCACGTTTGCTTCACGGAATGCCGGATCTGTTCCTTCCCAGTCATTCTGCTGTGCTACGGAGTAGGCGACGTTAGTGTCGAAATAGAAGCTCTTATCACCTTCTTTCCATACTTCCTGGCCCAGTTTCAGTTCCGCATAGGTTTCACATTCGTTACCGAGACGGTATTTACTTTGAGCACCAGTAGCCTGGAAACATTGTTGTTCGCCGCCACTACCCGTCCAGCCGATACCGGAACGAGCATAACCATGAAAATCTACAGCCATTGCCTGAACAGACATAATGCCTGCTGCTACAGCAACCGCCAGAGGGAGTTTGCGCAGAGTAATCATCGTTCTATCTCCTGAGATCATTGCTTTTCTTTAAACGCGTCCCCTTCGGGCTGCCTCTTTGTTGGCTGCGTTCTTTCACCCCGGTCACGTACTTTTTGTACGCTCCCGGGATTCATTCACTTGCAGCCTCGATGCAGCCTCGAATGGCTTTGCGTTTCGTTTTTTTTATGGGGACCTTAAACGCCCGGCTCTTGGTGCAACCGACGACATGCAGTGCCATCCTCACGGAACAGATGGCAACGCTCTGGCGGCAGACCGATAGCGAATGTGGCACCCTCTTCTACCAACACCACGTCGTTCTGGCGGTAAACCAGGTTTTGACGGATGGCGGGGATCTGGATATGAATTTGTGTTTCGTGACCAAGCTGCTCGACGACCTGTACTTCACCCTCGAGAGTGACATCAGCAATTTCGCTGGGCAGCAGATGTTCCGGGCGAATACCTAAAGACATGTTGGCGCCAACCTGAACGTGTGCGCTATCGACCGGTAGCCAGATTTGCTGGCGGTTAGGCAACTCTACCTGGACCTGATCGATTGCCGTCCCCGTGACTTTCACCGGCAGAAAGTTCATCTTCGGCGAGCCAATAAAGCCCGCGACAAAGCGGTCAGCCGGGTAGTGATACAGCTCCAGTGGTTTACCCACCTGAGCAACGCGACCAGCATCCAGCACCACAATTTTGTCTGCCAGGGTCATCGCTTCGACCTGGTCGTGGGTGACGTAAATCATCGTGCGGCCAAGACGTTTATGCAGGCGGGAGATTTCTATACGCATCTGCACGCGCAGCGCGGCATCAAGGTTGGAAAGCGGTTCATCAAGCAGGAATACGCGCGGCTCTGCCACCAGCGTACGACCAATCGCCACACGCTGACGCTGTCCACCAGAAAGCGCTTTTGGTTTACGCTCCAGCAGGTGTGCCAGTTGCAGAACTTCAGCCACCTGATTAACGCGCTGATTCATTACCTCTTTTTTGGCACCCGCCAGCTTGAGACCAAACGACATGTTTTCTGCGACGGATAAATGGGGATAGAGCGCATAGGACTGGAAGACCATTCCCACACCGCGTTCGGCGGGCGGGATATCGTTCATTCGGGTTTCCCCGATATACAGATCTCCACTGGTGATAGTCTCAAGCCCGGCGATCATACGCAGCAAAGTCGACTTACCGCAGCCTGACGGTCCGACAAACACCACGAACTCCCCTTCGTGAATGTCGAGATTGATATCTTTCGATACCACCACGTCACCCCAGGCTTTCGTTACATTTCGCAACTGTACGCTCGCCATGCCCTTCTCCCTTCGTTACAACCTGTCATCGACAGCAACATTCATGATGGGCTGACTATGCGTTATTCATTAATGGCGGGAATCCTCCACCCCCCAGCTTTTTTATGGGGGAGGAGGCGGGAGGATGAGAGAGCAGTGTCTGAGACCCTGGCTGTACTCCGTGGAGGAATTTCGTGATGGTGCCTGCAAAAATCAGTGGGTTTTTATGTGCGCCAGCACGCATTACTCACATTTATGCAACACAGATCACATAAAGAATGGGTGGGGCGTAGGGGTAAGGAGGATGGAAAGAGGTTGTCGTATAAAGAAACTAGTAACCGTTAAGCCACCTCTGAAAAATCACCAAACAGGATGGGAACTATGAAAATCAAAACTGGCGCACGCATCCTCGCATTGTCCGCACTGACGACGATGATGTTTTCCGCCTCGGCTCTCGCCAAGATTGAAGAAGGTAAGCTGGTTATCTGGATCAACGGCGATAAAGGCTATAACGGCCTCGCTGAAGTGGGTAAAAAATTCGAGAAAGACACCGGCATCAAAGTCACTATTGAGCATCCGGACAAACTGGAAGAAAAATTCCCGCAGGTTGCAGCGACCGGCGACGGCCCGGACATTATCTTCTGGGCGCATGACCGCTTTGGTGGCTACGCACAATCTGGTCTGCTGGCTGAGATCACCCCAGACAAAGCGTTCCAGGACAAGCTCTATCCGTTCACCTGGGATGCAGTGCGTTATAACGGCAAACTGATCGCCTACCCAATCGCCGTTGAAGCGCTGTCTCTGATTTACAACAAAGACCTCGTTCCTCAAGCGCCGAAAACCTGGGAAGAGATCCCTGCGCTGGATAAAGAGCTGAAGGCGAAAGGTAAATCCGCCCTGATGTTCAACCTGCAAGAGCCGTACTTCACCTGGCCGCTGATTGCTGCCGATGGCGGTTACGCATTCAAATTTGAAAACGGCAAATACGACGTCAAAGACGTTGGCGTAGACAGCGCTGGCGCGAAAGCGGGTCTGACCTTCCTGGTTGACCTCATCAAGAACAAACACATGAACGCGGATACCGACTACTCCATCGCCGAAGCGGCCTTTAACAAAGGTGAAACGGCAATGACGATTAACGGTCCGTGGGCATGGTCGAACATCGACAAGAGCAAAATTAACTACGGCGTAACGCTGCTGCCAACCTTCAAAGGCAAAGCCTCTAAACCGTTTGTTGGTGTACTCAGTGCCGGTATTAACGCCGCCAGTCCGAACAAAGAACTGGCAAAAGAGTTCCTCGAAAACTACCTGCTGACCGATCAGGGTCTGGATGAAGTGAACAAGGACAAACCGCTGGGCGCCGTTGCGCTGAAATCCTTCCAGGAACAATTAGCGAAAGATCCGCGTATTGCTGCCACCATGGATAACGCCCAGAAAGGCGAAATCATGCCGAACATTCCGCAGATGTCTGCATTCTGGTATGCCGTTCGTACCGCTGTAATCAACGCCGCCAGTGGCCGTCAGACTGTCGATGCAGCACTGAAAGACGCGCAAGGTCGTATCACCAAGTAGTGCTGTCGATGTACCTGATGGCGCTTCGCTTATCAGGCCTACGGAGGATTGTAGGCCTGATAAGGCATTTATGCCGCTATCCGGCACATCTCCGGCGAGGAAGTTTCACCGTTGTTGAGGAAGATCCCCATGGATGTCATTAAAAAGAAATACTGGTGGCAAAGCGACACGCTGAAATGGTCAGTGATAGGTCTGCTTGGTCTGCTGGTGGGTTACCTTGTTGTTTTGATGTACGCCCAGGGGGAGTACCTTTTTGCCATCATGACGCTGATTTTAAGCTCTGCTGGTCTGTATATTTTTGCTAACCGTAAAACTTATGCCTGGCGCTATGTTTATCCTGGTGTTGCTGGCATGGGGCTGTTTGTTCTGTTTCCGCTCATTTGCACCATTGCCATTGCCTTTACCAACTACAGCAGTACCAACCAACTGACCTTTGAACGCGCCCAGCAAGTCCTGATGGACCGTTCTTATCAGGCGGGTAAAACCTACAACTTTGGTCTGTATCCAGCGGGTACGGAGTGGCAACTGGCCCTCACCGATGGAGAGACGGGCAAGAACTATGTCTCCGATGCCTTTAAATTTGGCGGCGAGCAAAAACTGCAACTGAAAGAAACCGATACGCTGCCAACAGGTGAACGCGCGACGCTGCGCATCATCACGCAAAATCGCCAGGCGCTGACTCAACTGACGGCTATATTGCCTGATGAAAGCAAAGTGATTATGAGCTCGCTGCGTCAGTTCTCTGGCACGCAGCCACTCTACTCCCTGGCGGATGACGGGACGCTCACCAACAACCAGAGCGGCGTAAAATACCGTGCAAACAACGATATCGGTTATTACCAGTCGGTCACGGCTGACGGGAACTGGGGCACTGAAAAACTCAGTCCCGGCTATACCGTCACCATCGGCTGGGAGAACTTCACCCGCGTATTTACCGATGAAGGGATCCAGAAACCGTTCTTCGCTATCTTTGTCTGGACAGTCGTTTTCTCGGTCCTGACCGTGATCCTGACCGTTGCCGTGGGTATGGTTCTGGCTTGCCTGGTGCAATGGGAATCATTAAAAGGTAAAGCGATTTACCGCGTACTGTTGATTCTGCCTTATGCCGTACCGTCGTTTATCTCGATTCTGATTTTCAAAGGGCTGTTCAACCAGAGCTTCGGTGAAATCAACATGATGCTAAGCGCACTGTTTGGCATCAAACCGGCCTGGTTCAGTGACCCAACCACCGCGCGTTCGATGATTATTATCGTCAACACCTGGCTGGGCTATCCGTACATGATGATCCTGTGCATGGGTCTGCTGAAGGCGATTCCTGACGATCTGTATGAGGCTTCTGCGATGGATGGCGCGGGCCCGTTCCAGAACTTCTTTAAGATTACGTTGCCGCTGCTGATTAAGCCGCTGACGCCGCTGATGATCGCCAGTTTTGCCTTTAACTTTAACAACTTCGTGCTGATCCAACTGTTGACGAACGGTGGCCCGGACCGTCTTGGTACCACCACGCCAGCAGGTTATACCGACCTGCTCGTAAGTTACACCTATCGTATCGCCTTTGAAGGCGGCGGCGGTCAGGACTTCGGTCTGGCAGCAGCGATTGCGACGCTGATCTTCCTGTTGGTAGGTGTACTGGCGATAGTGAACCTGAAAGCCACACGAATGAAGTTTGACTAAGGAGGGCATTGAACATGGCTATGGTCCAACCCAAATCTCAAAAAATGCGCCTCTTCGCGACGCACTTAGGCTTGCTGATTTTCATCGCGGCAATTATGTTCCCGCTGCTGATGGTTATCGCGATTTCATTGCGCGAAGGTAACTTTGCTACCGGGAGCCTGATCCCGGAAAATATATCCTGGGAACACTGGCGGCTGGCATTGGGTTTCAGCGTTGAACATGCTGACGGCCGTGTCACACCGCCTCCCTTCCCGGTTCTGTTGTGGCTGTGGAACTCAGTGAAAATCGCCGGAATTACCGCCATCGGCATCGTGGCACTCTCCACTACCTGCGCCTACGCCTTTGCCCGTATGCGCTTTCCGGGTAAAGCCACGTTGCTGAAAGGGATGCTAATTTTCCAGATGTTCCCGGCGGTTCTGTCACTGGTGGCGTTGTATGCCTTGTTTGACCGCCTCGGACAGTACATTCCTTTTATCGGTCTGAACACTCACGGTGGCGTGATCTTCGCTTACCTCGGCGGTATCGCCCTGCATGTATGGACGATTAAAGGCTACTTTGAAACGATTGATGGTTCGCTGGAAGAAGCGGCGGCGCTGGATGGCGCAACACCATGGCAGGCATTCCGTCTGGTGCTATTACCACTTTCGGTACCGATTCTGGCGGTGGTGTTTATTCTGTCGTTTATCGCCGCAATTACTGAAGTTCCGGTCGCTTCACTGCTACTGCGTGATGTGAACAGCTACACCCTGGCGGTAGGTATGCAGCAGTACCTCAATCCACAGAACTATTTGTGGGGCGACTTTGCCGCCGCCGCCGTTCTTTCCGCCATTCCGATCACCCTGGTTTTCCTGCTGGCACAGCGCTGGCTGGTCAACGGTCTGACGGCGGGTGGTGTGAAAGGCTAAGTTTCATCGAAGTACCTGCCCGGCAACGGGCAGTGCAATGCCACTGCAACCCTCAACTTATGTTATCCCAACCTGTGACTGTTTTTCGGCGCTCTACGGAGCGCCATTTTTTTACTCTCGCTTCAGCCGCTTGGAATTACACAGCCACAGCGTAATCACCAACAACAAGATCGCCGCAGAATAGATCAATACATCCATTGGCGCTTTATGATCGACAATGATCAGGCGCACAATCGCAGTGATCCCGATATAGACAAAGTAGCGTAGTGGAAAGTGAAAACCTGACTGAAAGTACTTCACAATCAGTGCGATAAATTCAAAGTAGAGAAAATACACCACCAGCCCTTCCACCAGCTCATACTTGCTGGTTTGTTCCGGCGCGAACAGAACGTCTGCCAGATGCAGCGTCTCTTTCCCAAGAAATACGACCAGAATCAGGCCCAGACTGAGCAGTCCTAGATTCAGGACGGTCTGTAAAATCGTGGAGATAAACTCAACACGTGGACGAGATAGTGACGTCATAACAGCACCTCTTACTCTGTGGCGAAGTTCCTGTATAACGCAAAAATGTGACAGAGATCTATATTTTTTGTTTATTTTTTATTCAGGGATCGTAAGCACCTTATCCGGCCTGCTGCTTGCCCGATGCGCGTAGCGCCACCGGGCAAACAACGCTCACATCAGCGAAATTTCTCACTCCTGTCGCTGGTCATATCGTACAGACCAAACTTACGTCCAAGCTGCTGGCCTCCGTCACGCGTCAACGGTGTCCAGCCGATCGCCGCACGACTGCGGGTTGGGCCGGTGGAGAAGAGATCCAGCGGCACAGAAACATACACGCCTTTGGTAAAATCCCCTTCCCCGTACTCATCTGGTGATGCATCGGTGATGGTCGCATAGCCGCCCACCACGACACCGCTGTCGAAGCGTTTAGCAATCTCCAGCGTCCCACCTTTATCTCCAGCCAGATACTGCCCGACACTGGCTTTCACCAGCACATCCTGGGCGAACGAAGGATTCCAGTAGGCCGTCAGATGCCCGGTCTTCACGCTGTAGTCGGTGAATTTCATCATCTCCTGCGCACTGCGCCAGTCACGTTGTTTCACGTAGTTGGCGTCAATACCAAACGCCCAATTACCATCCAGCGGGCGGTACAGCACTTCAGCCCCCGCGCCGCCGTACATGGTCTCCAGATAGCCGCCGTAAACCTGTCCGTAAAACCCATGACCAAGAGACTGGAAGTAGTTAGCCTGGAGATTATTCACATACACGTCGTTCTGCACATAGTCACGTACGTGGGTACGAACCCGCGGCAAATGCGAATCCTGCGGCGGATTAGTGTAATTAAACTTGTCGTAGTTATTGGCAAGATTGGCAAACAGACTGCCGGTAGTGAGCAGGTGATCCGTGACCCACAGATCCGCCGTCCCCATAACACCCAACTGATACATATAGAAGTTTTCCGGGCCGCCAACCGACTGATTAAGCACCGGATCGATATGAAAATCGAAGCGTGACTTATCGATATACCAGCCCTGCTCGACAGTTTGTGGAACAACGGGTTCGACGCGGTTTTGCACCAGCGAAGTTTCATGTCCCAACGGTTCCCCTTGCAGATGGTTCTTCAGGCTTGATACATCCGTTTCGGTCGTCACCTGCGGTAAATTCAAGCGATTTTCTGTTACGCGGATCGTGCGGATCCCTTCCGGAAGATCGTTCATCACGATCCGATTCGCTCGTTCGATCCCTTCACGAGAGTCACGGTACTTCACCTGTTCGCCGGTGACGTAAAGTGTCTCGCCCTTCACCTGAATCTTCGGATCCGCCAGCCCGGCGTTGTATTTCAGCAACGTTAACTGATTCGCCACTACCGAATGTTGCAGGATGGCATCCTGCGGCTGCGGCTGATATTTCGGTCGGGCATTGTCGTTATAGCTGGGCCGCAGATCGTTGAAGTTGGTACGCAACGTGACCCCAAACATAAAGGTATTGCCGCGTTCGTAGCTGAGGTTAATGTCGGCCCAATCGGTGACGCGGTAAATGGCGCCGACGTTAAACTTGCTCTTCTGCTCCAGCTTACCCGCAAAATCCTGCTGGTAATTGTTCCCTTCATACTCCAGTTTCAGACGCAATGGCTGCCAGGGTGTCTGGTATTCCACGCCGCCAAACAACGATGCCGGACCGTGGAACATCTGGCTGCCATCGATAGATCCGGCCTGTTTATAGCTGTTATCGCGATAACAGAATTTATCGCTGTACGAACACAGCGGATTACTCACATTGCCGCTGGTTCCCAGATATCCCCAGCCAAGGCCGAGCGAGAAATCAAAAGGGCCCCAGGCCTTATTCGCCACAATGTATTCCGCATCAAACAGGCCAGTCCCGCCGATATCCCGCGCACCAACCGCCACCTGCGGCATCCAGTAACTCTCTTCCCACAGCCGTAATTTGAGGTCGAAAGCCTTATCCTTGTATGTTTGATCGCCAGAAAACGACTCAACACTGCTGTATTTTTTAGTACGCACATCGGTGTAGCGCAGTGTGGTTTCCAGCCAGGGAAAAAGCTGCACAGACGCGGAGTAGTAGCGGTACTGATCGTTATCACGATAGTTGAGGCTCATTTCCCCTTCACGCGCCATCCGTGCGGTCGGGGTTTGCAGCAGCCCCACGCCGCCAAAGTCTGACTGAGAAGGGCCAACAGGCGCCGGGAAAGTTTCACCGTGGCACGCCACGCTTACACCCAGCGCCAATAAGCTGAGCAGATAAGTTTTTCTCATCATTCGGGTATCCGCTGGGTCAGAGTGCGAAGGATGTCGGCATTGATTTCATCCGGGGCTGTACTCCAGACGGCATCGGCGAGTCCGACAAAAAGGGTGCTGCCGGGCATCAGCTCTACGTGGCGTTTGTTCCAGTAAGCGACTGGCGCTTTCTGTGTACGTCCGTCGGGATAGACCACCCACGCATAACTGCGATCGGCACCACTGAGCAAACTTTGCCCATCGAGATAGCTGGCAACATCACGCCCGGCCACAAACGGTTGCTTCCCCGGGCGACTTACCAGCCCAAACAACGTAATTTCTGTTGGCTCTGGCCCGACCCAAAGCGTGTAGTTGCCCTGTAATGGCGGGTTACCGCCGTCACTTACCCGCACAACGTCCGGATCGAGATTAATCCGCTGTCTGCCGGTAACCTTCAGCACCTGCACTTGCTGATGTAACGTGTTGATGGCGGCAGCGGCGTCACCACTTTCCTCTGAACTCAGCGCCGCTAAACGTCCTAACAGCACCTGTTGTTGGCGCTGCGCTGTAATGGTCGCCTGTTCTTCGCTGATGATCGCCGCTGGCCACCAGCTATTTGCCAGTTTCGGTTGTCCCACCAGATCGATCAGGTGCTCCACATCGGCCAGCGTTTTCGCCTCCGTGTTGCCTGTCGTCATCACTTTGACAGTGCCTGCTGCAAAAACAGATGACACGCTCAGGCTGACGAGAAGCGCTGTAATAGTCCGTTTCATCATGATTTTGCCGCCTTAATCAGCGTGGTTTTCACCGGGAAGTAATTTGCGCCCAGGTACTGTTTCGACTGACGAATCAGCCCGTCGCTATCGATCCAGTAGCGGTTATGCCAACGGGCCTGATCGGTCGTCACCTCTTCATCCAGCACGCGAACCGAGGTTTCATCGCTGGCAACCCTGATACTGTCAGTGCCATCCCATTTGAAGACCGAGCGGGCGGTGGCGTAGCGCACCTGCTTATGCTCGGTCCAGCCCATCGTACGGCTCCAGGTGACACCGTCGACGATCTGGTTTGGCTTGATAAGCGGGTCTGCCGCCAGATTATTCACCTCGATCAGGTTGTCTCCGCCGAGCCATGTTTTCACCAGACGTCCGTGCTGTGTCACGAGAACGGCCTGATCCTGCGTCACCCATTTCTGCTGGTCGTTTTCTGCGAAAGCGAGCACCACAAACAGCTGAGGGCCGTCATTGAGCTGCATATACTGGCTGGCATAGGGCATGTTTTGGATATCATCGTCCGTCATCTGTACGCCAGGTGTACCGAACACGCTATTCCACAGCGAATGTCCCAGCCCCTCAGTTGAGGCAGAACACGCCTGCAGTAACAGGCAAACCAATATGAGCGCTGGTCGCTTCACGACGCTTCTCCGCATTATTGCCGGGTGGCGCTATGCTTACCCGGCAGGCCGATAAGTCCCGCAGGCTTACGGCAATCCAAAATAACCACACCGAAGTGTGGTTATGGTTAAACGTACCGCGATTACTGGGTACTGGTGGTCGTGGTGGTTGTGGTTCCGGTATTAGAGCCATCTCCACCACCGGTTGCCGCCAGGGCGACCCCCACCGCAGAACTTACGGTGCTCACGCTGGTTGCGGAGGAACTTCCTGCCGAAACCGACGCGGCAGCTGACCCTGCAGCCTCCCCCACCTGGACGGGGGCGGCATGGACAGAAGTCGCCGCAAGCGCAGATATAGCCAAAAGGCCATACAGAACTTTTTTCATCACAAATTCCCTTCATTGTATGAATGGAGATTTACCCAAAAGAATTTCGGGCGAGATCGAGTATACACAACCGAAGTATGCGAATTACGGCACGCGGGAATTTAGGATAATTAGAAAAAAGAACGTACTAATAATAACTTTTAATATATAAACAAATATAAATCAGTTAGTTAAAATAATTATATAAAAATACAATATCCGTAAACTCTGAAAATAATCGAGCAAACATTAAAGTAATAAAATTATTTTAGGATTAAGCTCAATTAAATTTTCACATAAGGTTCAAGAGAAAGGGAATTATCTTATAAAAAAAGCCGATAATAATATCGGCTTTTTAATTTCATTATTGCTGCGGTTCAAAGGAAGACGCAGATTAACGCCAGGACTTATAACGGTTAATCAAACCGTTAGTCGAGCAGTCGTGGCTGTTGATTTCTTTATCATCGTTCAGCTCTGGCAGAATGCGGTTTGCCAGTTGTTTGCCCAGCTCCACGCCCCACTGGTCGAAGGTGAAGATGTTGAGGATTGCGCCCTGAGTAAAGATTTTATGCTCATACAGTGCAATCAGCGCACCCAGACTGAACGGGGTAATTTCACGCAGCAGAATGGAGTTAGTCGGACGGTTGCCTTCAAACACTTTAAACGGCACAACGTGCTCGAGCTGAGCCGGATCTTTACCCTGGTCACGATATTCCTGCTCAACCACTTCGCGAGATTTACCAAACGCCAGCGCTTCAGTCTGAGCGAAGAAGTTGGACAGCAGCTTCGGATGGTGATCCGACAGCGGGTTGTGGGTAATCGCCGGAGCGATAAAGTCACAAGGAACCATTTTGGTGCCCTGATGAATCAACTGATAGAACGCGTGCTGACCGTTAGTGCCCGGCTCACCCCAGATGATTGGGCCAGTCTGGTAATCCACCGCGTTGCCGTTACGGTCAACGTATTTACCGTTGGATTCCATATTTCCCTGCTGGAAGTAGGCCGCGAAACGGTGCATATACTGGTCATACGGCAGGATCGCTTCGGTTTCAGCACCAAAGAAATTGTTGTACCAGATACCGATCAGCGCCAACAGCACCGGCAGGTTTTTCTCTGCAGGCGTGGTGGAGAAATGCTTATCCATTGCGTGCGCACCGGACAGCAGCTCAACGAAATTGTCGTAGCCCACGGACAGGATGATAGACAGGCCGATTGCTGACCACAGGGAATAGCGTCCACCGACCCAGTCCCAGAACTCGAACATGTTGGCGGTATCAATACCGAACTCGCCAACCGCTTTGCCGTTGGTGGACAGTGCCGCGAAGTGTTTGGCAACGTGCTTGTTGTCGCCTGCGGTCGCCAGGAACCAGTCGCGCGCGCTGTGGGCGTTGGTCATGGTTTCCTGAGTAGTGAAGGTTTTAGACGCGACCAGGAACAGCGTGGTTTCCGGGTTCACTTTCTTCAGCACTTCGGCAATATGCGTGCCGTCAACGTTAGACACAAAGTGCATATTCAGGTGATTTTTGTACGGACGCAGCGCTTCGGTCACCATGAACGGGCCAAGGTCAGAGCCGCCGATACCAATGTTCACCACATCAGTGATTGCCTTACCAGTGTAGCCTTTCCAACTGCCGGAGATAATCGCTTCAGAGAAGGATTTCATCTTCTCCAGCACCGCGTTCACTTCCGGCATCACATCTTTGCCGTCAACAATGATTGGCGTATTGCTACGGTTGCGCAGCGCTACGTGCAGCACCGCACGGTCCTCGGTGCGGTTGATCTTTTCACCGGAGAACATGGATTTGATAGCACCTGCGAGATCGGTCTCTTTCGCCAGATCCTGCAGTTTGGCCAACGTCTCTTCAGTGATGCGGTTTTTGGAGAAATCCACCAGCATCAGATCGTCAAACGTCGCGGAAAATTTAGTGAAGCGATCGCTATCTTTCGCGAACAGGTCCGCGATTGTAACGTCTTTCATCTCTTCAAAGTGTTTTTGTAGTGCCTGCCAGGCTGAGGTCTGCGTTGGATTGATGTTTTTCATTAGCAATACTCTTCTGATTTTGAGAATTGTGACTGAGATCGATTGTAACGCCAGTCACAGAAAAGTGTGATTGTTTTAATGCCATTGCACTGGCCTGTATGAATCGAGGATGAAAAGCAGCAAAAGTATAGCTGTTATAAGCGCTGTTACTCATCGCTAACGCAGCATGAAAAATCCGCATAATCCCAGCGTTGACAGTACAGGCTACACATTTTATTTATAAATACGGTATTTGCATTTGCGCCTGCACCGGTTTCCGTTCTGCCTTTGTGCCATGGTCGCTTTTTTCATTCCCTGACACGAGGTCGTTATGACAAATCTAGTTGTCTCCAAGTTTGGCGGTACCAGCGTGGCGGATTTTGACGCCATGAATCGCAGCGCGGATGTGGTACTTTCCGATGCTAACGTCCGTTTAGTGGTACTTTCCGCTTCGGCGGGCATTACCAATCTGCTGGTCGCACTGGCAGAAGGACTGGAGCCAACCGAACGCTTCGAGAAGCTCGATTCCATTCGTCAAATTCAGTTCGATATCCTGGAACGCCTGCGCTATCCGAACGTGATCCGCGAAGAGATAGAACGCCTGCTGGAAAACATCACCACGCTGGCAGAAGCCGCTTCACTGGCCACCTCAACCGCACTGACTGACGAACTGGTCAGCCACGGTGAACTGATGTCTACCCTGCTGTTTGTCGAGATCCTGCGTGAGCGTAACGTGCAGGCGCAGTGGTTTGATGTGCGCAAAGTGATGCGAACCAACGATCGTTTTGGCCGCGCAGAGCCGGATGTTTCGGCGCTGGCTGAACTGGCGACGCTACAGCTGGCCCCGCGTCTGGATGAAGGTCTGGTTATTACCCAGGGTTTTATCGGTAGCGAAAGCAAAGGCCGCACCACCACGCTGGGACGTGGCGGCAGCGACTATACGGCAGCCTTGCTGGCAGAAGCGTTGCACGCAACGCGCGTTGATATCTGGACCGATGTTCCCGGCATCTACACAACCGATCCACGCGTAGTTCCAGCCGCTAAACGTATTGATGAAATCGCCTTTGAAGAGGCTGCTGAGATGGCAACCTTCGGCGCGAAAGTGTTGCATCCGGCGACCCTGTTACCCGCCGTACGTAGCGATATTCCGGTGTTTGTTGGCTCCAGCAAAGATCCAAAAGCGGGCGGCACGCTGGTGTGTAATAAAACCCAGAATCCACCGCTATTTCGCGCACTGGCGCTGCGTCGTAAGCAAACGCTGCTCACGCTGCATAGCCTGAATATGCTGCACTCTCGTGGATTTTTAGCGGAAGTGTTCGGCATTCTGGCACGTCATAATATCTCGGTGGATTTGATTACCACCTCAGAAGTCAGCGTGGCGCTAACCCTGGACACCACAGGTTCCACTTCCACCGGAGATACGTTGCTGACACAGACTCTGCTCATGGAACTGTCTGCACTGTGCCGGGTAGAAGTAGAAGAAGGTCTCGCACTGGTGGCGCTGATTGGTAACGACCTGTCTAAAGCCTGTGGCGTGGGTAAAGAGGTGTTTGGCGTGCTGGAGCCGTTCAACATTCGCATGATTTGCTATGGTGCATCCAGCCATAACCTGTGCTTCCTCGTTCCCGGTACTGAAGCTGAGCAGGTTGTACAGAAGCTGCACCATAATCTGTTTGAGTGACAACGTCCGTAGACCGGATGGCGGTGAATCGTCTTATCCGGCTTACGGTATGGGTGCACGGCCCGACAGGTGTAAACATCATCGGGCTGTACACTCCGTTAACGTTTATAGTTCCTGTCCTTTTATATTCACCAGACCGTGCAGAACCTGGTCCAGTCCACCGAATACCGAGATTTTATCGATACGCTCAGCCACTCTTTCGAGGGTTTCCAGCTCTTTTAAACGCAATGCAACCGGGTTGTTTTCCATAACTTTCGCCGTATTCAACAGCGAACGCGTCGCAGCAGTCTCTTCCCGACGACGAATCACGTTAGCCTGCGCCGATTTCTCAGCTTCAACCAGTTGGGACAATATGGCCTTCATATCCCCCGGCAGCACAATATCTTTTACGCCCAACGAAGCGACCTCGATACCAAACGGCGTCATACGGCTCTTCACCTGCGTACTCACGATTTCGTCAATAATCTGCTTATCTTCCAGCAGTTCATCCAGAGTTCGAGTACCCACCGCTTCACGCAGCGCAAACTGCAGTTCGCGATAGAGATGATCCACCGGTTTGGTGAGCTGGCCAAAAGCCTGTAATACGTCGCTATAGCGCCAGTTAGCGGCCATATTCAGACGCAGGTTGACCTTATCTTTGGTCAGGATCTCCTGCCCGCCAACTTCCAGTACCTGCAAGCGGGTATCAACCACTTCGGCTTCAACCAGATGATTCACTTTCCAGTACGCGGTCAGGCCTGGCGATAACAATGCCTGCGTTTCACCGTCAATTTTCAGCACACCAACGTGCCACACCGGAATCTGTACCGTTAAGATCGCTTCGCGTCCCTTTACCGCACCATTGCGTCGCGGTTGTAACACCGCATTCATAACCTCTGTTGGCACCAGAACCTGACGCGTATCCATGCGTACCAGCTGCAGCGCGTCGTCAGCCCGCCAGTACAAACGGCGTGTCGAGGGCGGCAAAATTTCTTGCAGAATACCGTTGGCATACAGCGCTGCCGCTTCGGTATCGGTTAAATCAGCCGCAAGGCAATACTGATCAACCCATGATGACTGGAAGCGGCGCAGATACTCCGCCAACGCTTCGGGCACTTCACTACCATCCATGTTAACGATCAGCACTTCCGGTGGGTTAAGCCACGGCAAACGGTGTTCGCCTGTTTCCAGCACCTGATAGTAATCCCCCTTACGGGATAAAAGACCTAACTGACCTTTTTTAATTGTGATTTTCTTAGCCATTTTTTATTCCTTAATGAGTGAACCAGGCGCGGGTGCAGAGGCGAAGCGACAGGGGAATTCCCTTTTGCCTGCCACACGGCATCGTTACCGGCAGCCTGTTTTGGGTCCGCTTACTGCGCGAAACCCGTTTTTATTTATATGATTAACAACCAGTTTTCATTTGGAGGATGAAATTGGGAATCGAACCCGTTTTGAGTCATCGACTGACGGAACACTCCCGGAAAACAGCATCAGCCGTTCCTGATGTGCCGGCGGGGTTTAACCCCCTGCGCTTTCAGCGTTATTGACGAAGGGGTTATAGCCAGAAGCGTGCCAGAAAGATAAATTGCCATGATTATTTTTTATTTTATTGATTTTTATGACTTTAATTTTCAACCTTTATACGGGTGGTTGCCGCGCCCATCGATATTTCTTATCTTTTAATATCTAAAATTATCTATCTGGATAAACCATGAAAAAACGTCGGGTGGTGATTGGTGTTCTTGGAACAGTGCTGGACGATCGCGGCAAGCGGGCGAGCCGCTTTAAGAGATGGCGACCCACAGTGGGCCTCTGTCTGCAGACTGATTTTCCCATCGACAGACTGGAACTGCTCCACCAGCCGCGCGATGAGAGCGTGGCGCAAAGGCTAATCAAAGACGTTACGCAACTTTCCCCGCACACCGAGGTGCGCGCACATGTAGTGACGATTAACGATCCGTGGGATTTTGAGGAGGTCTATGCCGCATTTCTCGACTTCGCGACCCATTATCCCTTTGATACTGAAAACGAAGAGTATCTGGTACACATCACTACCGGGACACATGTGGCGCAGATCTGCTGGTTCCTGCTGACGGAAGCCCGCTACCTGCCCGCCAGCCTGCTGCAAACCAGTCCAGCCCCCAAAGGCTCATCAGAAGACGCTGTCACCGCCGGCGTCTGCTCGGTTATCGATCTGGATTTAAGCCGTTATGCCACGCTGACCAGCCGTTTCCTGCGCGAGCAACAGCAGTCAGTCTCCTTTCTGAAAGCAGGGATAGATACGCGCAACGCTACGTTTAACAAACTGATTGACCGCATTGAGCGCGTTGCGTTGCGATCTACCGATCCAATTTTGCTCACGGGTCCTACCGGCGCGGGTAAATCCTTCCTGGCAAAACGTATTTTTCAGTTACGGCAGTCGCGCCATCTGGTGGCAGGCAAATTGGTGGCGGTAAACTGCGCCACCCTGCGCGGCGACAACGCGATGTCCACGCTGTTTGGTCATGTAAAAGGGGCATTTACGGGCGCACTCACTCCACGTACAGGGCTATTACGGGAAGCCGATGGCGGCGTGTTGTTTCTTGATGAAATAGCCGAACTGGGGCTGGATGAGCAGGCCATGCTGTTAAAAGCCATTGAAGAAAAAACCTTTTTCCCGTTTGGCTCGGATAAAGAGGTTTACAGTGATTTCCAGCTGATTGCGGGGACACATCGTGATATGCAGCAATGGGTAGCCGAGGGACGTTTCCGCGAGGATCTCTATGCGCGTATTAATATGTGGCGCTTTGCCCTGCCGGGTCTGGCACAGCGACGGGAAGATATCGCACCGAATGTAGAGTATGAACTACAGCGTTTTTCCGATAAGAAACAGATGCAGATCCGTTTCGACAAAGAGGCACGAGAACGTTATCTGGCGTTTGCCTGTTCATCACAGGCGGAATGGCGCGGCAATTTTCGCGAACTGAGTTCATCCGTTGCCCGAATGGCGACACTGGCCGAACAGGGGCGCATCACGTTATCTCTTGTCGAAGAAGAGATTGTGCTGTTACAGGAGAGCTGGCAGCTAACGACCTCGCAGCCTGAAATCAATATGGAGATCGACCTGTTTGATAAGCGTCAGTTAGAAACGGTCCTCGACGTTTGCCGCCGCAGCGCATCATTGTCCGAAGCTGGACGCGAGCTGTTTGCCGTATCCCGCCAGAAAAAAACCAATCCTAACGATGCAGACCGCCTGCGAAAATATCTGGCCCGTTTTGGGTTGAACTGGGAGAGTGTCCGCAGCGGAACATGAACATAATTTGTTTGAATAAAATTCCTGCACGCGATAAACAATAGCTATGGTCGGGCTCGATCCCGGCCTGTTTATAACAAGCAAACACAACCGACTCTTAATAATTCTGGTGACAGCGACATCGCTGTTGCCTGAAATATGACGAGTAAAGTGCAAGGAAAACAACATGCTCGCCACTCTCACCCGGCTGTTCCCGTTATGGGCGCTGCTACTCTCTGTTATCGCGTATTATACGCCATCCACCTTTACCCCTGTTGGCCCATGGGTCACCACGCTGTTAATGCTGATTATGCTCGGGATGGGCGTACATCTTAAAGTTGATGACTTTAAGCGCGTACTCTCACGTCCTGCACCGGTCGCCGCAGGTATTTTCCTGCACTATCTGGTGATGCCGCTCGCGGCCTGGATTCTGGCACTGGCTTTCCATATGCCACCGGAACTGTCCGCTGGCATGGTACTGGTCGGTAGTGTCGCCAGCGGCACTGCATCCAATGTAATGATCTACCTGGCAAAGGGTGACGTGGCGCTGTCTGTCACTATTTCATCTGTTTCAACGCTGGTAGGCGTCGTCGCCACCCCGCTGCTGACACGACTGTATGTCGATGCGCATATTCAGGTGGATGTGATGGGAATGCTGCTCAGCATTCTACAAATTGTCGTAATCCCAATCGCTCTGGGTCTGGTCATTCACCATCTGTTCCCACGGGTAGTCAAAGCCGTGGAGCCGTATCTACCTGCTTTCTCAATGGTGTGCATTCTGGCGATCATCAGCGCAGTCGTGGCGGGTTCCGCGTCACACATCGCATCCGTCGGCTTTGTGGTGATTATCGCCGTGATTTTGCACAACACTATCGGTCTGCTCGGTGGTTACTGGGGCGGAAAACTGTTTGGCTTCGATGAATCCACCTGCCGCACGCTGGCGATCGAGGTGGGAATGCAGAACTCAGGACTTGCTGCCGCGCTGGGAAAAATCTACTTCGGCCCGCTGGCCGCGCTTCCAGGCGCACTGTTCTCTGTCTGGCATAACCTTTCCGGCTCACTGCTGGCAGGCTACTGGTCCGGTAAACCAATTGATGAGAAACACCATCAGGCGGTGAAGGAAAACTAAAAAAGTGCCGGGAGGCGCAAGCTTACCCGGCCTATATGCTATCAGACAGCCCGAGATTACCGTACACTGAGCTAACAGGCTAACTGAGGGCAACCGTATGGCACTCCCCCGCATTACCCAAAAAGAGATGACCGAGCGCGAACAGCGTGAGCTGAAAACGCTGCTTGACCGCGCCCGCATTGCACATGGCCGCCTGCTGACCAACGCAGAGACCAACAGTATTAAGAAGGAATACATCGATAAGCTGATGGTTCAGCGCGAAGCAGAGGCAAAAAAAGCCCGCCAGTTGAAGAAAAAGCAGGCTTATAAACCAGATGCGGAAGCATCGTTTTCCTGGTCAGCGAATACGCCAACGCGCGGCAGACGTTAACGTCCTTTCTTCTTACGCCCCGGCGAGGTAAAACGTTTACCGTTTGCAGCCGGGCGCGCTTTCTCTTTCTCAGCGGATTTTTCGATCTTCACGACCGGGCGCTTAATACCTGCCGTTTTTGGCTTCGCTTTCGCCTTCGGTTTCGCTTCTGAAGAAGAGTTTTCAATCAATTTGAACAGTTCGATCAGTTCATCATCCGTCAGATCACGCCATTCCCCCAGCGGTAAGCCGGAGAGACCGACGTTCATGATACGCGTACGTTCAAGCTTCGTGACTTCATAGCCAAAGTGTTCGCACATACGACGGATCTGGCGATTTAGCCCCTGAACAAGCGTGATGCGAAAAACAAACGGCGCCTCTTTCCGGACCTTACATTTTTTGGTGACAGTGCCAAGAATAGGCACACCAGCCCCCATTCCACGAATGAACTCGTCCGTGACCGGCTTATCAACCGTCACCAGATACTCTTTTTCGTGATCGTTACCGGCACGCAGGATCTTATTGACCAGGTCGCCATGGTTGGTCAGAAAAATCAGCCCCTGAGAGTCTTTATCCAGGCGGCCAATCGGGAACACGCGCTTACTGTGGTTCACAAAATCAACAATGTTGTCGCGTTCGCTGTCTTCGGTAGTGCTCACGATCCCCACCGGCTTATTCAGCGCGATAAAAACCAGATCTTCCGCTTCACGCGGCTCAATCAACCGACCATTCACTTTGACGACGTCGCCAGGCATCACCTGATCGCCAATGGTGGCGCGTTTGCCATTAATGAAGACATTTCCTTGTTCGATAAAGCGATCCGCCTCGCGACGCGAGCAGATTCCGCTTTCACTGATGTATTTATTTAATCGGATGGATGAGTCGGGCAGCATAAGTTCTCCTTTGGCAGAGAAATATACCCTACCTTGCGGGCGATAAAAAATAATCGTGTTCGAATGCCCAAGCGCTATATGTGATCAATCACACCTTTCTACACAAAAGTGTCAGCAATCCGCGCCTGCAATTTTGTTGGGCGAAAATAAACAGAATCAACGCATTACAGCAACAAGCACATTTGTGCCAGCAACGCGCTATCAGCACATCAAATGTGCAACATAATCAGCCAGTTCATGGCGATGAAATAAGTGAAAATAGCTTTGAGATGTGGAACGGATGGGGTTATATCAGATCAAGAAGTCAATTTCGTGATTTGCACAAATGTGCAGGAGCCCAAAGATGGCGACGGAAAACAGCGATGATATCCGCCTGATCGTAAAAATAGCGCAGCTTTATTACGAACAGGATATGACACAAGCGCAAATCGCCCGGGAGCTGGGAATCTATCGCACCACGATCAGCCGCTTGCTAAAGCGTGGTCGCGAGCAAGGCATCGTCACCATCGCCATTAATTACGACTACAACGAGAACCTGTGGCTGGAACAGCAGCTAAAACAGAAATTTGGCCTGAAAGAAGCGGTCGTGGTCTCCTGCGATAGCGAACAGGAAGATGAACAGCTCAAGATGATGGGCGTGCACGGCGCGCAGTTACTGGAACGCTTGCTGGAACCTGGCGATATTATCGGTTTCTCATGGGGGCGCGCGGTAAGGGGACTGGTTGAAGGATTATCCCCCGCCAGCCAGTCACGTCAGCTTATCTGCGTGCCTATCATCGGCGGGCCTTCCGGCAAACTTGAAAGTCGCTACCACGTCAACACGCTGACTTACAGCGCAGCGGCAAAGCTCAAGGGTGAATCTCACCTGGCAGATTTCCCGGCGCTTCTGGAAAATCCGCTGATCCGTAACGGGATTATGCAGTCACGACATTTTAAATCGATTTCCGCCTACTGGGATAATCTGGATGTCGCGCTGGTGGGAATTGGTTCCCCGGCGATACGAGATGGTGCTAACTGGCATGCATTTTACGGCAGCGAAGAGAGTGATGACCTGCATGCCCGTCAGGTTGCCGGGGACATTTGTTCACGCTTTTATGATATCAACGGTGTGACGGTAGAGACCAATATGAGTGAAAAGACGCTCTCCATCGAAACCAATAAATTAAAGCAGGCGCGTTACTCCATCGGCATCGCCATGGGGGAAGAAAAACTGAGCGGTATTCTCGGTGCTTTACGCGGAAATTATATTAACGGTTTAGTCACTAACAGCCATACTGCTGAATTATTGTTGAAATAAATATATTCAAATTGATCCTGACGTAATTAATTTTATGAGGGATCCCCTTATCTGAAATTGGGAGTCTATTATGAAAACGTGGTTAAATCTGCAAGATAAAGTCATTATTGTTACCGGTGGCGCATCCGGAATTGGCCTGGCCATTGTCGAAGAATTATTAGCACAAGGCGCTAATGTGCAAATGGCAGATATTCATGGCGGAGAAGGTAAATATGAAGGCCATAGCGGATATCACTTCTGGCCAACGGATATTTCCAGCGCCAAAGAAGTTAATCATACTGTTGCTGAAATTATTCAACGCTACGGACGTATTGACGGACTGGTGAATAATGCAGGGGTTAATTTCCCACGCCTGCTTGTCGATGAAAAAGCACCCGCCGGACAATATGAACTCAACGAAGCTGCTTTTGAAAAAATGGTCAACATCAACCAGAAAGGTGTGTTCTTAATGTCGCAAGCAGTGGCACGCCAGATGGTGAAACAGCATGACGGCGTAATTGTGAATGTCTCTTCCGAAAGCGGACTGGAAGGCTCAGAGGGTCAAAGTTGCTATGCCGCCACCAAAGCCGCACTGAATAGCTTTACCCGTTCCTGGTCAAAGGAATTGGGCAAACACGGTATTCGTGTAGTCGGAATTGCACCTGGCATTCTGGAAAAAACCGGACTGCGCACCCCCGAGTATGAAGAAGCGCTGGCCTGGACCCGCAACATCACCGTCGAGCAGTTGCGCGAGGGCTATACCAAAAACTCAATTCCTATTGGCCGTTCGGGACGCCTGAGCGAAGTTGCTGATTTTGTTTGTTATCTTCTGTCAGAACGCGCCAGCTATATTACCGGAGTAACCACTAACATTGCGGGCGGAAAAACGCGCGGCTAAGGAGATTTTATGGTCAATGCAATCTTCTGCGCCCACGGCAAACTGGCCTGCGCCATGCTGGAATCGGTGCAGATGGTCTACGGCGATGCCAACGTGGAAGCGGTGGAATTTGTCCCCGGTGAAAACGCCAGTGACATCGTGGTAAAACTGGAAAAGTTAGTGAGCGCCCACACTAGAGATGAGTGGCTGATAGCCGTCGATTTACAGTGTGGCAGCCCCTGGAATGCCGCCGCCACACTGGCGATGCGTAACCCGGCAATACGGGTCATTAGTGGGTTGTCACTGCCGTTGGCGCTGGAACTGGTGGACAACCAGAGCAGTATGAACGTGGATGAACTGTGTGAACACCTGACGAGCATTGCGCTACAAACTTGCGTCGTCTGGAAGCCACTGGAAACGATCGATGAGGATTTCTGATGAACATTACCCTTGCTCGTATTGATGACCGCCTGATCCACGGTCAGGTCACCACCGTCTGGTCGAAGGTGGCGAATGCCCAACGGATTATTATCTGTAACGATGACGTCTATAACGATGAAGTACGCCGGACATTATTGCGCCAGGCTGCCCCGCCAGGGATGAAAGTTAACGTAGTCAATATCGAAAAGGCGGTCGCGGTATATCACAATCCGCAATATAAAGACGAAACCGTATTTTATTTATTTACCCGCCCACAGGATGCCTTGGCAATGGTAAAACAAGGCGTGCAAATCGCCACCTTAAATATTGGTGGCATGGCCTGGCGACCGGGTAAAAAACAATTAACCAAAGCGGTCTCGCTAGATGACGATGATATTAATGCGTTCCGTGAGTTGGATCAATTAGGCGTCACTCTGGATTTACGCGTCGTGGCTTCCGACCCATCGATTAGTATTCTCGAAAAAATAAAAGAACAATCTTTCGCTGAATAAATATACACAAAATCATTCAAGTTGCATCAAGGCTGAAAATGAGTGAATCCCGATGAGCTCACTCTGGCAAGTGATTCGGGTGAACGAACGTAGCCAACGCCGAGGCAGCCTGAAGGATGCCATGTATAAAAGCGCCTGTGTATTAAGGCTGTAACAGGCAGGGATGATCACACTCTGAAGGTGCCATATTATGGAAATAAGTACCCTACAAATTATCGCCATATTTCTATTTTCCTGTATTGCCGGAATGGGCAGCGTGCTGGATGAATTCCAGACCCACCGCCCGCTCATCGCCTGTACCGTTATTGGCTTAATTCTTGGTGATTTAAAAACCGGGATTATGCTCGGCGGCACGCTGGAGCTGATCGCGCTCGGCTGGATGAACGTTGGTGCAGCGCAGTCCCCCGATTCGGCACTCGCCAGTATTATTTCCGCCATTCTGGTGATCGTCGGCCAGCAGAGCATCGCAACCGGTATCGCGATTGCGCTTCCCGTAGCTGCCGCAGGCCAGGTGCTCACCGTCTTTGCCCGTACTATCACCGTGGTGTTCCAGCACGCGGCAGATAAAGCAGCGGAAGACGCGCGCTTTCGTACCATCGATATCCTTCACGTCTCCGCGCTGGGTGTGCAGGCGCTACGCGTCGCTATTCCGGCGTTGATTGTTTCGCTGTTTGTTAGCGCCGACATGGTCAGCAATATGCTGAATGCTATCCCGGAATTCGTCACTCGCGGCCTGCAGATTGCTGGTGGCTTTATCGTGGTGGTCGGTTACGCCATGGTGCTGCGCATGATGGGCGTGAAGTATTTGATGCCGTTCTTCTTCCTCGGCTTTATCGCCGGGGGCTATCTCGACCTGAGCCTGCTGGCCTTTGGCGGTGTGGGCGTAATTATCGCGCTGGTTTATATCCAGTTGAACCCGCAATGGCGTAAAGCCGAACCGCAGGCGCAAGCCACCACATCTACCGCCCTTGACCAACTTGACGACTAACGGAGCCCATCATGGAACAGAAAAAACTGACCAAATCGGACCTGTTTAGCATGTTTGTTCGCTCCAACCTGCAACAGGCATCATTCAACTTTGAACGCATTCATGGGCTGGGTTTTTGCTACGACATGATCCCCGCCATTAAACGCCTGTATCCACTGAAGGAGGATCAGGTCGCGGCGCTTAAGCGTCATCTGGTGTTCTTCAACACTACTCCGGCGGTGTGCGGACCGGTGATCGGCGTCACCGCCGCAATGGAAGAAGCACGCGCCAACGGTGCAGAAATTGACGACGGTGCGATCAATGGCATCAAAGTCGGCCTGATGGGTCCGCTTGCCGGCGTCGGCGACCCGCTGGTCTGGGGCACGTTACGGCCGATTACCGCCGCGCTCGGTGCATCTTTAGCGCTCTCCGGCAACATTCTCGGTCCGTTATTGTTCTTCTTTATTTTCAACGCGGTGCGTCTGGCGATGAAGTGGTACGGCTTACAGCTTGGCTTTCGTAAAGGAGTCAACATCGTCAGCGATATGGGCGGCAATCTGCTGCAAAAACTAACCGAAGGCGCATCGATTCTCGGCCTGTTTGTGATGGGGGTTCTGGTCACCAAATGGACCAGCATCAACGTACCGCTGGTGGTATCGCAAACGCCTGGCGCAGACGGCACCACTGTCACCATGACCGTACAAAACATTCTCGATCAGCTTTGCCCTGGCCTGCTGGCGCTGGCGCTGACACTGCTGATGGTACGGCTGCTTAACAAGAAAATTAATCCGGTATGGCTGATCTTTGCCCTGTTTGGTTTGGGGATTATCGGTCATGCGCTGGGCTTCCTGTCCTGATTATTCGCCCCGGTCTCTACCGGGGCACCTTCAAATAACTATTCCCAGAAGATACAGGGAAAGAGGTGGTATATATGTTAACGACAGCTTTACGCCTTTATGGCAAACGCGATCTGCGCCTGGAAACTTTCGATCTTCCGGAAATGCAGGACGATGAAATTCTGGCTTCGGTCGTCACCGACAGCCTGTGCCTCTCTTCCTGGAAAGAAGCGAATCAGGGCGAGAACCACAAAAAAGTACCGGACGATGTGGCCATCAACCCGATCATCATCGGCCACGAGTTTTGCGGCGATATTCTCGCCGTGGGGAAAAAATGGCAGCATAAGTTTCAACCCGGCCAGCGCTATGTGATTCAGGCTAACCTGCAACTCCCGGATCGCCCGGACTGCCCCGGCTACTCCTTTCCCTGGGTTGGCGGTGAGGCGACGCGCGTTGTCATTCCCAATGAAGTAATGGAGCAGGACTGCCTGCTCGCCTACGAAGGAGAGACCTATTTTGAAGGCTCCCTGGTTGAACCACTGTCCTGCGTGATTGGCGCATTCAACGCCAACTATCACCTGCAGGAAGGCACCTATAACCACAAGATGGGCATTCGTCCGCAGGGGCGCACGCTAATCCTCGGCGGCACCGGTCCAATGGGGCTGCTGGCGATTGATTATGCGTTGCACGGCCCGGTTAATCCGGCACTGCTGGTGGTAACCGATACCAACAAAGACAAACTAAGCTACGCCCGCAAACACTATCCGTCGGAGCCACAAACACAGATCCACTATCTTCACGCCCAGGAAGCGTCTTATGACACGCTGATGGCGCTGAGCGGCGGTCACGGATTTGACGACATCTTTGTGTTTGTGCCGAACGAGCAGCTGGTCACGCTGGCCTCTTCCCTGCTGGCAGCCGATGGCTGTATGAACTTCTTTGCCGGTCCGCAGGATAAGCAGTTCACCGCGCCGATTAACTTCTACGATGTCCACTACGCTTTCACCCATTACGTCGGGACGTCTGGCGGTAATACTGACGATATGCGCGCGGCAGTAAAACTGATTGAAGAGAAAAAAGTACAGGCTGCAAAAGTGGTGACGCACATTCTCGGGCTGAATGCGGCAGGTGAAACAACGCTGGAGCTTCCGGCTGTAGGCGGCGGAAAAAAACTGGTGTACACCGGCAAAGCGTTGCCATTAACCGCGCTGACGCAGATAGACGATCCGGCTTTGCGCGATATCCTGGAACGCCATCATGGGATCTGGTCACAGGAAGCCGAGCAATACGTATTGGCGCACGCCAGGGAGATTTAACATGATTAATCGCAACACCCAGCTGTGTATGTCGCTTGCCGGTCGGCCCGGCAACTTCGGCACGCGATTTCACAACTATCTGTATGAAAAGTTGGGGTTAAACTTTATCTACAAAGCCTTCAGCACTCAGGATATCGAGGCTGCGGTGAAAGGCGTGCGAGCGTTAGGTATTCGCGGCTGCGCGATATCGATGCCGTTTAAAGAGAGCTGCATGCCGTTTCTGGATGTCATCGATCCCTCTGCGCAAGCTATTGATTCCGTGAACACTATCGTCAACGACAACGGTACGCTAACGGGTTTTAACACCGACTATATTGCAGTAAAAAGCCTGATTGCCAGCCACCAGCTTGATAACGGCGCTCGCGTCATGATTCGCGGCAGCGGTGGGATGGGCAAGGCGGTCATCGCCGCGTTTCGCGATGCCGGTTTTCACGATGTGATCGTTGCTGCCCGCAACCGGGAAAGCGGCCCGGTGCTTGCAAGACAGTACGGTTTTCAATGGCAGCCACAGCCGGAAGGGATTGCCTGTGACATTCTGGTCAACGTCACCCCCGTCGGTATGGCCGGAGGTAAAGAAAGCGATGAACTGGCGTACAGCAAAGTGATGGTCGCTAACGCCCACGTGGTGTTTGATGTCGTCGCCCTGCCACCAGAAACGCCGGTGATAAAACTGGCGCAGCAGTTGGGTAAAAAGACTATCAGCGGTGCAGAAGTGATTGCCTTACAGGCCGTGGAGCAGTTCGCCATGTACACCGGCATGCGCCCGGACGACGCACTGATTGCCGAAGCTGCTGAATTTGCGCGAGCGGGGTAAGAGAGCAGGAGTAGAGCGCCGGGGATGGGCGCTCTTATTTGTCTTTGCCACTACGCAATTCGAGGCATAGCGAACAGTTGCTGATCCGCTTTCGCTTCTAACTCAGCCAGTGCAGGAATCAATTGGCTGATGTTCATCAGGCTGTGCCCCAACTGGCATACGCTCTCATTGGACATACGTTCCTGTTTTTCACCCGCCATTGTCAGCAGGCTTTCACCCATAACATTCAGCGTGTGATACAGACCGGCCAGCATCTCTTCGCAGCCAAATGACAGTGCCAGGTTTTCTTCAGTGGAGAGTTGACTACAGTCGAGATGGCGAAAGGCCTCAGCGAGTGGAAAGTGGAATAGATCAGCTTCAGGCAGGAGAGAAAAAGACGCCGAACGGGCGTTAGTGGTACGATTAGCATCAGCCATAGCATTACCTCGTATAATGTTGTGGTTAAACGCCCTGATCGTGTTGCTGCACTTTCGGGGCGTTGTCATTTTTAATGTGTGAGAGTAATGTGTCATCACACATGCTCACACCACTCTTGTGTAATTAAGGTGTCAACACACATGAATGAAAGAAGAGGCAATCCCCCGTTTCAATTCCGTCTGGATCCAGAACTGCGAAAAGCAATGGAAGAAGCACAAAAACAGGACGGCGATGAATCGCTTGCTGCCTGGATTAAACGTATTATCAGGAAAGAGCTGAAGCAAAAAGGGATTGAGGTTTAAGGGGATTTATGTCGGTTGGCTGAAAGTCCGCTGAGAGCTGTGAGTTCAACCGATGGATGCAACACATTGATTGAACCGCTCTGCGGGTGATTCATAGTCTAGCGTTTTTCTCGGCCTTTCGTTGAGCAGTCTGGCAACACTGTTAAGTCTTTGCTGGCTGTGAACCGATAAGTCAGTTCCTTTGGGAAAATATTGCCTGAGCAATCTGTTCGTATTTTCATTTGAGCCGCGTTGCCAGGGAGATTGAGGATCACAGAAATAAATCTGAATGTCTGTCGCTACAGTAAATCGGGTGTGGCTGGTCATTTCAGCCCCCCGATCCCATGTTAGTGTTTTATAAAGCTCAACAGGTAATTCCCGGGCTTGTCTGATGAGTGCAGATATAACCGTTATGGTCTTGTTGTCTCTGATTTTGGCCAGCATAACAAAGCGGGAATGGCGTTCTACGAGAGTGACGATATAGGAGTTTTTCGAGCCCTGGATCAGATCACCTTCCCAGTGACCCGGTATGGCTCTGTCTGCGACTTCAGGTGGCCTTTCGCTTATCGATATCGCATCCGGGATTGATCCTAATCCTTTCCCTTTAAGCGATGACGTCCTGGATCTACGCACTGCTCTTCCGCTTCTGAGGCATTGCTGCAGCTCTTTTTTTAATGCTCCCCGGGTTTGTATAAAAAGCGTTTTATAAATCGTTTCGTGTGACACATGCATTTCCTGATTATCCGGATAACAGCGTTTCAGCCAACCGGCGATCTGTTCCGGCGACCAGTCCTGATGCATCTTCTCTGCAATAATTTTACACAATGCGGGGCTTTCAATTAGCTTGCAAGGTTTTGGTCTCAGCGCATTTTCCCACGCAGTAGCATCGGCTTTTGCTGCACGGTATTGTTTTGCGCCACCGTGCCTCCTGACCTCGCGGCTAATCGTTGAGGGCGCTCTTGATAATTTGGCGGCGATGTCCCTGATACTGAGCTTTGCTACCAGCCCTCTGGATATCTCCTCTCTTTCATCAAGCGAAAGCGCTAATCGGTGCCGTTTTCGCACGGGGGGACGGTAGCCGCCTGTCTGGTGGATAGTGGGCATAATGGAAGAATGGTATCTGTCGAACATTCTGGCGATATCATGTAGAGAATCACCTTGCTTATATCTGTCCCAGATAATTGCCTTCTGCTCTGGCGTGTAGTTAATCCGAGTTCTTCGTTTCATGGCAACGTCCCCCTTGATTAAGGATAGCGTTGCATCGACCCATTGAACTCACAGCGAAAAGCGGACATTGGTAGCCTCAACAACATGACTAGTATTGAGGTGTATTAATCAACGGGAAGCAGGTCAGTTTATTGCGCCAGCCCGACTTTTACGAAAGGGCTACCATGACTACGCGATTTTTTGATTAGCTTGCCTACGTATAATTCTCTGATTTTTGGTGATGCGATTCGTCCAACAAACTCTGAACGGTTGGTTTCGGGGGGGATGACCAGTTCCCGGGTAAAGTACTGCTGAGAGCCTGCCTTTAACCAGCACTGTATCTCGTAAACTTCCATCACCAAACCGCCGTAGGTGGCGTATGCAAATTGTAGGTTTTCATCTTTTGGTACTTTTGCCCAGACGCCACGCGTAGCTTCATATAATGCAAGTGCACTCATGCCAGACTTGTAGGTGCTGTTTAGCAAAAAAGCGAGCCCGGCATGTTCAGGTGCGATTTCCGTCTCTTGCTTAAGAAGGAGATGGTTGAGCTCATCCAGCGTGATTCGCCCCATAAGGGAGCTGCTTCCTCGTACTTTGTTGGTCAGTTCTCCAACACCTAAGAGATCAATACATGTTGCTTCAACAAGCTTCGCGGTTGCCTCATCCATGCCATGGCGTAGTATGTCGATACCCAGATTTCCTGTTTTTAACAGATGATTAATTCGTTCTGATTTCGGAGAGTCATCATTATACTTTATATGATCAAGGCAGCGTTCTGACTTGCCTTTGCCTATATAAAACGGCTTTTTAGCTGCATCTTCAATGTCATAAAATGCATAAACATAGAACTTAGCCATCCCTAACGCTTTTGAGTATTTTGAAAAATCTTTCAAACCTTGCTTCCTTAAGGCAAAAGTACTTAATTTTAATATCGGCACTAGAGTTCCGAACTTAAGCGCAAAACAATTAGCGTACAGATTGACCTGCGCCCATTGATGAATATGGGCCAAAGTTAGCAACGACTGCTATTGGCACACAGCTGCCTCCCCTCTCCACCGTTATCGTTTCTCGTATCAATCGCAGCATCCTGAAAAATTACGCATTATTGCGAGGCGCTTTCCACAACCTCATCTCCAACATCGTGAGCCATATCAGTAAGGTGTTACACTGACGGTGGTAGCATTACTGTGGTTTGTAATTTACTGATTATCTGGAGAAATGATGGAACTGCTTTTATTGAGTAACTCGACACTGCCAGGCAAAGGCTGGATGGAACACGCGCTGCCACTGATCGCTGAGCAGTTGAACGGTCGCCGCTCTGCGGTGTTTATTCCGTTTGCTGGTGTCACGCAAACCTGGGACGACTATACAGCGAAAACGGCAGCCATCTTTGCGCCAATGGGCGTCGATGTCACAGGCATTCATACCGTTGCCGATCCGGTCGCAGCCATTGAGAACGCTGAAGTGGTGATTGTCGGCGGAGGTAACACTTTCCAGTTGCTGAAAGAGAGCCGTGAGCGTGGCTTGCTGGCACCAATTGTTGACGTGGTCAAACGCGGCGCGCTGTACATCGGCTGGAGTGCGGGTGCGAACCTCGCCTGCCAGACTATCCGTACCACGAATGACATGCCAATTGTCGATCCAAAAGGTTTTGACGCCCTGGGTCTGTTCCCACTACAAATCAACCCGCACTTCACCAACGCGCTGCCGGAAGGCCACAAAGGCGAAACGCGTGAACAGCGTATTCGCGAGCTACTGGTTGTCGCGCCGGAACTGACAGTGATTGGTTTGCCGGAGGGGAACTGGATCAAAGTAAGTAACGATAAAGCCATTCTTGGCGGCCCGAACACCACTTACGTATTCAAAGCGGGTGAAGAAGCGGTAGCCCTTGAAGCAGGTCACTGCTTTTAATTAACGCCTGATGGCGCTACGCAGTCCGGTAGGCTGGAAGTGCAGCGTCATCAGGTATCACCGTCAGTTAATGATCATCCCGCTCATCGTCTTCATCCGGCTGTTCCAGCACGCTGTAGGCAACAGAACAGAACAATGAGTTCAGACGCTGCATGTCGCCAAGTAATGCAAGATGCAGTGAACTGGTCTCGATACTCTGGACGTTCTGCTGATGCAGTCGATCGACGTGCGCATGCGAGTAACGACGGTTAAGAATGCGAAAACGGTGCTTGCTGCGACGCAGACGACGGGCACTGGTCACATCACCGGAGAAGAACACTGACATAGCCAGTTGCAGGTTGCTTAGTAACTGATCGTAGAGCGCATCCAGTTCTTTCAACCCTTCCAGAGAAAATGCCCGACGCGCGGCCAGCGACTTATCGGCAATTTCACTGCCCATTCGTTCAACAATATCGGAAGCCTGTTCCAGGTTGAGCGACATTTCGATAATCTCCGCCCAGCGCCGGGACTCCTCTTCCGCCAGCTCATCTTTTGGCATCCGCGCCAGATAGAGTTTGATCGCCGTGTACAACACGTTGATGTCGTCGGCCATCTTGCGCAGCTCTTTTTCTTCGCGCGGCTCGCCGTGCATTACCTTTTTCAGACCCTCCATCATCTGCTCCATTGCATCACCAATACGCAGGGCTTCACGGGCAGCATTGGCCAACGCCAGCGTCGGCGTATCCAGCGCGCTGACATCCAGATGCTTGGGTTTCAGATGGGCGTCTAATTCGGGTTCATCACGGATAATACGTTTGCAAAAGCGCGCCATCGGCTCGGCAAACGGCACCATCGCTACGCAGCGCACCAGGTTGTAGAAGACGTGAAAATAGATCACTAATTCAGATTTCGGCAGTGGCAATTCATCCATCAGATTGGCCAGCGGATGAACGAACGGCAGAATAATCAGGCTGCCCACCAGCTTAAACAGCAGACTGCCAAGCGCCACACGGCGTGCTGCTGCATTGGCTGCGCTATTGTTCAGCATCGCCAGTAAACCGGAGCCCAGGTTCGCGCCAATCACCAGACACAAGGCGACCGGGAACGAGATAATACCCGCTGCGGTCAACGTTGCCGTCAGCAGAACCGCCGCCAGGCTGGAGTAGCTGATAATCGCGAACATTGCGCCAATCAGCGCATCAAGCATGATATCGCCGGTTAGCGAGGCGAAAATAACCTGCACTCCATTTGCCTGAGTGATCGGTGTCACCGCCTGCACAATCAGCTCCAGCGCCAGTAAGATCAGCCCCAGCCCGATGCCTACGCGCCCCAACTGTCCGACGCGGGACTGCTTACGCCCCAGAAAGAAGATCACACCAATAAAAATCAGCAGTGGCGACAGCCAGGAGAGATCAAAAGTCAGGATACGCGCCATCAGCGCGGTCCCCACATCGGCACCAAGCACAATGACCAGCGCAGGCGTGAGCGCCACCAGATCCTGGGCGACAAACGACGTCACCAGCATAGTGGTCGCGTTACTGCTTTGCACCAGTGCAGTGACGCCAATCCCCGCGCAAAAGGCGAGCGGCTTCTTTTCAACACTTCGGCTAAGCACAGTGCGTAAACGGGCACCGAAGACACGCATCACACCAGTACGCACAATGTGAGTGCCCCAAACCAGCATAGCGACAGCAGAAAGCAGGTGTAGCAGAGTTAACACGGAATCAGGTTCTCCTTATATTTATATGTTCCTGAACTCATGCCTACAATGCGCACAAGTTCCCTTCAGTATAAGGGTTTAAATGTAATAAAGAGACAGGGCACTCATTGAGTGCCCTGTTTGTTGTAAAGAAAGATGACAGTTTTGTGAATCAGTCGGCGTCATAGCCCAGATTAGGCGCTAACCAACGCTCGACTTCCGCCACACTCATCCCTTTACGGAAGGCGTAATCTTCAACCTGGTCGCGCTGAATTTGTGCCACCGCGTAGTACTTACTGTCCGGATGACTGAAATACCAGCCGGAGACCGATGCGCCAGGCCACATGGCGAAAGACTCCGTGAGTTTCATACCGGTATGCGTTTCCACATCCAATAGCTCCCAGATAGTGGCTTTCTCGGTATGTTCCGGACACGCCGGATAACCTGGTGCCGGACGAATACCCTGATAGTTCTCACGGATCAGTTCGTCATTGCTGAGATTCTCGTTCGCCGCGTAGCCCCAGTAAACTTTACGGACACGCTCATGCAGATATTCTGCAAAGGCTTCTGCCAGACGGTCGGCAATCGCTTTCACCATGATCTTGTTGTAGTCATCGTGCTGCGCCTCGAAAGCTTCAGCCAGCGCGTCCTCTTCCAGACCACCAGTGACCGCAAAGGCACCGATGTAATCCGCCTTGCCGCTCAGTTTTGGTGCCACAAAGTCAGACAGGCAGTAGTTGGCAAAGCCGACTTTTTCCGTTTGCTGACGCAGATGATGACTCACATTCAGCACATGTGTGCGCGTTTCATCACGATAGATCTCAATGTCATCGCCGACACGGTTAGCCGGGAACAGGCCAACCACACCGCGCGGATTCAACGTTTTCTCGGCGCTGAGTTTATCCAGCATATCGTTGGCGTCTTTAAACAGACGTTTCGCCTCTTCACCCACCACTTCATCTTCCAGAATGCGTGGATATTTCCCGGCTAGCGACCAGGTCATAAAAAACGGCGTCCAGTCGATGTAATTACGCAGCGTTTCGATGCTGGCTTCAACGCTCTGCACACCGAGACGATGAGCCACCGGCGGTGTGTAGCTTGCCCAGTCGAACGCCAGATCGTTCTCACGCGCGGCAGCCAGTGTCACTGGCGGAGTACGCGGTTTCTTACGCGCATGCTGGATACGCACCGTTTCATACTCTTTACGCGTACGGGCGACAAAATCATCGCGCTGTGTATCGGACAGCAAAGCGGCAACCACGCCAACGGTGCGAGAGGCGTTCTGTACATAGACCGTTGGCCCACTGTAGTTTTGCTCGATCTTCACCGCTGTGTGCGCTTTTGACGTCGTTGCACCACCAATCAGCAGCGGGATAGTAAAGCCCTGACGTTCCATCTCTTTCGCCACATTGACCATTTCGTCCAGCGACGGGGTAATCAGCCCGGAGAGGCCAATCAGATCGGCATTCACTTCACGCGCGGTTCTGAGGATTTTCTCCGCTGGCACCATCACGCCAAGGTCGACGATTTCGTAGTTGTTGCATTGCAACACCACGCCGACAATGTTCTTGCCAATATCGTGCACATCGCCCTTCACGGTAGCGATAACCATCTTGCCGTTGCTGGAGCCTTTTTCTTTGCTGGCTTCAATGTAGGGTTCGAGGTATGCCACCGCCTGTTTCATCACTCGGGCAGATTTCACCACCTGCGGCAGGAACATTTTACCCTCACCGAACAGGTCACCAACGACGTTCATACCGTCCATCAGCGGCCCTTCGATGACCTCAATCGGGCGTGCTGCCTGCTGGCGAGCCTCTTCGGTGTCCAGTTCGATAAACTCAGTAATGCCTTTCACCAGCGAATATTCGAGACGTTTTTTCACATCCCAACTACGCCACTCCGCCTGCTGGGCGTTGGCGGTATCATCGGTTTTGCTGCCACGGTATTTTTCGGCCAGATCCAGCAGACGCTCGGTGCCGTCATCGCGGCGGTTGAGGATCACATCTTCTACCGCATCGCGTAACTCGGCCGGCAGGTCGTCATAGATCGCCAGTTGTCCGGCATTGACGATCCCCATGTCCATACCGTTACGAATGGCGTAGTACAGGAACACCGCGTGAATGGCTTCGCGCACTGGATCGTTGCCACGGAACGAGAACGAGACGTTAGAGACGCCGCCAGAGATTAGCGCATGCGGCAGTTCGCGTTTGATATCTTCACACGCGCCGATAAAGTCCTGCGCGTAGTTGTTATGTTCGTCAATACCGGTCGCAACCGCAAAGATGTTTGGATCGAAGATAATGTCTTCCGGCGGGAAGCCCACCTCTTCGGTAAGAATTTTGTACGCCCGGCGACAAATCTCAATTTTACGGGCACGGGTATCGGCCTGACCCTGTTCATCAAAGGCCATAACCACCACCGCCGCACCGTAACGTCGCAGCAACTTCGCGTGATGGATAAAGGTTTCTACACCCTCTTTCATCGAAATAGAGTTAACGATGCCTTTACCCTGAATGCACTTCAGACCTTTTTCGATGACATCCCATTTCGAGGAGTCAATCATAATCGGCACGCGGGCGATGTCCGGCTCACCGGCGATCAGGTTGAGGAAACGCACCATCGCCGCTTCGGCATCGAGCATCCCTTCATCCATGTTGATATCGATAATTTGCGCGCCACTTTCCACCTGCTGGCGGGCAACGTCCAGCGCTTCGCTGTATTTTTCTTCTTTGATCAGGCGCTTAAATTTGGCCGAGCCGGTGACGTTGGTACGCTCACCAACGTTGACGAACAGACTGTCGTCGCCAATATTCAGAGGTTCAAGCCCGGCTAAACGGCAGGCAACCGGGATTTCCGGCAACTGGCGCGGGGCCAGGCCATCAACCGCGCGGCTCATTGCTGCGATGTGTTCCGGCGTGGTGCCGCAGCAACCACCAACCACGTTCAGGAAACCCGCTTGTGCCCATTCGCGGATTTGCTTCGCCATGGTATCAGCGTCAAGATCGTACTCACCGAAGGCGTTCGGCAGACCAGCATTCGGGTGCGCGGTTACGTAGCATTCAGCAATACGTGACAGTTCCTGCACATACTGGCGCAACTCATCCGGACCTAAAGCACAGTTAAGGCCGAAGGTGAGCGCGTCGGCGTGGCGCAGTGAATTATAAAATGCTTCGGTCGTCTGACCAGAAAGCGTACGTCCTGAGGCGTCAGTGATGGTGCCGGAGATCATGATCGGCAACTCAACGCCCAGTGCTTCAAACTCTGTTTTCACTGCAAATATGGCCGCTTTCGCGTTAAGCGTGTCAAAAACGGTTTCAATCAGGATCAGATCGCTACCACCTTCCACCAGCGCTTTGGTAGATTCACGGTAAGCCGCCACCAGTCCGTCAAAGGTGATATTACGGTAGGCGGGATCGTTAACATCCGGTGAGATAGACGCGGTGCGGTTAGTCGGGCCGAGGACACCCGCGACATAGCGCGGTTTGTTCGGCGTGCGTGCCGTCCATTCGTCCGCACAGGCACGTGCCAGTTTTGCCGCTTCAAAGTTGATTTCCGCCGACAGGGATTCCATCTGGTAATCCGCCATGGCGATGGTCGTGGAGTTGAAGGTGTTGGTTTCGATGATATCTGCGCCCGCTTCAAAGTAGGCGTTATGGATCGCGGTTATCACCTCCGGCTTACTGAGCACCAACAGGTCATTGTTGCCTTTCAGATCGCTCGGCCAGTCGGCAAAGCGCTCGCCGCGGAAATCCTCTTCACTCAGACGATAACTCTGGATCATGGTGCCCATACCGCCGTCCAGCACCAGAATACGTTCTTTTAACTGCTGACGTAATTGTTCAACTTTGCTACTCACACTGACTCCCGACAACGCTCAACCAGACCGAAAAAAGCTCAACGAACCATACTCGCACAAAGATTAATGACGGAAAAGCAAACAACAGCCAACATGAGACATGTTCAGCTTCACTCATCCGATCAGTACAGGAATTCTTGCATTATAATTGAATAAAACGAAAATGATTTCCACGATACAGAAAAGGAGTCTGCCATGGTTGCCACTGTCCCCGCGAAACGCGGTAGAAAACCTGCCGCCACTACTACGCCTGCAACCGGGCAGGTTCAGTCTCTGACCCGAGGCCTGAAATTACTGGAGTGGATTGCTGAGTCCAACGGCAGCGTAGCGCTGACCGAACTGGCGCAACAAGCTGGTTTGCCCAATTCCACCACGCACCGTTTGCTGACCACGATGCAGCAACAGGGTTTTGTCCGCCAGGTTGGCGAGCTGGGACACTGGGCCGTGGGCGCACATGCGTTTATCGTCGGCAGCAGCTTTTTGCAAAGCCGCAACCTGCTGGCGATTGTCCATCCGATTCTGCGTAAGCTGATGGAAGACTCCGGCGAAACAGTGAACCTGGCGGTGCTGGATCAGAGCGACCATCAGGCCATTATTATCGACCAGGTGCAGTGCACACAGCTGATGCGTATGTCTGCCCCCATTGGCGGCAAGCTGCCAATGCACGCTTCCGGCGCGGGAAAAGCATTCCTGGCACAATTAAGCGAAGAACAGGTTACCGGCCTGCTGCACCGTAAAGGCCTGCATGCTTATACTCACGCCACACTAGTCTCGCCAGTACATCTGAAAGAAGACCTCGCCCAGACGCGTAAACGTGGCTATTCGTTTGATGACGAGGAGCATGCGCTTGGCCTGCGCTGCGTGGCATCGTGCATTTACGATGAGCATCGTGAGCCATTTGCCGCCATCTCTATCTCCGGACCGATTTCCCGTATCACCGACGATCGCGTTACTGAGTTTGGCGCGATGGCGATTAAAGCGGCGAAAGAGGTAACGCTGGCATACGGCGGGATTCGTTAAGGCATGTTTGTCGGGTAACGGCTACGCCTTACCCGGCCTACAAACCGGAGATCGCCGGAGCCTGATAGGCACAGCGACGTCAGGCAATTAACGCAAAATTACGCTAGTCCTGCTGATTGTAACGCACACTAAATCGTTGCTTGCGGCGGTAAGCGTAGACATCTTCCACATGTCCTTCCCGAATTCGGGTCTGCAACGCCCGCCAGTAGTCGGCACGAAACAGATCAGCGTGCATCTCTTCAAACAACGGTCCAATACGCGGATCGGCACACAGCCAGTGACGGAACTCCTCCGGGAAAACGTCACCTGGAGAAACGCTGTACCATGGCTCACTTGCCAGCTCATCCTCCGGGTAACGCGGCGGTGGGATATGGCGAAAATTCACTTCCGTCATGTAACAAATTTCATCATAGTCGTAGAACACCACACGCCCGTGGCGGGTGACACCAAAATTTTTAAATAACATGTCACCAGGGAAAATATTGGCAGCGGCTAACTGACGAATAGCGTTGCCATACTCTTCAATTGCATCCCGCAGTTGCTGCCCTTCCACCTGCTCCAGCCAGATATTCAACGGTACCATCCGGCGTTCGATATACAGATGTCGAATAACGATCTGCTCACCAAGATCGGTTATCTTTTCAGGGACTTCCTGTAGCAGCAGTGCCATCAGCGCCGGGGCGATTTGCCGCTTATCCAATACAAAGTTCTCGAACTCCTGGGTGTCCGCCATGCGTCCGACACGATCGTGCTCTTTCACCAGTTGATAACAGGCACGGACATGGGCAGCAGACATCTCTTTCTGCGGCGCAAATTTATCTTTAATAATTTTGAATACCCGATCGAATCCCGGCAGCGTAAAAACCAGCATGACCATGCCGCGTATTCCCGGCGCCTCAATAAACTGCTCGTCGCTCCCGGCAAGATAGAGCAGATATTCGCGATAGCTTTCTGTTTTCGCATGCTTCTGACAGCCAATCGCCATATACAACTCGGCGGTGGTTTTACCGGGCAGGATCTCGCGCAGCCACTCCACTAACGCCGCAGGCAACGGGGCATAAACCATAAAATAAGAGCGGGCAAAGCCAAACACGATACTGGCTTCCGCAGCGGTTGTCAGACAGGTATCAACAAATAACTCACCTTCGTCGGTGCGGTGTATCGGCAGTAAAAATGGCAAAGTACCGGAAGGCGTTATGAGTTTCCCAACCAGCCAGGCGGCTTTATTGCGGTAAAAAAGTTCATTCGCCACCTGCAAATGGCAGCGCTGCAACACATCCGCACCAAAAGTTTCCGTCAGGTGTCCGATGATGTAATGGATATCACGAATTTTGTTCTGCCACGGCAGACGCAGAGGCAGATCGCTGAGTACCCGCGCGAGCATCGATTCCCATCCTGAATCAGGGAAAAAGTCTTTCGCCAGCGGACGTGGGATGGTTCGAAAGCGGCGTTCTGGCTGGGAGCTAAAAATAAACAGACGCTCGGGAGTCAGCGAACGATGGTCAAATAACCGACAGTAAACAGAGTTAAAAAAGCTCTCCGCAATCTCGAAGCGCGGATAGTCCGGCAATAGCCGGGTGTAATGCTCTTTGACGCGAAGTAAAAACTCCGCATTGGTACTTTTGCCGTCGGTAATACAGCGTAACTGTTCCACCACCAGGCCCACATGATGATCGTAGAGGTGGATACGGCTTTTCATCGCCTGCTGAACCGCATGCCAGTCGGCCTGTTCAAAACGCTGCTGCGCACCGGACGTCACTTCCAGAAATCGGCCATACTGCGCATCAAAGCCTTGCAGGATGGTTTGAGCAATCAGTAATTCCAGGCCACGCGACATCTTTTGCCCTCATCCAGAACCGGAGATTGCCGGATAGCGCATTCACTTATCCGGCCTACGAAGATCCGTAGGCCCGGTAAGCACAGTGCCACCGGGCATCAGGACAATCAGAACTGTGATTCTTCCGTCGACCCCGTCAGCGCAGTAACGGATGACGCGCCGCCCTGAATAATGGTCGTCACTTTGTCGAAGTAACCGGTACCCACTTCCTGCTGATGGGATACGAAAGTGTAACCGTCTTTCGCCGCCGCAAATTCTGGCTGCTGGACTTTCTCGACGTAGTGGCGCATGCCTTCGCCCTGCGCATAGGAATGTGCAAGATCGAACATGTTGAACCACATGCTGTGGATACCCGCCAGAGTAATGAACTGATATTTATAGCCCATGTCCGACAGCTGCTGCTGGAAGCTGGCAATGGTTTTGTCGTCCAGGTTCTTCTGCCAGTTAAACGATGGTGAACAGTTGTAGGCCAACAGTTTACCTGGATATTTAGCGTGGATCGCATCGGCAAAGCGGCGAGCCAGCTCGAGATCCGGGGTGGAAGTTTCACACCACACCAGATCAGCATACGGTGCATAGGCCAGACCGCGACTGATTGCCTGTTCAATGCCCGCATGGGTACGGTAGAACCCTTCACTGGTACGCTCACCGGTAATGAACTCGCTGTCGTATGGATCGCAGTCAGAGGTGATCAAATCTGCCGCGTCAGCATCGGTACGGGCAATAACCAGCGTCGGTACGCCCATCACGTCAGCCGCCAGACGTGCCGCCACCAGTTTCTGGATAGCTTCCTGAGTCGGTACCAGCACTTTGCCGCCCATATGACCACATTTTTTCACGGAGGCGAGCTGATCTTCGAAGTGAACAGCCGCTGCACCAGCCTCAATCATCGATTTCATCAGTTCGAAAGCGTTGAGTACGCCGCCAAAACCGGCTTCAGCATCAGCGACGATCGGCAGGAAGTAGTCCACATAGCGCGGATCGTTCGGTTCAATACCGGTAGACCACTGGATCTGATCCGCGCGGCGGAAGGTGTTGTTGATCCGATCCACCACTGCCGGCACCGAGTTCGCCGGGTACAGCGATTGATCCGGGTACATGCTGGAAGCCAGGTTAGCATCTGCCGCGACCTGCCAGCCAGAAAGATAGACCGCTTCAATACCGGCTTTCGCTTGCTGCAGCGCCTGACCACCGGTCAGCGCACCGAGACTGTTGATGTAGCCTTTCTTCGATTCGCCGTGCAACAGACGCCACATTTTCGCCGCTCCAAGCTGCGCCAGCGTACATTCCGGGTTGACTGAGCCACGTAATTTCACCACTTCCTCCGCGCTATATGGGCGGGTAATGCCTTCCCAGCGCGGTTGTGTCCATTCTTTTTGTAATTCTTCGATTTGTTGAGTACGGGTTTTCATGTGCAGATGCTCCATATTATGATGTGGTGAGTTAAGCCAGCAGGCGGTAACCCGGCAGGGTCAGGAAGTCGATCAGTTCGTCAGAGGTGGTGATTTGCTCCATCAGGCGCGCGGCATCGTCAAAACGCCCGCTGCTGTAGCGGTGTTCGCCCAGTTCGTCCTGAATAACCAGCATTTCTTCTGCCAGCATCTGACGGAACAGGGATTTAGTGACAGGTTTGCCGTTGCTCAGCGTTTTTTCATGGTGGATCCACTGCCAGATAGAGGTTCGGGAGATTTCGGCGGTCGCCGCGTCTTCCATCAGACCATAAATCGGCACACAGCCATTGCCGGAGATCCACGCTTCGATGTACTGCACAGCAACGCGGATATTGGCACGCATCCCTTCTTCAGTGCGCTCACCCTCACATGGAGCCAGAAGCTGTTCTGCGGTGATCGGCGCATCTTCATCACGGGCCACGAATAACTGGTTTTTGTTTTCCCCCAGCACATCGTTGAAAATCGCCATTGCAGTATCTGCAAGCCCCGGGTGAGCAACCCAGGTCCCGTCATGACCGTTATTGGCTTCCAGCGCTTTATCCGCTTTAACTTTGTTCAGTACCTGGTTGTTACGTTCGGCGTCTTTGCTGGGGATGAATGCCGCCATACCGCCCATCGCAAATGCGCCGCGTTTGTGACAAGTTTTAATCAGCAGACGCGAGTACGCGCTGAGGAAAGGTTTATCCATCGTCACGACCTGACGATCCGGCAGAACACGATCCGGGTGATTTTTCAGCGTTTTGATATAGCTGAAAATGTAATCCCAGCGGCCGCAGTTCAGGCCCACAATATGGTCACGCAGTGCGTGCAGGATCTCATCCATCTGGAAGACAGCTGGCAGCGTTTCAATCAGTAACGTAGCTTTGATAGTTCCGCGCGGCAGGTTAAATCTGTCTTCGGCATAGCTGAAGACTTCACTCCACCAGGCAGCTTCTTGCCAGGATTGAGTCTTCGGCAGATAGAAATAGGGACCGCTGCCTTTTGCCAGCAACGCTTTATAGTTGTGGAAGAAATAGAGAGCAAAGTCGAACAGGCTGCCGGGAATCGCTTCTTCGCGCCAGGTCACATGTTTTTCCGGCAAGTGCAGGCCACGCACACGGCAAATCAATAACGCCGGATTGGGTTTCAACTGGTAAATCTTACCGGCTTCATTGGTGTAGCTGATGGTACCGTTTACCGCATCACGCAGGTTAATTTGCCCGTCGATGACTTTGCTCCATTCGGGGGCCAGTGAATCCTCAAAATCAGCCATGAAGACTTTGACGTTCGCATTCAGCGCGTTGATCACCATCTTGCGTTCAACAGGCCCGGTGATCTCTACACGACGATCCTGCAAGTCATCAGGAATACCACGAATTTTCCAGTTACCTTCACGAATGGAAGCTGTTTCCGAAATAAAATCAGGCAACTTACCGTCATCAATATCCTGCTGCTGTTGAATACGTGCAGCGAGAAGCTTATTCCGTTTTGGTGTAAATCGTGTCACCAGTTCGGTCAGAAACTCCACCGCTTCTTCAGTCAGAATTTGCTGTTCTTGCTCGCCATGCGGTCTGGTAAACACCAGCTCATTGGTTGTTGTTGCCTGTTGATTCATTGCGTAGTTCCTCGTCATTGATCCAAAACCATCCCCAATGCGAACGAAGGATCGTTGTGCGGTTTTCGTTCAGCACAACTAAGACTACTCAATTAAATTTCAAAATCAAAAACAATTTCCATTTTTAATTTAATTATCAATTAACTTATTGATAACATTAAAAATAAAAATTAATTACATGATGAGGTGCGTTTCGGAAATAAAAAAGGCACCCGAAGGTGCCTGATTCAATATGCTGAAACGCTTAAGGATCGCTGGCTACAGAAGATTAATCCAGCGTTGGATTCATGTGACGCAGATCGTATGGCGTTATCTGGTAGACGTAATAGTTGAGCCAGTTGGTAAACAGCAAATTACCATGGCTGCGCCAGGTTGCCCGCGGTTTGTTTTGCGGGTCGTCTTTCGGGAAATAGTTGTATGGAACATCCGGAGTTAAACCCGCTTCGACGTCACGAAAATATTCACTGGCCAGAGTATGGGCATCATATTCTGGATGGCCCGTCACGAATGCAATACGCTTATCTTTGCTGGCAAACAGATAGGCATCACCCTCTTCCGTCTCCGCAAAGATCTCAAGATCGGTGTAATCCCTGATAAGTGCTGCTGGAAAATCAGCATAACGTGAATGCGGCGCCAGAAATGCGTCATCAAAACCACGCGTCAGCAAGGCATGAGGATGCAGAATATGGTGTTCATAGACGCCCGAGAGTTTGTCCGTGCGGGTTTGTTTGGGAATGCCATACAAAATATTAAGTGCAGCCTGTACCGCCCAACAGACAAACAGTGTCGACGTGACGTGGTCTTTTGCCCATTCCAGAACCTGTTTTATCTGCGGCCAGTAAGCCACATCGTTAAATTCAACCAGACCCAGCGGCGCGCCGGTCACGATCAGTCCGTCGAAGTTCTGGTCGCAGATATCCTCGAAATTACAGTAAAAGTTATTTAGATGCTCGGTAGGAGTGTTACGTGACTCACGTGCATCAATGCGTAATAGTTGAACATCCACCTGTAGCGGTGAGTTCGACAGTAAACGCAGAAACTGGTTTTCCGTTTCAATCTTCTTCGGCATCAGGTTGAGGATAAGTACCTTTAGTGGACGAATTTCCTGACCGGAAGCGCGAGATGTCGTCATGACAAAGACATTTTCCTCACGCAAGAAATTGACGGCGGGTAGCTCGTCCAGCACGCGAATTGGCATAACCTGATAACCTCACTACATACGCTTAAACGTTTAGACATCCAGATAGCTGAAGATACCCAGGAATCATACGAATGTCGAGTCTGTATGCCCAAGGTGAGAAAGTTTCACATCCCCTTGCTGTAGAATAGTGCAGTAAAGATAAAAGGAGAATGCTATGGCTCTGACCATTCGTCGTTCACGCACGGACGAAAGCGATAAGTTAGTTTCTATCTGGTGTCGTTCAGTCGATGCCACTCACCATTTTCTCTCATCTGATTACCGTATTGAGCTGGAAGAACTGGTCCGTTCGTTTTTGCCAGAAGCTCCACTATGGGTTGCGGTAACGGAACAGGATGAACCCATCGCCTTTATGCTGCTCACAGATGAACATATGGATGCCTTATTCGTCGATCCTGATGTTCGCGGATGTGGTGTGGGGAAATGGCTGGTTGAGCATGCACTGATGCTGGCCCCCAGGTTAACGACCAACGTTAATGAGCAAAATGAACAAGCCGTTGGATTCTATAAGAAGATGGGATTTAAGGTGACGGGACGTTCAGAGGTTGATGACCTTGGAAAGCCGTATCCGTTATTGCATCTCGCGTATACCGGAGAATAAGGGATTCAGTACGGTTTGTATTGCCGGACGACAGTATTTCCTGCAGTCCGCAGACGCAAAAAAGCCCATCCGGCAGGATGGGCTTCTTCACTGGTTTGATGCCTGGCAGTT
>NZ_JAOWGP010000006.1:0-677 GCF_030333065.1 Citrobacter sp. Cm046 | reverse complement strand
AGTCCAGTGATAAATACTTTGTTTGCGCAAACCAAACCGCAGTGTATCGGGCGCTATGTGATTGACGTTCCCGAGTCGTTTAACAATCAGCTTTACGATATGATTTTTATCGATGATTTTAAAATTGAAAGCAAACCGCTCTATCCACCTGCATTTAAACAACGGGTACAGTTAAGAGAGCAGGCGTTGCGCGATGCCATTAATAAACCGGGTAACAGACCTGAAAATGCTCCTTTTTTAAAAGAGGTGGTTCTTCTTCCTGACGGCAAAGGTGCTATTTTCGATCATAATGAGTCGGGTACTCCGGATATATACAGACAACTGGAAGCTCATGTTTATTCTGGCATGACAGCCTTTGTGATTACTACGGACATTCGTGATTTTTCAGACAAGAAGCACAGCGAAAAAAAAATAAAATATCTAGCCAGAGGGTTTACTGAGGCCGATGCAAATACTAAGCCAGCTAAACTGGCGGCCATGCAATCCCTCATATCACGACTTAGTGGCAGGAGAGATGAGGATATTCCGTCGGCTAAAGGCGTGTGTATTCCGAATGGATTTATCCGGGATGATGGAGGAAAGCATCTTGAAAAAATAACATTTAGTTATGAAAATGATGATTTCATCCTGGGTGTGTATACAAATAATAAATATTCTGGCTCAGAAGACACTCTGTT
>NZ_JAOWGP010000005.1:0-258 GCF_030333065.1 Citrobacter sp. Cm046 | reverse complement strand
AGCGATGCTGTTTCACTGTAGGCCACAAAGGAGGATGGCAGATCGAGCATATAGCGTCCGACGCAGTAAGGTTTCATTTCAGCGTTTATCTTATTCATGGCTTTCTGCTGTGAGGGTGTTAGTGTTTGTGGCGATGGGTCATAAGGGCGAAAATACTGATATACCCCGCCCCCCAGCGCGACCAAAACAGCAAAAATAATGACCTTCCTTTTTATTTTATCCATTGTGAAGCCTCCCTGTTATCTATCCGCAATCCTT
>NZ_JAOWGP010000046.1:112148-581762 GCF_030333065.1 Citrobacter sp. Cm046 | reverse complement strand
GAACGGTTCTTTAAGGTAAGGAGGTGATCCAACCGCAGGTTCCCCTACGGTTACCTTGTTACGACTTCACCCCAGTCATGAATCACAAAGTGGTAAGCGCCCTCCCGAAGGTTAAGCTACCTACTTCTTTTGCAACCCACTCCCATGGTGTGACGGGCGGTGTGTACAAGGCCCGGGAACGTATTCACCGTGGCATTCTGATCCACGATTACTAGCGATTCCGACTTCATGGAGTCGAGTTGCAGACTCCAATCCGGACTACGACATACTTTATGAGGTCCGCTTGCTCTCGCGAGGTCGCTTCTCTTTGTATATGCCATTGTAGCACGTGTGTAGCCCTACTCGTAAGGGCCATGATGACTTGACGTCATCCCCACCTTCCTCCAGTTTATCACTGGCAGTCTCCTTTGAGTTCCCGGCCGAACCGCTGGCAACAAAGGATAAGGGTTGCGCTCGTTGCGGGACTTAACCCAACATTTCACAACACGAGCTGACGACAGCCATGCAGCACCTGTCTCAGAGTTCCCGAAGGCACCAAAGCATCTCTGCTAAGTTCTCTGGATGTCAAGAGTAGGTAAGGTTCTTCGCGTTGCATCGAATTAAACCACATGCTCCACCGCTTGTGCGGGCCCCCGTCAATTCATTTGAGTTTTAACCTTGCGGCCGTACTCCCCAGGCGGTCGACTTAACGCGTTAGCTCCGGAAGCCACGCCTCAAGGGCACAACCTCCAAGTCGACATCGTTTACGGCGTGGACTACCAGGGTATCTAATCCTGTTTGCTCCCCACGCTTTCGCACCTGAGCGTCAGTCTTTGTCCAGGGGGCCGCCTTCGCCACCGGTATTCCTCCAGATCTCTACGCATTTCACCGCTACACCTGGAATTCTACCCCCCTCTACAAGACTCTAGCCTGCCAGTTTCGGATGCAGTTCCCAGGTTGAGCCCGGGGATTTCACATCCGACTTGACAGACCGCCTGCGTGCGCTTTACGCCCAGTAATTCCGATTAACGCTTGCACCCTCCGTATTACCGCGGCTGCTGGCACGGAGTTAGCCGGTGCTTCTTCTGCGAGTAACGTCAATTGCTGAGGTTATTAACCTCAACACCTTCCTCCTCGCTGAAAGTACTTTACAACCCGAAGGCCTTCTTCATACACGCGGCATGGCTGCATCAGGCTTGCGCCCATTGTGCAATATTCCCCACTGCTGCCTCCCGTAGGAGTCTGGACCGTGTCTCAGTTCCAGTGTGGCTGGTCATCCTCTCAGACCAGCTAGGGATCGTCGCCTAGGTGAGCCGTTACCCCACCTACTAGCTAATCCCATCTGGGCACATCCGATGGCAAGAGGCCCGAAGGTCCCCCTCTTTGGTCTTGCGACGTTATGCGGTATTAGCTACCGTTTCCAGTAGTTATCCCCCTCCATCGGGCAGTTTCCCAGACATTACTCACCCGTCCGCCACTCGTCACCCAAGGAGCAAGCTCCTCTGTGCTACCGTTCGACTTGCATGTGTTAGGCCTGCCGCCAGCGTTCAATCTGAGCCATGATCAAACTCTTCAATTTAAGTTTGATGCTCGTGAATTAAACTTCGTAATGAATTACGTGTTCACTCAGAGACTTGGTATTCATTTTTCGTCTTGCGACGTTAAGAATCCGTATCATTGAGTGCCCACACAGATTGTCTGATAAATTGTTAAAGAGCAGTTGCGACGCGCTTTAGCGCTCTGTCGCGAGGTGGCGTATATTACGCTTTCCTCTTTCAGAGTCAACCCTGAATATCAGGATTTTTCTCTTCAACCGGACCGGCTGTTTGTGTGAAGTGATTCACATCCGCCGTGTCGATGGAGGCGCATTATAGGGAGTCGCCTCAGGAAGACAAGCGGAAAAATGCATTTTTGTTTCAACCGCTCACCTTTTATCCACAACGCTTACTTTTGCTGCTTTTTTATCGCCGATGGCAGGTCAGCCAGACTATTTAGCACTATATCTGCCGCATTTTCTGCTTCCGGGGTGACAGGTTTGCCTGTACGCACTAATACTTTTGTCCCCACATTCGCCGCTGTCGCCGCCTGCATATCTTCTATTTTGTCGCCCACCATATAAGAAGCGGCCATATCAATGTGCAGAAAGTCTCGAGCAGAGATAAGCATGCCCGGATGCGGTTTACGGCAATCGCAGACCTGACGGTACTCTTCTACTGTTCCCTGCGGATGGTGAGGACAATAATAGATACCATCCAGATCAACATCACGATCGGCCAGCGACCAGTCCATCCATTCAGTGAGCGTTTCGAACTGCGCTTCGGTAAATTTACCGCGAGCGATACCAGACTGGTTCGTCACTACAATAAGTGCGTAACCCATACTTTTAAGCTCACGCATGGCATCAATGACACCTTCGATAAACTCGAACTCGTCGATCTCATGTACATAACCGTGGTCCACATTAATGGTGCCGTCACGGTCGAGAAAAATTGCGGGTACAGACTTTGCCACCTTTTATAGCTCCTGAATAAGGCATGTCGCTCTAGTATCGCATGTTTCTGCGGGCAAGAAAGTGCTCATCGTGCAAACCCCGATTGATTTAGACGTCTGGATGCCTTAACATCCATCTTGTTAACGGCTTTGACCGTACCAGACAGACGAAAATGCCACGGCTAACTTAATTACGATAATAAATAACCAATGATTAAACTTTCGAATATCACCAAAGTGTTCCAACAGGGGACTCGCTCTATTCAGGCGCTGAACAATGTCAGCCTGCATGTTCCTGCCGGGCAGATTTATGGCGTTATTGGCGCTTCAGGCGCTGGTAAAAGCACGTTAATCCGCTGCGTTAACTTACTCGAACGCCCTACTGAAGGCAGCGTACAGGTCGGTGGCCAGGAGCTAACAACGCTTTCTGAATCCGAGCTGACCAAAGCTCGCCGTCAAATCGGCATGATTTTCCAGCACTTTAACCTGCTGTCGTCCCGTACTGTTTTTGGTAACGTCGCGCTTCCGCTGGAGCTGGATAACACCCCCAAAGAAGAGATTAAACGTCGCGTGTCGGAGCTGTTGGATTTAGTTGGCCTTGGCGATAAGCATGACAGCTTTCCCGCTAACCTTTCAGGTGGGCAGAAACAGCGCGTCGCCATTGCCCGTGCGTTGGCCAGCAATCCTAAGGTGTTGCTGTGCGATGAAGCCACCAGCGCACTCGATCCAGCAACCACTCGTTCGATACTGGAATTATTGAAAGACATTAACCGTCGTCTTGGATTAACCATTCTGCTGATTACCCATGAGATGGATGTCGTAAAACGTATTTGTGACTGCGTAGCCGTTATCAGTAATGGTGAACTGATTGAGCAGGACACCGTCAGCGAAGTGTTTTCACACCCGAAAACGCCGCTGGCGCAGAAATTTATCCAGTCCACGCTACATCTGGACATTCCGGAAGATTATCTGGAGCGCTTAAAAGCAGAGCCCGAAAACGACAGTGTTCCAATGCTGCGGATGGAATTCACAGGGCATTCGGTGGATGCGCCATTGCTCTCTGAAACAGCACGTCGCTTTAATGTGAATAACAATATTATCAGCGCGCAAATGGATTACGCCGGTGGCGTGAAGTTCGGCATCATGCTGACTGAAATGCACGGTACACAAGAAGATACGCAAGCGGCCATCAACTGGCTGCAGGAACACCATGTAAAAGTAGAGGTACTGGGTTATGTCTGAGCCGATGATGTGGCTGCTGGTTCGCGGCGTATGGGAAACGCTGGCAATGACCTTTGTGTCCGGTTTTTTTGGTTTTGTGATTGGCCTGCCCGTCGGCGTGCTGTTGTACGTGACGCGTCCCGGACAAATCATTGAGAACGCGAAACTTTACCGTACGCTGTCTGCACTGGTAAACATTTTCCGTTCCATCCCGTTCATTATTCTGTTGGTCTGGATGATTCCGTTTACCCGCATGATTGTTGGCACCTCTATTGGTTTGCAGGCAGCCATCGTCCCGTTAACCGTTGGCGCCGCACCATTTATTGCCCGTATGGTTGAGAATGCGCTGCTGGAAATCCCTACCGGACTGATCGAAGCATCGCGCGCAATGGGCGCTACACCATTGCAGATCGTACGTAAGGTGTTGCTGCCGGAAGCGTTGCCAGGTCTGGTAAATGCGGCGACTATCACACTGATCACCCTGGTCGGCTATTCTGCGATGGGCGGTGCCGTCGGTGCCGGTGGTCTTGGACAGATTGGCTATCAATACGGTTATATTGGATACAATGCTACCGTGATGAATACAGTACTGGTATTACTTGTAGTTCTGGTTTATTTAATTCAGTTATCCGGCGATCGCATCGTCCGGGCTGTCACGCACAAATAACGTTGCACACAACACAAAAAACTCATTAAGAAAAGGAAATAAGCATGGCGTTCAAATTCAAAACCTTTGCGGCAGTTGGAGCCCTGATCGGTTCTCTGGCACTTGTGGGTTGTGGTCAGGATGAAAAAGATCCTAACCACATCAAAGTGGGCGTTATTGTTGGCGCAGAGCAGCAGGTTGCAGAAGTTGCGCAGAAAGTCGCGAAAGAGAAATACGGTCTGGACGTTGAACTGGTAACTTTCAACGATTACGTTCTGCCTAACGAAGCGTTGAGCAAAGGTGATATCGATGCCAACGCCTTCCAGCACAAACCTTATCTGGATCAGCAGATCAAAGATCGTGGTTACAAACTGGTTGCCGTAGGCAATACATTCGTTTACCCGATTGCTGGTTATTCCAAAAAAATCAAATCACTGGATGAACTGCAGGAAGGTTCTCAGGTCGCAATTCCAAACGACCCGACTAACCTTGGTCGTTCCCTGCTGCTGCTGCAAAAAGTGGGTTTGATCAAACTGAAAGATGGTGTAGGTCTGTTGCCGACTGCCCTGGACGTTGTTGAAAACCCGAAAAACCTGAAGCTGGTTGAGCTGGAAGCACCTCAGTTACCACGCTCACTGGACGATGCGCAAATCGCTCTGGCCGTTATTAACACCACTTATGCCAGCCAGATTGGCCTGACACCGGCAAAAGATGGCATCTTTGTTGAAGATAAAGATTCCCCGTATGTAAACCTGATCGTCACTCGTGAAGACAATAAAGACGCTGAGAACGTGAAGAAATTCGTTGAGGCGTATCAGTCAGACGAAGTTTACGAAGCGGCAAACAAGGTCTTTAATGGCGGCGCTGTTAAGGGCTGGTAATTTTAGGCTGTTTCCAAAATTTGTAATATCATCAGGACGGGCGCTTGCCCGTCTTGTCATTTATGCAAGCACCTGATTCAATATCTGACGTTTAGATCATTCATTGAGGAAACATTATGCGTGCTTTACCGATCTGTTTATTAGCACTCATGCTGAGCGGCTGTTCTATGTTAAGCAGATCCCCTGTTGAACCCGTTCAAAGCACCGCAACCCCGCCTAAAGCGGAGCCGGAAAAACCGAAAGCACCACGCGCAGTGCCGGTGAGAATTTATACCAATGCAGAAGACTTAGTTGGCAAACCGTTCCGCGACCTCGGTGAAGTGAGCGGCGAGTCCTGCCAGGCATCAAACCAGGATTCCCCTCCGAGCATTCCAACCGCACGCAAACGCATGCAGATCAACGCATCTAAAATGAAAGCTAATGCCGTATTGCTGCACAGCTGTGAAGTCACCAGTGGTACACCTGGTTGCTATCGTCAGGCAGTTTGCATCGGTTCTGCGCTGAATATTTCGACTAAATGAGTCATTTTCAGTTCGAGCAAATAGGCGTTATCCGCTCTCCTTATAAAGAAAAATTCGCCGTTCCACGCCAGCCTGGCCTGGTAAAAAGTGCCTGCGGCGAACTGCATTTGCTCGCACCGTATAACCAGGCCGATGCTGTTCGCGGCCTGGAAGCGTTCAGCCATTTATGGATTATTTTCGTCTTTCACCAGACGATGGACGGTGGATGGCGCCCGACCGTACGCCCGCCCCGACTTGGTGGTAACGCCAGAATGGGCGTCTTTGCCACGCGTTCAACCTTTCGCCCTAACCCTGTCGGCATGTCGCTGGTCGAGTTGCAAGGGATTGTCTGCCAGAAAGAGAGCGTCATTCTGAAGCTGGGTAGTCTGGATCTGGTCGATGGTACACCGGTTGTAGATATCAAGCCCTACCTGCCGTTTGCCGAAGCATTACCCGATGCCACCGCCAGCTACGCGCAACATGCTCCAGTTGCCGAAATGGGCGTAAGTTTTACCGCCGAGGTTGAGCAGCAGCTTCTGGCTCTGGAAACACGTTATCCGCAGCTAAAAACATTTATTGGTGAAGTACTGGCACAGGACCCGCGTCCTGCGTATCGTAAGGGTGAAGAGACAGGCAAAACGTACGCCGTCTGGTTACACGATTTCAACGTGCGCTGGCGTGTGACGGAAGAGGGTTTCGAAGTCTTTGCGCTTGAACCCCGGTAATTTCGCGCCCTTCTCTTTTGACATCCCTTTCTCGCTGGTAAACTAAATCACTTTTTTTGTGTCAGGCTCGCATTGAGCCTGTTCGATCGTCCAACTGGAACCGTAACAACATGCGTACTAGCCAATATCTGCTCTCCACTCTGAAGGAGACACCTGCCGACGCCGAGGTTATCAGCCACCAGCTGATGCTGCGCGCCGGGATGATCCGCAAGCTGGCCTCCGGGTTATATACCTGGCTGCCGACCGGCGTGCGCGTCCTGAAAAAAGTCGAAAACATCGTGCGTGAAGAGATGAACAACGCCGGTGCGATCGAGGTGTTGATGCCAGTCGTTCAGCCTTCTGAACTGTGGCAAGAGAGTGGTCGTTGGGAACAGTACGGCCCGGAACTGCTGCGTATTGCTGACCGTGGCGATCGTTCATTCGTACTTGGCCCAACGCATGAAGAAGTCATCACCGACCTGATTCGTAACGAGCTCAGCTCTTACAAACAGCTGCCGCTGAACTTCTACCAAATCCAGACCAAATTCCGTGACGAAGTACGCCCACGTTTCGGCGTAATGCGTTCCCGCGAATTCCTGATGAAAGATGCTTACTCTTTCCATACTTCTCAGGAATCTCTGCAGGAAACCTACGATGCGATGTATGCCGCATACAGCAAAATCTTCAGCCGTATGGGGCTGGATTTCCGTGCTGTACAGGCTGATACCGGCTCTATCGGCGGCAGTGCTTCTCACGAATTCCAGGTGCTGGCACAGAGCGGCGAAGATGACGTCGTATTCTCTGACAGTTCCGATTTTGCCGCCAACATCGAGTTTGCTGAAGCCGTTGCGCCGAAAGAACCTCGTGCAGCCGCTACTCAGGAAATGACGCTGGTTGATACACCAAACGCGAAGACCATCGCGGAGCTGGTTGAGCAATTCAATCTGCCAATTGAAAAAACCGTTAAAACTCTGCTGGTAAAAGCCGTTGAAGGCAGTAGCTACCCGCTGGTTGCTCTGCTGGTTCGTGGTGATCACGAGCTAAACGAAGTCAAAGCAGAAAAACTGCCGCAGGTTGCCAGCCCGCTAACCTTCGCTACCGAAGAAGAAATTCGAGCCGTAGTGAAAGCAGGTCCAGGTTCTCTCGGTCCGGTGAATATGCCGATCCCGGTCGTTATCGATCGTACCGTTGCAGTAATGAGCGATTTCGCTGCCGGTGCCAACATCGACGGCAAACACTATTTCGGTATTAACTGGGATCGTGATGTAGCAACACCTGAAGTTGCAGACATCCGTAACGTAGTGGCAGGTGACCCAAGCCCGGACGGTAAAGGTACATTGCTGATTAAACGTGGTATCGAAGTCGGTCACATCTTCCAGTTGGGTACCAAATACTCTGAAGCGCTGAAAGCCGCAGTTCAGGGCGAAGATGGCCGTAATCAGATTCTGACTATGGGCTGCTACGGTATCGGGGTAACTCGCGTGGTCGCGGCAGCCATTGAGCAGAACTACGACGATCGCGGTATTGTATGGCCGGATGCCATTGCACCGTTCCAGGTAGCGATTCTGCCTATGAACATGCACAAATCCTACCGAGTGCAGGAACTGGCAGAGAAGCTGTACGCTGAACTGCGCGCACAGGGCATCGAAGTGCTGATGGACGATCGTAAAGAGCGTCCTGGCGTAATGTTTGCCGATATGGAGCTTATCGGTGTACCACACACTATCGTACTCGGCGACCGTAACCTCGATAACGATGATATCGAATACAAATACCGTCGTAACGGCGAGAAACAGCTGATTAAAACCGGCGACATCGTCGACTATCTGGTAAAAGCGATAAAAGGCTAATACCAGCAAAAGGCCCTGATTCTTCAGGGCCTTTTTACTTTATCGATTAATTACACGCTTTTCCTGGCACAAACTTCGCGTCTTTATCCGCCATCAGCGTTTTCACTTTCTCGCCTGTATCCGGGTTCGCCTCCAGCGTGAAATGCCCTTCCAGAGTCAACAGAACAGATTGTCCCGTTTCCGCGCGCGCGGCTAAATAGTCGCGTTCAAGCTGGGCATTATTCGCCACCGGCATACGTTTTCCCGTTGCGCAGTCGGTAAATACTGCCGCATCCGCCATGTAGAAATACATACCACGCATCGGCATTGGCGTAACCGGCAAACTGGCTGAAACCGGCTGAAGGGTATAGTTAAACTGCGACTCAATCGGATTACCTTCACGATCGAGCATCTCCAGCGCCTCACCTTTTGCCCGATAGTAAGATTTTTCGCCTTTGCTGTCTGTCAGCACCAGTTTATCGGCAGTACGGGCCCATGTCCCATATGAAGCAAACGAAGAGGGTTCATCCCGCACACCCTGATAGCGTTCATTCATCACCCATGTTCCGTCTTTTTCGAGGAACAAAGAGGTTTCAATACCTTCGCAGTCCGCACAAGGTAATATACCGCGCCAGCTTTGCTGCATCGGTTTTAATTCTGCCGCCCGTGTCGGCTGTAGTACATCAACTTCAGTACGATTATTACAGCCGATCAAGGCAAAGAGCGTACATGCAGCCGCTACTGACAATATCGCTGTTTTCACCATGAATTCCTTATAATTTTTTTATTCCCGTTCGTCAGTCTTGCGAGCGACGAACCCTACCTCGCAGTGCCTTCACTGTGGATTTCTGCGCCTTTGATGACAACCTACGCTCTTTCGACGCGCGCGTAGGGCGAGTTGCCTGTCGGCTTTTTTGCACTGCGGTTAACTCTTTAATGACCGCCACCAGTCGGGATATTGCCGCTTCCCGGTTAAGCTCCTGGCTACGGTACTCCTGTGCCTTAATGATAATGACACCATCGCCGCTGATCAGATGATGACTGGCAGCCAGCAGACGTTCCTTATAATACTCTGGCAGGCCAGAGGCCCGAATGTCAAAGCGCAAATGGATAGCCGTCGAAGTCTTATTAACGTGCTGCCCACCTGCTCCCTGAGCCCGGATTGCCGTGATTTCCAGCTCATTATCAGGAATAGAGACATTTCGGGAGATAACAATCATGAAGGTTGCTGCCACGCGCTCAAATGAATTTCCAGATTGTTCTGAGAATCTGACAGCCAGATAGCCCCATCCTGGATAGTCGCCTGAAGCGTCATTGTACGGCCAGCAAAGTCACTCAGTTGCGCCAGTTGCTCATCATCCAGATACCACACGGATAAATTAGCAAACTGAGAGCACTTACTTTGGTTTTGCTGCCACCAGATTTGAGCCGCACGGCTGTTATAGGCAAACAAAGCAACTTCTGCAGACTGAGTACATGCTTTCTTGATACGGCGTTCATCCGGCAAACCGAGTTCAATCCATAAATCGATACCCAGATGATCATTACGCAACCACGCTTCCGGCTCATCTTCGGCGCTTAATCCCCGCGTAAACTGCAACCGTTCGTCAGCATATTTAATCCACGCCAGCAGGCGCAGCATCATGCGTTCCTGGGTTTCTGAGGGGTGACGCGCCAGCGTCAATGCCGCGTCAAGAAACTGGTTGCGGTCAAGATCCGCCACATTGACTACGGCTTTATATATTGTCGCTTTAAGCGCCATGAGAGAACTCCTTTCGAATCAGGCGTCCATTGTAGCGAAATCTGCGCCAAAAGGCTGCTAACCGGTAACGTGGGTGTCCTCTATCAAGGCGCTGATATTGCTTGAATGAGTATGGTATAGTCACCTTGCTAAACAGAGTTTATCTTCGTAGGCTTAGACTTGCATCCACGGTTAAGTCAGAGTGCTGACAGGAGGGCATGTGGGAAAATATTGTGAGTTAATACGCAAGCGGTACGCGGAAATTGCCAGCGGAGACTTAGGGTATGTCCCGGATGCGCTGGGTTGCGTATTGAAGGTACTGAATGAAGTGGCTGCAGACAGCGCCCTTTCAGAGTCGGTCAGGGAAAAGGCGGCATATGCGGCCGCGAACTTACTGGTGAGCGATTATGTCAATGAATGAAACGTATCAACCCATTAACTGTGATGATTACGACAATCTTGAGCTCGCCTGCCAGCACCATTTGTTACTGACGCTGGCGCTAAAAGATGGCGAAGTTCTGCAGGCGAAAGCGAATGACCTGGTTTCCCGCAAAAATGTGGAGTATCTGGTTGCAGAAGTCGCAGGTGAAACCCGTGAGCTTCGCCTCGACAAAATTGCCAGCTTCAGCCACCCGGAAATCGGTACCGTGGTGGTCAGCGAATCATAATCCCCTTTGCCAAATGGCGATGCACGCACCTTATCTGGCCTACAATCCGTAGGCCAGATAAGCGCAGCGCCATCATCAGGCATGCCATAGCAGGCGCACACTCTCTTCTTCCTCAGCCATACCTTCACGCGTTACAAATACTCCCGCAGCTGCAATCAGCGTATCGCCGTAAAATAGCAACGGTGTGGTATCTCGTCGCCAGGGAGGGATCCCCTGCTCCTGCCAGATTTTTTTGAGCTTACGCCCGCCGTTACGCCCGACAATATGCAAGAGTCCAGGAGCTTTAAACCGAATACTGACTGTCTCATTCGCTCGCGGTTTTCGTAATTCGCCATCGGGAAGTAACTGCACCGTTCCCAGCCCGACAGGCAACACCAACGGCGTTTTCGTGCATGACCATGGAATCACCGTTTCACTTTGCCCGACAACAGATTTAACCCACCACAACTGTGACTGGTAACGACGAATTTCGTACCCGCCAAAGCACAAACGGGGTACAGCATCTTCCCGCGCCAGCGCGACTTCCTGCCAGATACGCTCCAAAGCATCCCGTGAGGGCATCGGTGCATTCAACCCAGCCAGCCAGCGACGAAGCAGCGCCGCACGCCGCACATCGCTCTTCATCATTAATGGTTCCAGTCGCAGCGCACCTTGAGCGGTGACACAGTCAGCTAAATCTTGAGCAAGTAACTCATCCAGTAAACTCTCCTGCTCGGCGCACAGCGAGGCGCTGCGGGCTGTAGCCTCCGCAAAATGCGGCCAGCGCTGTTGCAGGAGTGGAATAATGCGCAAGCGTAAGAAATTGCGGTCATAAGCATCGACCTGATTGCTTTCGTCTTCAATCCAGCTTAACGCATGCGTCCGCGCCCACTTTTCAAGTTCTTCTCGTGTTTGTGTTAGCAGTGGGCGAATAAGCCGGGTTCCGGCAAACGGCGAACTTTCACCCATCGCAGAAAGCCCAGCGGGGCCACTGCCACGTTTTAGTGCGAGCAAAAATGTTTCGCACTGGTCATCAAGATGCTGGGCGGTCATCAGTATTTCATTCGACAACAGTGTCTGTTCAAATGCCTGATAGCGTGCCCGTCGCGCCTGAGCTTCTATTCCTGACCCATCGTCCTGCAGTTGTACCCGCTCAACCACCAGTGGTACCTGCCATTGCGCACATATCGATTCACAGTGGGTCACCCATTCATCAGCGTGGGGACTTAACCCATGATGGATATGGATAGCGCGCAAGGAGACTTCAGGGTGCTGCGTTCGCCACTGCACCAGTTGATGCAACAGCACGGTAGAGTCCAGGCCGCCGCTAAAAGCGACGAGGATCTGGTTAGCGTTCAGAAGTGAAGTGTTCAGTGTGAGTGTCGTCATGATAGTTGCTTACAATGGCATTGCCCGGCACGTTACCGGGCTAAAGCCACAATAACAAGACTTACAGTTCATACAGTTCAAGAGGCAATCCGTCTGGATCGTTGAAAAACGTAAAGCGCTTACCAGTAAAAGGATCGACGCGTATCGGCTCGCATTTCACATTATGATCTTCCAGATGGGTTATTGCGGCTTCCACGTTCTCAACGCTAAACGCCAGGTGACGTAAACCGCAAGCCTCTGGTCGGCTGGGGCGGCCAGGCGGAAAAGGAAAGGAAAAAAGCTCAATCACATACTGCCCATTCAACGCGAGGTCACCTTTCCAGGAGTCACGCTCTTCACGGTAGGCTTCACTCATCAACGTAAAGCCCAGCACATCACAGTAAAATGCCTTACTGACCGCGTAATCCGTCGCAATAATGGCAATATGGTGAACCTGTTTTAATCCCAGCATAGCGTGTTTGCCTCTTTAGTTTTCTTTTCGCACATTACTCATCCGCAGTCGGTTCAGGCAAGTCGTTATGCCATTTTTAGGACTCTCACACGATACACACCGTCCTCGCCCAGTTTAGCGCCATGAATATCTGTTTCGAATCCGGGGTAATGATGGCCTACTGAACACAGCATCAGCAGGAAATCGAGTACAGCACGGCTTTCTTCAGTGATCATTTCCCCCGGCATCAGCAGCGGTACACCAGGTGGATAAGGCAGGATCATATTGGCAGAAACGCGCCCCACCAGTTGATCGAGCGTCACGGTCTCCACTTCGCCTTTAATTTGTCGCTGCCAGGCCTGATGCGGCGTCATTTTCATTTCCGGCAAGGTGTCAAATGCCCGTAGCATCAACCCGGAGAGATCATGCTGGCGGATCAAATTATGGATCCCCTGCGCCAGATCCTGAATACGCATATTGCGATAAAAATCAGGATCTTCAGCATACAAATCCGGCAGCATGTTTTTAACGCGCAAATTAAGGTCATATGAGCGTTTGAACTCAGTAAGTCCTCGCAGTAAGCCCATTGCCCGGGTTTTATCAATCCCAATGCTGAACAGGAACAACAGATTATACGGACCTGTTTTCTCCACCACGACACCGCGTTCATCGAGGAACTTTGCTACCAGCGCGGCAGGGATCCCTTCTTCGCTCATATTTCCTTGTTCATCCATTCCCGGCGTCAGAATAGTGACTTTTACCGGGTCGAGGAACATGTGGTCAGCGTCAGCATCATTAAACCCATGCCAGCCTTCATCAGGAGCGACGGGCCAGCATTCCGCTTGATCTACTTTTTCCGGCTGCCAGATATCGAAGAACCACCCGTCCGATTCTTCTCGCAGTCGCTGTACCTCTTTACGGAAATGGAGCGCGCGCTCCACCGAGCGGTTAATTAGCCGCTTACCGGGATTACCACGCAGCATCGCCGCCGCTGTTTCAATCGATGCCACAATGGGGTAGCTGGGTGAGGTCGAGGTGTGCATCATAAAGGCTTCATTAAAGGTATCTTCGTCATAATCCCCTTTAATGTGAATCAAAGACGCCTGCGACAACGCGGCCAACATCTTGTGGGTGGACTGCGTTTCAAAGATGACTTTACCTGGAACCCTCTCACCGCTCATGCCACTTTTCCCCTGGTAAATCGGATGGAAATGCGTGTAAGGCACCCAGGCAGAGTCAAAATGAATAGAAGGGACATCCAGCGTTTGTTTAATCCAGTTAGTGTTATACAACAGACCGTCGTAGGTCGAGTTAGTGATAACTGCATGCACCGGCCACTGTGCTTGCGTAGTCTCCTCTACCTTACGTGCAATACTCTCGCGGCAGAATTCGCGGCGCGGAATTCCCCCGAGGATCCCCAGCGCATTACGTGTGGGTTTCAGCCAAATGGGCACCACATCACTCATCATCAATAAATGCGCGAGAGATTTATGACAGTTGCGATCAATTAATAACGTACTTCCCGTAGGGGCGGCATACATCCCAACAATCTTATTCGACGTCGATGTGCCGTTGGTGACCATATAACTTTGCTCTGCGCCAAAGGTGCGAGCGATATACTCTTCTGCTTCCAGGTGTGGACCTGTATGGTCCAATAGCGACCCCAACTCAGTCACAGAAATGGACACGTCAGCCTTTAACGTGTTGCCGCCAAAGAAATCATAGAACAGGCATCCCACCGGGCTTTTCTGGTACGCCGTTCCCGCCATATGCCCTGGCGTACAGAAGGTATACTTCCCTTCCTTCACATAAGTAAACAGCGCTTTGGTAAAGGCAGGCGTAATGTTATCGAGATATTCACTGGTGTACTGCCGAATACGCGTCGCTATATCTTCGGACTGACCAAGCGCATACTCAAAAAACCACAGCGCCATGCGCAGATCGTGGGCGCTGACATCCATCGTCGAATGGGTATTAATAAAAGCGTACAGTGGGAGATATTCATTTAGCTGATTGATATCGCTACATAGCTCCAGGCTGTATTCATCCCAGTCAAAAATAACACCGCAAATGCGCGGATTGTGTTCGATAAATTTCAGCAGGTCGACGCTATTCTGTGGCCAGATAATCTGAAACCCCTGCTGCTGCAGCGCACGTTCAAGTTCCTTGATGGGCTCATCTTTATAAAAGACGCCATGCGGTCCCATGATGGCAATAATGTTCATGCGTTCCTCCTGGAAAAACCTTAGTTAATCATAGCCTGGTCAAACCGCAGGTAAAAAAAAGGGCCACAGTGTTGTGGCCCTTTTCAGAATAAATACAGTTTACGCGTAACCGTAGTTCATCAGACGCTGGTAACGACGATTTTTGAGCTCTTCCGTACTTAACACGTCAAGATCGGCCAGATCGGCCAGCAATTGCGCCTTCAGCGACGCTGCCATTGCTTCCGGATTACGATGCGCACCACCCAGTGGTTCCGGAACGATGGAGTCGATAAGCTTCAGCTCTTTCAAACGCGTCGCAATAATGCCCATCGCTTCTGCCGCCAACGGCGCTTTGTCTGCGCTTTTCCACAGAATGGACGCGCAGCCTTCCGGGGAGATAACTGAATAGGTGCTGTATTGCAGCATATTCACTTTATCGCCCACGCCGATCGCCAGCGCACCACCGGAACCACCTTCACCGATAACGGTGCAGATAACCGGCACGCTCAGACGTGACATTTCACGCAGGTTGCGCGCAATCGCTTCAGACTGACCACGTTCTTCCGCCCCCACACCCGGGTAAGCCCCAGGGGTGTCGATGAAGGTGATAATCGGCATCTTGAAGCGTTCGGCCATTTCCATCAGACGCAGCGCTTTACGATAGCCTTCCGGTGCTGGCATGCCGAAGTTGCGACGAATTTTCTCTTTGGTCTCGCGGCCTTTCTGATGACCAATGATCATCACCGGACGCCCCTCAAGACGCGCAATACCGCCGACAATAGCTTTGTCATCCGCATAGGCGCGATCGCCCGCCAGCTCATCAAATTCATCAAACGCCAAGCGGACATAATCCAGGGTATATGGACGCTGTGGATGGCGAGCCAGTTGGGCTACCTGCCATGCGCCAAGATCGGCGAAGATTTTGCGCGTCAGTTCTACGCTTTTTTCACGCAGACGATGCACTTCTTCATCGATGTTAATATCCAGTTTCTCATCCTGACGGCTAACCGCAGTCAGAGAATCGATTTTTGCTTCCAGCTCTGCAATCGGCTGTTCAAAATCAAGGAAATTCAGACTCATAGTATTCCTGTATTAGTCAAACTCCAGTTCCACCTGCTCCGAACCAATAAGGCCACGGAGATCGTTTAGCAAACGATCGCTCGGAGAGACACGCCACGTTGCGCCAAAACGCAATCGCGCACGTGCATCCGCCCTCTGATAGTAGAGATGTACTGGAATTGTCCCCGAGCGGTGGGGTTCCAGAGACTGACGGAGTCGGTTTAAAAGCTGGTCATCAATTTGCCTGTCCGTCAGCGAGATAGCAAGCCCGCGAGCATATTTTTCCCGGGCTTCGTCAATATCCATGACTTCACGGGCCATCATTTTAAGCCCGCCGTTGAAGTCATCAAAGCTGACCTGTCCGCTGACGATAAGTATGCGGTCTTTTTCCAGCAAATGCTGGTATTTATCCAGAGCATCGGTGAATAACATCACTTCCAGACGCCCGGAACGGTCATCCAGTGTGCAGATGCCGATACGATTACCGCGCTTGGTGACCATTACCCGCGCAGCAATAACGAGCCCCGCAGCAGTGGTAACTTTACCACGTTCTGTCGGATGCATGTCTTTCAGCCTGTGGCCTCCGACATAGCGCTCAATTTCTTTTAAATACTGATTGATAGGGTGTCCGGTCAGGTAAAGTCCTAACGTTTCACGTTCACCCTCTAATACCACCTGCTCCGGCCACGGCGTGCAGCTGGCGTAGGATTGTTCAATTTGTTCCGGCTCTTCCGCCAGTACACCAAACATATCGGCCTGACCGATAGCTTCAGCTTTCGCATGCTGATCGGCAGCTTTAAGCGCATCATTAAGCGAATTCATCAACGCAGCGCGATGCGGGCCAAGGCGGTCAAACGCCCCGGACATGATTAGCTTTTCCAACACCCGGCGATTAAGCTTCTTAATATCTGTGCGGGCGCAGAGATCAAACAGCTCGCGGAAGTAGCCACCTTTATTACGCGCTTCAATGATAGCTTCAATTGGCCCTTCACCCACGCCTTTTATCGCGCCGATGCCATACACAATTTCGCCGTCATCATTAACATGGAAATGATACAGCCCGGAGTTGATATCTGGCGGCAGGATTTTTAGCCCCATGCGCCAGCATTCGTCCACCAGCCCCACCACCTTTTCGGTGTTATCCATATCGGCGGTCATTACCGCTGCCATAAACTCAGCGGGGTAATGCGCTTTCAGCCACAGCGTCTGGTAAGAGACCAGCGCATAGGCCGCGGAGTGCGATTTGTTAAATCCGTAACCGGCGAATTTCTCCACCAGGTCAAAGATTTTCATCGCCAGCTCGCCATCTACACCACGCTTTTTCGCCCCTTCTTCGAAGGTGCCGCGCTGCTTGGCCATCTCTTCCGGTTTTTTCTTACCCATTGCACGACGCAACATGTCCGCGCCGCCAAGAGTATAGCCCGACAGCTCCTGGGCTATCTGCATGACCTGTTCCTGATACAGGATAATGCCATAGGTCGGCTCCAGCACCGGTTTCAGGCACTCATGCTGCCATTGTACGTCCGGGTAGGAAATCTCTTCACGACCGTGTTTACGGTCGATAAAGTTATCTACCATCCCCGACTGGAGCGGGCCGGGACGGAACAGCGCCACCAGAGCGATCATGTCTTCGAAGCAGTCAGGCTGCAGGCGCTTGATCAGATCCTTCATACCGCGAGATTCAAGCTGGAAAACAGCTGTCGTCTCTGAACGCTGCAGCATATCGAAACTTTTTTTATCGTCGAGCGGAATGGCGGCAATATCCAGCGGTGGCTCACCGTTCTTCTTACGGCGAGCGTTTATCATCTCCAGCGCCCAGTTGATGATAGTGAGCGTTCGCAAGCCGAGGAAGTCAAACTTCACCAGCCCGGCGTATTCCACATCGTTCTTATCAAACTGAGTAACCGGATGCAGCCCCTGCTCATCGCAGTACAACGGCGCAAAGTCAGTAATTTTAGTTGGCGCGATGACCACACCACCAGCATGTTTACCGGCGTTACGTGTGACACCTTCCAGCTTACGCGCCATGTCGATCAGCGCCCTGACCTCTTCATCAGCCTCGTAAATTTCAGGCAGTTGCGGCTCAGCCTCAAAGGCCTTCGCCAGCGTCATCCCCGGATCGGGTGGTACCAGTTTAGAAATACGGTCAACAAAACCGTACGGATGCCCCAGCACGCGGCCTACGTCGCGGATAACCGCTTTTGCCGCCATCGTACCAAAGGTAATAATCTGCGATACCGCGTCACGGCCATACATATCCGCTACGTGCTCAATTACCTGGTCGCGCTTCTCCATACAGAAGTCAACGTCGAAGTCAGGCATCGAGACACGTTCCGGGTTGAGGAAACGTTCGAACAGCAGGTCGAATTCCAGCGGATCAAGATCGGTAATTTTTAATGCATAAGCAACCAACGAGCCCGCACCGGAACCACGTCCCGGCCCAACGGGTACACCGTTATCTTTTGACCACTGGATAAACTCCATAACGATCAGGAAGTAACCCGGGAACCCCATTTGGTTAATAACCTGAAGTTCAATATCCAGGCGTTCATCATAGGGTGGGCGCTTCTCTTGACGCTCGGCTTCGTCCGGGAACAAAAATGCCAGACGCTCTTCCAGCCCCTCTTTGGATTTTTTGACCAGATAGTCTTCCGTGGTCATATCACCAGTCGGGAACTGCGGCAGAAAATATTCGCCCAAACGTACCGTCACATTACAGCGTTTGGCTATCTCGACAGTATTTTGCAGCGCTTCCGGGATGTCGGAGAACAGCTCGCACATCTCCTCTTCGCTGCGCATATACTGCTGCGGCGAATAGTTGCGCGGGCGTTTCGGATCATCGAGAGTGAAACCATCGTGGATCGCAACGCGAATTTCATGCGCGTCGAAATCTCCGCTTTCAAGGAAGCGAACATCGTTGGTCGCCACCACTGGCAGACCACGCGTTTCGGCCAGAGCCACTGCGGCATGCAGATAATTTTCTTCGTCTTGCCTGCCGGTGCGGATCAGTTCCAGGAAGTAGCAATTGGGAAAATGTTCTTCATAAAACGTCACGCACTCATCGACCAGTGCGCTGTTACCACGCAGCAGGCTGCGCCCGACGTCGCCCATGCGACCACCGGAAAGCAAAATTAAGCCATCTTTTAAATCGACCAGCCAGTCTTTGTCGATAACCGGCCCTTCAGCACCATAGCCACGCTGATAGGCTTTCGATATCAACAATGTCAGGTTCTGGTAACCCGTGTTATTGGCCGCCAGCACGGTCAGTTGAGTGAGCTCATCACCAAACAGTTCACTACGAACATGAAAATCAGCGCCAACAATTGGCTTAATGCCCGCGCCATGACCCGCTCCGTAAAACTTCACCAGACCACACAGGTTGGTAAAATCGGTGATCGCCAGCGCAGGCATGCCTAATGCGGCCGCCTTTTTTACCAGCGGTCCGGTTTTTGCCAGCCCATCAATCATGGAGTAGTCGCTGTGCACCCGCAGGTGGACGAAACGTGGTTCAGACATCTTCAGATTCCGGTTTACTTATTCTCGACACAAGAATCAGGACGCGAGTCCCAGTGCGCGTTTGACAGGGCCAAAGCTGCGACGGTGGTGCTCTGTAGCGCCATGCTCTGCCAGCTTTTCCAGATGAAAAGCGGTTGGGTAGCCTTTGTGCTGTGCAAAGCCATACTGCGGAAAAATAATATCCAGCGCCGCCATTTCAGCGTCACGTGTGACTTTAGCCAGGATAGACGCAGCGCTGATCTCTGCCACTCGGCTATCACCTTTCACTACCGCCATCGACGGCATCGGCAATGCCGGGCAACGATTTCCATCAATCAGTACGTATTCAGGCGTAATATGCAGACCTGCAACCGCACGCTGCATAGCCAGCATGGTGGCATGCAGGATATTCAGCTCGTCAATTTCATGCGGTTCCGCTCGCCCAAGGCTCCAGCTTAACGCCTTGTCCTTGATTTCATCGTAAAGTGCCAGACGACGCTTTTCCGACAATTTTTTGGAGTCGTTGAGCCCGACAATCGGACGCGCAGGATCAAGTATAACGGCCGCAGTCACAACGGCTCCCACCAAAGGACCGCGCCCCACTTCATCCACACCCGCCACTAAATGCGTATGTGGATAAACAAATTCAATCATTGTGCTAACTCCAGGACAGCATCCGCCGCTTGTTCATCGGCATTGCAACGGATCTGCTGGTGCAGTTCACGGAAAGTGTCATGCATCGCATGGCTGGTTTTACCATTGGCGAGCAACGGCAACAGCGCTTGCGCCAATGCATGCGGTTCGCATTCATCCTGCAGCAGCTCTTTAACCAGTTCTCTTCCCGCTAACAAGTTCGGCAGAGAAACATAATCGGTTTTCACCAGACGCTTCGCCAGCCAGAACGTGAAGGGTTTCATACGATAGCCGACAACCATCGGACACTTCGCCAGCATGCACTCCAGCGCAGCCGTACCAGAGGCCAGCAGCGCAGCATCGCTGGCAACCATGGCTTCACGTCCCATTCCATTAAGCATATGTACGGAAAGTTCTGGAGCCACTTCAGCCTTGATGCGTTCAAACTGCTCTCGGCGTTTGGTATTGACCAACGGAACCACAACTTCGAGATCCGGGTATTGTTGACGTAATAGCTGCGCTGTTTTCAGAAAATCAGCGCTGAGCATTTCCACTTCTGCACCACGACTTCCCGGTAGCAATGCCAGGCAGTGCGCATCATGAGGAATACCCAGAACATCACGAGCCGCATTTTTATCAGGATCCAACGGCATGGCATCCGCCATGGTGTGACCGATAAAGCGGCACGGGACGTTAAATTTGTCATAAAACGCTTTTTCGAAAGGCAGAAAGGCCAGCACCATATTGGTGGATCTGCCTATTTTGAAAACGCGTTTCTGTCGCCATGCCCACACGGAGGGGCTGACGTAATGAATGGTTTTAATGCCCTGCTTTTTCAAATTTCCTTCGAGGGTAATGTTGAAATCAGGCGCATCAATACCGACAAAAACATCCGGCTTGAGATCGGTGAAACGGCGAGTCAGATCAGCGCGGATATGCAGCAAACGGCGCAGACGTCCGAGCACTTCAACAATGCCCATTACCGCCAACTCTTCCATTTCGTACCAGGCTTCACAGCCTTCAGCCTGCATCAGCGGACCTGCAACGCCAATAAATCGCGCATTGGGGACGCGAGCCTTGAGTGCTCGAATTAATCCTGCACCAAGAATATCGCCGGAGGTTTCTCCGGCGACGAGGGCAATCGTTAAAGGACGCTGCTCAGTCATTAACGAATCAGACCACGCGTTGAGCGCTCAAAGAAATCGCTAAAGGCCTGAACATCGGGGTACTGCTTCGCCAGTTCGGCGATTTCCGGTTTCGCTTCGTCAAGCGTTTTGCCGCTGCGGTACAACGCTTTATAGGCATTGCGGATCGCAGTAATCGCTTCGCGAGTGAATCCACGACGCTTCAGACCTTCAATGTTGACGCCAAACGGCGTCGCATGGTTGCCTTGGGCAATAACGTATGGAGGAACATCCTGGGCAACGCCAGAACAGCCACCAACCATCACGTGCGCGCCAATGATGCAGAACTGATGCACCGCTGTCATGCCACCGATGATAACAAAATCATCCAGCGAAACATGTCCGGCAAGCGTGGCGTTATTCGCCAGAATGCAGCGGTTACCCACCGTACAATCGTGCGCGACGTGCGCGTTGATCATCAGTAAGTTATCACTGCCCACCTTCGTCAACCCACCGCCCTGCACTGTGCCACGATGAATGGTGACGCTCTCGCGGATGCGGTTACGATCGCCAATTTCCACACGGGTCGGTTCGCCAGCATATTTCAGGTCCTGGTTCACTTCACCGATGGAGGCAAACTGATAGATCTCGTTATCGCGACCAATCTTGGTATGACCATTCACGACAACGTGAGACTTCAGTACGGTACCCTCACCAATTTCAACATGGGGTCCAACAATACAAAATGGGCCAATGTGAGCATTAGCGCCAATGCTGGCACCATCTTCTACAATGGCAGTTGGGTGAATAAAGGCGGATTTATCAATCACGTATCAGGCCTCCCGGCTACGGGCACACATCATTGTTGCTTCGCACACAACTTTACCGTCGACCAACGCAACCCCTTTAAAACGGGTCAGGCCGCGGCGCGTTTTCTCGAAAGTCACTTCCATGATCATCTGATCGCCTGGCACGACAGGACGCTTAAAGCGTGCCTCATCAATACCTGCGAAGTAATACAGTTCGCCCGGCTCCAGTTTTCCTACGCTTTTAAACGCCAGAATACCCGTTGCCTGTGCCATCGCTTCCAGAATCAGCACACCAGGGAAAATCGGTTTACCCGGGAAGTGGCCCTGAAAGAAAGGCTCGTTAACGGATACATTTTTCACTGCGCGCAGAAAACGACCTTCTTCAAAATCCAGCACACGGTCAACCAGCAGAAACGGAAAACGGTGCGGCAGAAGTTCTAAAATCTCTTCAATATGCAGAGTATGAGTGTTAGTAGTCAAAATACTCTTCCTGTCAAAATATACTAAAAGGCAATAATAACACGGCCTGTCGCAATCGCATGAATGTGACAGGCCGTAAAAGGATGGCACGTACATACACTTTATCTTTCAAGCTGCCGCTTTGTTGGCTGCCTTGGCTCACTCCAGTCACTTACCTGCGCAAGCTCCCGGGATTTCACTCAATTGCCGCTTCAATGCAGCTTGAACGATGTTGTGTACAGGTGGAACGTTAGTCTTGTTGATTAACCTTGCGCTCAATTGCTTTGAGACGCTTGCTCATATCATCAATATTCATCACCAGTGCAGCTGTTTTACGCCATACCTTGTTGGGTTGTAGCGGAATGCCTGAGGAGTAGACGCCAGGTTCAGTAATAGGACGCATCACCATACCCATGCCAGTTACCGTGACTTTGTCGCATATTTCCATATGCCCATTGATCACGCTGGCGCCGCCAATCATGCAGTAACGGCCAATCTTCAGGCTACCCGCCATAATGACGCCACCGGCTACAGCCGTATTGTCGCCAATCACAACGTTATGCGCAATCTGGCACTGGTTATCAATGATAACACCATTGCCGATCACGGTATCGTCCAGTGCGCCACGATCGATTGTCGTACAGGCACCAATCTCGACGCGATCGCCAATAATGACGCGACCAAGCTGCGGGATCTTCACCCAATTACCACGATCGTTTGCATAGCCAAAGCCGTCAGATCCGACGACTGTGCTTGACTGGATCAAGCAATTCTCACCGATCTGAATATCGTGGTAAATCGTCACATTGGCCCACAAGCGTGAACCTGCACCGATTTTTGTGTTTTTTCCGACGAAGCAACCTGCGCCGATAACCACGTTATCGCCCAGCTCTACGCCTGACTCGATGACCGCATTTGCGCCAACAGAGACATTATTACCCAGCTTCGCCGTCGCATCGATCACTGCACTGGGTGCAATATTTTGTGCAGGCTGAGGCGTGGTATCTAAAATTTGTGCCATTCGTGCATAGGTCAGGTAGGGATTCTTCACTACCAGCGCGGCACTCTTAGCAAAAGGAAGATCGTCCTGCGTCATCACAACGGCAGAAGCCTGGCATACGCCTAAATGTTCACGGTATTTAGGGTTTACCATGAATGTGATATTGCCAGTTTGCGCAGATTGCATGGACGCTACGCCGGTGATGACGATATCGCCATCACCGTGTAATTCTGCATCCAACTGCTCTGCTAAATCAGCCAGTCGAATTGAAGGCATTACTTATTTAACCTGTTTCAGTACGTCGGCGGTGATGTCTTTTACATCGCTGCTGTTGTATGCAACGGTGTTCGCGTCAACGACCAGATCGATGCTCTGGCTGCTAGCGACAGATTTCACAGCAGTCTGGATACGAGTAACCAGTTTGCCACGTTCTTCGTTGGAACGACGTTGACGATCCTGCTCAAAAGCCTGCGCTTTCTGAGAGAAAGTCTGGCGCTGTGCCATAACGTCTTTTTCCAGCTTGGTACGATCGGCACCCGCTTTCATAGATTGCAGACGCTGCATTTTAGATTGCAGATCGGATTCCATACGCTGCAGTTCGCTGGCGCGGCCTTTGAACTCGTTTTCCAGCGTATTAGAAACACCAGTCTTCTGTGCAACCTGTTGGAACAGGCTACCCATATTGACGATTGCAATTTTGTCGGCAGCCTGTGCAGACGTTGCCATCGCTAAACCGAGACCTGCAGCTAATAACCACTTTTTCACAATTAACTCCTTACCATCCCATTTGCATCCGAAGATGCAGTTCTTTGCGTGGCCAGGCGATCCCATGCAAGATCGCCTAAAGTCATCGCTACACAACTCTTACATTCCTTTGTGAAGAACAATTACCAGGTTTTACCAATGTTAAACTGGAACTGCTCTTTTTTGTCTCCCTCATAATCCTTAAACGGCTGGGCGTAGGAGAAGACCAACGGCCCCAATGGGGACATCCATTGTAATGCGATACCTGCAGACATACGGATATTGCTCGGATCGCTGTAGTCTGGATAACCAGAATACTTCGCGGAATCCCAGTTAGTATCCCAAACGGTACCCATATCCCAGAAGAAGGAAGTACGGACCGAGTTGGCATACTTGTCGCTAATAAACGGCGTCGGAGTAATAAACTCCAGGCTAGCGACAGCCATGGCGTTACCGCCCACAGCATCATCCGATTTACACGGTGCAGTATTGGTAGTGTCACACTCGTTGTCATAATCGTCATCATTATTATAACGATTAGCCGGTAAATAGACGGCTTTCGGACCGATAGTGTTCGACTGGAAGCCACGCACAGTGCTGGAACCACCGGCATAGAAGTTCTCATAGAACGGCATCTCTTTGCCGCCTATACCGTCACCGTAACCCCACTTAGTACGACCCAGAACAACCCATTTATGGTCGTCATCGATCGGCACATAGGTCGCAGTATCCAACGTCGCTTTGTAGTATTCGTTATCAGAACCAGGAACCGTCACTTTACCGTTCAGGTTGACACGCGTACCTTCCGTTGGGAAGTACCCACGGTCCAGCTTGTTGTATGTCCAACCGTAGTTGAAGGTGAAATCGTCCGATTTGAAGCTATCAGCGTCAGGATTCTCACCCATGGAAACCAGATATCGCTGCATCGCAACCTGTGGATCCATGTTAGACAGGGAGTTATGCACATAACCCAGACCCGCACGCAACGTATTGTATTCGTTGATCGGGAAGCCCAGCGTTACGTCTGTACCATAACTTTTGTTGGTATAGTCGGACAGATCCGCATCATCCGCTTCAAAGTCGTTATAGAAGACGCGACCACCAAGGCTGACACCATCAACGGTGAAATACGGGTTGGTAACAGACAACTCAGTATAGGTCTGATAGTCGTTTTTGGTGCCGTTAATACCGACCGAATAACCGGTACCTAACCAGTTATCCTGCTGAACGCCCGCCTGGAAGCTAACGCCGCTCTCGGTACCGTAACCGACGCCGAAGTTGAAGCTACCGGTGTTACGTTCTTTCACCTTATAGACCACATCAACCTGATCCGGACTACCCGGAATACGCTGAGTATCAGTGTCCACGGTTTCGAAGTAGCCCAGACGATTCAGACGTTCTTTACCCTGATCGACCAGATCGCTACCCAACCACGCGCCTTCCATCTGGCGCATTTCGCGACGCAGCACGGAATCTTTAGAGGTGTCGTTACCTTCAAAACGGATCTTACGAACATAGAAACGGTTACCCGCATCCACATTTACACGTAATTTTACGGTTTTGTCTGCATCGTTGATTTCAGGTTGCGACTGTACACGCGGGTAGGCATAGCCATAGCGACCCAGAAGCTTCTTGATATCATCTTCCATTTTGGTCACTTTGGTGCCGTTATAGAGTTCGCCCGGCTCGATTTTCGTCAGGGTCTCAATCTCGGCAGAGTGTCCGGCAAGGTTACCGCTCACTTGCACCCCAGAAAGTTTGTACTGCTCGCCTTCTGTGATGTTGACAGTGATATAGATACCTTTCTTATCCGGCGTCAGGCTGACCTGCGTGGAGTCAATGTTGAAACGAGCGTAACCGCGATCCAGATAGTAGCTGCGCAGGGTTTCGAGATCGCCCGCCAGTTTCTGTTTCTGATATTTACGATCGCCTACGACGTTCCACCACGGCACTTCATCACGCAGTTGGAAGTGAGAGATAAGCTCGTCGGTTGTAAAGGCGTGGTTACCGACGATATTGATCTGTTGGATCTTCGCCGATACACCTTCCTGGAACACCAGTTTGAGATCAACGCGGTTACGCGGCAACGGTGTTACCACCGCTTTCACACTGGCGCTGTACTTACCGACGCTATAGTAGAAATCTTCCAGGCCTTTTTCGATATCGGCAAGGGTTGTGCGATCAAGAGATTCGCCAACACGCACGCCAGACGCCTCGAGGTTCTGCTTAAGCATGTCGTCTTTCACCGATTTGTTACCGGAGAAAGTAATGCTGGCAATCGTCGGACGTTCTTTTACCTGAACCAGAAGGGTATCACCATCGCGCAGGACGCGGACATCCTCAAAGTTTCCGGTGGCGAACAGGGCGCGAATGGTATTACTGATGTCTTCATCATTAACCGTGTCGCCTGTACGCACCGGCATACTAAGGAGAGCCGCACCAACGGCGACTCGCTGTAGGCCTTCGAAATGAATGTCCTTCACTACGAACCCTTCAGCACCGTATACGGTGGCGCTGCTAAACAGCAGCGACGCTATGAGCAACTTTTTCATCGCCATCGTTATTATGCGTTCTTCCTAACACTCTCTTACAACCGAGAGAAATCATTGAAAAGTGCAAGCCCCATTAACAACACCAGCAAAATAGAGCCAATGCGATAACTAAAGTCTTGAACCCGCTCGGATACCGGACCGCCCTTCAGCTTTTCAATCGCCAGGAACAGCAGATGCCCCCCGTCAAGAACGGGCAACGGAAACAGGTTGATTATCCCTAAGTTCACGCTGATAAGCGCAAGGAACATCAGGTAATAAATTACCCCGAACTCCGCTGACATCCCAGCCCCCTGGGCGATAGAAATCGGCCCACTGAGGTTGTTCAGTTTTACATCACCGGTAATCAATTTTCCCAGCATACTGACCGTCAACTTCATCAGCTGCCACGTTTTATCCGTGGCTTCGAGGATGGCGCTGAACGGCCCATACTGGCGTACAGTCTTGTACTCATCAGGCAGAGGGATAATTTTAGGCACAACGCCCGCAAAACCTTCCGCCTTTCCATTACCCGGTTTGGTATCCGGGATTAATGTTAAAGACAAGGGACTCCCCTGCCTTTCAATTTCGAGCGCTAACGGCTTACCTGGATTATCGCGCACCAACATCACGAACGTCATCCATTGCGTTAGCGGTTGACCATCGACTTTAACGATCCTGTCGCCAGCTTGCAAACCCGCCTTGCTTGCAGCGGAGTTAACCTGCACTTCTGACAGCACCGGTTCAATCTGCGGACCGCGCGGGCGAATCCCCAGACTAGAGACAGGATCCTCTTTATCCGGCTCAAATGCCCAATCGCGCAGATCCAGCGTTTTGTCCTGTCGCTGGTTGCTGCCAAACTGCGCCACGCTGATGGTCGTATGCTCATCGCCGATTTTGGAGACCAGCTGCAACCGCACAGTATCCCAATCTGGGGTTTCGATGCCATCAACAGCTTTTAGTTCCGTACCAGGCAAAATTTGCGCCTGAGCGGCGATCGAATTAGGTGTGATCTCACCAACAACCGGACGCACACCAGGGACACCGATGATAAAGACCAACCAGTAGGCAAAAATAGCAAAGATGAAGTTTGCAATTGGGCCTGCAGCGATAATGGCAGCACGTTGCCCAACTGTTTTATTGTTGAAGGCGTGGTGGCGCAGCTCCGGTATAACCGGCTCAGCACGCTCATCCAGCATTTTGACGTAGCCGCCGAGTGGGATCAGGGCGATGACGTATTCAGTACCCAGTTTATCGGTACGACGCCAAAGCGCTTTTCCAAAGCCAATGGAAAAGCGCTCGACACGGACTCCACAGCGCCGGGCAACCCAGAAATGACCAAATTCATGCACAGTGATAAGCACACCGAGTGCGACGATGAATGCAGCCAGATTCCAGAGAATACTCAGCATAAGACCATCCGTTAGAGTGTCCTGAATACCAGTAACAACAGGCAAGCAAAGACCGGTACTGCAGCCGTCAGGCTATCAATGCGATCCAGAATACCACCGTGCCCTGGGATTAAGTGACCACTGTCCTTAATACCTGCTTCACGCTTAAACATACTCTCGGTCAAGTCACCCAACACGGAGGCCAGGGCTGCAACGATAGAGCAAATGAGCAAGGTGACAGGCGCAACATCAAGATTCGCCCACATACCATAACCCCATGAGATCACAGCAGCAGTGGCGAGTCCGCCAATAAAACCTTGCCAGGTTTTACCAGGAGAGACCTTCGGCGCCAGTTTATGCTTGCCAAACAGCTTTCCAAACATATACGCACCAGAATCCGCTCCCCAGACGAGGATCATGACATAGAGCAGCCATACCGCGCCACTATAATGATTCTCATCATAATGCCAGGCTCGTAGCGCCAGCATTCCCCAAAAGAAAGGGACAATGGTTAAGATGCCGAAAATTATGCGTAATATCTTTGAATTACGCCAGACTGCCGCTGAACCGGGGTAAAATAACACCAGTAATAGCGCTACAGCCCACCAGCCTAACGACGCCCAAAGCGACAATTCAACCAGCGGCTGGTGAATATTGTGATGATATTCAGGCAGCAAAAACAGCATCAGTGCCAGCAGTAGCCCACACAGAACCGCCAGCCAGACTCGCTGCGTGCGAGTGGCAAAACCGCTTAACTGTCCCCATTCCCAGGCTGCCAGCATACAAACGACCAGCGTAACAATGGCGAACCCCACCGGCGGCAACAAAAACAGCGCCGCGATGACCACGGGTATTAAAACAAAAGCAGAAATCAGGCGATACTTCAGCAAAAGCGACCCCCATCAGGCTTTTTCATCACCGGGTTCGGTGCCGCCGAAACGACGCTCTCGATTAGCAAAGGCATGCAGCGCACCTTCAAAGTCTTGTTCATCGAAATCGGGCCAGAGAACATCCGTAAAGTAAAGCTCGGCATAGGCAATTTGCCACAGCAGAAAATTACTAATGCGGTGCTCTCCCCCAGTCCTTATTACTAAATCCACCGGAGCCAGCTCATGCATGCAAATTTGTTGACCAAGCTTCTCTTCATCAATTTGCTCAGGACGCAGCAGACCTTCCTGCACCTGTTGTGCCAGTTGTCTGACTCCCTGGACAATATCCCACCGTCCACCGTAATTCGCAGCAATATTCAGCGTTAACCCGGTATTTTGGGCGGTAAGCGCTTCCGATTTGCGGATCCGTTCTTGCAAACGTGAGTTAAATCGACTGATATCCCCGATAATACGCAGACGAACGTTATGGCGGTGCAGGTTTTTCACTTCGCTATCAAGCGCCCACACGAACAATTCCATTAACGCGCTCACTTCCTGCGCAGGTCGGTTCCAGTTCTCACTGCTAAAGGCATACAGCGTTAACGCATCAATACCGTTATTGGCAGCAAAAGAGACAGCCCGGCGGACGGATTTTGCTCCGGCCTTATGCCCAAAGGCGCGAATCTTCCCTTGCTTTTTCGCCCAGCGGCCATTGCCATCCATAATAATGGCTACATGGCGGCAGCCATGTGCTGGCAAATTTTCGCTTAATGGTTGAGTTGCAGACAACATAACGCGTTTTTAGTCCCTGAAAGGATTTTAAGGTACTCAGGAATACTGAAGCCTTTTGCTCTTCATCCTTCAGGCTGCCTCTTTGTTAGCTGCGCTCATTCGCCCCAGCCACATACTGATTGTATGCTCCTGGGAACTCATTCACTTGCCGCCTTGATGCAACCTGAATGATTTTGTGTATCCACAAAAAAGCCGTGTCAAACCACGGCTTACCCGACCGAAAAAAAGCAAATACCCACAATCGGGTGGCGCAGACTATATCACTGAAGCCCAACGCTAACAAATAGCACGATCCCCCGTAGCGGGATTATCATCAGCTTGAGAGTCGCGTCACTTGTTTTGTGGCGACTTCCCTGGCGATGGCATCGACCCTCAGCACGTCATCAACGCTCTGCGGTTCCTGCAAATCCATCTTATCCAGTACGGATAAATTTAGATCGGCGATATCAGTAAATCGAATCTGCTGCGCCAGGAATGCGGCAACGGTAATTTCATTCGCGGCGTTCAGCGCGGTTGTCGCGGCCTGCCCTTGCTCAAACGCGTCCATTGCCAATTTCAGGCACGGATAACGCTGGTAATCAGGTGCGGAAAAAGTCAACGCACTGAGTTTGCAAAAGTCGACAGGCTTAGCGCCAGACGTCACACGTTCCGGCCATGCCATCGTATGAGCAATCGGTGTACGCATATCAGGCTCACCCAACTGGGCCAGCACACTACCATCCTGATAACGCACCATCGAGTGAATCACCGACTGCGGATGAATCAGCACTTCCATCTGGCTTGCACTGGCATTAAATAACCAACGCGCTTCAATGTATTCCAGACCTTTATTCATCATGGTGGCGGAATCGACTGAGATTTTTCTTCCCATCGACCAGTTCGGATGACGGCATGCTTGATCGGGCGTCATTGAGACCAGATCCTGCAATGGCGTTTCACGGAAAGGGCCACCAGACCCGGTAAGCAGAACGGACATTACGCCATTTTGCTCAAGGTCAGCGTATCCCAGATTGTGTTGGATAGGTTGAGGTAAACTCTGAAAAATCGCATTATGTTCGCTATCTACCGGCAAAAGCTGCGCTTTGTTGCGTTTCACGTCGTCCATAAACAGACGTCCGCAGGTCACTAAAGACTCTTTATTTGCCAACAGAATACTTTTGCCTGCACGGATTGCCGCCAGCGTCGGTAATAGCCCCGCTGCGCCGACAATCGCCGCCATCACCTGATCGACGTCATCCAGCGCAGCCATATCACAGGCTGCCTGTTGCCCACTCATCACCTCAGTGCGACTTCCTTGCTCCTGAAGTGCGGCTTTCACCAGCACTGCGCTTTTTTCATCGTCCATCACCGCATAGCGGGGAGAAAACTCCAGGCATTGCTCTACCATGCGGGTGACATTTTTACCCGCAACCAACGCAGCAACTCGAAACTTTTCCGGGTTATGGCGTACTACATCCAGCGTACTGCAACCAATAGAGCCGGTTGAGCCCAGAACGGTTAATTGCTTCATCAGACATCCAGAAGAATTGAGACAGGATAAAAAGCAAAACGCCGCCAGTTGATCCTCACAGATCCCCCAAGCGGCGTTTTAAACGTACAGACGAATCAGAACTGCATCAGTTCCGCTTCTTTCTCTGCCAGCGCCGCATCAACTTTCTTGATTGCTGCGTCAGTCAGTTTCTGTACGTCGTCCTGAGAACGGCGATCGTCATCTTCGCTGATCTCTTTATCTTTCAACAGAGCTTTTACTTTATCGTTGGCATCACGGCGTACGTTACGTACAGCAACACGAGCCTGTTCAGCTTCACCACGCACAACTTTCGTCAGATCTTTACGACGCTCTTCGGTCAGCGGAGGCAGCGGAACGCGGATATCGGTACCCGCAGAACTTGGGTTCAGACCGAGGTCGGAAGCCATAATCGCCTTCTCAACAGCCGGCCCCATTGAACGGTCAAACACGTTGATTTTAAGAGTACGGGAATCTTCAACCGTTACGCTTGCCAGCTGACGCAGCGGAGTTGGTGTGCCGTAATATTCTACGACAATACCGTCCAGCAGGCTGGGAGAAGCACGACCCGTGCGAATTTTGCTGATTTGGTTTTTGAACGCTTCTACGCATTTATCCATGCGCACTTCAGCATCTTTTCTGATATCGCTAATCACGTTACGAATCCTTGAAAACTTGTCTCAGACAGACCAGACGGAAGCACTGATGCGCTAAGTATAGTCTTGTTTAAAATATGCCACCGGGTAAGTGACCCGCTTGATTAAAGCGGAATCTTACCCGTATTTGGCCTCGACGGAAATTATTCCGTGATTAAAGTGCCTTCTTTTTCACCCATAACAACACGGCGCAAGGCACCTGGTTTGTTCATGTTGAAGACACGAATCGGTAATTTGTGGTCACGAGCCAGCGTGAACGCAGCCAGATCCATCACTTTCAGTTCTTTATCCAGTACTTCACTGTAGGTCAGTTGTTCGTACATGGTAGCGGTTGGATCCTGAGCCGGATCGGCGGTAAATACGCCATCAACTTTAGTGGCTTTCAGAACCACATCCGCTTCGATTTCAATACCGCGCAGACAAGCTGCAGAGTCAGTAGTGAAGAACGGGTTACCGGTACCCGCGGATAAAATAACAACGCGGTTGTTACGCAGCAGGCTGATAGCCTCTGCCCAGCTGTAGTTGTCGCACACGCCGTTCAGCGGAATAGCAGACATCAGGCGAGCGTTCACATAGGCGCGATGCAGTGCGTCACGCATTGCCAGGCCGTTCATAACTGTTGCCAGCATGCCCATGTGGTCGCCCACAACGCGGTTCATACCCGCTTTTGCCAAACCTGCACCGCGGAACAGGTTACCACCGCCAATCACTACGCCAACCTGAATGCCCAGTTCAACAAGTTCTTTAATCTCTTGCGCCATACGGTCAAGGATGCTTGCGTCAATACCGAAACCTTCAGTCCCCTGCAATGCTTCGCCGCTCAGTTTAAGCAGAATGCGTTTGTAGACGGGTTTTGCGTTGGTAGCCATTTTCTTTCCTGCGAGTGTCACGAATGGGATGATTTAAATCGGGTGACATCATGTGTTTCCTGCCGTTTGTTGCCTACTGGAACTGGCTGATTTTCACATGACGGGTACAAAAAGGAGCCGCCCTGAGGCGGCTCCGGACAGTACAATTAAGACTGTTTAGACATTGCAGCAACTTCTGCTGCGAAGTCAGCTTCAACTTTCTCGATGCCTTCGCCCACTTCAAAGCGGATGAAGCCAGTCACGTCAGCGTTGTGCTCTTTCAGCAACTGGCCAACGTTTTTGCTCGGGTCCATTACGAAAGGCTGACCAGTCAGAGAAACTTCACCGGTGAATTTCTTCATACGGCCTTCAACCATTTTCTCTGCGATTTCTTTCGGCTTACCAGACTGCATCGCGATGTCCAGCTGTACCTGGTATTCTTTCTCTACCACTTCAGCAGACACGTCTTCTGGTTTAACGAATTCTGGTTTGCTTGCAGCAACGTGCATCGCCAGGTGTTTAACCAGCTCTTCATCAGCGCCTTTAGCCGCAACCAGAACACCGATGCGCGCACCGTGTTGGTAGTTGCCCAGAACGTCGCCTTCCAGGATTGCAACGCGACGGATGTTGATGTTTTCACCGATTTTAGCAACCAGCGCAACACGCTCTTCTTCGAACTGTGCTTTCAGGACTTCAACATCAGTCACTTTACCTGCTACAGCCGCGTCCAGAACTTTGTCTGCGAACGCCTGGAAACCACCGTCTTTAGCAACGAAGTCAGTCTGGCAGTTAACTTCCAGAATCACACCGAAGTTGCCTTCGATTTTGGTTTTGATCACGCCGTCAGCAGCAACGTTGCCTGCTTTTTTCGCAGCTTTGATCGCTCCAGATTTACGCATGTTTTCGATTGCCAGCTCGATGTCGCCATTAGCTTCAGTCAGTGCTTTTTTGCAATCCATCATGCCTGCGCCAGTACGCTCACGCAGCTCTTTTACCAGGGATGCGGTAATTTCAGCCATTCTAAAATCCTCGGAAGATTTGATCTGCCCGGCATTAAACCGCACAGATTTAAAAGTGAAAAAGGGGGCCTAATACAGGCCCCCTAACCAAACGTGATACTACCTGGTCTATAAGGGCTCTAACGAGCGTGCCTTATTATTCAGCTTCTACGAAGCTTTCTTCCGCCTGGGAAGCCAGATCCTGAGAACGGCCTTCACGAACGGTTGTAGCTACAGCGCCCAGGTACAGGGTCACAGCACGGATTGCGTCGTCGTTACCCGGGATAACGAAGTCAACACCGTCCGGATCAGAGTTGGTATCAACGATAGCAAATACCGGGATACCCAGGTTGTTTGCTTCTTTGATAGCAATGTGCTCGTGGTCAGCATCGATTACGAACAGAGCGTCCGGCAGACCGCCCATGTCTTTGATACCGCCCAGGCTGTTTTCCAGTTTCTCAAGCTCACGGGTGCGCATCAGCGCTTCTTTCTTGGTCAGCTTTTCGAAAGTACCGTCCTGAGACTGAGTTTCCAGATCTTTCAGACGTTTGATGGACTGACGAACAGTTTTCCAGTTAGTCAGCATACCGCCCAGCCAGCGATGGTTCACGAAGAACTGGTCGCAGCTGTTAGCAGCTTCTTTCACCGCTTCGCTTGCAGCGCGTTTAGTACCAACGAAAAGGATTTTACCTTTACGAGCAGAGATCTTGTTCAGTTCAGCCAGAGCTTCGTTGAACATCGGTACAGTTTTCTCAAGGTTGATGATGTGAACTTTGTTACGCGCACCGAAGATGAACGGCTTCATTTTCGGGTTCCAGTAACGGGTCTGGTGACCGAAGTGAACACCAGCCTTGAGCATGTCGCGCATGGAAACAGTTGCCATGATTAAAACCTCTATATATAAAAGTTGGGGTTAAGCCTCCACGCATCCCATATTACCGACCCCAAAGGGCACCCCGGAATATGTGCCGATACGTGTGTGTTGTTACACAAAGTGAGATTTGTCGCTTCAGTCCATCTTGTGTATCTGAGAATGGAACGGAAGTCCGGCGCGCTTTATACCACAAATACGCCGCAGACACCAATAATTGTTGGCGGTCTGTGCTGTTAATGATTCTCAATTTGGCAGCAAGTACGCCGGACTGTTACCATTGGCAGCACTTACACAATTATTGTCGAAATCATCGACACTGATGGACAGAATTCATGGCTATCTCAATCAAGACCCCTGAAGAAATCGAAAAAATGCGCGTCGCTGGTCGTCTGGCCGCTGAAGTGCTGGAAATGATCGAACCGTTTATCAAACCGGGTGTCAGCACCGGCGAACTGGATCGCATCTGTAATGACTACATAGTGAATGAGCAGCAGGCTATATCCGCCTGCCTGGGTTATCACGGTTATCCGAAGTCTGTGTGCATCTCTATTAACGAAGTGGTATGCCACGGGATCCCGGATGATGCCAAACATCTGAAAGATGGCGATATCGTCAATATCGACGTGACTGTCATTAAAGACGAGTTCCATGGCGACACCTCAAAAATGTTTATTGTCGGCAAACCGACAATTCTCGGCGAGCGTCTGTGCCGCGTTACGCAGGAAAGCCTGTATCTGGCGCTGCGGATGGTAAAACCAGGCATTCGTCTGCGCACGCTGGGCGCTGCGATTCAGAAATACGCGGAAGGAGAAGGCTTCTCTGTGGTTCGCGAATACTGTGGTCACGGTATTGGCCGCGGCTTCCATGAAGAACCTCAGGTTCTGCACTACGATGCTGACGATGGCGGTGTAGTACTTCAGCCGGGCATGACCTTTACCGTGGAACCGATGCTGAATGCGGGGGATTATCGCATTCGTACCATGAAAGACGGCTGGACGGTGAAAACCAAAGACCGTAGCTTGTCTGCACAGTACGAGCATACTATTGTAGTTACCGAAAACGGCTGTGAAATTCTGACGTTACGCAAGGATGACACCATCCCGGCGATCATCAAACACGACGAATAATTTTTTGCCTGATGGCGATGTCCCCGCATCTTATCAGGCCTACAAATTGCTCTACTTCGTAGGCCGGATAAGGCGTTAGCGCCGTCATCCGGCTTTTTAATGGGTGGCGCACAATGAATACTCTTCCTGAACAGCACGCAAATACTGCCCTCCCCACCCTGCCTGGCCAACCGCAAAATCCTGGAACCTGGCCACAGCATGATCTCAACTGTACCGGGATTAAAACGCATATCGATACTTTCCAGCACTGGTTAGGCGAAGCGTTTGACAGCGGTATTTCTGCCGAACAGTTGATTGAAGCCCGCACCGAATTTATTGACCAGTTGCTGCAACGCCTGTGGATTGAAGCTGGCTTCGGCCAGATCGCCGATCTGGCGCTGGTTGCCGTCGGTGGCTATGGACGCGGTGAACTGCATCCGCTTTCCGATATTGACCTGCTGATCCTGAGTCGTAAAAAGCTGCCTGACGCCCAAGCTGAGAAAGTCGGCGAGCTGTTAACGTTACTGTGGGACGTCAGGCTGGAGGTTGGGCACAGCGTGCGCACGCTGGAAGAGTGTCTGCTGGAGGGGTTGTCAGATTTAACCGTCGCCACCAACCTGATTGAAACGCGACTGCTGATCGGCGACGTAGCGCTGTTTCTTGAGCTACAGAAACATATTTTTAGCGAAGGTTTCTGGCCGTCTGATAAATTTTACGCCGCCAAGGTGGAAGAGCAAAATCAGCGCCACCAGCGCTATCACGGTACCAGCTACAATCTGGAGCCGGATATCAAAAGCAGCCCGGGCGGCCTGCGCGATATCCACACCCTGCAATGGGTTGCCCGACGCCATTTTGGCGCAACCTCGCTTGATGAAATGGTCGGGTTCGGTTTTCTGACGCTGGCGGAGCGCGCCGAACTCAACGAATGTCTGCACATCCTTTGGCGCATTCGCTTCGCACTGCATCTGGTGGTCAGTCGTTATGATAACCGTCTGCTGTTCGACCGTCAGTTGAGCGTAGCCCAACGGCTTAACTACAGCGGCGATGGCAACGAGCCGGTCGAACGGATGATGAAAGACTATTTTCGCGTCACGCGTCGGGTGAGTGAACTAAACAACATGCTGCTACAGCTGTTTGACGAGGCTATCCTCGCCTTGCCTGCGGATGAAAAACCACGCCCGATTGATGATGACTTTCAACTTCGCGGTACACTGATTGACCTGCGCAACGATGATCTGTTCATCCGTGAACCAGAGGCGATTCTGCGAATGTTTTACACTATGGTGCGTAACAGCGCGATCACTGGAATTTATTCCACGACGTTGCGTCATCTGCGCCATGCCCGCCGCCATTTAACGCAACCGCTGTGCTACATCCCGGAGGCCCGCTCGCTGTTTCTCAGCATGTTGCGACATCCAGGCGCAGTGAGTCGCGGTCTGCTGCCAATGCACCGCCACAGTGTTTTGTGGGCCTATATGCCGCAATGGTCGCACATCGTCGGCCAAATGCAGTTTGACCTGTTTCATGCCTACACGGTGGATGAACACACCATCCGAGTGATGCTAAAGCTGGAAAGTTTTGCCAAGGAAGAGACTCGTCAGCGCCACCCGTTGTGTGTGGATCTCTGGCCGCGCCTGCGCCAGCCGGAGCTGATTCTGATTGCCGCGCTGTTCCACGATATCGCCAAAGGACGCGGCGGCGACCACTCAATTCTTGGTGCCCAGGACGTTCTAAAATTCGCCGAATTGCACGGACTAAATTCCCGCGAAACACAACTGGTCGCCTGGCTTGTACGCCAGCATCTGCTGATGTCAGTTACCGCTCAGCGTCGTGATATTCAGGATCCTGAGGTGATTAAGCAATTCGCAGAAGAGGTACAAACAGAACATCGTCTGCGCTTCCTGGTCTGCCTGACGGTAGCGGATATTTGCGCCACTAACGAAACCCTATGGAACAGCTGGAAGCAAAGTCTGTTGCGAGAACTGTACTTCGCCACAGAAAAACAGCTACGTCGTGGAATGCAAAACACGCCGGATATGCGCGAGCGCGTACGCCACCACCAACTTCAGGCACTGGCGCTGCTGCGTATGGATAATATTGATGAGGAAGCGCTACACCATATCTGGTCGCGCTGTCGCGCCAACTATTTCGTGCGCCACAGTCCAAACCAGTTGGCCTGGCACGCACGCCATCTGCTACAGCATGATCTGAACGATCCCTTGATTTTACTCAGCCCACAGGCAACACGAGGCGGGACAGAAATTTTCATCTGGAGCCCGGACCGTCCTTACCTGTTTGCTGCGGTCTGTGCAGAACTGGATCGTCGTAATCTTAGCGTCCACGATGCGCAGATTTTCACTACACGTGATGGAATGGCGATGGATACGTTTATCGTGCTGGAACCGGATGGTAGCCCGCTGTCATCAGACAGACACGAAGCGATCCGTTTTGGGCTGGAGCAAGCGATCACTCAGCGTAGCTGGCAGCCGCCGCAGCCACGTCGTCAACCGGCAAAATTACGTCACTTTACCGTCGACACCGAGGTCACTTTTCTGCCGACGCATACTGACCGTAAATCATTCCTGGAGCTTATCGCGCTCGACCAGCCTGGACTGCTGGCGCGGGTCGGACAGATTTTTGCCGATCTGGGAATTTCGCTGCATGGCGCCCGAATTACAACCATTGGCGAGCGAGTAGAAGATTTATTCATAATCGCAACAGCCGACCGGCGTGCCCTTAATAATGAGCTGCAACAGGAAGTGCATCAACGGTTGACAGAGGCCCTCAATCCAAACGATAAAGGGTAATGTTTTTTATTTATATGGAAAGAGTTTAACAATGCAGCAGTTACAGAACGTTATTGAGTCCGCTTTCGAGCGCCGTGCCGACATCACTCCGGCAAATGTGGATACCGTAACCCGTGAAGCGGTTAATCAGGTTATTTCTCTGCTGGATTCCGGTGCACTGCGCGTCGCAGAAAAGATTGAGGGTCAGTGGGTCACTCATCAGTGGCTGAAAAAAGCGGTACTGCTCTCTTTTCGTATTAACGATAACCAGGTTATCGATGGTGCGGAAAGCCGCTACTTCGATAAAGTACCAATGAAATTCGCCAACTATGACGAAGCGCGCTTCCAGAAGGAAGGCTTTCGCGTAGTGCCGCCTGCGGCTGTGCGTCAGGGTGCATTTATCGCCCGTAATACGGTTCTGATGCCGTCATACGTCAATATCGGCGCATACGTTGACGAAGGTACCATGGTTGATACCTGGGCTACCGTAGGTTCGTGTGCCCAGATTGGTAAAAACGTCCACTTGTCTGGCGGTGTTGGCATCGGTGGTGTACTGGAGCCATTACAGGCTAACCCAACCATCATCGAAGATAACTGCTTCATTGGCGCACGCTCTGAAGTCGTAGAAGGCGTAATTGTCGAAGAAGGTTCCGTTATCTCTATGGGCGTTTACATCGGCCAGAGTACGCGTATTTATGACCGCGAAACGGGTGAAGTACATTATGGACGTGTCCCGGCCGGCTCCGTTGTGGTATCAGGCAACCTGCCGTCGAAAGATGGCAAGTACAGCCTTTACTGTGCGGTGATCGTGAAGAAAGTTGATGCTAAGACGCGAGGAAAAGTCGGTATTAACGAGCTGTTACGCACCATCGACTAACGGTATTTTGAAAAAGCGGGCTTGGCCCGCTTTTTTTACATCTGCGAGTGGCATAAACAAGGCTTTTCGTTAATTATTCAATGGTTATAGTGAGCTTAAGGGTACCGCTATGTATGACAATCTGAAAAGTCTGGGCATTACCAATCCTGAAGAGATCGATCGTTACAGCCTGCGGCAAGAAGCCAATAACGATATCCTGAAAATCTATTTCCAGAAGGATAAAGGCGAGTTTTTTGCCAAGAGCGTAAAGTTTAAATATCCCCGTCAGCGTAAAACCGTGGTCGCCGATGGCGTTGGCCAGGGTTACAAAGAAGTGCAGGAGATAAGCCCGAACCTGCGCTACGTGATCGACGAACTGGATCAGATCTGTCTGCGCGATCGTAGTGAAGTCGATCTTAAACGCAAGATCCTTGATGATTTACGTCATCTGGAAAGCGTCGTCACCAACAAGATCAGCGAGATTGAAGCCGATCTGGAAAAACTAACGCGTAAGTAAGCAGTTTATTGCCGGATGGCGGCGTCTTACGCCTTATCCGGCCTACAGGTATATCCTCGTAGGCCTGATAAGCGTAGCGCCATCAGGCAACCAATCAATGCTGCTCATCCAGTTGTAACGCCACATACAGCAACAACCTGTCATCAAAATTTCCCAAATCCAACCCGGTCAGCTCAGAGATACGATTCAGGCGATATTCCAGCGTATTACGATGGATAAACAATGCCTTAGATGTCGCCAGCGGCTGCACGTTATGACGAAACCACGCCGCTAATGTCCGCCGCAGCAAGCCGTTGTTATCCATCGCTTTCAGCCTTACCAGTGGGCGCGCCAGCTCATTAGCCTGCCAGCCGCCGCGCAGGCTGTCCAGCAGCACCGGCAGCATCAAATCCTGGTAGAAATAGCTGCGACTTTCCGGCATACGTTGCTTTCCGACCATCATGGTCGTACGTGCCGTTCGATATGAACGGGCAATACTGCCTGGTCCGGTAAAGTAGTTACCCAGAGAAACGCGAAAGCGCAACTGCCCATTCTCTTTCATCCGGGCAATTAACTGCTCGACGCGCTTACGGTGATCTTCCGCATCCCAGCGACCAAACTGATTAAGCGCAGGCTTCAGCACCACCATCTCGGTAAGAGAAACAATCGCAATCAGGTTATTACGCTCAGGCGTAGTCAGGGCATTTTGTAGCTGCTGCAGTTCTGCCATGGCACTGTCAACGCCAAGCTGCCCACTGTCAACTTCCACCACCGCCACCACGCGCGGCTGGTTCAAATCAATGCCTAAACGTTGTGCCCACTCCATCAGCGCCGGAGTATTTTCTTCGGCCTGAATCAGGTTCATCACCAACTCTTCACGCAGACGACTGTCCTGCGCGAGCAGATGCATCAGACGCGACTGTTCCAGCATCATTTCCGCGGTCATACAAACCAGTTCACCATACTTGCGCAGATGTTCCGGTTCGCCGGTTAAACCAATAACGCCAACAATTTCACCTTCGAGCCGTAGTGGCAGGTTTATCCCCTGGCGCACACCGTGCAGATGCCTGGCGACGGCATCATCGATATCCACCACGCGCCCCTGCGAAAGCACCAACAGTGCGCCTTCGTGCAATTCACCAATACGCTCGCGATCGCCGCTGCCGATAATCCGCCCACGGGCATCCATTACGTTGATATTGGTATCAATGATGCGCATCGTGCGTGCCACGATATCCTGCGCCATTTTGGTATCAAGATGCCAGCCAGCCATAAACCCTCCTGTGAGCAGAGCTCAAGCATAAGGAAGATCATACGCAGCAACATTGTGCAAATGCACAAAGCGAAGAAGAGAAGTATGGAGTTGTGGTAAGTATCACAAAAAAAAACCCCTCCCTGGTAACAGGAAGGGGTTTGAGAGGATTACTGCATCAACAGATAGATTGAGGTGTCACCACGCTGAATATTCAACGCCAGAACAGACGGTTTGCTATCGAGGATTTTGCGCAGTTCCGCGATATTTTTCACCGGTTGCTGATTGGCACCGATAATCACATCCCCTTTCTTCAGGCCAATCTGAGCCGCCGGAGTATTCGGTTTCACATCGCTTACCACGACCCCTTTGTCCTGGCCTTTGTTGCTCATATCCGCACCTTCAATACCTTTGAAGATGGAGCTGGAATCTACCTGAGTCTGGCTACTCTGCTGCAGTTCCAGGTTCACAGTGACCGGTTTACCGTCGCGCAACAGACCAAGGCTGATTTTGCTACCTACAGGCATCGTGCCGACCTGCGCACGCAGCGCGGCAAAACTGCTGATAGGCTTACCGTTCAGCGAGGTAATCACATCCCCGGCTTTGATACCGGCTTTCGCTGCGGATGAATTCGGCATGACCTGACTGACGAATGCGCCACGCTGTGCGTCAACCTTCATGGCTTTGGCCAGCTCAGAGTTCAGTTCAGTGCCCAGAATACCCAACTCACCACGTTTAACCTGGCCAAACTCAACCATCTGCGAGGTCAAGTTTTTCACCATGTTGCTTGGGATAGCAAAACCGATACCGATATTACCGCCGTCAGGCGCGAGGATCGCGGTGTTAATCCCAATCAGCTCACCGTTCAGGTTGACCAGTGCGCCACCGGAGTTACCCCGGTTAATCGCGGCGTCCGTCTGGATAAAGTTCTCGTAGTTTTCCGCATTCAGACCGCTACGCCCCAGCGCAGAAACGATACCCGAAGTTACCGTTTCACCGAGGCCAAACGGGTTACCAATGGCGACAGTGTAATCACCCACGCGCAGCGCATCAGAATCTGCCAGCTTGATCGCTGTCAGGTTCTTCGGATCCTGAATCTGGATTAACGCAATGTCAGAGCGCGGATCTTTGCCGACGATCTTCGCGTCAAATTTACGCCCATCGCTCAGTTGTACTTTAATCACCGTGGCGTTATCGACCACGTGGTTGTTGGTAACGACATAACCTTTAGCGGCATCAATAATAACGCCGGAACCCAGCGCCATAAATTTCTGCTGCTGCCCGCCACCATTACCTGCGCCCGGCGCACCGCCCTGGCAGAATGGTGAGCTCTGGAACGGAGAACCATCCTGGCAGAACGGGGAATTATCACCGAAGAACTGCTGGAAATTACGCGGCATACGCGGCGTATTCACCGTCGTGCTCCCCTCGACGTTAATACTCACCACCGATGGCATCACTTTTTCGAGCATCGGGGCCAGGCTTGGCATCTGCTGGGCCGTCACTGCTGAAGACGCTGTCTCAGCCGCCGTTGCAGACAGGGGGGACAACGCCAAACCTAAACTCAGAGCCAGTGCACTCATTGCTAATGTGGTTTTTTTCATGTGTTTCGTTCTCGATTAACAGATAACGCAAAATTGCTGTATACGTCAGAGTCGTTTTATAGCGCGAAGTTCCAGAGTAAAGTTTCAGGAAAAAGTAAAATTTTATTGTCAGTCTTTACAAATGAGTATTTATTGTTCTACCGCCATCAGTCGTCGGTATTCATCCCAGGCATACAAATCCGTCATCCCGCTGATATAATCCTGGATCAGGCGACAGCGATAATAATATTCAAAAACCGGATACTCTGCAGAAACAGACGATATTTTACTAACAGCCTCAACGTAAGCCAACCGATGGCGCGTAGACAGCTTTTGAAATAATCGCGACTCAATCGGAAAGTGTTTTAATCTTTCATTTTCAACCAGCGCGGTAAAGTCTGATTGCGTCATTTTTAATAACGGCTTATAGATTTCCAGTAGCCCACTGATAACCCGATACCCCTGTAATTCCAGTTGTTCAACATCGGGATGGCTAAACACATGTTTCATCGCCACATTTTTATAAACCCCGAGCAATTGGCTGAAGCTACTGGCGTCTTCCAACAGCGCGTGATTAAAGCTACCCTCAAAAATCTGCGGCAAGTTATCAATAAAACGCTGGGCCGCATACGGTACTAGTTTATTCAGCGTGTTGACTCGCAAATACATAAAGAACTGATCTTCCGTACTGCGACTTAATGTATTTGAGCGCGATTTCTCCCAGGCATTCTCAACAACCTGGGTAAACAGGGAACCTTTTTCGTGCTGTCCCCATGCCTCGTACAGATGGTGATAAAGTTGTTCGACACTGAAGATTCTTTTCTCAACGGCATCTTCCAGGTCGGCCACACAATAAGAGATATCATCGGCCGCCTCCATAATCCAGGTTAATGGAAAGCGACTGTAAGGTGCTAAAGATAATTCTTTACGCAACCTCTCAATATACGGTTCCTCGGAAAGGTAATATCCCGGTTTTTTCATTAAATAGTTATGTGTTGTCGGGGCAGCTCCGCGCCACCATGCCGGACGCGTATATTTTAAAATACCCCCAACCTGCGCCCAGGTAAGATTCATTCGCATCAAGGTATGTACCAACCGAATCCCCTGCGCATTACCTTCAAAGTGGCACAAATCCTGCCGCACTTTACGGCGGATATCATTGAGAGACTCTTCGCCTTCACGCAAACGCAGCGCCGCCACCAGGCAGCGGTCATCGCTTAAGGGCTGGCTTTCCGCATCCGCGGGAAAAAGTCGCTGGCGGAACCAGTCGTTAATCGCCGCTTCACCGAAGTGCCCAAACGGTGGATTACCAATGTCATGCATCAGACAGGACATTTCGACAACACTTTCAAAAGGGCCTGTCAGCTCATCCAGGCCATATTGTTCCAGCAACTTTAGCTCTTTTAGTCGGCTGAGGATCTCTTTTGCGATATAGCGTCCCACCTGCTGAACTTCCATCGAATGCGTCAGACGTGTGCGCACCGCTGCATTACGCTCCAGCGGAAAAACCTGGGTTTTTTGCTGCAGCCGGCGGATTGCCGGGGAGTTGATAATACGTCCGCGATCGCTTTCAAAAATTCGCAGGATCTCATGCTCAGATTTCACGCCCTGCGGCGAACGGTAACGACGATGCCAGTTTATTTTTTTTCGGAAATCGATCTGTGCCATGTCCTCTCCCGCCTGAGAAATGCGCTACCCCTTAAGCGCATGATAGACTATGCCCTCAAATCTGGCTTATCGCGAGTAAATCTATGAAAATCGGCATCATTGGTGCAATGGAAGAAGAAGTTACGCTCCTGCGTGACAAAATCGAAAACCGTCAGACTATCTCCCTCGGCGGTTGTGAAATTTACACCGGCCAACTGAACGGTACTGAGGTTGCGCTACTGAAATCTGGTATCGGTAAAGTGGCTGCGGCACTGGGCGCAACGCTTTTGCTCGAACGCTGCAAGCCGGATGCCATCATTAATACCGGTTCTGCGGGCGGCCTGGCCTCTACGCTGACAGTCGGCGATATCGTAGTTTCTGATGAAGCACGTTATCACGATGCTGACGTTACCGCATTTGGCTATGAATTTGGCCAGTTGCCGGGCTGTCCGGCAGGCTTTAAAGCCGATCCCGCACTGATCACCGCGGCTGAGTCCTGCATCGCAGAACTCAATCTGAACGCCGTTCGTGGGCTGATTGTCAGCGGTGACGCCTTCATTAATGGATCTGTTGGTCTGGCAAAAATTAAACATAATTTCCCGCAGGCAGTTGCTGTAGAAATGGAAGCCACGGCAATTGCGCACGTTTGCCACAACTTTAAAGTCCCGTTCGTGGTGGTTCGTGCCATCTCTGATGTCGCCGATCAGCAGTCCCATCTCAGCTTTGACGAATTCCTGGTTGTTGCCGCGAAACAGTCGAGCCTGATGGTTGAAACGCTGGTACAGAAACTGGCGCATGGCTAAATTAATGCCCAGGGCGCTGGCCGCCCTGCTTTTCACTCTTCCGGTGTGGCTCTGTGCCGCACCGCGTGTAGTTTCACTCTCCCCTGCTAACACCGAACTGGCCTTTGCCGCCGGCATTACCCCGGTCGGCGTCAGCAGCTACTCAAACTACCCGCCCGAGGCCAAAAATATTGAAGAGGTCTCAACCTGGCAAGGCATGAATCTGGAACGCATCGTGGCGCTCAAACCAGATTTAGTTATCGCCTGGCGCGGAGGGAACGCCGAACGGCAGGTGAATCAACTGACCGCCCTGGGAATTAAAGTTATTTGGGTGGATGCGGTAACCATTGAGCAAGTCGCAGACGCGCTGCGCCAACTGGCGGCGTGGAGTCCCAGACCTGAACAGGCAAAACAGGCCGCGAAAACCTTGCTTGATGAGTATGCTTCACTAAAATCACAGTATGCCAACAAACCGAAAAAACGTGTGTTTCTTCAGTTTGGCGCAAATCCGTTGTTTACCAGTGGGAAAGGCTCCATTCAGCACCAGGTTCTTGAGGTCTGTGGCGGAGAAAACATCTTTGCCGGCAGCCGGGTCCCCTGGCCGCAGGTCAGCCGCGAACAGGTTCTGGCAAGAGCGCCTCAGGCTATCGTTACCACCGGAAATTCGGGCGAAAATCTTAAAATCGAACAATACTGGGGAAATCAGCTAAAAATCCCGGTTATTACCCTTAATAGTGACTGGTTCGAACGCGCGAGCCCGCGTATTATCCTCGCCGCAAAACAACTCTGTAATGCGCTTTCACAGATAAATGAGACACAAAATCATTCATGATGCCTCGAGGCAGCAAGTTAATGAATCCCCGGAAGCGTACAAATAATACGTGACAGGGGTAACTAACGCAGCCAACAAAGAGGCAGCCTGAAGGGTGATGTGTATTGGGGATTCGACAATGCTCGTCTATTGGCTCGATATTGTAGGCACTGCGGTATTTGCTATCTCTGGCGTATTACTGGCCGGGAAATTGCGTATGGACCCCTTCGGTGTCCTGGTCCTCGGCGTTGTTACCGCAGTAGGCGGCGGCACGATCCGCGATATGGCACTGGATAACGGGCCGGTATTTTGGGTTAAAGATCCTACCGATCTGGTTGTTGCCATGATCACCAGCATGCTCACGATCTTACTGGTGCGCCAGCCAAGACGATTACCCAAGTGGATCCTTCCGGCACTGGATGCTGTCGGTCTGGCGGTGTTCGTCGGCATTGGCGTTAATAAAGCATTTCTCGCCGGAACCGGACCACTGGTGGCAATTTGTATGGGAGTGATCACCGGCGTAGGCGGCGGGATTATTCGCGACGTGTTAGCACGTGAAGTACCGATGATATTACGTACAGAAATCTACGCAACTGCATGTATTATTGGCGGGATTGTTCACGCCACGGCGTTTTATACTTTTTCAGTACCGCTGGAAAACGCCAGCATGATGGGGATGATCGTCACATTGCTGATTCGGCTTGCCGCTATTCGCTGGCATTTAAAGCTACCGACGTTTGCGTTAGATGATAATGGTCGATAATTTGACGACGCGGGATACACAGGCCGGATAAGACGTTTACGCCGTTATCCGACAAATTGCCCGGCGGCGCGACGCTTACCGGGCAGACAGAATCAGCTCATCAAATGCTGAAGGAAGAGCCACACCCGCAGGTGCTTTTAGCGTTCGGGTTCGTCACAACGAAGCGGGAACCTTCCAGACCTTCGGTATAGTCAACCGCACCACCCACCAGATATTGCAGGCTCATTGGATCAACCACCAGACCAACGCCTTGTTTCTCAATGGTCATATCACCTTCGTTAACTTGATCATCAAAGGTGAAACCATACTGGAAACCGCTGCAACCACCACCGGTGATATACACGCGTAATTTCAGATTCGGGTTATCTTCGTCAGCGATCAGGCTTTTTACTTTATTGGCTGCTGCTTCTGTAAATTGCAGTGGCAGCGCTACGTCATCACTCATATTTTGCTCCAAACGACATTGGCAATTGGATAAATTTCAACCCAATATTTTGGGCCATTATCTAATACCCTGGTATTTCGTTCAAGTATTCTCGCCAGCAGCTGTACTCTGGCTTTTCGCCGCCTGCTCCGCTTCCTGTTTTGCCAGCGTACGTGCAAGAATAGTCGAGTATAGCGGCTTTCCGCCCATAAATTGGGCTAATAGTGTTGCGCCAAGACAGGTAATAATCATTGGCAAAATGAGCTGGTAGTTATCAGTCATTTCCAGAACCAGCACAATGCCCGTTAATGGTGCACGTACTGAAGCCGCCAGCAACGCCCCCATTCCGGCAATAGCAAACGTCCCGGCTTCCAGATGATACTGCGGAAAAGACGCCGCTGCAGCCATGCCAAATGCGGTGCCGAGCAATGTACCCAGCGCCAGCATCGGTGCAAATATCCCACCGGGCGCACCGGAGGAGAAGCACAGCAGCGTGGTGATGACCCTGGCAACAAAAATAAACAGCAGTATACCAACACTGAAATTGCCCGCTGCTGCGATAGGGATCAGGTTAAACCCACCACCTGCCGCTTCAGGTTTTATTAAACCGAGGATCCCACACAGACCGCCGATAGCGCCCCCCATCAGCACCCACTTTTTAATTTCGCCGCCGTGGAAGCGTTGAAACATATCCTGGGTCCGCAACACCATCGTATTGAATAACGGTCCGACACAACCAAAAATAATTCCAAGGACGAGATATAACCACAGCGTATTAACCGGTGCATTGGAGAGCTTCCCGACTTCAATGATCGGGGCCTCGCCGTTAAAAATACGGAACACAATGCTGGACATAATAACGCCGGTAAATACGGCTTTGATCGATACGAGGTTGTAACGGAACTGCGGACGCATCTCTTCAAGAATGAACAGGATACCCGCCAGAGGCGCATTAAAAGCGGCCGACAGACCGGCTGCAGCACCGGTAGCCAGTAGAGTATGGCGCGCTTCAGCGCTACGCATACGGAAAACATCAAGCACCATGCGTCCGATATTGCCGCCAATTTGCACCGTCGGCCCTTCTCGTCCAAGCACCATCCCGGCACCCAGCGTTCCCATACCGCCGATAAACTTCACCGGCAATACACGCCACCAACGCACCGGGCGCAACTCTTCCAGTGCACCTTCGATCTCCGGAATCCCCGAACCACCCGCTTCCGGCGCAAATTTACGCACCAGGAAATAACCGACCATTGCCAGCAGCGCAGAGAGAATAAACGCCAGCGGCCACACCAAAATGGCATGATCGGCGACCTGTGCCAGCGTGCCTATACGCAGGTTCTGTACCCAGGACACAGCTTTCTCAAAAGCAACACCAACAAGTCCAGTCACGGTGCCGACAACAGCCGCCATAAAGAGGATCGCCAGCGGCGTCTTGTCCCGATCAAGTAGTCGACGGATCTGATCCCTGCGCCGTAAACGCACAATTTGCTGTGCTTCAAAAGAGGGAGAGTCTGTTTTCATTAGATGATCATTAATTGGTAATACAAATACGGAATCGGCATTCTACTCGCACATTTCGTGAAAATCCCCTGCAAATCGTATTGTTTCAAATGCGCAAAACTTTCATAACCTTCTCTGAATAACTAGAATAGCGGGCATTCACTTTTTCTACGAACCAGGACCCCATCCATGAGTAAGTCTGAAAACCTCTACAGCGCAGCACGCGAACTTATCCCCGGCGGCGTTAACTCCCCTGTTCGCGCCTTTACCGGCGTGGGTGGTACTCCGCTGTTTATCGAAAAAGCAGACGGCGCGTATCTGTATGACGTCGATGGTAAAGCCTACATTGATTATGTTGGTTCCTGGGGCCCGATGGTGCTGGGCCATAACCACCCGGCTATCCGCAATGCGGTGATTGAGGCTGCAGAACGTGGCCTGAGCTTTGGTGCGCCAACCGAGATGGAAGTGAAAATGGCGGCGCTGGTCACTGAACTCGTGCCAACCATGGACATGGTGCGCATGGTCAACTCCGGTACCGAAGCGACGATGAGCGCCATCCGTCTGGCGCGCGGCTTCACCGGACGCGATAAAATTATCAAATTTGAAGGATGCTATCACGGTCATGCCGACTGCCTGCTGGTAAAAGCCGGCTCCGGCGCACTGACGCTGGGCCAGCCGAACTCTCCGGGCGTTCCGGCAGATTTCGCTAAGCATACTCTGACCTGTACTTATAACGATCTCGCCTCTGTACGTGCAGCATTTGAACAGTATCCGCAAGACATTGCCTGCATTATCGTGGAGCCGGTCGCTGGCAACATGAACTGCATCCCGCCGCTGCCGGAATTCCTGCCTGGTCTGCGCGCGTTGTGCGATGAGTTTGGTGCGCTGTTGATTATCGATGAAGTAATGACCGGTTTCCGTGTCGCGTTGGCTGGCGCGCAGGATTACTACGGCGTCGTTCCGGATCTGACCTGTCTGGGCAAAATCATCGGTGGTGGTATGCCTGTTGGTGCATTCGGCGGTCGTCGCGATGTCATGGACGCGCTGGCACCAACCGGACCGGTTTATCAGGCTGGTACGCTGTCTGGTAATCCAATTGCCATGGCGGCAGGATTTGCCTGTCTGAATGAAGTCGCCCAGCCGGGTATTCATGAAACATTAGATGAACTCACCACCCATCTGGCAGAAGGTCTGCTGGAAGCCGCCCAGGAAGCGAATATTCCTCTGGTGGTTAACCATGTGGGCGGGATGTTCGGGATTTTCTTCACCGAAGCAGAAACCGTGACCTGCTATCAGGACGTAATGGCATGCGATGTCGAGCGCTTTAAGCGTTTCTTCCACATGATGCTGGATGAAGGGGTTTATCTCGCGCCATCAGCCTTTGAAGCTGGCTTTATGTCCGTCGCGCACAGCATGGAAGATATCAATAACACCATCGACGCCGCACGCCGGGTGTTCGGGAAGTTGTAAAAAGCAGCATCAGAGATCGTAAGCCGGGTAAGGCACTCCGCCACCCGGCTTTTTTGTTGCCGGATGGCGACGCAAAGTGCTTATCCAGCTTTGTATTACCGGCTCTGCTTACGTAGCAGCCAGATAAAGTATGGCGCACCAATAAACGTCGAGAGTAATCCCGCCGGGATCTGATACGGAAACAGCACCATTCTGCCGCACCAGTCCGCAAAGACCAACAGTACCCCACCCGCCAGCGCTGACATTACCATATGCGGCATGGTACGCCGAAAACCGAGCATGCGGGCGATATGCGGCGCCATCAGCCCAACAAAGCTCAACGGTCCAATAGTCATGGTTGCCGTTGCGGTCAGTCCCGCGGCCAGCATCAGCAAACCGACACGTGACGGTGTCAACGCAATACCCACCGCCCGAGCCGTATCACCGCCCAGCGGTAAAATCGTCAGCCAGCGACGGCACAACGGCGTAATCGCCAGCAGAATCACCATCACGATCCCCGTACGTATTACCTGTTCAGGGGAAGCGTTATAGGTCGAGCCGGAGATCCAGGTCAGTATGCTCGCCATCCGCGGGTCGCCGCTGGCCTGTAGCATCATCAGCAACATAGTAAATGCAGTGCTAAGCGCCATCCCTGCCAGCAGCATTCGGTGAGGCGAAAAGCCCCCGCGCCCAGCGGCAATCATGATGATCAGCAACGTCACCGCTGCCCCGACACTCCCGGCAGGTAGCAGCCAACCGAAGGCATTTCCGGGCACCAGAAACAACATCAACACGACGCCAAACGCCGCACCGGAGCTGATACCCAATACTTCCGGGCTGGCCATTGGATTACCGGTCAGGCGCTGAATAATACAGCCCGCTACCGCCAGCATAACACCCGCAATCAGTGCCGCCATAATTCGTGGCCAGCGCCAGGGCATCAGCTCATCCAGCATCACACCACTGGCCCAACTCCAGCCATGAGCATCGCGACCAAAAGAAAGCGCCACTACGACGGTCAACAACAATATTGCGCCCCCCACCAGGGCGAACATCAGCACGTTCTGACGTTCCGCAACAACGTGACTACTGGCATTCATATCCGGCGCGCTCATGCTGCGCAAACGCGGCAGCAGCCACAACAGCAGCGGTGCGCCAATCAGTGCGGTTACCGAGCCAGTAGAGACTTCCATCCATACGCGGGTCAGCCACAGAATAATTTGATCGGAAAGCCAGAGGATCAGAGCACCAATCAGCGGGGCCAGCATCAAGCGAGCCAGTAAGCGCCGGGCGCCGAGCATTTTTGCCAGCAGCGGCGCAAACAGACCAATAAAACCAATAATTCCGACTGCGTTAACCAGCAAAGCACTCAGCACAATCGCCAGCGACAATGCGGCCAGACGCGCCAGCGATAGCGCCAGGCCAAGATTACGCGCTACACCGTCATCCAGCCCCATCAGCGTCATAGGACGTAATAACAGCAGGGTTAGCATCACGCCACCCAGCAGTTGCGGCCACAGACGCTGCACCCCGTTCCAGTCAGTTTGCGTTAACGTTCCGCTGCTCCACAAAAACATGCTTTGCAGTTGATCGTGATGGAAGATAACCATCAGTTGGTTAATCGCGCCGCAGTACAGACTTACCACCAGACCTGCAAGGATCAATGTGACGGGCGAAAGACGTTTGCCCCAGGCGACACCAAACACCAGCGCTCCGACGATACATGCTCCTGCCAGCGCCGCAAATTGCGTGGTCAGCGCTCCGGGGAGCGCCCACAGTGTAGTGACCGTTATACCTAACTGTGCTCCGGTTGCCACGCCAAGCGTGGTCGGCTCTGCCAGCGGGTTACGCAATACCTGCTGAAACAAAACGCCAACCAGTCCCAGCCCGGCACCGACCAGTAACGCAATCGCCAGCCTCGGCAGCAAACTGAAATGGAAAACCATCTGTTCAATGATATCGATATCCGGCGACCAGATAGCCTGCAGCCACTGGCTGCGCGGCAGGGCAACAGAGAAGTTAACCCAGGTCAGCCAGCAGGCAGATACAAACAAGACTGTCAGTAAAAGTACCGGGAAAAGCGCAACACGTTTACTCACGCTTTGCCTCCCAGCGCATTATCCAGAATGCGCGCAAAGCGCATCGCCGACAGTGTTGCGCCATAGAACCAGACGGCAGGTACGCGCTGAAAACGTCCGGCGCGGACAAACGGCATTGCCTGCCACAACGGGGTGGACATCAGCGCATTCATCTCTTTATTGTTGCCATGATCAAAGCACAACACATCAACATCTTTATAGACCGCAAGCCGATCGATACCCACAGCAGTGCTACCCCAGAAGTTTGTTTCCCCCTGCCAGGCGTTACGGATCCCGTACTCGTCCAGCACTTCCTGAAACAGACAGTTAGGACCAAACACCAGCATATGGCGAGGATCCAGCAGGGTCATCAGCAGTAAAGGACGCTCTCCGCGCTGAATAAAGCGTGGTTTCAGGCTGTCAATAAAGCGATCATATTGCGCCAGATGACGTTCGGCAGCAGGTTCCAGATTCAGCAACTGCGCCATTTCCTGCAGCGACTGGCGGGCAACCGCCAGCGGCTTTTTGCCATCGCTGAAGTTAAATCCACGGCCAGGCGCAATACGTGCCAGTTTCTCGGGCGCAGGACCATAGCCTGCCGACCAAACCATAAATGAGGGCTTCATTTCAGTCAGCAGTTCAAGATTGGGTTCAGTGCGTAACCCGACGTCAATCACCGAGTCCGGCAGAGCAGGTTCATTGACCCACAGCTTGTAGTTCGGAACATCTGCGACGCCATAGGGTGTAATACCCAGCGCCAGCAGCAGCTCAACCGGTAACCACTCCAGAGCCACAATGCGCTGCGGATCAACCGCCGCCGCACGCGCCTGATTCATCTGCCAGAGCAATGGTGACAACGCCATTGCCGTTAGCAAACGACGGCGGGTTATATGATGTAATGCGATCATTAATAGACAAAACTCACAGGTGCAGCACCAGCCGGATGCGGCAAAATACCCATCGGGATACCGTAGATCTGTTCCAGGGTTTCACTGCGCATCAGTTCAGCAGGCGTCCCCTGAGCGATCATTTCGCCACCTCGTAGCGCCACCAGATAGTCACAGTAGCGGGCAGCCATATTGATATCATGCAGCACGGCGATCACCGTCAATCCACGTTGTTGGCTCAAGCGATGCACCAGCGCCAGCACATCAACCTGATGGGCGATATCCAACGCCGAAGTGGGTTCGTCGAGCAGCAGGCAACGGCTGTCCTGCGCCACCAGCATGGCGATCCACGCACGTTGACGCTCGCCGCCGGACAAACTATCAACCAGACGATGTGCCAGTGGCTTTAACCCTACCAGCGTTATCGCCTCTTCCACTTTTTCTCTGTCAGCTACACCAAAACGTCCCAGCGCACCGTGCCACGGGTAGCGACCAATCGCCACCAGTTCACGCACTGTCATCCCTTCCGCCTGCGGCAACTGCTGCGGTAACCAGGCAACCTTGCGGGCAAATGCTTTACTCTTCCAGCTATCAACGGGCTGTCCATCCAAAAAAATATCGCCTTCAGAAGGCGGCTGATGGCGAGCTAACATCTTTAATAACGTGGATTTACCGGAGCCGTTATGGCCGATAAGACCGGTCACTTTACCCACGGGAAAGGTTAACGAGAGAGGATGCAAAAGCGTGCGGCCAGGTACACGAAAGGAGACATGACTTAGCGCAAAAGTGGTGTCGGGATGGGATCTGTTTTCCTGCATAGCGGCCAACTTGTAAAACGGGCACGCAAAGCGTGCCCAAAGAGAAATTAGAAACGGAAGGTTGCTGTTGCAACGACCTGACGTTCCGCGCCCCAGAAGCAGCCATAGGTATTGAAGCAACTGGCGACGTATTCACGGTCAAACAAGTTGTTCACATGCAGCGCCACGTTGGAGCCCGCCATACCAACGCGAGCCAGATCGTAACGTACCAACGCATCCACCAGCGTATAGCTCCCCACTTTGAAGGAGTTTGCCGGGTCGCCATAGCTGGAACCAGTATAACGAACGCCAGTACCCAACGTCAGCCCGGAAAGCGCACCATCATAGAGGGTATAATCGCCCCACAGTGATGCCATATGTTTTGGCACCTGAGCAGGCGTATTGCCTTTGTAGGTGGTGTCAGTGGTGTATTCCGCATCGGTGTAGGTATAAGAGCCGACAACGTTAACGCTGGCAGACAGTGCCGCTTTCGCTTCGATTTCCACACCGCGAGAACGAATTTCACCGCCTTCAACTGAGAAGAACGATGTGCCTGTCGGGTCAGCCATCAGGTTGTTGGTTTTGGTCAACTGATAGACAGCACCGGTGATCACGATCGGACGATCGCTCGGAACATATTTCACGCCCGCTTCGTACTGCTTACCTTTGGACGGTGCGAAAATATTCCCACTAGCCCCCGTCTGGGAAGCCGGTTCAAACGACTCGCTGTAGCTGAAATACGGGGTTACGCCGTTGTCGAAAAGATAGTTAACACCGCCACGCCAGGTGAACTGCTTATCATCGCGGGAATCCGTAACGCCAGAAACACGGTTCAGAGAGTCCTGTTTAGCCCAGTCGTAACGACCGCCCAGAGTAACCAGCACCTTATCCCACTGCATCTGATCCTGCGCATACAAGCCAGTCTGTTTCTGTTTGTTCAGCACTTTGTAAGGACCAGAAGGGCCTGGGTGTGAGCCAAAATCAAAGTCGCTGCGGTCAAGGTTATAGATATCGGACGGTGCAACAGAACCGGCATAACCAAACCATGAGTCGATATCGTTACGCATGCGCATAAAATCAACGCCGGTCAGCAGGGTATGATCCACATCGGCAGTCGCGAACTTGCTTTGCAGCTGAGTATCAACAGCGAAGTTCTGCAATTTCTCATTATCGATAACGTACTGACGAGTCAGCGTGTGATCCCAATCGGACTGAGGAACGCTGGCGCAAGGACTTTTAGCCGGATCCTTGGTATAGAGCGGATCGGAACACATACCGTAGCCATATACGCTGTTTTGCGAAACTTTGTTTTGCGCATAGCGCAAATTCTGACGCACGGTAAAAGTGTCGTTAAATTCGTGATCGAAGCTGTAGCCTACCATCTTCTCGTTACGAGAATAGGTATTGTTGCCCGCACCTTCATTGAAATCAGTAGGGAGACGTGTGCCATTTGGCAGTTTCGTTACTGTCCCCTCTTTTGGCAGCCAGCCGTAATAACCGGTCTCTGGCTCATTCTGGAAATAAGAGAGGAAAGTGAAGTTCGTTTTATCGTCCGGACGCCAGCTGAAAGAAGGCGCAATGGCATACCGTTGCTCTTCCGCACCTTGCTGCTGTGCATTAGCGGAGCGAGCAAGGCCCGTTAAGCGATAAGAATACACACCGTCATCATCCAGCGCATCACTGAAGTCAAAACCGGTCTGGAACAGGCTGTCAGTGCCCATTTTGAACTGAACTTCTTTCAACGGTTCCGTCGTCGGGCGCTTGCTGACCATGTTCAACAAGCCGCCAGGGTTACTCTTTCCGTAAAGAACGGAAACCGGGCCGCGCATAACCTCAGCGCGCTCCAGCATATAGGGATCGATTACCGCGTCGTTATAGAAGTTGCCCTGCATTTTCAGGCCGTTCAGATAGTTATTCTGGCTTTGGCCGTCAGCGGCGAATCCGCGAATGATCAGGTAATCATAGGTATTAGATGCGCCACGAGTTCCCACAGCGACACCAGGAGTGTAACTGAGCGCCTCTTTCACAGATTTAGGCTGATGCAGCGCCATCTCTTCGGCTGTCACAACGGAGATAGACTGCGGCACCTTTTGAATCGGAGTGTCTGTTTTTGTCGCCGTGGCAGATTGTCTTGCCGCGATGGTTGCCGCGGGGCCCCATGCGCTTTCTTGTGCGGCAGGTGCTGCGGTTACGGTGATTGTTTCTTCTTTCGGTTGAACCGCCGCCTGTGCATACACAGACATGCCGCTAACCGCTGTGGCTACTACAACTGCGATTTTACGCAGCGAAGAGTTTGGCTGAGCAGTTTTAAGACGCGCCATTGGTATATCTCTGATGAAAGTGAATGATAACGTAAACGAGAATTATTATTATAACGGCAGCATAATATTCGAAACTCTGGCGGGATAGCAAGCAATACACATCCCTACTAAAACTGAGGGGTTAAGAAATAACCAGATGAAAAGAAAGGGTTAATAAATTACGCTGAAATGTTGTTTGCCTCAATCCAGACGTGGGCAAAGAAAAACCCGCCGAAGCGGGTTTTAGGGGGTATTAGTTGCTACCAAACATATCTTTTATCCAACCTGCGACACCGTCGCCATCTTTCTTCTCCTGCTGCGGCGGTTGTTGTTGCTGCTGCTGCTGTTGGGGTTGTTGCTGCGGCTGCGTTGACTGATCAAACGGATTGCCTGACTGCTGCTGCATCTCACCTTGCTGACACAATGAATCAGGATCGCTTGTCCATACCGGAAGCGTACGCATCCCGCCGCTACAAACGAAGTTACCGTCGTAATCCACGCCCATATCAACAATATCTTCCGGCGGCGTCAGCGTCAGTGGCGTCGGTGTCTGGTTAGCCAGATAGCGCTGGTAAATCGACATCGCTCCGCTCGCGCCGTACAGCTTGGTTGGCTGGTTATTATCACGCCCCACCCAGGTAATGGTCACCTGACTGCCGTCAATACCCGCGAACCAGGTATCAACGTTGTTGTTAGTGGTCCCGGTTTTACCTGCCAGATGCAGCCCAGGATACTTGGCGCCCAGCTGACGACCGGTACCGCGCTGTACAACCTGTTGCATCGTCCACAACGTCATGTACGCCGCCTGTGCCGGAACGGCTCGTTCGGCCTGTGGGAAGCTCTGATACAGCACCGTGCCATCTTCGGCGATCACCGAACGCAGTGCTGATAACGGCGCGCGGTTACCACCGCTGGCGATAGTCTGGAACGCCTGCGCCACTTCGATTGGCGTAAGGTTCAGTGCTCCCAACAGCATAGCCGGAACCGGATTCAGTTGATCTTTCGGTGCACCCAGTTTTATCCATGTATCGGTCACGGCTGGCAGACCCAGCGCCATCCCCAGATTTACCGTCGGTACGTTCATGGAACGCGTTAACGCATCCACCAGCATCACTCTGCCACTTTCGCTGTAGCGACGGTCATCGTTCTGCGGAGACCAGACCTGCCCGTTAGGCTGACGCAACGCAATCGGCGCATCGGCAATCCAGGTATTCAGACGGTACAGCTTCGGCTGACTCAGTGCGGTCAGATAGGTCGCCGGTTTCGCCAGAGAACCAATCGAGCGGCGTGCCTGCATGGCACGGTTATAGCCTGCAAACTGTGGCTCCGCCCCACCAACCATCGCACGAACTTCCCCACTAAAGCGATCCACAACCACAATCGCGGTTTCCAGATCGCTCAGCTTACGCTGTTTCTTCAGCACCGGAATGCCTTCAACCGCTGCTTTTTCTGCCGCATCCTGCGCCACAGAATCAAAAGTGGTGAAGATCTTCACGCCGGAGAGGTCTTTAACTTTATCACCCAGCTTCGCCTGCAGTTCCTGACGTACCATCTGCATAAACGCTGGCTGCGGTGAAATCACCCCGCCACGTGGTTGTACGCCTAACGGACGCGCACTCAGCATGTCATACAGATCCTGGTCAATAATCTGCTGCTGTTGCAGCAGACGCAGCACCAGGTTACGGCGCTCCAGCGCCAGTTTCGGGTTACGCCACGGATTGTAGATAGACGCCCCTTTAACCATCCCCACCAGTAGCGCCTGCTGATCAAGGCTCAGTTCTTCAACCGGACGCCCAAAATAATAAAGACTCGCCAGCGGGAAACCACGGATCTCGTTGTCGCCGCTCTGACCGAGGTACACCTCGTTCATATACAGCTCAAGAATGCGGTCTTTGCTGTAGCGCGCATCCATGATCAGCGCCATATAGGCTTCGTTAGCCTTACGCCAGTACGAACGCTCGCTGGAGAGGAACAGGTTTTTCACCAACTGCTGAGTCAGCGTACTCGCCCCTTGCACAGTACGGCCTGCCGTCAGGTTAGCCAGTACCGCACGCCCAATGGAGTACAAACTGATGCCGTCATGCTCATAGAAATGGCGGTCTTCGGTCGCCAGCAGTGTATCAACCAGCAGATCAGGGAAGCCACTGCGGGGAACGAACAAGCGCTGCTCACCGTTTGGCGAAGAGAGCATGGTAATCAGACGCGGATCCAGACGGAAGAAACCGAACTGGCGGTTGTTGTCCAGATTCTCGATAGTGTCCAGATGATCGCCATCAAAGGTCAGACGCGCACGCACCTGGCCTTCTTTACTGTCCGGGAAGTCAAACGGACGACGGATCATCTCAATGCTGTTCGCCTGTACGGTAAATTCGCCAGGACGCGTCATCTTCGTCACCTGACGATACTGCGTGGCCTCCAGCAGTTTCACCATCTCTTTTTTACCGATGGGCATTTCTGGCTCAAGGTTAACCATACGGCCATACACCGCCGCAGGAAGCTGCCAGACTTTGCCATCAATACGGCTACGGATTTTTTGATCCAGGTAGACGCCGTAAATGGCAATCAGCACCAAAAAGACAATCGAGAGTTTTAGCAGCAGCCAGAACCAGCCGCGCTTACCACGAGGCTTACGCCCTTTGCCTTTACCTTTGCGCGGCATCGGTTCTTCATCCTCATAGTCGTCATCATCATAATCGTCGTCATACTCGTCATCTCTGAGTTGACGACGGCTCACCTTTTGTTTCACCGGACGCGATGGTTTCCCTTTACGTCCAATTGGCTCGCGGTCATTCCCCGCCATGCTTTTTCTCCGCAACATTCAGGCGCAAAGGCCTGATTCTCTGTTCTTCCGTCAGGCGACAGAAGAAGAAATCTCTCAATTTTTACCGCTCTTTCGCCAGAGACGGTGTCAAACGCCTTAATCAACCTACGGATCGCCGTACAGTGTAGGCCTGAAAGCAGCGCACCATCAGGCAGAATACTTCTTGGTGCGCCGTGTTGGCGCGGTATTCGCCGGATCGTCCGGCCAGACATGCCTGGGATAACGCCCTTTCATCTCTTTTTGCACTTCGCGATAAGCCCCCTGCCAGAACGCGCTCAAATCACGGGTGATTTGTAGTGGGCGTTGGGCCGGAGACAATAACTCGAGCACCAATGGAACACGCCCCTGCGCGATGGTAGGGGTCTTCGCTTCGCCAAACATTTCCTGCATTCTAACCGCTAATGCCGGCGGGTTATCCTCGTGATAACGAATGGCTATCCGGCTGCCCGTCGGCACAGTGTAATGCGCAGGCAGCTCACTATCCAGACGTTGCAGCATTGACCAGTCCAGTAGCCCACGCAAAGCCTGCCCCACATTTAACGCTTTGAGAGCACGTAAAGAGTGCACACCTTGCATATGCGGCAACAACCAACTCTCCAGCGTCGCCAGCAAAGAGGCATCATCCACTGCTGGCCAGTTGTACTCAGGCAACCAATTTGCCGCACATTGCAGACGCAGCCGGAACTGTTCCGCTTCCGGGGTCCAGTTGAGCACACTCAGGCCTTTATCGCGAATACCATTCAGCATCGCCTGATGCAGTTCCTCTTCCGAAGGTTTTGCCAGTGGCTGAACTTTCACCGTCAGTTGACCAATACGCGTTCGGCGCCATGCCTTCAACGTTCCCTGATTTTCATCCCATTCGATGGTGTCTGACTGTTGCAACAGCTCAGGACTTGTTTGCAGCAGCGTATCAATATCCAACGGCAGAGCGAGCAGAATACGCGCATCAGGCGAAGCACTGCCCTGTAGCAACAGAGGCGCGATTAGCCATTCATGCCGCCCTGATGCGTCGTCGGCATCAAGCATTGCCCCCATTCCGTTAGCCAACTGATATCGCCCTTCCTGGCCACGACGCCGCGCAATGCGATCGGCGAATGCTTTTGCCAGTAAAGGCGCGATTAGCTCACTGTCGGGCTGACCACTCTGCACATTAAGCCGCTTCAGCAATTGCTGACTACGCTGCTGCCAGCCTGGCTGGTTACGCGAAAAATGTACGGTCAAATCGGTATGACCACCGCGCGGCGGCTCTTCCAGAATCGCCGCCAGCTTTGCCGCTGTAACAGCTTCGTTTTCATTTGTCGCTCCGATGAGCATTGCCGCCAGTCGGGGATCGTTACCCAGCGCAGCCATCTTCTGCCCGGCAGCGTTCAAGCGCTCACCATCCATGGCTTGCAACATCTGTAATAATCGTCTTGCCGCCTGCAAATTTACAGCAGGCGGCATATCCAGCCAGTTCAGTTGCGCAGGGTCGGTGCATCCCCATTGCAGCAGTTCCATCAGCAAACCGGATAGATCGCTCTGTAAAATCTCTGGCTCACCCTGTGCTGCCGCCCTTTCTGCCTGCTCTTTGGCAAGCAGGTGCAGACAAATCCCCGGTTCCAGACGTCCTGCGCGACCGGCTCGCTGTGTCATAGAGGCCTGGCTAATGCGCTGGGTAATCAGCCGCGTCAAACCGGTGCGGGCATCATAGCGCGCTACGCGCTCCTGCGCGCAGTCCACCACCAGACGAATGCCCTCAATGGTTAAGCTGGTTTCGGCAATGTTCGTTGCCAGCACCACTTTGCGCTTACCTTGTGGCGCTGGCAAAATCGCCTGGCGCTGCTCGGTCAGCGATAAGGCGCCATATAACGGGCATAACAGAACATCGCTACCCACACGTGAAGCCAGTTGCTCCTGCACGCGTTGGATCTCCCCAACCCCCGGTAAAAAGAGCAGCAGAGAGCCGCTTTCATTACGCAGTAGCTCCGCAGTAGCAATAGCCACCGCCTCATCAAAACGCAGATGCGCAGCCAGCGGCTGATAGCGCCGCTCAACAGGGAATGCGCGGCCTTCAGAAATAATCGTCGGGGCAGCGGGCAATAACTGTTGCAGGCGGCCGTTATCCAGTGTGGCCGACATGATCAGCAGTTTTAAGTCATCTCGTAATCCTTGTTGCACATCCAACAGCAGCGCCAGTGCAAGGTCTGCCTGTAAGCTGCGCTCGTGAAATTCATCGAGGATCACCAGCCCAACGCCATTCAGCTCGGGATCGCGTTGGATCATTCGCGTTAGCACCCCTTCCGTCACCACTTCGAGCCGGGTCCGTGGCCCGACACAGCTTTGGGCGCGCATACGGTAACCTACTGTCTCACCGGGCTTTTCGTTCAGCAATTCAGCCAGGCGCTGCGCCACATTGCGAGCGGCCAGACGTCGCGGTTCCAACAGAACAATCCGCCCCTGGATTCCCTTGTGCGTAAGAAACTGCAACGGCAGCCAGGTTGATTTCCCGGCACCGGTCGGCGCGGTCAACAGAACCTGTGGTGAAGCATCAAGGGCATTAAGCAGTTCAGGCACAACGGCAGCAACGGGCAACGACGTCACAAATGACTCCAGAGGGTTAACATTCTTCGCGCTGCATTGTAGCATCGCGTTAATTCATAACCGAGTATCCATCATGTCTGAGCCAAAAAGGCTGTTTTTTGCCATTGAATTACCAGCCGAGGTTCGGGAGCAACTTATCCACTGGCGGGCGGCACAGTTTCCGCCAGAGGCGGGGCGTCCAGTCGCTTCTGACAATCTGCACCTGACGCTGGCATTTTTAGGCGATATCAGCGCAGAGAAACAGCAGGCGCTGTCACAACTGGCAGGGCGTATTCGCCAGCCAGGCTTTACGTTAAAACTGGATGACGCCGGGCAATGGTTGCGATCAAGGGTAATATGGCTTGGCATGCGTCAACCACCGCGCGGGTTGCTGCAACTGGCGAATATGCTGCGATCACAGGCCGCACGCAGCGGGTGTTACCAAAGTCCGCAGCCATTTCATCCACATATCACGCTGCTGCGCGATGCCAGTCATGCTGTCACTATCCCGCCGCCAGGTTTTTGCTGGTCGTTTCCGGTAACGGAGTTTGCCCTTTACGCCTCTTCATTTGAACGAGGTCGCACGCGCTACACGCCATTACAACGCTGGACGCTTGCAGAATAATTAAGGATAACCCATGCAGTTTTCTCCCCCACTTCAGCGCGCTACGTTAATTCAGCGCTACAAGCGTTTTTTAGCGGATGTGATCACACCTGATGGCACAACGATAACGCTACACTGCCCAAATACCGGTGCCATGACCGGATGTGCAACCCCCGGAGATACCGTCTGGTATTCGACGTCAGAAAATACTAAACGGAAATATCCGCACACCTGGGAATTAACACAAAGCCAATCTGGTGCTTTTATTTGTGTTAACACGCTATGGGCTAACAGATTAACGAAAGAGGCTATTCAGAATTCGCTAATTTCAGAAATTTCAAACTACAATACGTTGAAAAGTGAAGTAAAATATGGTGCCGAAGGTAGCCGCATTGATTTTTTGTTACAGGCAGATTTCCGCCCTGACTGCTATATTGAAGTGAAATCAGTCACGTTGGCGGAGAATGAGCAAGGTTATTTTCCCGATGCCATTACTGAACGAGGTCAGAAACATCTTCGGGAATTGATGAGCGTAGCGGCTGAAGGCAAGCGAGCGGTGATATTTTTCGCCGTTCTGCATTCAGCAATTACACGGTTTTCACCCGCGCGGCATATTGATGCAAAATATGCGCAATTATTAGCCGAAGCGCAGCTTAAGGGGGTAGAAATTCTGGTTTATAAAGCGGAACTTTCTGCCCACGGTATGACTCTTAAAGAGCCATTGCCCATTACTTTGTAATGGTGCGAAAAACGGGTTAATTAGTATTCTGGCCGCGTGCGCAAATACGCTTTTCCTCACAGGGTTGTCAAGTGTTACGTTTAGATAATTGCTATCCGGAAAAGCATCTGCTATTTATAGCGACCTGATTTTTCCCCCGAACATGGGGATCGATAGTGCGTGTTAAGGAGAAGCAACATGCAAGAAGGGCAAAACCGTAAAACATCGTCCCTGAGTATTCTCGCCATCGCTGGGGTGGAGCCTTACCAGGAGAAACCGGGCGAAGAGTATATGAACGAAGCCCAGCTGTCGCACTTCAGGCGTATTCTTGAAGCATGGCGTAATCAACTCAGGGATGAAGTCGATCGCACTGTGACTCATATGCAGGACGAAGCGGCTAACTTCCCTGATCCGGTTGACCGTGCCGCACAGGAAGAAGAGTTCAGCCTTGAGCTACGTAACCGTGACCGTGAGCGCAAACTGATCAAAAAGATCGAGAAGACGCTGAAGAAAGTAGAAGACGAAGATTTCGGCTACTGCGAATCGTGCGGTGTGGAAATTGGTATTCGCCGTCTGGAAGCTCGCCCGACAGCCGATCTGTGCATCGACTGTAAAACGCTGGCAGAAATTCGCGAAAAACAGATGGCGGGTTAATCCCGTAAACTGTTGAATGCCGGATGGCGTTACGCTTATCCGGGCTACGGAACACCTCTATTTCGTAGGCCGGATCAAGTGTTTGCGTCGCCATCTGGCAATACCTGGGCGGGAGCATCTCCCGCCTTATTCTTTTATGTTATCCACCGACATGACTGACAAACGCTATATTGGCCGCTTCGCCCCTTCCCCTTCCGGTGAACTCCATTTTGGTTCGCTGATTGCCGCCCTCGGGAGTTACCTGCAGGCCCGTGCGCAACACGGAATCTGGCGGGTACGCATTGAAGATATTGATCCTCCTCGTGAAGTTCCCGGTGCTGCAGAAACTATCCTGCGTCAGCTGGAACATTACGGCCTGTACTGGGATGGCGACATATTATGGCAATCCCAACGCCACGACGCTTACCGCGAGGCGCTTGCCTGGTTATATAAGCAGGATCTGAGCTATTACTGCACCTGTACTCGCGCCCGGATCCAGAGCATCGGCGGTATTTACGACGGCCATTGTCGCGAGTTGCGCCACGGACCAGAACGGGCAGCGATACGTATCAAGCAACGACATCCCGTCATGCAGTTTAACGACAGGCTGCGCGGCAAGATTCAGGCCGACCCTGAACTTGCACAGGAAGACTTTATCATTCACCGACGCGACGGGCTGTTTGCTTATAATTTTGCTGTGGTGGTCGATGATCATTTTCAGGGCGTTACGGAGATTGTACGTGGCGCGGATCTCATTGAACCAACTGTGCGCCAAATTTCGCTGTATCAACAGTTCGGCTGGCATGCACCTGACTATATTCATCTGCCGCTGGCGCTCAACGAACAAGGCGCTAAACTGTCCAAGCAGAATCATGCGCCAGCCCTGCCACAAGGCGATCCGCGCCCGGTTCTCATCAGCGCATTGCGCTTTCTCGGCCAGAGCACAGCGATACCGTGGCAAGAGTTCAGCGTAGAGGAATTGTTGCGAGTCGCGGTGGAAAACTGGCAGCTTGAGGCGGTACCTGAATCGGGTATTGTAAATCCGGCATTCTCAAATGACTCATGCTGAGCTATGATTAGCCGCTATTTTTACACAGCAACACTTGTTCTGACTGAAGTTTGACACTACCGAGGTGCACTATTTTTACCCGAGTCGCTAATTTTTGCCGCAAGGTGCTAAGCCGCGAGGAGCGCGAGGCAGAGCTTGCCGTCGCCCGTCCCCATATGACGGTAATCCCGCGTGAGCAGCACTCAATCTCCCGCAAAGATATCAGTGAAAATGCCCTGAAGGTAATGTACAGGCTCAATAAGGCCGGCTACGAGGCATGGCTGGTTGGCGGGGGTGTGCGCGATCTTTTGCTGGGCAAAAAGCCGAAAGACTTTGATGTCACCACCAACGCGACACCGGATCAGGTACGGAAACTGTTTCGTAACTGCCGTCTTGTTGGCCGTCGTTTCCGTCTGGCCCATGTAATGTTCGGCCCGGAAATTATCGAAGTGGCAACTTTTCGCGGACATCATGAAGGCAGCGAAGCCGATCGTGCGACATCTCAGCGCGGACAAAACGGTATGCTACTGCGCGATAACATCTTCGGTTCTATCGAAGAAGATGCTCAACGCCGCGATTTCACGATCAACAGCCTCTATTATAGCGTTGCTGATTTCACCGTTCGCGACTACGTTGGCGGTATGCAGGATCTGGAAGATGGCGTCATTCGCCTGATTGGTAATCCGGAAACGCGTTATCGTGAAGATCCCGTGCGCATGCTGCGCGCTGTCCGCTTTGCAGCAAAACTCGACATGCGCATCAGCCCGGAAACTGCAGAGCCGATCCCGCGTCTGGCTACGTTGCTTAACGATATCCCGCCTGCGCGCCTGTTTGAAGAAGCCCTCAAGCTATTACAGGCGGGCTACGGCTATGAAACCTATAAAAAGCTGCGTGAGTACAGCCTGTTCCAGCCGCTGTTCCCGACCATTACCCGCTATTTCACCGAAGACGGTGACAGCGCAATGGAACGCATCATTGCCCAGGTTCTGAAGAATACCGATACCCGCATTCACAACGATATGCGTGTTAACCCGGCATTCTTGTTCGCCGCCATGTTCTGGTATCCGTTACTGGAAACGGCACAGAAAATTGCCCAGGAAAGCGGTCTGGCCTACTACGATGCCTTCGCACTGGCGATGAACGATGTCCTGGACGAAGCGTGCCGCTCACTGGCAATTCCAAAACGCCTGACGTCGCTCACCCGCGATATCTGGCAGCTTCAGTTACGCATGTCCCGCCGCCAGGGTAAACGCGCCTGGAAGCTGATGGAGCATCCGAAATTCCGCGCAGCCTACGATTTACTGGCCCTGCGTGCCGAAGTAGAAAACAACGCCGAACTGCAACGTCTGGCGCAGTGGTGGGGTGAATTCCAGGTTTCGGCTCCGCCAGAGCAAAAAGGCATGCTGAACGAACTTGATGAAGAACCAGATGCCCGCCGCCGTCATCGTCGCCCGCGTAAACGCGCCCCACGCCGCGAGGGAACCGCGTGACCAATCGCGTATACCCAATAGATTTCGAGTTGCATCAAGGCGGCGACACAGCGAATGCCCAGGAGCGTACATCAGTACGTGACTGGGATGAGTGAGGAAAGCCAACACAAATGCAGCTTGAAAGACAACGGGTATATATCGCGCTCGGCAGTAATTTAGCCTCTCCTCTTGAGCAGGTTAATGCTGCCGTGCAGGCGCTGGGAGAAATCCCGGACAGCCGGATCATCGCCGTTTCATCCTTCTACCGCACGCCGCCATTAGGTCCTCAGGATCAACCTGATTATCTGAATGCTGCCGTTGCGCTGGAAACAACCCTCGAACCTGAAGAATTGCTTAATCACACTCAACGTATTGAGTTGCAGCAAGGTCGGGTACGCAAAGCCGAGCGCTGGGGTCCGCGTACGCTGGATCTCGACATCATGTTGTTTGGCAATGACGTGATTAACACCGAGCGCCTGACGGTTCCGCATTACGATATGAAAAACCGGGGCTTTATGTTGTGGCCGCTATTTGAAATCGCGCCCGACCTGACCTTCCCGGATGGTATCAGCTTACATCAGCATCTCACCCGCCTCGCCGTAGCAAAACCTGCGCACTGGTAAAGCATACTCTCACCTAAAAAGTTTACTACTTTTGCGCCAAACGGTTGCTTAAAACAATTGCCGCCCTGAATCTGACTGCTAGAATGCCGTTAAATATGACTTCCACATTCAGGAAATGTTATGAAACCAACGACTATCTCATTGCTGCAAAAATGTAAGCAAGAGAAAAAGCGCTTCGCGACTATTACGGCCTACGACTACAGCTTCGCCAAATTATTTGCCGACGAAGGTATCAATGTGATGCTGGTAGGCGATTCACTGGGGATGACGGTACAAGGGCACGACTCCACCTTGCCGGTCAGCGTCGAAGACGTTGCCTATCACACCCGTGCTGTGCGTCGTGGTGCGCCAAACTGCCTGCTGCTTTCCGACCTGCCGTTTATGGCCTATGCCACACCGCAACAGGCCTTTGAAAACGCCGCCGTTGTTATGCGCGCGGGCGCGAATATGGTCAAGATTGAAGGCGGTGCGTGGCTGGTTGATACGGTGAAAATGCTCACCGATCGCGCGGTACCGGTATGCGGCCATCTGGGCTTAACCCCGCAGTCAGTTAACATCTTCGGTGGCTATAAGGTGCAGGGTCGCGGAGATGCGGGCCAGACATTGCTCGACGATGCGCTGGCGTTAGAAGCCGCAGGAGCACAGTTGCTGGTGCTGGAATGCGTTCCGGTTGAGCTGGCTAAACGCGTGACTGAAGCTCTGTCCATTCCGGTCATCGGTATAGGCGCAGGCAATGTCACCGATGGTCAGATCCTGGTGATGCATGACGCGTTTGGTATCACAGGCGGCCATATTCCAAAATTTGCTAAAAACTTTCTCAATGAAGCAGGCGACATGCGCGCCGCAGTGCGGCAGTATATTGCGGAGGTTGAATCCGGCGTCTACCCGGGTGAAGAACATAGCTTCCATTAAGCAAAGTTTGGAATTTGTAGGCCAAATAAGGCGTTGCGCTTTCCTGGCCTACAGATCATCAGGCAACTAAAGGAGTCTTGTTGTGCTAATTATTGAAACCCTGCCGCTGTTACGCCAGCACATTCGTCGTCTGCGTCAGGAAGGTAAACGTGTGGCTCTGGTCCCTACCATGGGAAACCTACACGACGGTCACATGAAGCTGGTCGATGAAGCAAAAGCTCAGGCTGATGTGGTGATCGTCAGTATTTTCGTCAACCCAATGCAGTTCGACCGTCCGGACGATCTGGTGCGCTACCCGCGTACGCTGCAAGAAGACTGCGAAAAGCTGAACAAGCGCAAAGTTGATTTTGTCTTTGCTCCTGCAGCGCAAGAAATCTACCCGCAAGGGACAGATAGCCAAACCTATGTAGAAGTTCCGGGGCTTTCCACCATGCTGGAAGGCGCAAGTCGTCCTGGTCACTTCCGTGGTGTTGCTACCATCGTCAGCAAACTGTTCAATCTGATCCAACCGGATATCGCATGTTTTGGCGAGAAGGATTTTCAGCAACTGGCGCTGATCCGCAAAATGGTTGCCGACATGGGATATGACATTGAGATCGTCGGCGTTCCCATTATTCGCGCTAAAGACGGCCTGGCCCTCAGTTCACGCAATGGCTATCTGACCGCAGAGCAGCGAAAAATCGCGCCCGGCTTGTTCAAAGTGATGAGCAGTATTGGTGAAAAATTACAGGCTGGTGAACGTGAGCAGGAAGAGATAATTGCCATTGCTGAACAAGAACTGAATGAAAAAGGTTTTCGTGCCGACGACATTCAAATCCGCGATGCTGATACGCTGCTCGAGCTGACTGACAGCAGCAAACGCGCGGTGATTCTGGTCGCTGCATGGCTGGGTCAGGCACGTTTGATCGACAATCTGAGTGTAACATTAGCCCAGTAGACAGGGGTTAAAAATAGGGCAATACTGCCTAAGAAATTACTCAAAGCAGGTACCGCCTGCTTTGCTTCTGATAAGCGTTAAAGGTAGACGTTATGATTCGCACCATGCTGCAAGGCAAGCTCCACCGCGTGAAAGTCACACAGGCGGACCTGCATTACGAAGGCTCCTGCGCCATTGACCAGGATTTCCTTGATGCTTCCGGCATCCTGGAAAACGAAGCCATTGATATCTGGAACGTGACTAATGGTAAACGTTTCTCGACCTACGCCATTGCGGCTGAACGCGGTTCTAAAATCATCTCGGTGAACGGTGCGGCCGCGCACTGTGCCGAGGTTGGCGATATTGTGATTATCGCCAGCTTCGTCACGATGTCTGATGAAGAAGCGCGTACCTGGCGGCCAAAAGTTGCCTACTTTGAAGGTGACAATGAAATGAAACGTACTGCGAAAGCCATCCCGGTACAGGTAGCTTGATAAAGGCTACCCCTGCGGCTGGTTGCTGACCAGCCGCGACATGGTCTCTAACGAATCCGTTCTTAAGATATACAACCGTTTTAACAGCATTGGGTTATCTCCTGGTTTTACCTTTCCTTTCACCGTGGTCACAGCCATATGAAACCCTGCATCATTCGCCGCCTTCACGGCCGTCACGTTATAACCGCCAAACGGATAAGATAGATAAAGAACATGCGGGTTAAATTGCGCCAGCGCCCGACGAGAATGCGCAAAATCAAAAAGAATATTGTGATAGCTACGGCTAAGCAGGATCGGCCGGTGATAACCATCCACACGATGTAAAAAATGGGTATGTGACTGGAAGTCGAACACATCCCTGATCTCATTCAGTTCAGAAATACTCATAAACTGCAGCGATTTCGGATCCCACTTCTGCGGATGACGCTTAATACGTGATGAGATAATAAATGCCGTCGCCTTCATTCCATACTGTTTCAGTACCGGATATGCATAACGGCTCACCGACTTCAAACCATCATCAAAGGTAATCACTACCGCCCGCGCAGGCAAATTAGCGCGGTTACGCACATAGTCTTCCAACTGATACAGGGTCAGCGTGGTGTAACCCATATCGCGCAGCCATGTCATCTGGTTGCTGAAAGCGCGTACGGAGGTGGTAGTAGAGGTATGACGAAAACGGGTGTTCTCTTCATCACGCAGAATATGGTGATAGGTCAGTACCGGAATACCGTGGTCTTGCTGCGCATCCAGCGCGCTAACGTAGGCCAGCCTGTCACCAATACGAATTTGGTACCACGTCTGGTTTAGCCTGTCCTTCAGTCTGTTAATTATGGGATATCGCAGATTGTCCGCCAGCACGCCAAACGGTGCGCTACCGGCGTCAGGGGCATTGTAAACAGGTGTCGCTTTCCAGGTAACCAGGTTCTGATTGCTCAGCGGTTTATTGAGATCACCCAGGCCATCTTCCACCTTCTGCCGCCCCTGTACGCGATCCAGATGGCCTTTATCGATAAACCCTCGGCCAAATCCAAATGTAAATGCGTAATAGTCTTCGCCAGTGGGGATGACTGAGAGGATTTGACCTGCGCGAATATGGCCTACCGTCACCATTTTATTGCCAATCTGCGCCCAGACGGCAGCATCTTCAGTAGTTTGCATATAACGAGCAGGCAAAGCGGCAGCAGCACAACCAGAGAACAGGAACAACAGTATGAGCAGGACGCGCGTAGCCATATGAGTTAACCGAGGCGAAGAACCTCAGCTATTGTAGCAAAAGCATCATCAATACCAATGATTAATACTCATACAAATCATGCAGTAAAACAAAAGGCGGATTTTTCTGTTGTTGATGCCACAAACTCGTAACGCCAGGGCCTCCAAGAGAGACTATTTCATCACGAAACGCAGAACTGCTCATCGACTCTCGCGACAAAAGCATTCGCTCCAGCAATGGATAGCTTATCCCGGAAATCACTTCACAGGCCGGATGCTTATGACTCATCAACGCGGCCACACGGTATGGCGCAGAGCCAGCAATATCTGTCAGGAATATCACGCCATCACCAGAATCGGCAGCATGCAGAGCATCGCACATCATCCGGCTTAACATATTCGAACTTAGACCATGCCAAAAACTGACCACCTGGCATTGCGCCAGAGGGCCGTACTTTTCTTCCAGACGATGCAGCATATCCTGTGCGTTATCATCATGACAGGTAATTACCCAACCTAACATTGCCCACCTCCTTAGCAGGCAAGTAGTTTATCAGAGTGATAAAAACTTAACGGTGATAAACATCAAAGGTCTTCCTCTCCCGTGATGGGAGAGGAAGAAATAATTAGCTACGTAACCCGCGCCCACGCTGAATCAGGTACCAGCACAGCAAATAAAATGCCGCGATAAACACCACCAGTACACCGAATGTCGTGACCAGCGGCACATCATGGATGCCCAGGAAGCCGTAGCGGAATCCACTGATCATGTAAACAATCGGGTTGAGATGCGACAACCCCTGCCAGAATGGCGGCAACAACGTTAACGAGTAGAAAACGCCCCCCAGGTAGGTCAACGGCGTCAGTACGAAAGTTGGGATCAGGCTGATGTCGTCAAAGGTTTTGGCAAAGACGGCATTCAATAACCCGGCCAACGAAAACAGAACCGCCGTCAGCACCAGCGTTAGCGCCACAAAGACCCATGAATGCACCTGGAACGGAACGAAGAACAGTGAAATAGCCGTAACCAATATTCCTACGCACAGGCCGCGCGCCACGCCGCCGCCGACAAACCCCGTGATGATAACGTGCGTCGGAACCGGTGCGACCAGCAATTCTTCAATGTTACGTTGAAATTTGGCACTAAAGAATGACGACGCTACGTTGGCGTAGGAGTTAGTGATAACCGCCATCATAATCAGACCCGGCACAATAAATTGCATGTAGCTAAAACCGTGCATTTCACCGATACGCGAACCAATTAAATTACCGAAGATAATAAAATAGAGCGTCATGGTGATAACGGGTGGGACCAGAGTCTGGACCCAGATGCGCATAAAACGGTGGATCTCTTTCGCCCAGATACTTTTCAGCGCGACCCAGTAAAGCTGCATCATGCGCGATCTCCTTGCTTTTCATGAACCAGGGAAACAAACAACTCTTCCAGTCGGTTTGCCTTGTTACGCATACTCAACACCTGAACCCCCTGCGCGCTCAGTTGGGAAAATACGCTGTTAACACCTTGCTCTCTCAGCACTTCGACTTCCAGCGTCGAGGTATCAACCAGACGGTATTGATATCCTTCCAGCTTGGGCAGCGGACTTTTCGCCGCCAGATCGAGAATAAAGGTCTCGGACTTGAGTTTGGAGAGCAGGTTTTTCATTGAGGTATTTTCCACCAGCTCGCCATGCTGAATAATGCCAATATTACGGCACAGCATTTCCGCTTCTTCGAGATAGTGTGTTGTCAGAATAATCGTCGTACCCTTGTCGTTTAAATCCTTTAAAAAACCCCACATTGAGCGACGTAATTCAATATCAACGCCCGCTGTCGGTTCATCGAGGATCAGCAGCTTTGGTTCATGCATCAGTGCACGGGCAATCATCAGACGGCGCTTCATACCGCCAGACAGCATACGCGCTCGCTCACTACGCTTTTCCCACAGGTCGAGCTGCTTTAAATATATTTCACTGCGCTTTACAGCCTCTTTATGCTCAACACCGTAATACCCCGCCTGATTCACCACGATCTGCTGCACCGTTTCAAACGGGTTAAAGTTAAATTCCTGCGGTACCAGCCCAAGCTGTCGTTTAGCGTTAACCGTATCTTTTTCAAGATCGTATCCGAAGACGCTAACTCGTCCGGAGCTTTTATTCACCAGGGAACTGATAATCCCGATAGTGGTGGACTTCCCTGCGCCATTGGGTCCTAAAAGCGCATAGAAATCACCCGCTTCGACTTGCAAATCTATGCCACGTAGCGCCTGAACGCCACCGGGATAGGTTTTCTTAAGTTGCTGAAGTTCCAGAGCAATGGTCATGGTTTTTTGCTTACCTTACGTTCTGACATTTTATATATAGTTTAATTAATCCTGGAGTTACCCTATATTAGCCCATCGCATTTATTTGGCTTCGGGTCGAAACCTCCATGAAAGACATAGATACACTCATCAGCAACAATGCACTATGGTCAAAGATGCTGGTAGAAGAGGATCCCGGATTTTTTGAAACGCTGACGCATGCGCAGAATCCACGTTTTCTATGGATTGGATGTTCTGATAGTCGCGTTCCCGCGGAACGTTTAACCGGTCTTGAGCCGGGCGAATTATTTGTCCACCGTAATGTTGCCAATCTGGTTATTCATACCGATCTGAACTGTCTCTCTGTCGTTCAGTATGCGGTCGATGTGCTGGAAGTGGAACATATTATTATTTGTGGTCATTACGGATGCGGTGGCGTACAGGCAGCCATTGAAAATACGGAACTGGGACTGATTGATAACTGGTTGCTGCATATCCGCGATATCTGGTTTAAACACAGCTCTCTGCTGGGTGAGATGCCGCAGGAACGCCGTATTGATACACTGTGCGAACTGAACGTAATGGAACAGGTGTACAACCTGGGCCACTCAACAATTATGCGGTCCGCCTGGAAGCGTGGTCAGAAAGTTACCATTCACGGATGGGCTTACGGTATTCATGATGGTCTACTTCGCGATCTGGAAGTTACGGCCACCAGTCGTGAATCACTGGAACAACGCTACAGACAGGGTCTGTCTAACCTCAGTAAAAAACACATAAACCATAAATAACGCAGTATTGCCGGGCGGCGACTCCATCTTATCCGGCCTACGAGGTACATACCTGTAGACCGGATAAGCAGAGCGCCATCAGGCGCTCGCACAGAATTACTCGTCCAGCAGCACGACTTTGCCAACATATGGCAGGTGGCGATAACGCTGGGCATAGTCAATGCCGTAGCCGACAACGAACTCATCCGGGATAGAGAATCCGATAAACTCAACCGGGACATTCACTTCTCGACGGGAAGGTTTGTCCAACAGCGTACAGATCGCCAGCGATTTCGGCTCGCGCAGGCTAAGGATTTCACGCACTTTTGACAGCGTGTTGCCGGAGTCGATAATGTCTTCGACAATCAGCACATCCTTACCACGAATATCTTCATCCAGGTCTTTCAGGATTTTAACATCACGCGTGGTTGACATGCCGCTGCCGTAGCTGGAGGCGGTCATGAAATCGACTTCGTGGGAGACATGCACTTCACGGCACAGATCTGCCATAAACATAAACGAGCCACGTAACAGCCCGACCAGCACCATGTCACTGCCGCTGTCCTTGTAGCGTTCGTTAATCTGACGCCCGAGTTCAGCAATACGCGCTTTGATCTCCGCTTCCGGGATCATGACTTCTACAGTATGTTTCATAAAAAATATAACTCACTGATTTTTATCAGTTAACACATCATGCAAATCGAAAGAAAGCGCTTATGTTGATACACCGACTGACAGACGGTGGCTCGCACTAACCACAAAACTTGCGACAGCATACAAACAATTCAGTGGGTGAAGTATACCAGTAAAGAAGCCGCGTTCCTCTGATAGTTAGCAGGATTGTCGGTATGTTAATCGCCGGACGGTAATTCCATCCGGCAATGAAACCCTTACACAGTAAAGCCGAGCATCATACCAGTATCTTCATGCTCCAGCAGATGGCAGTGCGCCATGTAGGCATGTTCTTTTGGCGCGTCGTGGTCAAACTTCACCAGTACCTCGCTGACACCACCTTCGACACGTACTGTGTCCTTCCAGCCTGCGCGATGCGCGGCTGGCGCTTTACCGTTCTCTGACAAAATGCGGAACTGAGTACCGTGAATGTGGAACGGATGCAGCATCATGTCCCCTTGCCCGGAAATCACCCAGCGTTCATGCTGACCTTTCGTTGCCGCAAACATGGGTTTATTCATATCAAATGCCTGGCCATTGATCCGGTTGGCATTATGGAAATCAAACTTCCCGCCATGTTTCATATTACCCATATTACCGTGGTTCATATTACCGTGGTTCATACCGTCGTTATCCATATGCCCCATCATCTGCCCATGCCCCATTCCCGTCATGGCCTGTTCGCCATACTTCTGCATCAGCATTTGCATTCCCATCATGTCGAGCATCGGATCCATTGATAGTTGCAGTTTGCGCACAGTCAGGCCATCAAGCGAAGGCAGTGATGGCATTGTCGTCAGCGTATCCGGCAGCGTACCGGAAGCAGTAATAAGGAGCGGCTGAATGCGCATCACAGGATGCGGCTTATCAAATGGCGCTATAGCCATCCCCATTTGAGTCACGGGTAAGGTCAGCAGATCGAAGGCTTTACCGTCGCTAATATCCACCAGCACTTCAAAGCGTTCGCCCATCAGCATAGGAAGTTCAGTAACTTTAACCGGCTCAGCCAACAGTCCACCATCGCTGGCAATAACATACAGAGGGCGATTATCGCTGGCAGCCACGTTAAGCGAGCGAGCGTTACAACCGTTTAGCAAACGCAGACGTAACCACCCACGCGGCGCGGAATGCTGCGGATAAATTGCACCATTGGTCAGCAGCGTATCACCAAACCAACCCACGGCGGCTGTCATCATATCCAGTTGATAGTTAACTTGTCCGTCGGCAGAAAATTGTTTGTCCTGAATAATCACCGGAACATCATCAATTCCCCACTGCTTCGGCAACATCAGTTTGCGGATGTCATCGTCTTCAATCAGCACCAGTCCAGCCAGCCCCATCGCCACCTGACGGCCCGTTTTCCCGTGTTGGTGCGGGTGGAACCAGCAGGTTGCTGCCCGTTGATCGGGGATGAAGGTTACGGAACGTTTTCCGCCCGCCGGAATAATCCCTTGCGGGCCACCGTCGACTTCGCCAGGTATCTCCAGTCCGTGCCAGTGTAATGTGGTCTCTTCAGCCAACTGATTATAGATATCAACGGTCACCGACTTGCCTTTATGCAGTTTCACCGCAGGTCCAAGTAAATTACCGTTATATCCCCAGGTTGTAGCGGTTTTACCGCCGAAGGTCGATTGCCCAGCCTTAACGATCAGTTGCATACGATTAGAGGCATCCGCCGTTAACAGGTCTGGAACAGGCAACACGGGACGGTCGGCCGCAAAAACAGTACGACTCCAGAGAGGTAACGCTGACGCGACGCCCAGCGCCACGGAGTACTTTAAAAAGTCACGACGTTGCATAATCACTTCCTTATATTCAGCAGCTTAAGCAGGCTATCTTTTAAGCATAAGCCCTCCCCTTACGGGAAGGTCAAGTGAACGGCTGATAATAAAGGTCGTCGCTTCGCTCACAGTATGCTAACGTTTAATTTCCGTGATGCAGTGGTAGAAGCAATGAAGACGTTTTTCAGAACAGTGTTGTTCGGCAGCCTGATGGCCGTATGCGCAAACAGCTACGCGCTTAGCGAGTCCGAAGCCGAAGATATGGCCGATTTAACGGCAGTTTTTGTTTTTCTGAAAAATGACTGTGGATACCAGAATTTGCCCAACGGGCAGATCCGACGCGCACTGGTCTTTTTTGCCCAACAGAACCAGTGGGACCTCAGTAATTACGACACCTTCGATATGAAATCACTCGGTGAAGACAGTTATCGCGATTTGAGCGGTATTGGTATTCCGGTCGCAAAAAAATGCAAAGCGCTGGCACGAGATTCCCTGAGCCTGTTGGCCTACGTTAAATAATGTGAAGCCGGATGGCGGCACAAGTGCCTTATCCGGCAGGTAAAGACTCATCTGGCGTTAATCATTTCCCCTGCTGTACAAATTCGCGATATGCCGCCACGACCTGAAGAAAATCCTCTACGCCACACAGCGAAAAGCTCTCTTCGTCGTAGTAATTCATCCCTTCTTCCATTTCGTCGCCCGTGAACTCCAGTTGGTTGGCACGCACCATCACCTCTTCGCCATCCAGCCAGAGCGTGTATTCATGCCCTGCCCGTTGCCAGGAACGTTCACTGCCTTTTACCGCACGTGCCGCCTGTTCCACTTCATCAAGTAAGGCCAGGTTCTCTTTCACTTCTTCATTAAACCAGTGCCCCACTACTTCGTGGCCCATGGACATACGCACTTTTACCACTCCGGTAATATCGCGCAGAAATTCGTAATCCATAATGTGTTCCTCTACTCCCGGCAATGCGCCAATACCGCATTGCGCCTATGCTGTAATTATCGCAGCACAACGAAAGAAAAAAAGCAGAGCAGGCATAAGGATTGGAAATAAAAATGCCCGGTAACGCAAGGTTTACCGGGCATTGGTGAGTTTGTGCACAAAAATCAGGTGCAGCAGCTTATGGCGTTACACCGCCGTCTGGAAAATCACGCTATCCGCTTTCTCGGTGTACTGAGAAAGTTGGTCAAAGTTCAGATAACGGTAAGTATCCACGGCCGTTTTATCCACCTGTGCCACATAGTTCTGGTACTCTTCCGGCGTTGGCAGTTTACCAATAAGCGCCGCAACAGCCGCCAGCTCAGCAGAAGCCAGGAAGACGTTAGCACCAGTACCCAGACGGTTCGGGAAGTTACGGGTAGAGGTAGAAACTACCGTCGCGCCATCAGCCACACGCGCCTGGTTACCCATGCACAGTGAACAGCCAGGGATCTCGATACGCGCCCCGCTCTTACCAAAGACGCTGTAGTAGCCTTCTTCAGTCAATTGCGCGGCATCCATACGGGTTGGCGGAGCCACCCACAGGCGCGTCGGCAGTTGGCCTTTATGCGCATCCAGCAGTTTACCTGCCGCACGGAAGTGACCGATGTTAGTCATGCAGGAACCGATGAACACTTCGTCGATCTTCTCGCCCTGCACGTCAGACAGCAGACGCGCATCGTCCGGATCGTTCGGCGCGCACAGGATTGGCTCTTTGATATCAGCCAGATCGATATCGATCACTGCCGCATATTCGGCGTCAGCATCGCCTTCCAGCAGTTGCGGATCGGCCAGCCATTTTTCCATACCCTGAATACGACGCTCCAGCGTACGGCGATCGCCGTAACCTTCTGCGATCATCCACTTCAGCAGAACGATGTTAGAGCTGAGGTATTCAATGATCGGCTCTTTGTTCAGCTTGATGGTACAGCCCGCAGCGGAACGCTCAGCAGAGGCATCGGTCAGCTCAAACGCCTGTTCAACTTTCAGATCCGGCAGACCTTCGATTTCCAGAATGCGACCAGAGAAGATGTTTTTCTTACCTTTCTTCTCAACGGTCAGCAGACCCTGTTTGATCGCGTACAGCGGAATGGCGTGAACCAGGTCGCGCAGGGTGATACCCGGCTGCATTTTGCCTTTGAAACGCACCAGAACGGATTCCGGCATATCCAGTGGCATTACACCAGTCGCAGCAGCAAACGCTACCAGGCCAGAGCCTGCCGGGAAGGAGATACCGATCGGGAAACGGGTATGAGAGTCACCACCAGTACCCACGGTATCCGGCAGCAGCATGCGGTTCAGCCAGGAGTGGATAACACCATCGCCCGGACGAAGCGATACGCCGCCACGGTTCATGATGAAGTCAGGCAGTGTATGGTGCGTGGTCACGTCTACCGGCTTCGGATACGCCGCGGTATGACAGAACGACTGCATAACCAGATCTGAAGAAAAGCCCAGACACGCCAGATCTTTCAGTTCATCACGGGTCATTGGGCCGGTGGTATCCTGAGAACCTACGGAGGTCATCTTCGGTTCGCAGTACGCGCCCGGACGGACACCTTTCACGCCACAAGCGCGACCAACCATTTTCTGTGCCAGAGAGAAGCCACGGCTGCTTTCAGCCACATCTTTCGCCTGACGGAATACGTCGCTGTGCGGCAGACCAAGCGCCTCACGCGCTTTGGTTGTCAGGCCACGGCCGATAATCAACGGAATACGGCCACCGGCACGCACTTCGTCGATCAGTACTTCAGTTTTCAGCTCAAAGCTTGCCAGCAGTTCACCTGTTGCGTGGTTACGCACTTCACCTTTGAACGGGTAAACGTCAATCACATCGCCCATGTTCAGGTTAGACACATCGACTTCGATTGGCAGTGCGCCCGCATCTTCCATGGTATTGAAGAAGATGGGCGCAATTTTGCCGCCGAGACACAAACCGCCGCCGCGCTTGTTCGGGACATGAGGAATATCATCGCCCATGAACCACAACACGGAGTTGGTTGCAGATTTACGTGAAGAACCGGTGCCGACAACATCACCTACGTAAGCCAGCGGGTAACCTTTTTTCTGCAACTCTTCGATCTGTTTGATCGGGCCAACGCTGCCCGGCTGATCCGGCTCGATACCTTCACGGGCGTTTTTCAGCATTGCCAGAGCGTGCAGAGGGATATCCGGACGAGACCAGGCATCCGGCGCCGGGGACAGGTCATCGGTGTTGGTTTCACCCGTCACTTTAAACACGGTAACGGTGATTTTCTCAGCCAGTGCAGGCCGATTCAGGAACCATTCTGCATCGGCCCAGGATTGCATCACCTGCCTTGCATATTCGTTGCCTGCTTTGGCTTTCTCTTCTACATCATAGAAATTATCGAACATCAGCAGTGTTGAAGAGAGGGCTTTGGCGGCAATCGGCGCCAGTTTTGCATCATCCAGAGCATCAATCAGCGGATGAATGTTGTAACCACCCTGCATAGTACCCAGCAGTTCAATGGCTTTTTCTGGTGTCACCAGCGGGGAGGTTGTGTCGCCTTTCGCGACAGCGGCAAGAAAACCGGCTTTTACATAAGCGGCTTCATCTACGCCAGGAGGAACGCGGTTGATCAACAGGTCTAACAGGAATTCTTCTTCGCCCACAGGCGGGGTCTTCAGCAGCTCGACAAGTGCGGCCATTTGGGTTGCATCTAAAGGTTTTGGCACAATCCCAAGGGCGGCACGCTCAGCTACGTGCTTACGGTATTCTTCTAGCACGACGGTATCTCCTCGCTCTCATTGTCATATGCGGTAGGCGATTCTCTTCACGCTCCTGTGAGACAGCAGTTTGTAGGGTAAATGCCCGGTACCGCATAGGGCACAATAACAGGATTTTCATTAAGTGTTAATCTGTTTACAAAAAAGTAACATAAAAAATTGGCTGAATCGTTAAGAATGGTATAGCGGAAAGAAAGGGCAAAATTCGAGCACAAAAAACGCTGTGCAGCCGTAACTTGCAAGAGTGACCTTCCGAATATTCCAGCGGCTTTTCAACCATCAGATATAATTGTGTAATAAATGTTCACACTCTTTATCCGGACACTACGGGCGGTTTCCCAATAAAAGTCAAAACTGTAAAACACGGGTGATTGATACTCGCGGCAACAAGAACGCCTCACGGCACAACGCTTGTCTCGTTGGAGTCATTTTATGAAGTTGCCCATTAAGCCACACCTGCTCGTCCTTTTGTGCAGTGCCGGGCTGTTTGCCGCCTCAGGCGTAATGCTCGTCAAAAGTCGCACAACGGAACCTGCAGCTCCTGCGCCTGTCGAGCAAGCCCCTGCCGCAGCGGCCCCCGCAGCCGCGCCAGCCGATCAACCTGCACCGACCGTAACGCCAACATACTCCGCCGCGCAAATCGATCAGTGGGTTGCGCCAATTGCGCTCTATCCCGATGCGTTGTTGTCGCAAATATTGATGGCCTCAACCTACCCGGCCAACGTTATTCAGGCTGCGCAATGGTCGAAAGACAATCCCAAAATGCAGGGTGATGCCGCTATTCAGGCCGTAGCCGGACAACCGTGGGATCCTAGCGTGAAATCGCTGGTCGCGTTTCCTCAGTTGATGTCGCTGCTGGGAGAAAATCCGCCGTGGGTACAAAATCTGGGCGATGCTTTCCTCGCGCAACCAAAAGACGTCATGGATTCTGTTCAACGCCTGCGCTTACTGGCGCAGCAAACTGGTGCATTACAATCAACGCCGCAGCAGACTGTCACCACCGTGACAAAACCGGCACCCGCTAAAACCACCAGCAGCGAGTCGACAACAAGTACCACGACTACCACGACCAGCCCGACAGTTATCAAGATTGAGTCTGCCGACCCACAGGTGGTTTACGTCCCCACCTATAACCCAAACACAGTTTACGGGACCTGGCCAAACACCGCCTATCCGCCGACCTATTTACCGCCATCACCCGGCGAGCAATTTGGCAACAGCTTTGTTAACGGTCTGGGCTTCAGCCTCGGTGTGGCGACAACCTATGCAATCTTCAGCAACATCGACTGGGATGATGATGACGACGACTGGGATCACCACCACGATAATGATTACAACCACCATGGCAGTTATAACCGCAACGGTGATAACAACATCAATATCAACGTTGATAACTTCAATAAAATCAGTGGGCAGCGTCTGACTGATGCCAACCGCACCTGGCAGCATAATCCGGCCTATCGTGAAGGTGTACCGTACCCTAATAACCAGCTCAATAACCGTTTCCACTCCACCAACTCAGCGACCGGGCTCAGTGCTACACAGCAAAAACCAGTCAACCGTGATAGCCAGCGTCAGGCGGCCATGTCCCAAATGGAGAAATCGACGGGGAAAACATTCCCTCAAACAACGCGTCCGGGGACTAAAGATGCACAGCGCCTGGCTTCAAACCAACAGTTGAAGCAGATTTCCCAGCGTAATAACTATCGTGGTTACGACACAAAACCGCAAACCGCGAAGCGGACATCCTCACAACAGCGAGAGAACCGCCAGGCAACACCGCAGAGACAGGAAAAACGGGTTTCGCAAACGGCGCAACAACGCGGTCATCAACAGCGAAATATGCAACAACGAACCAGCCAGCCACGCGCCAATGCGTTAAGCGGCAATGATAGCCGTTCAGGAAGTTGGCAGGCACAGCAACAGCGAGGCGCCCAGAGCCGGCAAATATCCCGCAACCAGGCATCGCGCCAGGCACCAGCCGGGCGTACTGAACACCGTGAATTCCGTCATCGTTAAGGGAGCCGACATGAAAATACAATTACTCAGTGGGATAGTGCTGTTCATGGTTTCGTCCGTCGCGATGGCGCAACAACAATTCAGCACACCAGCTCAGGCAACCGATGCTCTGGTTAATGCCATCAGCGAGCAAAATGAAGGTGCCATGAGCAACCTGCTTGGGGAGAACTGGCGCGACTTTCTGCCGCCGGAAGGTGTGGATCCTGATGCCGTTGATCGCTTCCTGCGCGACTGGAAAGTGAAACATGACACCGTCATCAACGGTGATATGGCACATCTGATCGTCGGAGACAGTGACTGGCAGCTCCCAATCCCGGTGATCAAAACTGCCGATGGATGGCAATTTGATATGCAGGAAGCTGCCGAAGAGATCCAGACCCGCGAGATCGGTCGCAACGAGCTTGCCGCGATTGAAGCACTTCACGCGTATGTTGATGCGCAGCAAAGCTATTTTGCGATGAACCAGAAATATGCAAAGAAAATTGTCAGCTCAGATGGCAAAAAGGACGGTCTTTATTGGCCGGTAGCCCCCGGTGAAGCACCCAGCCCTCTGGGTCCCGCCTTCAGTCCACAGGAACCAGGTACGGGTTATCACGGTTATCATTTCCGCATACTTCCCGACAAAGCCAGTGGTTTTGCGATGATTGCCTGGCCCATCAGTTACAGTCATACCGGTGTAATGAGCTTTATTATTAGTGGGGATGATACGGTTTATCAGGCCAATCTTGGCGCAACATCCCAGCAGAAAGCGCAGGCAATGACCGAATTCAGCCCTGATAAATCCTGGCAACCTGTAGCGCCCTGAGTCTCCAGCACTTTGGCTATACGGATCTAAAGCGTCAGATTAGTTGCTGTTATGCTTCAGGCAAAAAAAACGCCTCCGAAGAGGCGTTTTCACAAAAGTGGGAAGATTATTTTTTCTTCGCTTTCGGGTTCGGCAGGTCGGTAATGCTACCTTCGAACACTTCTGCCGCCAGGCCCACAGACTCATGCAGAGTCGGGTGCGCGTGGATGGTCAGCGCGATATCTTCAGCATCACAGCCCATTTCGATCGCCAGACCGATTTCACCCAACAGCTCGCCGCCGTTGGTGCCGACAATCGCGCCACCGATAACACGGTGAGATTCTTTGTCGAAAATCAGTTTGGTCATACCGTCTGCGCAGTCGGAAGCGATAGCACGGCCAGAAGCAGCCCACGGGAAGGTGGCGGTTTCATAGCTGATGCCTTTTTCTTTCGCTTCTTTCTCAGTCAGGCCAACCCATGCAACTTCTGGTTCAGTGTACGCAATGGATGGGATAACTTTCGGATCGAAGTAGTGTTTCTTACCGGCGATAACTTCAGCAGCAACGTGACCTTCGTGAACACCTTTGTGCGCCAGCATCGGCTGACCGACGATATCGCCGATTGCAAAGATGTGCGGTACGTTGGTACGCAGTTGTTTGTCAACACGGATGAAACCACGGTCATCAACTTCCACGCCAGCTTTACCAGCGTCGAGGTTCTTACCGTTCGGCACACGACCGATAGCCACCAGCACGGCGTCATAACGCTGTGCTTCTGCCGGCGCTTTTTTGCCTTCCATGGAAACGTAAATACCGTCTGCTTTTGCTTCAACGGCAGTCACTTTGGTTTCCAGCATCAGGTTGAATTTCTTGCTGATACGTTTGGTGAAGACTTTAACCACGTCTTTATCGGCAGCCGGGATAACCTGGTCAAACATTTCAACCACGTCGATCTCTGAACCCAGCGCATGGTACACAGTACCCATTTCCAGACCGATGATACCGCCACCCATAACCAGCAGGCGTTTTGGTACGGTTTTCAGCTCCAGCGCGTCGGTGGAATCCCACACGCGCGGATCTTCATGCGGAATAAACGGCAGTTCGATCGGACGGGAACCCGCCGCGATGATCGCGTTGTCGAAGTTGATCACGGTTTTGCCGTTTTCGCCTTCAACTTCCAGGGTGTTCGCCCCGGTAAATTTACCCAGACCGTTTACCACTTTCACTTTACGGCCTTTGGCCATACCAGCCAGCCCGCCAGTCAGTTGGGTGATAACTTTTTCTTTCCAGGTACGAATCTTGTCGATATCGGTTTTCGGCTCGCCGAAAACAATACCGTGCTCTGCCAGTGCTTTGGCTTCTTCGATAACTTTTGCTACGTGCAACAGTGCTTTAGAAGGGATACAGCCGACGTTCAGACAAACACCACCGAGGGTGCTGTAACGTTCTACGATGACGGTCTCCAGACCTAAATCTGCGCAACGGAAGGCAGCAGAGTAACCTGCAGGGCCTGCCCCAAGTACCACGACCTGAGTTTTGATTTCAGTGCTCATCATGACCTCTTAATTTATACCCGTCGTCCACCGGGTCGTTCTATCCGCCAGTATTTTACAAAATTGTTAACAATTTTGAAACAACAAACGGCAACCGATTTGTCTTTCGCACAATAACCTCACTGACTTCATGAGATTACCAGAAAAAAGCCGGCCGTCGGGCCGGCTTTTTCGCTTACATCACCAGACGGCGAATGTCAGACAGCGTGTTGTTGATGATGGTGATAAAGCGAGCACCATCAGCACCGTCAATCACGCGGTGGTCGAAGGAGAGTGAAATCGGCATCATCAGACGCGGAGTAAACTCTTTACCGTTCCACACCGGTTCAATAGCAGACTTGGACACGCCGAGAATAGCCACTTCAGGCGCGTTCACAATCGGTGCGAAATGGGTAGTACCCAGGCCGCCGATGCTGGAGATAGTGAAGCAACCGCCCTGCATTTCGCCAGCAGTCAGCTTACCATCACGCGCTTTCTTGGAGATCGTAGTCAGTTCACGAGACAGCTCGGTAATGCTCTTCTTGTTCACGTCTTTAAAGACCGGAACGACCAGACCATTCGGGGTATCAACCGCAACACCGATGTTGATGTATTTCTTCAGCGTCAGCTTCTGGCCATCTTCGGACAGGGAGCTGTTAAAGCGTGGCATCTGCTCAAGAGCAGCGGCAACGGCTTTCATGATGAAGACAACCGGGGTGAATTTCACGTCCAGTTTACGTTTCTCAGCTTCGGCGTTCTGCTGTTTACGGAACGCTTCCAGATCGGTGATATCGGTTTTGTCGAAGTGAGTAACATGCGGGATCATCACCCAGTTACGGCTCAGGTTAGCACCAGAGATTTTCTGGATACGGCCCAGTTCCACTTCCTCGATTTCACCAAACTTGCTGAAGTCCACTTTCGGCCAAGGCAGCATGCCCGGAATACCGCCGCCAGCCGCAGCTGCCGGTGCAGATTCAGCGCGTTTAACCGCATCTTTCACGTAAGCCTGAACGTCTTCGCGCAGGATACGACCTTTACGGCCCGTTCCTTTCACTTTCGCCAGGTTCACACCAAATTCGCGCGCCAGGCGACGAATCAGCGGAGTCGCGTGGACGTAAGCATCGTTTTCTGCGAAGTCAGATTTACCTTCAGCTTTCGCCGCCGGAGCAGGTGCAGCAGCCTGTGCAGGTGCTGCGGCCGGAGCCGGGGCAGCGGCTTGTGCCGGAGCGGCAGCTGGTGCTGCGCCTTCTACTTCGAAGATCATAATCAGAGAACCGGTTTTCACTTTGTCGCCAGTACTGATTTTGATTTCTTTAACGGTACCCGCGAACGGAGCCGGCACTTCCATAGACGCTTTGTCACCTTCAACGGTGATCAGTGACTGCTCAGCGGCAATTTTATCGCCCACTTTCACCATCACTTCGGTCACTTCAACTTCGTCACCGCCGATGTCCGGTACATTAACTTCTTTAGAACCCGTGGCAGCCGGAGCCGCCGCTGCGGCTGGTGCAGCAGCCTGAGCCGGAGCAGCTGCAGGCGCGCTGCCTGCTACTTCGAAGACCATGATCAGGGAGCCGGTAGACACTTTGTCGCCATTGCTGATTTTGATCTCTTTCACGGTGCCCGCGAACGGTGCCGGGACTTCCATAGAGGCTTTGTCGCCTTCTACAGTAATCAGAGACTGTTCAGCCGCAACGGTGTCGCCCACTTTGACCATGATCTCAGTGACTTCAACTTCGTCACCGCCGATGTCCGGTACGTGTACATCTTTCGCTGCCGCAGCAGCAGGAGCAGCTGCAGGAGCGGCTTCTTTCTTCTCTTCTGCCGGAGCAGGTGCAGCAGCTGCTGCACCGTCGGCGGAATCGAAAATCATGATCAGTTTGCCGGTCTCAGTTTTATCGCCAACAGAGACTTTAATCTCTTTAACGATACCCGCCTGAGGGGACGGAACTTCCATAGAGGCTTTGTCGCCTTCTACGGTGATCAGCGACTGTTCAGCTTCAACTTTGTCGCCCACTTTGACCAGGATCTCGGTGATTTCAACTTCATCAGCCCCGATGTCCGGTACATTGATTTCGATAGCCATTATTCTTTTACCTCTTACGCCAGACGCGGGTTAACTTTATCTGCATCGATATTGAATTTAGTGATAGCGTCAGCAACCACTTTCTTATCGATTTCGCCACGTTTAGCCAGTTCGCCCAGTGCCGCTACAACCACATAAGAAGCGTCAACTTCGAAGTGGTGACGCAGGTTTTCACGGCTGTCAGAGCGACCGAAGCCGTCAGTACCCAGTACACGGTAATCATCAGCCGGTACGTAAGTACGAACCTGTTCGGCAAACAGTTTCATATAGTCAGTAGATGCTACAGCCGGCGCGTCGTTCATCACCTGAGCAATGTACGGAACGCGTGGGGTTTCCAGCGGATGCAGCATGTTCCAGCGCTCACAATCCTGGCCATCACGCGCCAGTTCAGTGAAGGATGTGACGCTATACACGTCAGAACCTACGCCGTAGTCGTTCGCCAGGATCTGCGCTGCTTCACGTACGTGACGCAGAATAGAACCGGAGCCCAGCAGCTGAACTTTACCTTTGCTACCTTCGAGGGTTTCGAGTTTGTAGATACCTTTACGGATACCTTCCTCGGCACCTGCTGGCATTGCCGGCATGTGGTAGTTTTCGTTCAGCGTGGTGATGTAGTAGTAAACGTTCTCTTGTTTCTCGCCGTACATGCGCTCCAGACCATCATGCATGATGACTGCAACTTCGTACGCGTAAGATGGATCGTAAGAGATACAGTTCGGGATAGTCAGAGACTGAATATGGCTGTGACCATCTTCGTGCTGCAGACCTTCACCGTTCAGCGTTGTACGACCGGAAGTACCACCGATCAGGAAGCCGCGCGCCTGCTGATCGCCCGCCTGCCAGCACAGGTCGCCGATACGCTGGAACCCGAACATGGAGTAGTAAATGTAGAACGGGATCATCGGCAGATCGTTGGTGCTGTAAGAGGTCGCAGCAGCCAACCAGGACGCGCCGGCACCCAGTTCGTTGATACCTTCCTGCAGGATCTGACCTTTCTCGTCTTCTTTGTAGTAAGCAACCTGCTCACGGTCCTGCGGAGTGTACTGCTGGCCGTTCGGGCTGTAGATACCGATCTGGCGGAACAGACCTTCCATACCGAAAGTACGTGCTTCGTCGGCGATGATCGGCACCAGACGATCTTTGATCGACTTGTTCTTCAGCATCACGTTCAGGGCACGAACGAAAGCGATAGTGGTGGAGATTTCTTTGTTCTGCTCTTCCAGCAGCGCACCGAAGTCTTCCAGAGCCGGCAGCTCCAGTTTCTCGGTGAAGTTCGGCTGACGAGCCGGCAGGTAACCGTGCAGTTTCTGACGCTGAGCGTGCAGATAGGTATGCTCTTCAGAACCTTCAGGGAAGGTAATGTAAGACAGGTTTTCAACCTGCTCATCGGTTACAGGAACGTTAAAACGGTCGCGGATGTAACGCACGCCGTCCATGTTCATTTTCTTAACCTGGTGCGCGATGTTTTTACCTTCAGCGGTGTCACCCATGCCGTAACCTTTGATGGTATGGGCGAGGATTACAGTTGCTTTGCCTTTGGTTTCCTGCGCTTTTTTCAGTGCTGCGTAGACTTTCTTCGGATCGTGACCACCACGGTTCAGAGCCCAAATCTGCTCGTCAGTCCAGTCAGCAACCAGTGCTGCGGTTTCCGGGTATTTACCGAAGAAGTGCTCACGAACGTAAGCGCCATCTTTGGATTTGAAGGTCTGGTAGTCGCCATCAACGGTTTCGTTCATCAGCTGGATCAGTTTACCGCTGGTGTCTTTACGCAGCAGCTCATCCCAACGACCGCCCCACATGACTTTGATCACGTTCCAGCCAGCGCCCGCGAAGATGCCTTCCAGTTCGTTAACAATCTTGCCGTTACCGGTGACCGGGCCGTCAAGACGCTGCAGGTTACAGTTGATAACAAAGACCAGGTTGTCCAGTTTTTCACGGGTCGCGATGGTGATCGCACCTTTAGATTCTGGCTCATCCATCTCGCCGTCGCCCAGGAAGGCGTAAACGGTTTGTTTGGAGGTATCTTTCAGACCACGGTGTTCCAGATACTTCAGGAATTTAGCCTGGTAGATAGCACCGATTGGACCCAGACCCATAGAAACGGTCGGGAACTGCCAGAATTCTGGCATCAGTTTCGGGTGCGGGTAGGAAGACAGGCCTTTGCCATGAACTTCCTGGCGGAAGTTGTTCATCTGCTCTTCAGTCAGACGACCTTCCAGGAATGCGCGTGCATAGATGCCCGGAGAGATGTGGCCCTGGAAGTAAATCAGGTCGCCGCCATCCTGCTCGTTGCGTGCACGGAAGAAATGGTTGAAGCAAACATCATATACCGTTGCGGAGGACTGGAAGGATGCCATGTGGCCACCCAGCTCGAGGTCCTTTTTAGACGCACGCAGTACGGTCATGATGGCGTTCCAGCGGATAGCAGAACGAATACGACGCTCCAGCTCCAGATTGCCCGGGTATTCCGGTTCATCTTCAACGGCAATAGTGTTTATATAATTGCTGGCCCCTGCACCTGCCGCTACTTTCACGCCGCCTTTGCGGGCTTCTGAAAGCAGTTGGTCGATCAGATACTGAGCACGCTCAACACCTTCTTCACGGATGACCGATTCGATCGCCTGTAGCCAGTCGCGAGTTTCGATCGGATCCACGTCATTTGGGAAACGTTCTGACATGGGGGTATTCCTTATCTATCTAGTACGTTGAGTTATCTGGAACCTGTCCCATTGTGTTCTTGCTCGCAAGAGCACAATAAGACAGGTTCTGCGTTTAGTTGCCGCGCACTTTAATTGGCGCATGATTTACAACATCTTCTGGTTAACTTTCTGCCAGAAAAATCACTAATTCTTTCGTTGCTCCAGACGGCGTAAGGCGCGTTCACGACGGCTTTCCTCACGACTTCTGTCCAGCAAAATTTCTTCGATAAACGCCAGATGACAGTGGGACGCTTCGCGTGCCTCTTCTGGCTTACCGGCAATAATTGCCTCAAAAATACGGGTGCGGTGACTGCTAACCAGTGGCAGCATTTCCCGACGCGCATACAGCAATTCAAAGTTTTGGCGGACGTTCTGGGCCAACATGGGCTCCATACACCTTAGCAAATGGAGGAGCACTACATTGTGTGCCGCCTCAGTGACAGCAATTTGATACTGGAGAACCGCATCAGACTCGCCGTCAAGATCGCCGGACTGTTGAGCAAGCTCGATTGCATGGTGGAGTTCACGGATACGCGTTTTATCTTCATCCGTGCTGCGCAGTGCTGCGTAATATGCAGCAATACCTTCCAGCGCATGACGCGTCTCAAGCAGGTCAAACTGGGATTCAGGATGGTCGGAGAGCAGTTCGACCAGTGGGTCGCTAAAGCTCTGCCACAGGCTACTCTGCACAAAAGTGCCACCGCCCTGACGACGAAGCAGCAAACCCTTCGCTTCAAGGCGTTGGATCGCCTCGCGTAAAGAGGGGCGGGATACGTCGAACTGTTTTGCCAGCTCGCGTTCCGGTGGGAGTTTTTCTCCGGGGCGAAGTGTCCCCTCAAGAATTAAAAACTCCAGCTGCTGCTCAATCACATCGGAGAGTTTTGGTTGGCGGATTTTGCTGTAGGCCATGATTTCCTGTCTTAAGCCATTTGCCCGAAGTCAATTGGTCTTACCAATTTCATGTTCTTGACGCTAAAGTAACAAAGTATTCACCTTCTGTCCATACAGGTTTTGATTGAAATCAGTAAAGCGGGCACATTTTAACAACATTACAGAAATAACGTTTCAAACATGTAACTATGCACAAATGTTAAATTTACCCATCACGGAGTAGTTTTAACGTAATTGAAACGAAAAAATATCTTATCTGAACCGATTCAACTCTCAATTTATCGATTTTGTAAGCACAATTTTCGAATAAAAATTCATATCGGAAATTTTGTGGTAGATAATCCTGCGTTTACAAATGGTTTCTTTTTATTCAACTCGTCATCCCCCCTTCATAAAGCAGGTGCATTCGCGTCCGCATAACATTATTCTGTCCAGGACAAAAGTATTTAGGCAACATTTTACCGACCACTGCCGTAAACAAAACAATACAACAAACGGAATTGCAAACTTACACACGCGTCACTGCGTGGTTCAAAAAATAGGTACTCGAATATAAAGAGTAAAACCACACACGAGGTTTCATGATGGAAAGTCAACAGCATGGCGATCAGCTAAAGCGCGGCCTTAAAAACCGCCATATACAGCTTATCGCGCTGGGTGGCGCGATAGGCACCGGGTTATTCCTCGGGAGCGCATCCGTTATTCAGTCTGCAGGGCCGGGTATTATTCTGGGTTACGCTATCGCCGGCTTTATTGCCTTTTTGATAATGCGTCAGTTGGGTGAAATGGTGGTTGAAGAGCCAGTTGCAGGCTCCTTCAGCCACTTTGCTTATAAATATTGGGGCGGTTTCGCAGGTTTTTCCTCCGGCTGGAACTACTGGGTACTGTACGTACTGGTTGCCATGGCCGAGTTGACTGCCGTCGGGAAATACATTCAGTTCTGGTGGCCAGAAATTCCAACCTGGGTTTCTGCTGCGGTCTTTTTCGTTGCTATCAACGCCATCAACCTGACCAACGTTAAAGTGTTCGGTGAGATGGAGTTCTGGTTCGCCATTATTAAAGTCATTGCGGTCGTGGCGATGATCCTGTTCGGCGGCTGGTTGCTGTTTAGCGGCAACGGTGGCCCGCAGGCCAGCGTCAGTAACTTGTGGGATCAAGGTGGCTTCCTGCCACACGGTTTCACCGGTCTGGTCATGATGATGGCCATTATCATGTTCTCCTTCGGTGGACTTGAGCTGGTTGGCATCACGGCTGCAGAAGCGGATAACCCGGAACAAAGCATCCCCAAAGCGACCAACCAGGTTATTTACCGTATCCTGATTTTCTACGTAGGCTCCCTGGCCGTTCTGCTCTCTTTGATGCCGTGGACGCGTGTGACAGCAGATACCAGCCCGTTCGTACTGATCTTCCACGAACTGGGAGACACATTCGTCGCTAATGCGCTGAACGTCGTGGTGCTGACCGCTGCTCTTTCTGTTTATAACAGCTGTGTATATTGCAACAGTCGTATGCTGTTCGGTCTGGCTCAGCAGGGTAATGCGCCAAAAGTACTGATGAGCGTGGATAAACGCGGTGTACCAGTCAACACGATCCTGGTCTCTGCGCTGGTTACGGCTTTATGCGTACTGATTAACTATCTGGCACCGGAATCCGCATTTGGTTTACTGATGGCACTGGTGGTTTCTGCACTGGTGATCAACTGGGCAATGATCAGCCTCGCGCACATGAAGTTCCGCAAAGCGAAACAACAACAGGGCGTTGCCACCCGCTTCCCGGCGCTGTTCTATCCGATGGGTAACTGGATCTGCCTGATTTTCATGGCAGCTGTACTGGTGATTATGCTGATGACACCAGGCATGGCAATCTCTGTTTACCTGATCCCGGTGTGGATTGCCATTCTTGGTATTGGCTATCTGTGCAAACAAAAAACAGCCAGGGCTGTTAAAGCGCATTAATTATACCCCCTACCTGCATAAGGTAGGGGGGATTACCTACGCCGTCCGGCAACAATACGTTAAATCAACGTCCCGTAAATCGTCAGCAGCGCAATAACGACCACCACTACGAACGAAGTTTTCTTGGCCATTGAAACAGCGGCTTTAGGTGTTTCTACTTTATCGGTGTGAGATTCACGCGCCAGCGAGAACTGCGCCAGGCGAGTTAACACCTGATATTGCGAAGTATGCAGATCTCCCAGCGAGGCAAACCAGGCAGGTAGCGCCTTTTCACCATGCCCCAGCAACGCATAGACCACACCGGCAAGACGTACCGGGATCCAATCCAGCACATGCAGAATCGCATCAATACCCGATTGTAAACGCTGATGAGGTGTTTGATAACGCGCCAACCAGGACTGCCACGCGCGCAGAAAAGCATAGCCTACCAGCGTCACCGGCCCCCACGGGCCACCAACGATCAACCAGAATAACGGCGCCAGGTAAAAGCGAAAATTGTTCCATAACAGCGCATTTTGCAGTTCACGCAAAAACTCACGCTCATCACAGTCCGGTGGAACACCATGGATAAGCGTGAGTTCGCTGGCCATCGCCTCACGGGCATGTGCATCATTACGCGAAGCCGCATTCAGGTATGCATGGTAATGAAGACGAACCTTACCTGCGCCAATGCACAGCAAGCCAATTGAGATCCAAACCACCAGCAGCGGGACATTAAACAGCAGCCCATGCAGGGCTCGCAGCAGCAAAAACGTCACCGCCATCGCGATAATTGTCATTCCTGATGTGCGCGCCATAGAAAAATGTTTTATCCGGCGGAAGAAGGCTTCGAGCCTGTGGTCAAGCTGCCAGTGTTCACCCAGCTTAAACAGGCGTTCAACCATCAACACCAGTAATGTTGTAAACAGCGTCATGTCATCTCCTTGTGTGACGAGGGGGTGACCAGGGCGCGAAACCTTGCCCAGTCAAAAGACGGACCGGGATCGGTCTTACGCTCAGGCGCAATATCACAATGCCCGGTTATGTTACTGGCAATTTCCGGATAACGCTGAATCAGAGCATGCGTAACGGCTGCCAGTTGCTGGTACTGCGCATCGGTATAGGCCAGCGTATCCGTTCCCTCCAGCTCAATACCAATCGAAAAGTCATTACAGCGTTCACGTCCCTGATAGTTCGATACACCTGCATGCCAGGCGCGTTTATTAAAAGGGACATACTGCACAATCTCGCCGTCGCGACGAATCAGACAATGGGCAGAAACGCGCAAATGGGCGATCTCTGCAAAAAAAGGGTGGGCATTGGGATCAATTGTTCCAGTGAATAACGCGTCTATCCACGGACCACCAAATTCACCAGGCGGCAGACTGATGTTATGAACCACCAGCAAAGAAGGGGTTTCGTCGTCCGGGCGGCAATCGTAATGTGGAGAAGGAACGCGTCGTGCCTCAGCCAGCCAGCCCTCATCTAACAACATGCAGAATCTCCTTATTGGTGGTGCTCATATCAGGTTCAGGGTAGCATGTTTCTACCTTATGATTCGTTAGCAATTTGGAGTTTTATCATGCCGCCTCGCCGCTATAACCCTGACTACCGACGTGACGCGCTGTTGGAACGCATAAACCTCGATATCCCTGCTGCTGTTGCCCAGGCACTGTGCGAAGATTTAGGTGGGGAAGTTAATGCCAATAACGATATCACCGCGCAACTTTTGCCTGAGGATATGCGTTCCCACGCTACCGTAATTACGCGTGAAGATGGCGTTTTTTGTGGAAAACGCTGGGTGGAAGAGGTCTTTATTCAGCTTGCTGGCGATGATGTAAGCGTCACCTGGCATGTCGAAGATGGCGACAGTATTAAAGCTAATCAGCCGCTGTTTGAACTGGACGGTCCTTCCCGTGTATTGCTTACAGGTGAACGCACCGCGCTCAATTTTGTGCAAACGCTGTCCGGTGTCGCCAGCGTGGTGCGCAGTTACGTCGACCTGCTGGCAGGGACAAATACCCAACTTCTCGATACGCGTAAAACCCTGCCGGGACTCCGGACAGCGCTGAAATATGCCGTACTATGCGGCGGCGGCGCAAATCATCGACTAGGGCTTTCGGATGCATTCCTGATTAAAGAAAACCACATTATTGCTTCCGGATCGGTACGTCAGGCTGTCGAAAAAGCCTTCTGGCTGCATCCGGACGTACCGGTCGAAGTCGAAGTTGAAAATCTGGATGAACTGGACGACGCGCTGAAAGCTGGGGCGGACATTATCATGCTGGACAATTTTGAGACCGATCAAATGCGCGAAGCGGTTAAACGCACCAACGGCCAGGCCCGTCTGGAAGTCTCAGGGAACGTCACCCACGAAACGCTACGCGAATTTGCCGAAACCGGCGTGGATTTCATCTCCGTAGGTGCACTGACAAAGCACGTTCGCGCCCTCGATCTCTCTATGCGTTTTCGTTAATAGCAAAGTGTATTGCCCGATGGCGCTTCGCGTATCGGGCCTTCTTCCCCGCTTATTCGGCAATTTCTTCGAGCCTTTTCGCAAATACGCCATCTTGCGTTGAAAGAAATATAGATATCTCTGAACCCACCTTCCCGTTTTGTTTTTTGCCTCTCGCAAACGCTCCCTCCTGTTTGCCAAAGTAGCGCCAGCTAACTCAAGGAGAGAACAATGGACAAGCAACGAGGCTTCACGCTTATCGAACTTATGGTAGTCATTGGCATCATTGCCATTCTCAGTGCTATTGGTATTCCGGCCTATCAAAATTATCTGCGCAAAGCAGCACTAACAGACATGCTGCAAACCTTTGTCCCCTATCGTACGGCAGTCGAACTCTGCGCACTGGAGCATGGCGGAACTGAGACCTGTGATGCCGGGACCAATGGTATTCCATCTCCAGCCACGACCCGCTATGTCTCCGGCATGAGCGTTGAAAAGGGCGTGGTTACCCTCACCGGGCAGGAAAGCCTGAACGGTCTGAACATCACCATGACGCCAAACTGGGAAAATGCCAACGGTATTACCGGCTGGAGCCGTAACTGCGGCATCTCAAATGACAGCGCTTTGCAGCAGGCCTGTGAAGACGTTTTCCGATTTGATGCGCAGTAAGAGGACAAGAGATGAATACCACACAACTGACAGCACTGTGCCAGCGTTATCAGGGCATATTGTTGGATGCAGACCATGACGTGGTGCATATTGCCGTCGTGGATGCCCCATCTCACGAACTGCTGGACGCTTTGCATTTTGCGACTACAAGACGCATCGACATCGTGTGCTGGACTCGTCAGCAAATGGAAGGTCACTCGCACAATACACGGGCGAGGCTTCCGGCAATCGTCCCTGAAAGCAGTGTTACCGCAGCAGAATTGCTGGATCAGACGTTGCAATCCGCTCTGGCGAAACGCGCTTCTGATATTCACATTGAACCAGCAGAACATCGCTACCGAATAAGGTTACGCGTGGATGGTGTTCTACACACCTTACCAGATATCGCGACGGATACAGGCATTGCCCTCACTGCAAGGTTAAAAGTATTAGGGAGTCTGGACATTGCTGAGCACCGGCTTCCACAAGATGGGCAGTTTACCATTGATATTTCAGGAGAACCGATCTCGTTTCGCATCGCGACGTTACCCTGTCGTCATGGTGAAAAAGTGGTGCTGAGATTGCTGCATCAGGTTGAGCAGACGCTGGAGATCAAGGCGTTGGGAATGCAGAACGCGCAACTGGCGGCATTTTCACAAGCATTACAGCAACCTCAGGGGCTGGTTCTGGTAACCGGGCCTACCGGGAGTGGCAAAACGGTTACGCTGTACAGCGCGCTGCAAGCCAGAAACTCCCCGGATGTGAATATCTGTAGCGTGGAAGACCCAATAGAGATCCCGATCGAAGGACTCAACCAGACTCAAATTCACCCACGCGCAGGTCTCACGTTTCAGAGCGTATTACGTGCGCTGCTGCGACAGGACCCCGACATTATCATGGTGGGTGAAATCCGCGACGGCGAGACGGCTGAGATTGCCCTCAAAGCCGCGCAAACCGGTCATCTGGTCCTTTCAACTCTGCATACCAACTCCACCAGTGAAACGCTGATACGCCTGCAGCAAATGGGCGTAGCACGGTGGATGATAGCCTCAGCGTTGACGCTGGTGATTGCGCAGCGACTCGTCAGAAAACTGTGTCCCTATTGTCGACAACGTCTTGACTCCCCCATCACACTCCCGGCTACGCTGTGGCCCACCCCACTTCCACGCTGGCTGGCGCCTGGCTGCGAACACTGTTATCACGGTTATTATGGCCGCAGTGCATTGTTTGAAGTCCTGCCCGTCACACCAGCATTACGACAGTGCATCGCCAGCGGCACATCCATCGACATCGTGGAATCGGATGCACAGCAGGCGGGGATGCTCACACTTTTCGGTAATGGCTGCCAGGCCGTTGAACAAGGATTAACAACGTTTGAAGAGCTGATCCGCGTACTGGGTATGCCCCATGTCAGCTAAACAACTCTGGCGCTGGCATGGAATTAACAACGAGGGACAACCAATGGAGGGGGCTCTTTGGGCGGATACTCGCCCTTCGCTAATATTGGCGTTGGAGCATTCGCATATTACACCGATACGCGTTAAGCGCATGAAGGTTAAAACCTCACAATGGAGCAGAACAAGAAGTCGCGAAGCGATACACCAGTTAGCCACGTTACTTAAAGCAGGACTGACACTTTCCGAAGGATTAGCGCTACTTGCCGAGCAACATCCCAGCAGCCAATGGCAGGCGTTACTACGCACACTGGCTTACGATATGGAACAGGGCATTTCACTTTCCACTTCACTTTCACAATGGCAGCACGTATTCCCTCCATTGTACCAGGCGATGATTCGCACGGGAGAACTCACCGGTAAGCTGGACGACTGCTGTTTTGAACTCGCCCGACAACAGAAAGAACAGCAACAGCTTACTGATAAAGTTAAAAAAGCGCTGCGTTATCCGGTCATCATTCTCACAATGGCTGTCATGGTGGTGCTCGCCATGCTGCATTTTGTACTACCTGAATTTGCTGCCATCTATCGTACATTCAACACCCCGTTGCCGGCACTGACGCAGGGAATTATTGCTGTCGCACAATACAGTAGTCGATGGGGGTGGCTGGCGGGATTACTCGGACTGGCATTGGGGCTGGCATACTGTCTGGTAAAGCAGAAACCCTACTACCTTATTCAGCGTCAGAGATTTCTTCTGTGTTGCCCTGTCATAGGACCACTGGTAAGGGGCCAAAAACTCACGCAGATCTTTACCGTCCTGGCGTTAACACAAAGTGCAGGCATTCCCTTTTTGCAAGGTCTGGAGAGTGTGGCCGAAACGCTGGCTTGCCCTTTCTGGTCTCAACGTTTAGCGCAAGCGCACCGAGACATCAGTGCCGGAAAACCGATCTGGCTGGCGCTCAAAAATGCCGGAGAATTCAGTCCATTGTGTTTACAGCTGGTGAGAACAGGAGAAACGTCCGGCTCGCTGGATGCAATGTTGCAAAATCTGGCACGACATCATAGCGAGAACACAATGTCACAGGCAGAGAACCTGGCTGCGCTACTTGAGCCTGCGCTGCTTGTCATTACAGGGTTGATTATCGGTACACTGGTTGTCGCGATGTATTTACCGATTTTTCACCTGGGAGATGCGATGAGCGGTGTGGGGTAATCCTCAGATGCCGGATGGCGGCGTAAACGGTTTATCCGGCCTACGAAGCACATAACGTAGGCCTTCAAGCAGCACACCATCAGGCATTTTACGATTGACTATCTGTTTTTACAGACTATTGAAAACACGGTTTTCTTGTTCCTGAACACGAATAAACGTTGTACGTTTAGTCAGCTCTTTCAGGCGGGAAGCACCTACGTAAGTACAGGCAGAACGCAGACCACCAAGGATGTCACGAGCCGTATTATCAACCGGGCCACGCAGCGGTAGCTTAACGGTTTTGCCTTCCGCTGCACGGTATTGTGCTACACCACCAACGTGGCGCGTCATGGCGGATTCAGAACTCATACCATAGAACAGCATGAATTTTTCACCGTTCTCTTCGACCACTTTACCACCGCTTTCTTCGTGACCGGCCAGCATGCCACCAAGCATCACAAAGTCTGCACCGCCACCAAACGCTTTTGCCACATCACCGGGCATCGTGCAGCCGCCGTCGCTGACAATCATTCCGCCCAGACCGTGAGCGGCATCAGCACATTCAATAACAGCAGAAAGCTGTGGATAGCCCACACCGGTTTTTACACGCGTGGTACAAACAGAACCTGGACCAATACCAACTTTGACAATATCAGCACCAGAAAGCACCAGTTCTTCACACATTTCGCCGGTAACGACATTACCCGCGCAAATCGTTTTTGTCGGCCATGCTTCGCGCGCTTTCGACACAAACTGCACAAAGTGCTCTGAGTAACCATTTGCCACATCGATGCAGATAAAGTTCAGCGCAGGATTCAGGGCCAGGATTTGTTTGGTTTTTTCGAAATCAGCGTCAGAGGTCCCGGTTGAAACCATCACGTGTTTCAGTACATCAGCAGAAGTACCCGCGATGAAAGCAGCCCAGTCTTCTACAGAATAGTGTTTGTGCACAGCGGTCAGGATGTCGAAGGATGCAAGTGCCGTAGCCATTGCAAATGTCCCGACGGTGTCCATATTCGCGGCGATAATAGGTACGCCGGACCAGGTCTGACCTGAATGTTTAAAGGTAAATTGACGTTCCAGCTCAACATCGGAACGGCTTTTGAGAGTAGAACGCTTAGGGCGGATAAGAACGTCTTTGAAACCTAACTTCAGATCTTCTTCGATACGCATGTGCGGATTCCTGGGGTTAATGGCTAAAAATCGAAACTCACAACTCCAGTGACGCTATCATACGCACTAATCAATACCGCGCAAGACTGCGAAATTCTCTTTTTTTACGCTACAATCCCATAAATTTACCTGGCGAATAGTAGGTTAATCCTGCAACAGCCTCGCCTTCGCATGCTTAACTTTTAACTGTTTGATAATCAAACTTAAACTCCAGGATCTGGATCTATGAGGTATACGGTAGCCTTAACCGGCGGTATTGGCAGTGGTAAAAGTACCGTTGCGAATGCGTTCGCTGACCTCGGAATAAACGTGATTGATGCAGATATTATTGCGCGTCAGGTGGTCGAACCAGGTATGCCAGCGCTCAAGGCGATTGCCGAACATTTTGGCTCCGAACTCATTGCTGCAGATGGATCGTTACAACGGCGAATTTTACGCGAACGTATTTTTTCCGATCCTGATGAAAAAGCCTGGCTGAATGCCCTGCTCCATCCGCTTATTCAGCAGGAAACTCAGCGCCAGTTTCAACAAGCAACCTCTCCTTATCTGTTATGGGTTGTACCTCTGCTGGTTGAGAATTCATTGTATAAAAAAGCCAATCGCGTGCTCGTGGTTGATGTTACTCCCGAGACACAGCTCAGACGCACCATGCTGCGTGATGATGTGACTCGCCAGCATGTAGAACAAATTCTGGCTGCCCAGGCCTCGCGTGAAGCGCGTCTTGCCGTGGCAGACGATGTTATTGATAATAATGGCGCACCGGATGCCATCGTCTCGGATGTTGCCCGCCTGCACGCGCTCTATTTGCAATGCGCGTCGCAGTTTGTCTCACAGGAAAAACCGTAATGCACACCCAGGTCCTTTTTGAACACCCTCTCAATGAGAAGATGCGTACATGGCTGCGCATTGAATTTCTAACTCAGCAACTCTCCGTTAATTTACCCATTGCAGACCATGCAGATGCACTGCATTTTTTCCGCAACATTGGGGATTTACTGGATGTCTTTGAACGGGGTGAAGTGCGTACCGAACTCCTCAAAGAACTGGAGCGACAACAGCGTAAACTTCAGGCCTGGGTTGAAGTTCCCGGCGTCGATCAAAACCGAATTGACTCTCTGCGCCAGCAGTTAAAAAACGCAGGCAGTATTTTAATTTCGGCCCCGCGCATCGGACAAACATTGCGTGAAGATCGCTTAATTGGTCTGGTTCGCCAGCGTTTAAGTATTCCTGGTGGGTGTTGCAGTTTTGATTTACCAACTCTGCATATCTGGTTGCACTCATCGCAGGCGCAGCGTGACGAACAGGTCGGGCGCTGGATTGCCAGCCTGGAGCCCCTCAATCAGGCGCTGACGCTGGTTCTTGATTTAATCCGTAATTCTGCACCGTTTCGCAAACAGACCAGTTTGAACGGATTTTATCAGGATAATGGCGAAGATGCAGATTTGCTGCGTTTGCAATTGCCGCTTGATTCGCAGCTTTATCCGCAAATATCTGGCCATAAAAGCCGTTTTGCCATCCGCTTTATGCCACTGGATAGTGAGAATGGCCAGGTACCCGAGCGTCTCGATTTTGACCTGGCATGCTGTTAAGGAATGAATATGTCTGAACAAACTATCGTCAACTGTCCAACCTGTGGAAAGCCTGTCGTGTGGGCTGAAACCAGTCCGTTTCGCCCATTCTGCAGCAAACGCTGCCAGCTAATTGATTTAGGTGAGTGGGCAGCAGAAGAGAAACGTATCCCCAGTTCCGGCGATCTGTCAGAAAGCGATGACTGGAGCGAAGAAAAAGAATAGTAAGACTTAAACCCGCGCGCCATCAGGTATACATGCTTTATGCCGGATGGCAGCGTCGCCTCATCCGGCATAAGAACTACATATTTTGCTTTAACTTCGTAATAACGGGTTCATTTGCCGGCGGAAAATCTTCCGCATTCAGCGCGTTTTGCGCAATCCACTGAGACGGTTGTCCCTCTTTTCCCCACGGCGTGCCTTCCCAACTGTCTACCAGCCAAAACCACAATGTGATATGCCGATCCGGAAACTGATATTCCAGTTTTTCGAACAACCGGCTCTGAATTGGCGTAATCCCAACCTCTTCCTGTAGCTCACGAATCAGAGCTTGTTCAGGTGTTTCACCTGATTCAATTTTCCCACCGGGAAATTCCAGCTTGTTAGCCATATGAGCATCAGCGGCGCGCTGAGTAATAAAAATCTCATTCTGCTGATTACGAATAATTCCAACAGCGATTTGCAGTGTTTTCATATTGTACGTCCATAAAAAAGGCGCAGAATTCTGCGCCTTTTTAGTAAGTTATTTTTTTAGCTCAGACGACCATGGCACTGTTTGTATTTTTTACCAGAACCGCAAGGGCAAGGATCGTTACGACCGACTTTACGATCGCCGGTTTGCGCTGCCAGCTCTTCTGCAACAGCAGACTCGTCATCTTTATGGCTCAACTGCTGCATCTGCGCTAAACGCTCAGCGTCTTCGCGACGCTGCTGCTCCATCGCTTCCACCTCTTCAGGCATACGCACCTGAACTTTACTCAGGGTGCTGATCACTTCATATTTAAGTGATTCCAGCATTGAAGCAAACATGGAGAAAGATTCGCGTTTGTATTCCTGCTTCGGATCTTTCTGTGCGTAACCACGCAGGTGAATACCCTGGCGCAGGTAGTCCATCGCGGCAAGGTGCTCTTTCCACAGGGAATCGAGGGTTTGCAGCATCACTCCTTTTTCGAAATGACGCATCATTTCAGCGCCCACAACTTCTTCTTTACGCTGATAAACTTCAATGGCATTCGCCAGAATACGTTCGCGCAGCGTTTCTTCATGCAGCTCAGGCTCTTTATCCAGCCACTCTGAGATCGGCATTTCGAGATCGAAGTCGTTTTTCAAACGTTCCTGCAGGCCCGGAATATCCCACATCTCTTCCAGTGACTGAGGCGGAATGTACGCATCAATTGTCGCTTTGAAGACATCTTCACGGATACTGTTGATGGTTTCGCTTACGTCGGATACGTCCAGCAGCTCGTTACGTTGGCTGTAAATTGCGCGACGCTGATCGTTGGCGACGTCATCGTATTCCAGCAGTTGCTTACGAATATCGAAGTTACGGCTTTCAACCTTGCGTTGGGCGTTAGCAATCGCTTTAGTTACCCACGGGTGTTCAATCGCTTCACCCGGCTTCATACCCAGTTTACGCATCATGCCAGACACACGGTCAGAGGCAAAAATACGCATCAGCGCATCTTCCATCGACAGGTAGAAACGAGAGGAACCCGCATCCCCCTGGCGACCAGAACGACCGCGCAGCTGGTTATCGATACGACGTGACTCGTGACGTTCAGTACCAATAATGTGCAACCCGCCAGATGCTAGTACTGCGTCATGACGAACCTGCCAGTCAGCTTTAATCTTCGCGATCTGCTCTTCAGTTGGGTTTTCCAGCTCAGCGACTTCGGCTTGCCAGCTACCACCCAACACGATATCCGTACCACGCCCCGCCATGTTAGTTGCGATCGTCACGGCTGACGGATAGCCCGCCTGCGCGACAATCGCCGCTTCGTTAGCGTGGAACTTGGCGTTAAGAACGTTGTGCTTGATACCCGCTTTGGTCAACTCATTAGAGACCACTTCAGATTTTTCAATGGAGATAGTACCCACCAGCACCGGCTGGCCATTAGCGGTACGCTCTTTAATATCTTCAATGATTGCCTGAATTTTTTCAGCTTCAGTCATGTACACCAGATCCGGTAAATCCTTACGGATCATCGGACGGTTCGTCGGCACGACAACAGTATCAAGTTTGTAGATAGAGCTGAATTCAAACGCTTCGGTATCTGCTGTACCAGTCATACCGGCCAGTTTTTCGTACAAGCGGAAGTAGTTCTGGAATGTGATGGAAGCCAGAGTCTGGTTTTCGTTCTGGATATCCACCCCTTCTTTCGCTTCGACAGCCTGATGCAGGCCATCGGACCAGCGACGCCCCTGCATAGTACGACCGGTGTGCTCATCGACGATGATAACTTCACCGTCTTTCACAATGTAGTCCACATCGCGAGTGAACAGGACGTGCGCACGCAGAGCAGCAGTCACGTGATGCATCAGCATAATGTTGCCCGGAGAGTACAGTGACTCACCTTCATCCATAATGCCTTCGTTCACCAGCAGTTCTTCAATCAGTACCAGACCACGTTCCGTCAGGTTCACCTGACGTGCTTTCTCATCGACAGAGAAGTGGCCTTCGCCCTGGAAAGTATCAGAATCTTCCTTCTCCTGACGGATCAGATGCGGGATGATTTTGTTCACTTTTTTGTACATTTCCGAGCTGTCTTCTGCCGGGCCGGAAATGATCAGCGGAGTACGCGCTTCATCGATCAGGATGGAGTCGACCTCATCCACCAGCGCATAGTGCAGTTTACGTTGAACACGCTCTTCCGGGCTAAATGCCATGTTGTCGCGCAGGTAGTCAAAGCCGTATTCGTTGTTGGTACCGTAGGTGATATCTGCCGCATAAGCTTCACGCTTAGCAGGTGCAGGTAATCCTGACATGTTGATACCCACGGTCATGCCGAGGAATTCAAACAGCGGGCGGTTATTTTCGGCGTCACGCTGCGCCAGATAGTCGTTGACGGTGACAACGTGTACGCCCTTACCACTTAACGCATTCAGGTAAGCGGGCAGCGTTGCGGTCAAAGTTTTACCTTCACCGGTACGCATTTCGGCGATGCAGCGATCGTTGAGGACCATACCGCCCAGCAACTGGACGTCGAAGTGGCGCATGCCAAACACGCGCTTACTCGCCTCACGGACAACAGCAAACGCTTCAGGGATCAGGCTTTCAACACTTGCGCCCTTTTCCAGACGCGCACGGAATTCGGCGGTCTTTGCTTTCAGTTCGTCATCGGAGAGTTTTTCCATCTCCGGTTCCATCGCATTAATGACGTTAACCACTTTACGCATACGACGCAGCGTACGTTCGTTACGGCTACCGAATACTTTCGTTAATAATTTGATTAGCATAATAAAATCTCAAACGCCCCGCGGTGCGGAGTCAAAAATTATAAGTTGGAAGGTTCTTTTTTAGCTGAGGCGTTGGGGGCCAGCGCGGATCCCCTGTCGCTGGCTTATCCAGACAGGGATGCTAAACGCGGCTTGAGAAGTAAAATGTGCATACGTCACGCGACTTACGGTCGCTGGCGGTCGGCCTTCTTGCGTCAGCATCGCGCTGAGCGTATTCAGCAAAGCAAGATGATGCGCCTGAATTGGCAAGGGCTCTTCGGCAACGGGAAGCGCCTGAGGGGCCATGGCAAAAGAAAGGTGGCGAATGACCGTACGAATAGCATGCTGATGCCAATAATCGACGGTAAAATTCGGACGACGATTAGTCGCTTCCAGCAATGCGAGCTGGCTAAAGTTAACCTTAGCTGATTGATCGTGATTACTGGCTGTCGCTTTTGCGGGAGTATTAGGTTCAGCAGTATTACCGAGCGCAGGCAGGCCAAAACTCGCCGCGACCATCCCCAACAGGAGATGCGGCCAGAAGTACCGTCTGCCTAACTGTCGCCATCGCGTCAGTATTCCACTCACGTTATTGCCACCTGATATACCCTGAATTTGGGGTTATGAATTCAAAACTTTTTTTGCGCACAAATCTTATCATTAAAGTGTACGCTCCACAGCAGTAATGACGATTAGTCACAGCTAAATATGCTTAAGAAAGCAGCGAACGCACTGTATTTTAATGTCGTGACAGAGAAAAAATTGCATCGGGAAAGGTACTGGTCAATCAATACAATAAAAAAACGACTGGCTCATCTGGCCGGAGAGAGTGCCAGATTTACCAGTCGAATTTATGCGACAGCTTGTGTCGTTACGCCAGTACGGTCGAAGGTGCTTTGAACGCCAACGGCAGTTCTGCATCGTCCTGGAAGGTCACAAATTCCCAGGCTTCCTGTTTTGCCAGGACGGCCTGCAACAATTTGTTATTCAATGCATGACCGGATTTATACGCGGTAAATGCACCAATAATATTGTGACCACACATGAACAAATCACCAATCGCGTCGAGCATTTTGTGACGAACGAATTCATCTTCAAAACGCAGACCGTCTTCGTTCAATACGCGATAATCGTCAACAACGATGGCACAATCGAAGCTGCCGCCCAGGCACAGGCCACGGGACTGCAGATATTCGATATCACGCATGAAACCGAAAGTACGCGCGCGGCTAATCTGGCGCATGAACGCATCCGCAGAGAAGTTCATCGCATAGCGCTGTGTACTGGAGTCAATCGCCGGATGGTTAAAGTCGATGGTAAAGTCCAACGAGAAACCATTGTACGGTTTGAATTCAGCCCACTTGTCGCCATCTTCGACACGAACAGTCTCTTTGATGCGTACAAATTTTTTGGCGCAGTTCAGTTCTTCAATACCTGCATCAAGCAGCAGGTAAACGAACGGAGCAGCACTGCCATCCATGATCGGGATTTCCGGGGCATTAACCTCAATAACAATGTTATCGATACCTAAGCCCGCCAGAGCAGCATTCAGGTGCTCAACGGTTGAAATCCGTACATCATGCTCATTGACCAGACACGTACAGAGCATGGTATCACGCACAGATTTGGCATCGGCCGGGAAATCTACCGGAGGATTCAAGTCGGTGCGACGATAGATGACCCCGGTGTTGGCCGGCGCAGGGCGTAATGTCAGGGTGACTTTTTTGCCGGTATGCAAACCGACGCCAGTCGCCTGAACGATACGTTTAAGAGTCCTTTGTTTGATCATCGTATAATCTCGCCAAATTACCTATCCAACCGAAGTGTACTATACATTCGGTGGGCCAGTTTAGCACAAAGAGGCACAATTCCCAAATTCCAGCTAATTCTTAATCAGCTTGCTTACGCAGGAATGCGGGGATATCCAGATAATCCGGCTCTTTGGTGGTCTGCGGCGTATTGTCGTTTACCACTTTTGCTACCGGTTTCTGTTCTTGCGTCAACGGTGCCATACCGTGCTGCTGGTAACGATCCATTACTGGTTGCTGTACCTGCTTGTTGGTCACCAGAGTGATTTCAGGACGCTTGTCCATACCAATTCCAGTGGCAACAACGGTGACGCGCAGTTCGTCGTTCATATCCGGGTCCAGAGAGGTACCGATAACCACGGTCGCGTTATCCGATGCAAATGCACGGATGGTGTTACCTACAGTTTCGAACTCATCCAGACGCAGGTCGAAGCCCGCAGTAATGTTGACCAGCACGCCACGCGCACCCGACAGATCGATGTCTTCCAGCAGTGGAGAAGAGATAGCCATTTCAGCCGCTTCTTCTGCACGGTCTTCACCGCTCGCCACACCGGAACCCATCATCGCGTAGCCCATTTCGGACATCACTGTGCGCACGTCTGCAAAGTCAACGTTCATCAGCCCCGGACGGGTGATCAGTTCGGCGATACCCTGAACTGCGCCTTTCAGCACATCGTTCGCTGCACCAAACGCGTCCAGCAGAGAAATACCGCGTCCCAGCACTTTCAGCAGTTTATCGTTCGGGATAGTGATCAGAGAGTCCACATGTTTGGACAACTCAGTGATCCCCTGCTCCGCGAATGCCATACGCTTCTTGCCTTCGAAGTTAAAAGGCTTGGTGACGACAGCAACGGTCAGAATACCTAAATCTTTTGCTACTTCAGCTACCACTGGCGCTGCACCGGTTCCGGTACCGCCACCCATGCCTGCTGCGATAAACACCATGTCTGCGCCGTCAAGCGCTGCACGCAGAGCTTCACGATCTTCATCTGCCGCATTGCGACCGACTTCCGGGTTTGCACCCGCGCCCAGACCCTTGGTGATGCCGCTACCAATCTGAATGGTCTGTCCAACCGCCGTCTTACGCAACGCCTGAGCGTCGGTATTCACCGCGAAGAATTCAACACCTTCGATGCGCTCGCGCACCATGTGTTCAACGGCATTACCGCCGCCGCCGCCGACGCCGATGACTTTAATCACCGCGTCATTGGTTAGTTCCATAGGTTCAAACATAGTTTCTCTCTCCGTTGTGCCTGTCGCCTGAGGCCGTAATATTTGCCAGCCTCATAAAAATTAGAACTCTTTTCTCAGCCAGCTATTGAGTCGTTTGATCCACGAGCCAACCGATGCCGTAACGCGTTTTTCAACTTCAGCCTCACCACTCAAATGGGATTCTTTCCCGTAGTGAAGCAGCCCCACAGCCGTTGAATAATACGGCTCCTGGGCATAATCTGTCAGACCGGTGATATTCAGCGGTGCGCCAATACGCACCTGCGTATGGAACACGCGCTGAGCGCAGGCTGCAAGGCCTTCAATTTGCGCAGCACCGCCGGTTAACACAATCCCCGCCGCCAGGTGATGTTTCACACCCTGCTGGCGAAGTTGTTCCTGTAATTGCAATATCTCTTCGTTGACCAGGTTAAGCAGCTCGGTATAACGCGGCTCAATCACTTCTGCCAGGGTCTGACGCTGCAGACTGCGCGGCGGACGACCGCCCACGCTTGGCACTTCAACGCTTTCATCTTTACCAACGATAGAACCCAGTGCGCAGCCATGACGAACTTTGATGGCTTCAGCATCACTTGGCGGCGTACCAAAGGCGTACGCGATATCGCTGGTTACCACATTCCCTGCGTAAGGAATTACTTTGGTATGACGCAATGCCCCGCCAGTATAAACGGCGATATCCATTGTACCACCACCGATATCCACCACGCAGACACCCAGTTCACGTTCGTCTTCCGTCAAAACAGAATAACTGGCTGCCAACCCGGCAAATATAAGTTGGTCAACTTTCAGACCACAACGTTCAACGGCTTTAACAATGTTCTTCGCCATATCGTTGTGGCAGGTAATCAGATGAACTTTTGCCTGCATACGCACGCCGGAAAGACCCACCGGATTTTTAATACCTTCCTGGTAATCAATGGCGTATTCCTGTGGAATAACGTGCAAAACACGATGCTCATCGCGTACGCGTACGGATTTTGCCGTATGCACAACGTTTTCCACATCTTCCTGGGTCACTTCCTCTTCGGAAATCGGCACCATACCAATTTCATTCTGACAGCTAATATGTTTACCTGAAAGCGCCAGATACACCGAAGAAATCTGGCAATCCGCCATCAGTTCAGCCTGGTCAATGGCGCGCTGTACGCACTTCACCACTGACTCAAGGTCGTTCACCCCACCTTTATCCATACCTCGCGACGGGCAACTGCCCACGCCAATGATATTGACCATACCGTCGGGCAGAACTTCCCCTACTAAAGCGGCTACCTTCGCGGTGCCAATCTCCAGTCCAACTACCAGTTTTCTGTCCGTCGCCTTGATCATTGTTGTTCTGCCTGTGCCTGATTCTGTTGCTGATTAGATTCCTCAGGAGGCAAGGGAACCCAGCCTACTGCCGCTCCTGAGTCATAACGCAAATCAACGTAGCTAATCCGTTTGCCATCGGTTTGCGCCTGCTGCTGTAAAACCGGGTAAAGTTCCACAAAGCGAGCCAAACGTTTTATCGTATCGCCCCTGCCCAGATTGAGCTTAATATCGTTATTCAGCGTCAACTGCCAGGAACGACGAGCGGTCATCGCCGCTTCCTTCAGGGTGAATCTATCCTTAGCCAGCACCTGCCCCATATCGCGGAACCCTTGCAACACTTCATTTGCGCTGCCTTCCGGGCCATACAACATAGGTAATACCTGCTTGTTAGCTCGACCAGCCGGTATACTGAACGTATTTCCTTCAGCATCCACCATATGCTGGTCATTCCAACGCGCTATCGGCACATATTCAACCAGATGAATCTTCAATTCATCGGGCCACTGCTTTCTGACACTCGCCTGTTTAATCCAGGGGAGGCGTTCAATTTGACTCTGGATGATGTTCACATCCTGAGTCATAAAGGTTCCAGGTGCGCCTAGCGCCAGAATGGACTGACGAATATCGTCATTGCGCGTGTAATGCCGTTCACCGGTCAATACCAGCTTCGACAAAGGCAAACGCTGCGCATCTTCCATCCATCCCAACACCACCCAGCCGCTCACAAACACGGTGCACAGCACTGTCAGCAGAAACAGTATTCCTGCAAGACGCGTTCCATTATTGCGGCGTGAGGAGAGAACCTCTTCTTCATCACCGTTTCGCGTGTTCAGCGCAGCCTGCGACATATCAGTCCGCCAACTCCAGAATTCGTACTACCAACTGCGAGAAGCTTAAGCCCGCCTGACGCGCCGCCATGGGCACCAGACTATGGCTGGTCATACCCGGAGAGGTATTCGCTTCCAGCAGATAAAACTGACCATCGCTGTCCAGCATGACGTCGATGCGTCCCCAACCTTTACAGCCCAACGCAGTCCATGCTTTCAGGACTAATGCCTGTAAAGCCGCTTCTTGTTCGTCTTCCAGACCAGCGGGACAGAAATATTGTGTCTCATCAGACAGATACTTCGCCTCATAATCATAGAAGGTTCCCGCCGGTTGGATACGTATTGACGGTAAAATTTCTTCGCCAAGTATCGCAACTGTGAATTCCGGGCCACTTAGCCATTTTTCGATCAGTACTTCTTCATCATGCTGAAAAGCCAATGCTAATGCACTCTGCAAAGCATTTTCTTCTTCAACTTTTGACATCCCCACGCTGGAGCCTTCGCGGCTTGGCTTAACAATAAGCGGTAAACCTAGCGCAGAGATTTTCGTAACCACTTCATCACCAAGCCCTTTTTCGAACTCAGCGCGGGTCAATGCGACCCACGGCGCAACGGGTAAGCCTGCGCCCTTCCACAGCAACTTACTGCGCAGTTTGTCCATCGAGATAGCAGAAGCCATGACCCCACTGCCGGTGTACGGCAGGCCAATCAGATCCAGCATGCCCTGCAAGGTGCCATCTTCACCGCCACGGCCATGTAACGCAATAAACACCTTCTGAAAGCCCATAGATTTCAGAAGAGTGACATCAATCTCTTTTGGGTCAATCGGGTGTGCATCCACACCACCTTCACGTAATCCGGCCAGTACAGCTGCACCAGAATTCAGCGATACTTCTCGCTCTGCGGAGGTTCCTCCCAACAGGACCGCAATTTTATCAGCCATGTTGTTCTTCCTCCGGGTTTTGCGGCTTCAGTTTGATTTCAGCTAAGGAACGCGCGATTTTGCCGATATTTCCAGCGCCTTGCACCAAAATCAGATCGTTTCCGGTTAATACCGGTGCCAACATTTCCGCCACCTGAGCCGGATCGGACACTAAAATAGGGTCGATCTTACCGCGACCACGGATAGTACGGCACAGTGAACGACTGTCAGCACCAGGAATCGGCGCTTCACCTGCAGCATAAACATCCAGCATCAGCAGCGTGTCTACTTGAGTCAGTACGTTGGCAAAGTCATCGTACAGATCGCGGGTACGCGTGAAGCGGTGCGGCTGAAACAACATCACCAGATTTTTATCCGGCCAGCCTGCACGTGCAGCTTTAATCGTTGCATCCACTTCCGTTGGATGATGCCCGTAGTCATCCACTAGCATCGCGGTCCCTGTTTTACCGTTTACCGGTTCAAGTGGGAATTCACCAAGGAAGTCAAAACGACGTCCGGTTCCCTGGAAACTTTCCAGCGCGCGTAGGATCGCCTCGTCTTCAATGCCCTCTTCCGTTGCCACGGCAACAGCTGCCGCCGCGTTCAGCGCATTGTGACGCCCTGGCGCATTCAACGTCACGCGCAGATCGGCCATCCCCTGACGCATCAGCGTGAAGTGCCCCTGTGGGCCAATCTGCTGATAATCTTCAACGCGTACGTCTGCGTCATCGCTAAAACCATAGGTCGTTGTCTGGCGACCTACGCGTGGTAACAATTCGCGGATCACCGGATCGTCAACGCACATCACCGCACGACCATAAAACGGCAAGTTATGCAGGAAATTAATAAAGGTCTGCTTTAAATTTTCGAAATCACCATGGTAAGTATCCATATGGTCAGCTTCGATATTGGTGACAATCGCCACCATCGGCTGCAAATGCAGGAATGACGCATCGCTCTCATCCGCTTCCGCAATCAAATAACGGCTATGCCCCAGACGCGCATGCACGCCCGCCGCTTTCACCAGACCACCGTTTACGAAGGTTGGATCCAGCCCCGCTTCCGCATAGATACTGGAAACCATCGCGGTCGTCGTGGTTTTACCATGCGTCCCGGCAATGGCGATGCCGTGACGAAAACGCATTAACTCTGCAAGCATCTCTGCACGGCGGATCACCGGGATACGTGCCTCGTGTGCCGCAACGATTTCCGGGTTATCTGCAGAAATTGCGCTGGAAACTACTACCACGCTCGCATCACGCACGTTTTCCGGACGATGGTTGAAGAAAATGGTGGCCCCCAGGTTCGTCAGCTGTTGAGTAACCGGATTCGGCGCTAAGTCAGAACCGCTAATCTGATAACCTTCATTGGCCAAAACTTCGGCAATACCGCCCATACCAGCACCACCGATGCCGACAAAGTGAATGTGCCGAACGCGACGCATTTCGGGCACGATGGAACGCAGTTTTGCCAATTGTTGTGTATTCATTCTTTACGCCATTAACTTCGAAATATCCTGTGATGCAAAAGGCATCACCACAATTACACCCGGGCAGCCCGACTGACTTCATTTGCCACACGCTCAGTGGCATCCGGTATGGATGCAGCGCGTGCACGTTCTGCCATGGTTAATAAAGTTTCTCGCGACCACCCGGAAAGGGTGCTTACGACGGCATCCACAGTAAACTGCGGCTGCTCTAAAATTTTTGCTGCGCCCGCTTTTTCCAGTGGAAGCGCATTCCAGTACTGTTGCCTGTCTTTGTGTTGAAACGGCACAAACAGCGCTGGTAAACCTGCAGCAGCAATCTCACTCACCGTCAGTGCACCAGAACGACACACGACGACATCCGCCCACGCATAGGCTGCGGCCATATCATCAATAAACTCGGTGACCTTATGCTGCGGCTGCCCCGCTTCGGCGTAAGCCTGTTCAACGGTTTGCTGTGCGCCTTTGCCGCTCTGATGCCAGATAGTCACCGCGTCACCAAGTTTTGCGGCAACCTGCGGCAGCGTCTGATTCAGCACTCGCGCGCCCTGAGATCCACCAACAACCAGCACGCGAACCGGGCCTTCACGTCCGGCCAGACGAACCTGGGGTAACGGTAACGCCAGCACATCGGTCCGCACCGGGTTACCCACCACTTCCGCTTTAGGGAAGGCGCCAGGAAATGCCTGCATGACCGTCGTTGCAATCTTCGCCAGCCATTTATTGGTCAATCCCGCGATGCCGTTCTGTTCGTGCAGCACCACCGGAATACCTAACGACCAGGCTGCCAGCCCACCGGGACCTGACACATAACCGCCCATACCGAGCACTACGTCAGGTTTAAACTGCTTCATGATGGCGCGAGCCTGACGCCAGGCATTAAAAATACGTAATGGCGCAGCCAGCAATGCTTTAATGCCCTTTCCACGCAAACCGGAGATGCGAATAAAGTCAATTTCAATGCCATGCTTCGGCACTAAGTCCGCTTCCATACGATCGGCGGTGCCGAGCCAACGAACCTGCCAGCCCTGGGCCATTAAATGGTGGGCGACAGCCAGCCCCGGGAACACATGCCCGCCGGTACCGCCCGCCATCACCATTAACCGCTTCGGTTGACCACTCATCGTGCACCTCGTGTAAACGCCTGGGCTTTTTCCAGACGCGTTTCATAATCAATGCGTAACAAAAACATGATGGCTGTCGACATGATCAACAAACTGGAACCACCATAACTGATCAGCGGCAGCGTCAGACCTTTCGTTGGCAGCATACCTGCTGCCGCGCCGACGTTGACCAGCGCCTGAAAACTGAACCAGATCCCGATGGAGCAGGCTAAGAAACCTGAAAAACGGTGGTCAATTTCCAGCGCCTTACGACCAATCGACATCGCGCGAAAAGCGACGAAGAATACCATTAAAAGTGCCAGTACCACACCGATATAACCCAGTTCTTCCCCAATAATGGCGAAGATAAAGTCAGTGTGCGCTTCCGGCAAATACTCCAGTTTTTGTACTGAATTACCCAGCCCCTGACCCCAAATCTCACCACGTCCGAAAGCCATCAAAGATTGCGTCAGCTGGTAACCGCTGCCAAACGGATCTTCCCATGGGTTCCAGAAAGAGGTTACACGGCGAATACGGTACGGCTCCGCGAGGATCAGCAGCACCACCGCCGAAATCCCCATACCGATGATGGCAATGAACTGCCACAACTTAGCCCCGGCAAGGAACAACATCGCCAGCGTAGTGACAAATAGCACCACTACCGTTCCGAGGTCAGGCTGTGCCAGCAGTAGCACGGCCAGCACCAGAATCACGCCCATCGGTTTTAAGAAGCCGCGAAGGTTGTTACGTACCTCATCAACTTTACGCACCAGATAGTTGGCGAGATAACAAAACAGAGACAGCTTAGTAAATTCCGCAGGCTGAATACGCAGCGGTCCCAGTGCGATCCAGCGTGATGCCCCGTTAACGGAGCTACCAACCACCAGCACGATCAGCAACATGATGATCGACGCGATCAGCATTGTGGTGCTGTACTTTTGCCAGAATTCCATAGGCAGACGCAGCGTAACCATGGCCAGACAGAACGCCAGAAAAATGTACAGTGCATCACGCTTGGCGAACAGGAAGGGATCGCCCGCCAGACGTTGCCCCACAGGCATTGACGCAGATGTGACCATGATAAAACCGATCGCTGCCAGACCGAACGTCAACCACAACAGCATACGGTCGTACATGATCAGGCTATCCGCGTCTTTGTCACGCGAAGCCATCACCCAGCCTTTAAGTGCCGCGAAGATCCACGCCAGGACACCAAATCCTGGTAAGCGCGGCATTCTCAGACGAGGGAGAGATAATCGCATCAACCCAACTCCTTCGCCAGGCGGGTAAAGACATCGCCTCGTTGTTCAAAATTCTTGAACTGATCAAGGCTGGCACAAGCTGGCGACAACAGCACCATATCACCCGGCTTCACGCGGGGAGCGAGCAAACGCATCGCCTCTTCCATCGTTTCAGTTTGTTCGGCGATGTCCGGACGCAGTGCCGCCAGCTGTCCACCATCTCGCCCAAAGCAGTACAGACGCACACGATCACCGTGCAAATAACGCTCCAGTGAAGAGAAATCTGCTGATTTTCCATCGCCACCGAGGAGCAGATGCAAAGTGCCATCAACATGTAGTCCATTCAACGCGGCTTCAGTACTGCCAACATTGGTGGCTTTCGAGTCGTTTATCCACCGCACGCCGTTATGATCCAGTACCAGTTGGAAGCGGTGCGCCAGACCGGTGAATGTCGTCAGCGCTTTCAGACTAGAGGCGCGAGGCAGACCCGCTGCATCAGCCAGCGCCAACGCCGCAAGTGCGTTGGTATAGTTATGCTGACCGGAAAGAGTCATCTCTTTCACGTTCAATATTTTTTCACCCTTCACCCGCAGCCAGGTCTCCCCTTGCTGACGGTTAAGGTGATAATCGCCCATATTGACGCCAAAGCTCACACAACGCTCATCGGCGCCACGAACCGGCATGGTTAACGCATCATCTGCGTTTACGACGCAGACTTTCGCGTTCTCATAGACGCGCAGTTTGGCGGCACGATACTGCTGCAACCCAAACGGATAGCGGTCCATATGATCTTCAGTAACGTTCAAAATGGTTGCTGCCACGGCCTGCAGGCTGGAGGTTGTCTCCAGTTGGAAGCTGGAGAGCTCCAGAACATACAGTTCACGTTCAGCGTCCAGTAGCATGAGTGCGGGTAAACCAATGTTGCCACCCACCCCCACGTTTACACCGGCCGCTTTCGCCATCTCGCCAACTAACGTGGTAACCGTACTTTTACCATTGGAGCCAGTAATCGCGACGATCGGTGCCTGCGCTTCACGGCAGAACAGTTCTATATCGCCGACAATTTCAATACCCGCATCCGCGGCAGCGCTTAACGAAGGATGCGCCAGTGCAATACCAGGGCTGGCGACGATTAAATCCGCAGCCAGCAGCCAGTCATCATTCAGACTGCCGACATGACGCTCAACCGCTTCAGGTAATTTATCCAGGCCCGGCGGTGTCGCACGGGTATCCATTACGCGCGGCGTTACACCACGCGCGAGGAAGAAATCTACGCAGGACAACCCGGTCAAACCCAGACCGATAATGACGACTTTTTTACCCTGGTAATCAACCATGATTAACGTACCTTCAGCGTTGCCAGGCCAATCAGCACCAGCATCAGCGAAATAATCCAGAAGCGCACAATCACGCGCGGCTCCGGCCAGCCTTTCAATTCATAGTGATGATGAATCGGCGCCATTCGGAAGATGCGCTGTCCACGCAGCTTGAAGGAACCAACCTGCAAAATAACCGACAGGGTTTCTACCACAAATACGCCACCCATGATCACCAACAGGAATTCCTGACGCAGCAGCACAGCAATAATGCCCAGCGCGCCACCCAGCGCCAGCGAACCGACATCGCCCATAAAGACCTGAGCCGGATAGGTGTTAAACCACAGGAAGCCCAGGCCCGCGCCAACAATCGCCGTACAGACGATCACCAGTTCACCGGCATGGCGCAAATAGGGAATATGCAGATAGCTGGCAAAGTTCATGTTACCGGTCGCCCACGCCACCAGCGCAAATCCGGCCGCGACGAACACGGTAGGCATAATCGCCAGACCATCCAGACCATCGGTCAGATTAACCGCATTACCGGTACCAACAATGACGAAATACGCCAGCAGGACATAGAACAGACCCAACTGCGGCATCACATCTTTAAAGAACGGCACCACCAGCTCAGTTGCCGGAGTATCTTTCCCCGCCAGATACAGCGCGAACGCAACACCTAACGCAATCACCGACATCCAAAAGTACTTCCAGCGGGCTATCAGACCCTTGGTGTCTTTACGCACGACTTTGCGGTAATCATCTACGAAACCGATAATGCCGTAGCCAATCAGAACCACTAACACGCACCAGACGTAAGGATTCGATGGATAGGCCCACAGCAGAACGGAGATGACAATCGCGGTGAGGATCATAATGCCGCCCATAGTCGGCGTACCGCGTTTACTGAAGTGTGATTCCGGGCCGTCGTTACGAACGACCTGACCAAAAGACATTTTTTGCAGACGGGCAATCATGCGCGGGCCCATCCACAAAGAGATGAACAGCGCGGTCAGCAGGCTGACGATGGCGCGAAACGTCAGATAGGAAAAGACGTTAAAGCCGGAATAATATTTGACCAAATGTTCGGCCAGCCAAACTAACATGTTCCATTCTCCTGTAATGCGCGTACTACCTCTTCCATAGCGGCACTACGTGAACCCTTCACTAAAATCGTCATTACCTGATGCTCTGCAATCAGCGTCTTAAGATGCGCGGTCAGCACGGTTTTATCCGCAAAATGCTCGCCAACCCCGCTGGCATCGCTAATTGCCTTGCTCAGTTTCCCTGTACTCAGTACACGGTCAATGCCTGCCGCTTTCGCTGCTTCACCTACCTGTACGTGGCATGCTTCACTTTCCGCACCAAGCTCTGCCATATCCCCCACCACCAGCACACGGTAGCCCGGCATTTCGGACAGAACCTGTACCGCCGCGGTCATCGAACCAACGTTCGCGTTATAGGAGTCGTCCAGCAGCAGCTGATTTTCAGCAAGTTGAATCGGGAACAGACGCCCCGGCACTGCTTTCAGATCCTTCAGACCGGTTTTAATTGCCTCATGCGTAGCGCCAACTGCCATTGAGAGCGCGGCCGCAGCCAATGCGTTGGCAATGTTGTGGCGGCCCGGTAATGGCAGCAGGACATCAATGCTGCCCACAGGCGTTTGCAGAGAAAACTCAGTACCGTGCGAGGTGATATGAATGTTGGTTGCAGAAAAATCGCTGTTGGCCGCATTCGGGGAAAAGCGCCAGACTTTGCGATCGCCAATAACGTTCTGCCAGTTCAGCCAGTCGTTGTTATCAGCATTCATAATGGCAATGCCGTTCGCCGACAGACCGGTAAAGATTTCGCCTTTGGCTTTGGCCACACCCGCAAGCGAACCAAACCCTTCCAGGTGAGCCGCAGCAAGATTGTTAACCAGCGCAGCTTCTGGACGCGTCAGACCGACAGTCCACGCGATCTCACCCTGATGATTGGCGCCAAGTTCAATCACGGCATAGTCATAATCGTTGTTTAACCGCAGCAGCGTCATTGGTACGCCAATGTCATTATTCAGGTTGCCAGCCGTGTACAGGGTATTTCCGCACTGGCTCAGAATAGAAGCGGTCATCTCTTTGACAGACGTTTTACCGGATGAACCGGTCAGCGCTACCACGCGAGCCGGAACTTGCGCGCGAACCCACGCTGCCAGCTCACCGAACGCCAGTCGCGTATCCTTCACAATCAATTGCGGCAAATCGATTTCCAGCGGACGGCTAACCAGCAGTGCGCCAGCCCCGCTCGCTTTTGCTTGTTCAGCAAAATCGTGAGCATCAAAGCGTTCGCCTTTCAGCGCCACAAACAAACAGCCCGGCGTGACTTTACGCGTATCGGTTGTAACTGCATCCAGGGTCAGATCGGCCCCTTTCAGTTCGCCGCGGAGGATCTCCGTCAGTTGGCTGAGGGTTACGCTAATCATGCGATCACCCCCAGCAAGCGGGCTGCCGTAACACGGTCAGAGTAGTCAAGGCGATGAGACCCGACGATCTGGTAATCCTCGTGACCTTTCCCTGCCACCAGCACCACGTCGTTTTCTTTCGCCTGCATGATGGCGTTTGTCACCGCTTCAGCGCGCCCTTCCATCACCTTCGCATGCCCGGCATCCAGCATCCCCGCCAGAATGTCGTTAATGATGGCGCGTGGTTCTTCGGTGCGCGGGTTGTCGTCCGTCACCACGACTACATCAGCAAACTGCTCTGCAATAGCCCCCATCAGCGGGCGTTTACCTTTGTCACGATCGCCGCCACAGCCAAAGACGCACCACAGTTTACCGGCACAGTGTAGACGTGCTGCCTGCAACGCTTTTTCCAGCGCATCCGGCGTGTGGGCATAATCAACCACCACCGTGGTTTTGCCCGGCGCGCTGAACACTTCCATACGTCCACAAACCGGTTGCAGGCGCGCAGCCGTTTTCAGTAATTCTGCTAACGGATACCCGAGCGCCAGCAGCGTTGCCAGCGCCAGCAGCAGGTTGCTGACGTTGAATGCCCCCATCAGGCGGCTTTCAATTTCACCGTCGCCCCACGAAGAAGTGAAACGAATTGTCGCGCCGCTGTCGTGGTAATTCACGTCTACTGCTTTCAACCAACGTCCGTGACAGTTAGGGTTGATATGGTCTTCCATCGAAACGGCAACCGCATCCGGCAGTTTTGCCAGCCAGCGACGACCAACTTCATCATCGGCATTGACGATGGCCTGACCGCAATGATGAGTGGAGTACAGCAGCCATTTAGCCGCTTCGTAATGCTCCATATCGCCGTGATAGTCGAGGTGATCACGACTTAAATTGGTAAATACCGATGCGGCAAATTTCAAAGCCGCCACGCGATGCTGAACCAGACCGTGGGACGAGACTTCCATTGCTCCAAACGTTGCACCCTGCTCAACCAGTCCCGCCAGCACGTGCTGAACGTCAACAGCTGAACCGGTGGTATTCTCGGTCGGGATCACTTTGCCCAGCAGACCATTGCCTACCGTGCCCATCACTGCACTGGTCTCACCAAGCAGCTGACTCCATTGCGCCAGCAGTTGGGTGGTGGTGGTTTTACCGTTGGTCCCGGTCACACCGACCAGGCGCATATTCTCAGATGGCTCGTGGTAAAAGCGGCCCGCCAGTGCAGATAAACGTTCATTAAGCTGGCTAAGATAGATTACTGGCACACCGTGCATTTCACGGATTTCACCGTCGGTTGCCTCGTCTTTTGCCTCTGCAATTATGGCAGCTACACCTTGCGCTATCGCCTGCGGGATATATCGACGCCCGTCCGCCTGATGACCTACCACTGCCACAAAGAGATCCCCCGATGCAGCCACACGGCTGTCGAGTGTCATCTCCCGCAGTGCTCGCTCCGGTGCACCCGGCACCCATGGAGCAAGAAGGTCGCGCAAATTACGATCTGCCACCTGTTGCCTCGCCTTGATTATTCACAAATTCATTTTTATCGCTCGTTGCCAGCGCATCCGGTTCGATGTTCATGGTACGCAGTACGCCCCCCATGATGGCACCAAAGACCGGCGCGGAAACGGCGCCACCGTAGTATTTACCCGCCTGCGGATCGTTGATAACAACAACCAGCGCGAAGCGCGGCTGACTCGCAGGCGCAACACCTGCGGTATAAGCAATGTATTTATTGATGTAGCGGCCATCCGGCCCTACTTTTTTCGCCGTACCGGTTTTAATAGCGATGCGATAGCCTTTAATCGCCGCCTTCACGCCGCCGCCGCCAGGCAGCGCGACGCTTTCCATCATGTGCACCACGGTGCGTACGGTCGACTCCGGGAAGATACGCTCGCCCGGAACAGGAGGATCAACTTTGGTAATCGACAGCGGGCGATAAACGCCATAGCTGCCGATGGTTGCGTAGACTCGCGCTAACTGTAACGGGGTTACCATTAGCCCATAGCCGAAAGAGAAGGTGGCCCTCTCTATGTCAGACCACCGTTGTTTTTGAGGATATAAGCCACTGCGTTCTCCGACCAACCCCAAATTGGTCGCTTTTCCCAGCCCAAAACGTGAGTAAGTATCTACTAACGCTGAGGACGGCATCGCTAACGCCAGCTTGGAAACACCGACGTTACTCGACTTCTGCAAGACCCCGGTGAGGGTCAATTCGCTATAACGCGCCACGTCTTTAATTTCGTGACCATTAATTCGGTAGGGAATAGTGTTCAGTACGGTATTTTCGCGAACCACACCGCGCTGCAGTGCCGTCATCACCACCATCGGTTTGACGGTAGAACCCGGCTCGAACACGTCAGTGATGGTACGGTTACGCATTGCATCCTTCGGCGTACCGGTGAGGTTGTTTGGGTTATAGGAAGGGCTATTCGCCATCGCCAGCACTTCACCCGTGTTAACATCGACTAACACGGCGCTGCCCGATTCTGCTTTGTTAAAGGCAACAGCGTTGTTCAGTTCGCGGTAGACCAGCGCCTGCAAGCGCTCATCAATACTTAATGCAAGATTATGCGCCGCCTGGCTATCGGTCGACGAGATGTCTTCAATAACACGGCCATAGCGATCTTTACGCACCACACGCTCGCCAGGTTGACCGGTGAGCCATTTATCAAAACTCTTCTCAACGCCTTCAATCCCCTGGCTGTCGACGTTGGTGAAACCAATGAGGTGAGCGGTCACTTCCCCGGAAGGGTAGTAACGACGGGATTCTTCACGCAGATGGATCCCCGGTAGCTTCAGTTTCTTGATGTAGTCAGCCATGTCAGGGTTGACCTGACGTGCGAGGTAGATAAAACGCCCTTTCGGGTTAGCGTTAATTCTGGAGGCCAGTTGATCAAGCGGAATGTTCAACGCAGTCGAAAGCGCTCTCCAGCGCTCACCAACGCTAACACCGCCCGCATCATGCACTTCTTTTGGATCAGCCCAGATAGCCTTAACCGGCACACTCACCGCCAACGGACGTCCTGAACGGTCGGTAATCATACCGCGCGATGTGGAAACTTCCTGGACGCGCAGAGAGCGCATGTCGCCCTGGCGCACCAGCATGTCAGGCGCGATGATTTGCAGCCAGGCAACGCGCCCCAGCAGGAACCCCAGCGCCAGCAAAATACAACCGCACAGTAACGCAAAACGCCAACTGATAAAGTTGGCTTGTTCTTCCTGGCGTTTTGGTTTGTGCGTCTTTGCCGCTGCTTTCATGCGTCGCGTTTATCCTTATTTTTGTACTACGATATTTTCTTGTGAGGGATCAACATGCTGCATTTGCAGTTTTTCCGTTGCGATCCGTTCAACACGGCTATGGTCGCCGAGCGCGTTCTCCTCAAGGATCAGGTTGCGCCATTCGATATCCAGCGCATCTCGTTCCAGAACCAGTTGTTCGCGTTGCGCGGTCAGTAAGCGCGTATGGTGCGCTGTTGTTACGACGGTGACCGCCGTCAAAATAATGCAAATGAACAAGCAGAGTGGCAGCTTCCCAAACCGCAAAAGATCGTCACCGATCACGCCAGGCAAGGCATGGCGCTCGTTGCTTCCTATCGATCCTTTAACTTTGCTGAGGGCTTCTGTCACTCTGCTGATCATGCGTTCGTCCTCTCTGCAATACGCAGAACTGAACTACGGGCACGAGGATTTTCAGCTACCTCTTCTTCACCCGGCATCAACTTGCCTAGTGCTCTCAACTCACGGCCGCCCAACTTTTTGATCTGCGCTTCCGTCATCGGTATTCCAGCCGGAACCTGCGGACCGCGACTTTGTTCACGCATAAAGCGCTTCACAATACGGTCTTCGAGCGAGTGGAAACTGATGATTGAAAGCCGACCGCCTGGTGCCAGCACGCTGAGCGAGCTTTTTAGCGCCTGCTCTATCTCCTCCAGTTCACTGTTCACCCATATGCGCACCGCCTGGAAGGTACGGGTCGCGGGATGTTTAAATTTGTCTTTTACCGGCATTGCCGCCGCAATCACTTCCGCCAGCTCTTTAGTACGAGTCATCGGTTCAATGCGGTTACGCTCCACAATGGCGCGGGCAATGCGCTTGCCAAAGCGCTCCTCACCAAAGGTTTTAATCACCCAGGCAATATCAGCTTCATCGGCGGTTTGCAGCCACTCGGCGGCAGACTGACCACGTGTTGGGTCCATACGCATATCTAATGGACCGTCACGCATAAATGAAAAGCCGCGTTCAGCATCGTCAAGCTGCGGTGAAGACACGCCAAGATCAAGGAGGATTCCATCGATCTTGCCGGTAAGTCCGCGCTCGGCTACATATTCAGCCAGCGCAGAGAAAGGTCCATGAATGATGGAGAAACGGGGATCGTTAATGGTCTGGGCAACGGCAATAGCCTGCGGATCGCGATCGATTGCCAGCAAACGTCCCTCTTCGCCGAGCTGCGAGAGAATTAAACGTGAGTGACCACCGCGACCAAATGTCCCGTCAATGTAGATGCCGTCTGGACGAATATTCAGGCCGTTTACGGCTTCATCCAGCAACACCGTTGTATGTTTATAATTTTCCATCATCTTATAGAGACAAATCCTGCAATCGTTCCGACAGCGCGCCAGTAACAGACTGCTCAGCGTCGATATCTTCCCTGACCTGTTGATACCAGGTCGTTTCATCCCACAGCTCAAACTTATTGAACTGCCCAACCAGCATCACTTCTTTCGTCAACCCTGCATGTTGTCGCAGAATGGGGGCAATCAGTAATCGACCAGCGCTGTCCATCTGACATTCGCTGGCATGCCCTAACAGTAAGCGCTGTACGCGGCGCTCAACCGGATTCATGCTCGACAGGCGCGATAACTTCTGCTCGATAATTTCCCATTCAGGCAGGGGGTACAGCAGCAGGCACGGGTGATGGATGTCAATGGTACAAACCATTTGACCGGCAGCACTCTCGAGCAGTTGATCCCGATAACGGGTAGGCACAGATAAGCGCCCTTTACTGTCGAGATTAACTAACGTTGCTCCCCGGAACATGCCAGCCTCACCCCCGATTACCACTTTATCCCACAAATTCCCACTTAAAGGAGTTTACGGAGCGGAGGAAAACCTTGTCAAGCAAGTCACGGCGCTTAGCGGAGCAAAAAACCCAATGTTTACGGCTAATATCAGCGTTGAACAGATTTCGTACAGCAAACGAAGCAAATTAACGTCATGAATATTTGTAAGAAAAAGATCCAACAACTCATCACTGTTTAAAACAACTCAATATCATCTAAAGAAAATATAAAGTGTCAGTTTGCGACGCGAGCGGCATTTTAGGACAATATGCAGCGAGATAACAGTGCCAGTTAATCGGTCTGTACGCCCCGTACGACAGAGATATACGAGAATTATCTGCAATAAAGAAGCAAAGTGTTTGTTAATTCGGCAATTCCACACAAGCATGTAACAAAATAATACAACAGTAACGCGTCGTTACGTATCAATAACCCAAAAACAGACGGCAGTATTTTAAATCGAGGTAATTAAGAAATGAATTTCAGATAATTCTAAAGAATATTCTTAATTATAATGAGGTTATTTCTGATAATTGATATTTGATAGCGCCAGAAGGGTATCCTCCCGGCGCATACAGCAGAGGAGACTTAGCTGCGGCTGAGAATACCGCGACGATACAGATTACGTTTAATGCGTGTGAGTCCTGGTTTTGGCTTACGCGGCTCATCCAGGCTGGCTAGCACGATTTCCAGTACGCGTTCGGCAACATCACGATGGCGTTGCGCGACTGCCAACACCGGACATTGCAGGAAATCGAGTAGTTCATGATCGCCAAAGGTAGCAATGGCTAAATCTGACGGTAATTGCCCATCGCGGCGTAGTGTCACGTCCATCACCCCCTGCAACAGGGCAAACGAAGTGGTAAACAGCGCCTGAGGCATAGGGTGCGTTTCCAGCCATTTATCGAACAACTGTGCGGCGGCCTCCCGCTCATAGCTGTTAGCGTACAGGAAATTCACTTCTCGCGGGTCATCCTTCCAGGCGGTACGAAAACCCTGCTCACGCAGGAAACTCACGGATAATTCAGGGAGAGCCCCCAGATAGAGCACGTTTTCAGCCGGAAATTTACGTAATTCCTCAGCCAGCATTTCTGCATCATCCTGATCAGCCCCCACAACACTGGTGAAATGCTCACGATCCAGTGCACGGTCTAACGCCACGATAGGGAATGAGCTATTTGCCCAGCGCTGGTAGAACGGGTGCTCAGGAGGCAAAGACGTTGACACAATGATGGCATCAACCTGGCGTTGTAAAAGATGCTCAATACAGCGCATTTCGTTATCCGGCTGATCTTCAGAGCAGGCTATCAGCAGTTGATACCCACGCTGTCGTGCCTGGCGCTCCAGGTAGTTTGCAATCCGGGTATAACTTGTGTTCTCCAGGTCAGGGATCACCAACCCGATAGAACGTGTGCGTCCAGCACGCAGCCCGGCTGCCACAGCATTTGGGTGGTAATTATGCTCGCGCACCACTGCCATGACTTTTTCAACCGTCTTGTCGCTTACGCGATATTGCTTTGCTTTGCCGTTAATAACGTAGCTTGCAGTCGTTCGCGAAACGCCGGCCAGCCGAGCGATTTCATCCAGTTTCACAATTGCCCCTTGCGTAAAATGTACAAACCATAACCTTTGAGATGGCATGGGTTAAATTTATTAACATCTAAGCGCAGAATAATGACTGCGGCAACCGCTTTTGTCTCTGGTTACTGCTGATTTCGCAAAAAAAAGCCCAACCGCTACTGTCAGGCTTGCGAATTAAGAACATGGTCATGATTAGCGCATAATTTTATCGCCGCGAGAGAGACCCACAACACCTGAGCGAGCAACCTCGACGATCTTTGCGACTTCACGTAATGTCGCCAGGAACGCATCCAGTTTATCGCTGGTGCCAGCCAGTTGTACGGTGTAAATAGACGGCGTGACGTCAATGATTTGCCCACGGAAAATTTCCGTGTTGCGCTTCACCTCTTCCCTGCCGTATCCGCTGGCCTGAATTTTCACCAACATGATTTCTCGTTCAACATGGGCGCCCTGTCCCAGTTCACTCACACGCAGGACATCCACCAGTTTGTGCAGTTGCTTTTCAATTTGCTCGAGGACTTTTTCATCCCCTACAGTCTGGATCGTCATCCGCGATAAGGTCGGATCGTCCGTTGGCGCGACTGTCAGGCTTTCGATGTTGTAACCGCGCTGGGCGAAGAGACCTATCACACGCGACAATGCACCCGACTCGTTTTCCAGCAATACCGATAATATCCGGCGCATAATCAGGTCCTCTCCGTTTTGCTTAACCACATTTCATCCATACCGCCCCCACGAATCTGCATTGGATAAACATGCTCACTGCCATCAACGGTAACATCGACAAACACCAAACGATGGTTGCGCACATGCTCCAACGCTTCAACCAGTTTGCTCTCCAGTTCGTTTGGATGGTTTATCTGGATACCAATATGCCCATAGGCTTCAGCAAGGCGGACGAAATCAGGCAGCGACTGCATATAAGACTGCGAGTGCCTTCCGGAGTAGATCATGTCCTGCCACTGTTTGACCATACCGAGGTAGCGGTTGTTAAGATTGAGTACCAACACTGGCAGTTCATACTGCAGCGCTGTCGACAACTCCTGGATATTCATCTGAATGCTGCCATCGCCGGTCACACACACTACCGTTTCATCAGGTAGCGCCATCTTGACACCTAACGCTGCGGGTAAACCAAATCCCATCGTGCCAAGACCACCGGAGTTAATCCAACGGCGTGGTTTATCAAACGGGTAGTAAAGTGCGGCAAACATCTGATGCTGCCCAACGTCCGAGGTCACATACGCATCCCCTTTCGTTAACTGCCAGATAGTTTCAATCACAGCCTGCGGCTTAATACTTTCACTTTGGGTGTCATATTTCAGGCACTGACGGGCGCGCCATTGCTCAATCTGTTGCCACCAGTCACGGTTATCATCCAGTGGTTGCTGCGACTTCTCCTGCGCCAGCAGCTCCAGCATCTGATCGAGCACCAACCGGGCATCACCAACAATAGGAATATCCGCCGTCACTGTTTTCGAAATTGAAGTAGGGTCGATGTCGATATGCAACACGGTCGCATGCGGGCAATATTTTGCCAGGTTATTGGTCGTGCGATCGTCAAAACGAACACCGATGGCAAAAATGACATCAGAATGATGCATGGTCATATTTGCTTCATAAGTGCCGTGCATTCCCAACATGCCCAACGCCTGACGATGCGTTGCCGGAAACACGCCTAACCCCATCAACGAAGACACAACGGGCAGGTTAAGTGCTTCTGCAATCTGCCCCAGTTGCTCATGACAGGCCGCATTCACTGCACCGCCACCAACATACACCACCGGTTTTTTGGCTGCTATCAGCGTTTGCAGTGCGCGTTTTATCTGCCCTTTATGCCCAGTGGTTGTAGGATTATACGAACGCATACTTACCGATTCCGGCCAGCTATAAGGTAGTTTCTTCCCAGGGTTCAGAATATCCTTCGGTAAATCCACCACCACTGGACCTGGACGGCCGCTTGCCGCCAGCCAGAAAGCTTTTTTCAATACCTGCGGGATGTCCTCTGTTTGCTTGACGAGGAAGCTGTGCTTCACCACCGGGCGGGATATGCCGACCATATCGCACTCCTGAAAGGCATCATAGCCAATCAGAGAGGTTGCAACCTGCCCGGAGAGGATCACGAGTGGTATGGAGTCCATATAAGCCGTTGCAATTCCGGTAATCGCATTGGTAGCTCCTGGTCCCGAAGTGACCAGTACGACGCCCACTTCTCCCGTGGCTCGCGCCAGGCCATCGGCCATATGTACTGCAGCTTGTTCATGGCGGACCAGCACATGATCAATTCCACCGACCGTATGTAGTGCATCATAGATATCGAGGACTGCCCCCCCGGGATAACCGAATACCTGCTTCACACCCTGGTCGATGAGCGATCGGACGACCATCTCGGCTCCAGACAACATCTCCATGGCTTGCCTCCACTCTTATAATGAATAACGGTTTAACAACACATTAACCGCTGACGATGACGCATGGCAATTCGCACCGACGTGGTGGCATTACAGCGAATAAGGATAAAACGGAGGAAAGAGTCGAATAAACGGAGAATTAAACCAGTAGAATTAAGTGGAATGATAAATAATCGCTTAAAAATGGGAACTTACAGCGATTACTCTATTTTTTTACATTTCAGAACAAATGTAAAAAGAGGAATTCAGCATAAAATTTCAAATAAAAAGAAAAAAGCAGAATAAACCAGATATGACATCGAATTTATTCTGCTATACCCAATGGATTTCGAGTCGCATTGAGGCGGCAAGCCCGTGACACGTTCGTCTGAAACGAATATAAACAGCCAAAGACTGCATCTGGGGAGGGGCAGAGATGCCTCCTCATTCCCCCAGCAGCATAGATAACAATGTGGCTGGGGAGACAAAGCAGCTTGAAAAACAAAGGATATAAATGCTACTTCTTGCAGACGGAAACTAACAATTCTTCCATCCATTTATGTCCTTTATCCCGACCTGCTGCTTCATGCCAGGAAAGATAACATGTGCGACTGTTCAATTTTAATGGTAAAGGCAATACCTGCAGGTCTAAAGACTCTGAGAACTCTTCTGCTAACCAGCGCGGTGCAATGGAGACCAATTGGGTTTGAGAAACAATATTCAATACACTTATTAATGCCATTCCCTGATAAGCAACGCAGGATTGTTTATCCGGTGTGTCGTACCATGGTTGGCTAAATGAAGCATAGCGGTCAAGAGAAACCACAGCATGTTGCTCATTATAGACATCACTTTCCAATAATGGACCACTTATGCGTGGATGTTTTTTGCTCGCTACCAGCACCATTTCGTCATTGAACAACGGTATGCTTGTGAATTCAACCCGGCGGAATTCTTCATAACTAATAACAAACTCTGTTTCCTGATAGCGCAATTGGTGTTCTGTATTTTGATTAAGTGAAGATTTAAATACGACATTAATATTAGGCGCTACATCCTCAACTCGATTATAAATCAAGGATGTCAGAATATTATCCAATGGGCTACATACGCAGAGGTTGAAAACACGCTCGCTGATGGCAGGTTCAAACCCCGATCCTGGCAATTCATTCTGCACCAATTGTAACGCCTGACGAACTGAACCAAATAGCTGGAAAGCCCTTGCTGTCGGCTGAATCCCTCGCCCATAACGAACAAAAAGCTCATCATTAAACATGACCTTCAGCCGCGCAACTGCATTACTGACCGCAGGTTGTGACATCCCCAGAGAATGTGCAGCACGTGTAATGTTCTGTTCTTGCATAACCGCATCAAAGACGGTTAATAAATTAAGATCAACCATACGAAGCTGCGGTTTCCCAATATCTATAAGATTGGATTTATCTATTATTTTTACTTCTGGCATAATTAACTCCACTGTCACTCTAAACTCCCTTTTCCCCAGACGGAGTGAATAATCTCCGATAATATGATTTACCATACATATAGAATGAGAAAAAGAGAAAACATTAAAATTAGGAAAACATAAAGGCACTAACCTAAATGAACATAAAAACAATGCGAGCGCAGTGTGGCAGATGTCACTGCACGATGATTCATATGTTTTAATTTCATAAACAATATAACCATAAGCATGACGAATGTACAATCATACACACAGTGAATACGTAATTAAGATTTAATTAAATATTTATATTTTTAATACATTAATGATTAACATTAATTTATCAATTATTTGTTACCACCTTTGCCACACCCATTCAGAGTTACTATAAAAATAGATAAATCATAAAGATAAAAAATCCTTTACCGACACTCCTCTTCATCTGTTCCATTACAACAATTGAAAATAATTATGCTTAAACATTTCAAATAATGAAAAGTATGTACGCCGCATACTGATTTATTTTATACAAACATAAAAATTCAGCACAATTCGCTCAAACATGGAGAGGTAATTCTCTCTGAACGGAGGGATTTGCAGTGAGCAGGGTTGACATCAGACTTCATATCCAGTACCACTAAAAGCATATCGCATTCGCCTGGAGCCTGATTGATGACTTACATTGCTCGTTTTAACGGTCTACTACTACTAAACGCATCTTCGTTGCGCGGTAGACTGGTGAACGACATTCAGCATTAAGTCAGCTCCAGTTAAGACAAAAAACCCGCGCCGTTGCGCGGGTTTTTTTATGCTCGAAGCAAGGCGCCCTAAACACCAAGGACCTAAACCATGAGCCAGCAAGTCATTATTTTCGATACCACCTTACGCGATGGTGAACAGGCGTTACAGGCAAGCCTGAGTGTAAAAGAAAAACTGCAGATTGCTCTGGCTCTCGAGCGTATGGGCGTTGACGTGATGGAAGTGGGTTTCCCTGTTTCGTCGCCGGGTGACTTTGAATCAGTACAAACCATCGCCCGTCAGGTTAAAAACAGCCGCGTTTGTGCATTAGCCCGCTGTGTAGAAAAAGATATCGACGTCGCGGCTGAATCCCTGAAAGTGGCAGAGGCTTTCCGTATTCATACGTTTATTGCCACCTCACCGATGCATATTGCGACCAAGCTGCGCAGTACGCTGGATGAAGTTATTGAGCGGGCTATCTATATGGTTAAACGCGCTCGTAATTACACGGATGACGTTGAATTCTCGTGCGAAGACGCTGGCCGAACCCCTATCGCTGATCTGGCTCGCGTGGTGGAAGCGGCTATTAATGCGGGAGCCAGAACCATCAATATCCCCGATACCGTCGGTTACACCATGCCTTTCGAATTTGGGGCAATTATTTCCGGTCTGTATGAACGCGTACCGAATATCGACAAAGCGATCATATCTGTACACACCCATGACGATTTAGGTCTGGGTGTCGGTAATGCGCTGGCGGCAGTGCATGCGGGGGCTCGTCAGGTAGAAGGGGCAATGAACGGTATCGGTGAACGTGCTGGTAACTGCTCGCTGGAAGAAGTCATCATGGCGATCAAAGTCCGCAAAGATATCCTGAATGTACAGACCCGCATCAATCACCAGGAGATCTGGCGTACCAGTCAGATGGTCAGCCAAATCTGTAATATGCCGATTCCGGCAAACAAAGCGATTGTTGGCAGTGGCGCTTTTGCCCACTCCTCAGGCATTCATCAGGACGGCGTGCTGAAAAACCGTGAAAACTACGAAATCATGACCCCGGAATCCATCGGTTTGAATCAGGTGCAGTTGAACCTGACTTCCCGTTCCGGACGTGCCGCCGTAAAACACCGTATGGATGAGATGGGTTACAAAGAGAGTGAATACAGTCTGGATAATCTGTACGACGCATTCCTGAAACTGGCGGATAAAAAAGGTCAGGTATTCGATTACGACCTGGAAGCCCTGGCCTTCATTAACAAACAGCAGGAAGAACCAGAACATTTCCGTCTGGATTATTTCAGCGTGCAGTCAGGTTCTAATGATATCGCTACCGCCTCCGTCAAGCTGGTCTGTGGCGAAGAAGTCAAAGCCGAAGCAGCCAACGGCAACGGGCCGGTCGATGCCATTTATCAAGCCATCAACCGTATTACCGATTACAACGTTGAACTGGTGAAATACAGCCTGACCGCGAAAGGCCACGGTAAAGATGCGCTGGGTCAGGTAGATATTGTCGCTAACTATAACGGGCGCCGCTTCCATGGCGTCGGTCTGGCAACAGATATCGTCGAATCTTCCGCAAAAGCGATGGTACATGTGCTGAACAATATCTGGCGCGCCGAAGAAGTCGAAAAAGAATTGCAACGCAAAGCTCAGAACAACGAGAACAATAAGGAAACCGTGTGATGTCGAAGAATTATCATATTGCTGTTTTACCGGGTGACGGTATTGGCCCGGAAGTGATGGCGCAAGCCCTGAAGGTACTGGAAGCAATTCGGACGCGTTTTAATATGCGCATTACCACCAGCCACTATGACGTAGGCGGAGCCGCCATCGATAACCACGGTCAACCACTGCCACCCGCTACGGTTGAAGGTTGTGAGCAAGCCGATGCCATTCTGTTTGGCTCCGTTGGTGGCCCGAAATGGGAAAACCTGCCGCCAAACCAGCAGCCTGAACGCGGTGCTTTACTGCCATTACGTAAACACTTCAAATTATTCAGCAATCTGCGTCCGGCTAAGCTGTATCAGGGACTCGAAGCATTTTGCCCGCTGCGCGCCGACATCGCCGCCAACGGTTTCGACATCCTGTGCGTACGCGAACTGACCGGAGGCATCTACTTCGGTCAGCCAAAAGGTCGTGAAGGCAGCGGCCAACATGAGAAAGCCTTTGATACCGAGGTGTATCACCGTTTTGAGATTGAACGCATTGCGCGCATCGCCTTTGAGTCTGCACGCCAGCGCCGTCGTAAAGTGACGTCGATTGATAAAGCTAACGTGCTGCAAACCTCTATTTTGTGGCGCGAAATCGTCAATGAAATCTCTAATGAATACCCGGACGTTGAACTGGCTCATATGTACATCGATAACGCCACGATGCAGTTAATCAAAGACCCATCCCAGTTCGACGTGCTGTTGTGCTCAAACCTGTTTGGCGACATTCTGTCTGATGAGTGCGCCATGATCACCGGCTCAATGGGCATGCTGCCCTCTGCCAGCCTCAATGAGCTGGGCTTTGGCCTGTACGAACCCGCTGGCGGCTCCGCTCCGGATATTGCCGGGAAAAATATCGCTAACCCAATTGCCCAGATCCTGTCTCTGGCGCTGCTGTTACGCTACAGCCTGGATGCCAATGATGCAGCCACCGCAATTGAGAGCGCCATCAACCGCGCATTAGAAGAAGGCATTCGTACGGGCGACTTAGCCCGTGGCGCAGCCGCAGTCAGTACCGATGAAATGGGCGATATCATCGCTCGTTACGTCGCAGAAGGGGTGTAATCATGGCCAGAACGTTATACGAAAAATTGTTTGATGCGCACGTGGTGTATGAGGCGCAAAACGAAACTCCGCTGTTATATATCGACAGACATCTGGTGCATGAAGTGACCTCTCCACAGGCATTTGACGGTCTGCGTGCGCACAATCGTCCGGTTCGCCAACCAGGCAAAACCTTCGCGACCATGGATCATAATGTCTCAACGCAAACCAAAGACATTAACGCTTCCGGCGAAATGGCGCGTATTCAGATGCAGGAACTGATCAAAAACTGCAATGAATTCGGCGTCGAGCTGTACGACCTGAATCATCCGTATCAGGGCATCGTCCACGTCATGGGGCCGGAGCAAGGCGTGACTTTGCCGGGCATGACCATCGTCTGCGGTGACTCCCACACTGCCACTCATGGTGCGTTTGGCGCGCTGGCGTTTGGTATCGGGACTTCCGAAGTCGAACACGTGCTGGCTACGCAAACCTTGAAACAGGGCCGGGCAAAAACCATGAAGATTGAGGTTAACGGCACTGCTGCTCCGGGTATCACGGCTAAAGATATCGTGCTGGCGATCATTGGTAAAACCGGCAGCGCAGGCGGTACCGGCCATGTGGTTGAGTTTTGTGGCGATGCCATCCGTGCACTGAGCATGGAAGGCCGTATGACTCTGTGCAATATGGCGATTGAGATGGGTGCCAAAGCGGGTCTGGTCGCGCCGGATGAAACCACGTTTAACTATGTGCAGGGTCGTTTGCATGCGCCGAAAGGCCAGGACTTTGCCAACGCGGTTGAGTACTGGAAAACGTTGAAAACCGACGACGGTGCGACCTTTGATACTATCGTAACTCTGCAGGCCGAAGAGATTGCACCACAGGTAACCTGGGGAACGAATCCAGGCCAGGTGATTTCCGTGAACGATAATATTCCCGACCCAGCATCGTTTACCGACCCAGTTGAGCGCGCTTCGGCAGAAAAAGCGCTGGCTTATATGGGGTTGAAGCCGGGGATCCCGCTGACCGATGTGGCGATCGACAAGGTGTTTATCGGATCCTGCACTAACTCACGTATAGAAGATTTACGTGCCGCTGCGGAAATCGCTAAAGGGCGTAAAGTCGCGCCAGGGGTGCAGGCGCTGGTGGTACCAGGTTCCGGCCCGGTAAAAGCACAGGCAGAAGCGGAAGGGTTGGATAAAATATTCATTGAAGCCGGTTTTGAATGGCGCTTGCCGGGTTGCTCAATGTGTCTGGCAATGAATAATGACCGCCTGAATCCCGGAGAACGTTGCGCTTCCACCAGCAACCGTAATTTTGAAGGTCGTCAGGGCCGCGGTGGACGTACGCACTTAGTCAGCCCGGCAATGGCCGCCGCTGCCGCCGTTACCGGCCATTTTGCCGATATTCGCAGCATCAAATAAGGAAACCACCATGGCAGAGAAATTTACCCAGCATACCGGCCTGGTTGTCCCACTGGATGCCGCCAACGTCGATACTGATGCAATTATTCCTAAACAGTTTCTGCAGAAGGTAACGCGTACCGGTTTCGGCGCACACCTGTTTAATGACTGGCGTTTCCTGGATGAAAAGGGCCAACAACCCAACCCAGAATTCGTCCTGAACTTCCCGGAATATAAAGGTGCCTCAATTCTGCTGGCGCGGGAAAACTTTGGCTGCGGCTCATCGCGTGAACACGCACCGTGGGCGTTGACTGATTACGGCTTCAAAGTGGTGATTGCACCAAGCTTCGCTGACATCTTTTACGGCAACAGCTTCAACAATCAGCTTCTGCCAGTGAAGTTAAGCGATGTAGAAGTTGATGAGCTGTTCAAACTGGTGCAGGCGCATCCGGGGATCCGCTTTGAAGTGGACCTTGAAGCGCAGGTAGTGAAAGCGGGCGATAAGTCATACAGCTTCAAAATTGATGATTTCCGCCGCCACTGCATGCTCAATGGCCTGGACAGCATCGGCCTGACGTTGCAGCATGAAGACGCCATCTCCGCTTACGAAAATAAGCAACCGGCGTTTATGCGCTGATACTCAACATGCCGGATAGCGACACAAAAGTGTCTTATCCGGCACGCTGATTACACATCTTTTACCCGTCCGGTCATCACCAGCGTAATCAGAGAAATCCCCGCAATCACCCAGTAGACGGCAAAATGCCCGTAGCTTTGCGCCACCGCCCCCTGAATAACCCCCGCCAGAATCACGCCCGTTGAAATACTGTTGGTAAACAACGTCGTCGCCGAACCAGCACGCCCAGGCATCAGATCCTGAAACCACAGCATACCGATCCCCGCAACGATACCGATAAATACCGCATTAAACAGCTGCAGGATAAGTAACGCCGTGTGGCTATGAAAGAAAATAAGGCCGAGATAAAACAACACGCCAGCCGCTACGGCAGTCATCATCATCCGCCGTTTGCCGAAGCGCTTCACGTAATAGCCCGCCAGAATCATCGCCGGAATTTCCAGTCCCGCCGCAGTCCCCATCAGGATCCCGGCAAGCTTGTCAGGCAGACCAAGCTCAAGGCTGATCCACAGCGGCATATCGATGATGTACATGGTGTTACAGGTCCACATCAGCGTAGAGGCGATAAACAACATGCGCACATTTTTATCCTGCCAGCCGCCAGCCTGTTCAAGCGTGACATCAACAGGCTGTGCTACCCGAGCCACGGATGGCAGTATCAGCGCGATCAGCACCACGCTAATCGCGAAAATTCCTGCGGCAATAGAGAACATCGCCGTAAAACCGTAATTCAGCGCCAGCATAAAGGCCAGCGGCGGTCCAATCACCCACGCCAGCGAAAGCTGGGCACGCATAACCGAACTAAACATCACCACTTCGCGTGCCGAGTTATCAGCATACTCTCGTGCCAGCGCAAACAGCTGTGGCATAGCCGTATTCGCCAGTGAGGCCAGCAGTACTCCGCAGGTTATCAGCGTTAAATAATGGCGATTAAAGGCAAACAACAGCGCGTTACCAATGGCCATCAGGCAGCAGAACATAATCAGTTTACGCCGATCGCCCTGGCTATCTGATCGTTTTGCCAGACCAAGACTAACCGCAATCCCGGCAATCGCATTGACGGTGTAAAACAGACCGACCCAAAATGGCTGCGCCCCAACCTCACGACTCAGAAACAGGCTCAGCGTGGGTGCCTGTAATGCACCCGCCACGCCCATCATGAATGCAACCAGCATAAATGCGGCATAAACGCCGTTAAGGCGCCGTCCCATCGTCATAATCCAGAGCATTACCTTTCCTTTTGCGCAGCGGAAACGAAAAAAAGCCAGCAGGTAATATCTGCTGGCGGGTGAATCGAGGCGGTAGCCTGCACCAATACTCAGTCACACATGATGTCTGCAATTCGGCATTCAGAGGTCAGTTTGTCAGCTCCCACTGCATCAGTTCTTCGAGCATCTTTAAGCGCTGCGGTGCGCTCAGGCAAGCCAACCAGGACAAGCGTTCTGTCGCGGTAAAGTATTTCAACCAGAACTGACGCATAGATGACCCCTTTGTCGTCTCATCGCTTCATCGGAATCTATTATTGACTTAATATAGGGATAATAAAATTGCTGAGTTTTCCGCAGGAGTTCCCCTTTTATGTCTTCTGGTCGTTTGCAACAACAGTTCATCCGTCTGTGGCAATGCTGTGACGGCAAAACGCAAGATACTACGCTGAACGAACTGGCGGAGCTGCTTAGCTGTTCCCGACGCCACATGCGTACCCTGCTTAACACCATGCAGGAACGCGGCTGGCTAACATGGGAAGCAGAAGTCGGACGCGGCAAACGATCGCGCCTGACGTTTCTCTATACCGGGCTGGCGCTCCAGCAGCAGCGTGCAGAAGACCTGCTGGAGCAGGATCGTATTGATCAACTGGTGCAACTGGTCGGGGATAAAACAGCCGTACGGCAAATGCTGGTTTCCCATTTGGGTCGCAGCTTTCGTCAGGGCCGACACATCATGCGTGTCCTCTACTATCGCCCTATGCACAACTTGCTCCCCGGTACAGCGTTACGCCGTTCTGAAACCCACATTGCCCGGCAAATCTTCAGCGCCTTAATTCGGGTAAATGAGGAAAATGGGGAACTGGAAGCCGATATAGCACATCACTGGCAACAAATTTCCCCGCTGCACTGGCGCTTCTTCCTGCGCCCTGGGGTCCATTTTCATCATGGTCGCGAGCTGGAAATGGAAGATGTGATTTCCTCACTCACGCGTATTAACAATCTGCCGCTGTACTCGCACATCACGCAAATTGTTTCCCCCACGGCCTGGACGCTGGATATCCACCTTTCGCAAGCGGATCGCTGGCTTCCCTGGTTATTGGGACAAGTGCCCGCAATGATCCTGCCGCGTGAATGGGAAACGCTCAATAATTTCTCCAGCCACCCCATTGGTACCGGCCCCTATGCGGTAATGCGCAACACGCATAGCCAGCTAAAAATTCACGCATTTGATGATTACTTTGGCTACCGGGCGTTGATCGATGAAGTTAACGTTTGGGTCCTACCGGACATAGGTGAAGAACCTGGCGGCGGTCTGATGCTGAAAGGCCCAACCGAAGATGAAAAAGCGATCGAAAGCCGCCTGGAAGAAGGCTGCTACTACATGCTGTTTGATTCACGTTCCCATCGAGGAGCAAATCAGGACGTTCGCGAATGGGTAAGCCGCATTCTCTCACCGACGAATTTAATTTTTCAGGCTGATGAACAGTATCAACGACACTGGTTCCCCGCCTACGGATTACTCCCCCGCTGGCATCACGCGAGACCAGGACTCGGTGAAAAACCGGCAGGGCTGGAAACGCTGACGCTTACTTACTACCGCGATCATATCGAGCATCGGGTTATCGCGCAGATCATGAAAACATTACTGGCGGAACATCAGGTACAGCTGAATATTCAGGAGATCGACTACGATCAATGGCATGCAGGCGAGACCGTCAGCGATATCTGGCTCAACAGTGCCAACTTTACCTTGCCACTGGACTTCTCACTGTTCGCCCATTTATGCGAAGTCCCGCTGCTGCAAAACTGTATTTCTCTGGACTGGGAAAGCGACGCCGCCCGCTGGCGAACCGGCGAAATGAGTCTGGCCGCGTGGTGCCAGCAACTGCTTGCCAGTAAAGCTATTGTGCCGCTGATCCATCACTGGCTGATCATTCAGGGACAGCGGAGTATGCGCGGGTTACGTATGAATACCCTCGGCTGGTTTGATTTTAAATCTGCATGGTTCGCACCACCGGATCCTTAAGGCTTTTGATTTATTCACGTAATCATTACAATGTGCCGTTCTCAACGGGGTGCTGCGCCGAGTGCGCGGGCTGAGAAAATACCCGTCGAACCTGATCCGGATAACGCCGGCGAAGGGATTTGAGGCTACAGCTCAAGTCCTTTGCCACTCTTTTAATGAGGTGCAAAGTGTTAAAAAAATGTCTTCCCCTGCTGCTACTGTGCGCAGCGCCTGCCTTCGCCAAACCTGTTTTGACTGTCTATACCTACGACTCGTTCGCCGCTGACTGGGGCCCCGGTCCAACCATCAAAAAAGCCTTTGAAGCTGACTGCAACTGTGAGCTAAAACTGGTGGCGCTGGAAGATGGTGTATCACTGCTGAACCGCCTGCGTATGGAAGGAAAAAACAGTAAAGCCGACGTAGTACTTGGTCTGGACAACAACCTGCTTGAAGCCGCAATGCAAACCAAACTGTTTGCCAAAAGCGACGTGGCGAACGATACCGTCGCAGTCCCTGGCGGCTGGAAAAACGACACGTTTGTACCGTTTGATTACGGCTATTTCGCCTTCGTTTATGACAAAAACAAGCTGAAAAACCCGCCGAAAAGCCTGAAGGAACTGGTCGAGAGCGACCAAAAATGGCGTGTAATCTACCAGGATCCACGCACCAGCACGCCGGGTCTGGGATTGCTGCTGTGGATGCAAAAAGTCTATGGCGATAAAACGCCAGAAGCCTGGCAGAAACTGGCAGCAAAAACCGTCACCGTCACCAAAGGCTGGAGTGAAGCCTACGGCCTGTTTCTGAAAGGTGAAAGTGATCTGGTACTAAGCTATACAACTTCTCCTGCGTATCACATCATCGAAGAGAAGAAAGACAACTACGCCGCCGCGAATTTTAGCGAAGGTCACTATCTGCAGGTTGAAGTTGCTGCCCGCACCGCTGCCAGCAAGCAGCCGGAACTTGCAGAAAAATTCATTAAATTTATGGTCTCTCCGGCATTCCAGAACGCCATTCCGACGGGCAACTGGATGTATCCGGTTACCCAGGTCGCCCTGCCGCCAGGATTTGAGCAACTGGAAAAACCATCTACCGCACTGGAATTTACTCCGCAGCAGGTAGCAACCCAACGTCAGGCATGGATTAGCGAATGGCAACGCGCCGTCAGCCGTTAATACCTGGCTGGCTGATACCAGGGCTTTCAGCCGCCACGCTGATGGTGGCTGTCGCTCTGGCAGCATTTCTGGCGCTGTGGTTTAACGCGCCACAAGGGGACTGGTTCTCGCTGTTGCAGGACAGCTACCTGTGGCATGTGGTGCACTTTTCCTTCTGGCAGGCGTTTTTATCCGCAGCGCTGTCCGTCATCCCGGCGATTTTCCTCGCCAGAGCACTCTATCGCCGCCGTTTTCCCGGACGTCTGGCGTTGCTGCGCCTGTGCGCGATGACGCTGATCCTGCCTGTGCTGGTCGCCGTCTTTGGTATCCTCAGCGTATATGGTCGCCAGGGCTGGCTGGCCTCAATCTGGCAAACATTCGGACTGGAATGGACGTTTTCCCCGTACGGCCTGCAGGGCATTCTGCTGGCCCACGTCTTTTTCAATCTCCCAATGGCCAGCCGCTTACTGCTGCAATCACTGGAGAATATTCCCGGTGAACAGCGTCAGCTCGCAGCGCAGTTAGGTATGCGCGGCTGGCATTTCTTCCGCTTTGTTGAATGGCCATGGCTGCGTCGTCAGATCCTCCCCGTCGCTGCACTCATCTTTATGCTGTGTTTCGCCAGCTTCGCTACCGTCTTGTCGCTCGGTGGTGGGCCACAAGCAACCACCATTGAGCTGGCCATCTATCAGGCGCTGAGCTTTGATTACGATCCTGCCCGAGCCGCCATGCTGGCGCTGATCCAGATGATTTGTTGTTTAGCCCTTGTGCTGCTTAGCCAACGTCTGAGCCGGGCGATCGCCCCCGGTACCACGCTGGTCCAGGGGTGGCGCGATCCCGACGATCGCCTGCACAGCCGCCTAGCTGACGCAATCCTGATTATTCTGGCCCTGCTGCTGTTGCTGCCGCCGCTGCTGGCGGTGATGGTCGATGGTTTAAATCGCCATGTACTGGATGTGCTTATGCAGCCAGTACTGTGGCAAGCGCTGTGGACCTCGCTGCGCATCGCGCTGGCAGCAGGCATGTTGTGCGTTATTCTCACCATGATGCTGCTATGGAGCAGCCGCGAACTGCGTGCCCGACAGCAGGTACTGGCAGGCCAGACGCTGGAACTTAGCGGCATGATGATACTCGCCATGCCGGGCATTGTGCTGGCTACCGGCTTCTTCCTGTTGCTTAACGACACTATCGGGCTACCGGACTCTGCGGATGGCATTGTCATTTTCACCAATGCGCTGATGGCGATCCCTTACGCGTTAAAAGTGCTGGAAAATCCAATGCGTGATGTAACCACACGCTACAGTAGGTTGTGTCAGTCTTTGGGTATTGAAGGGTGGTCACGGCTGAAAGTGGTTGAACTGCGCGCCCTGAAACGTCCGCTGGCGCAGGCAATGGCCTTTGCCTGCGTGCTCTCTATTGGCGATTTTGGCGTGGTGGCGTTGTTTGGTAATGATGATTTCCGCACGCTGCCATTTTACCTGTATCAGCAAATTGGTTCTTATCGCAGCCAGGATGGTGCGGTAACGGCATTATTGTTGCTTCTCTTGTGCTTTACGCTGTTTACCGTTATTGAGAAATTACCGGGTCGAAATGTTAAAACTGATTGATATCACATGGCTGTACCACCATTTTCCGATGCGCTTTACGTTGTCAGTTGCGCGGGGTGAGCAGGTCGCGGTACTTGGGCCAAGCGGTGCCGGGAAAAGTACCCTATTGAATCTGATCGCCGGATTTCTGACACCGGCCAGCGGTACCATGTTGATTGAAGGTGAAGATCACACCGCCACGCCGCCCTCTCGTCGTCCTGTTTCCATGCTGTTTCAGGAAAACAACCTGTTCAGTCACCTGAGCGTACAGCAAAACATTGGCCTGGGCCTTAATCCGGGATTAAAACTGAACGCGTTTCAGCGGGAGAAAATGCACCATATCGCCAAACAAATGGGGATCGAAAACCTGCTGGAGAGACTTCCCGGCGAGCTTTCCGGCGGACAGAGGCAACGCGTCGCTCTGGCACGCTGTCTGGTTCGCGAACAGCCCGTGTTACTGCTCGACGAACCGTTTTCCGCGCTCGACCCCGCTCTGCGTCAGGAGATGCTAACGCTGGTAGCCGATGTTTGTCGTGAGAAGCAATTGACTCTGCTGATGGTGTCACACAGCGTAGAAGACGCCGCGCGTATTGCGCCGCGTTCAATTGTGGTCGCCGACGGACGTATAGCGTGGCAAGGCAAAACGGATGAGTTATTAAGCGGTCATGCCAGTGCCTCAGCATTGCTCGGAATTGAGCGTCAGTAGCCAACCACTTTGCGCAGAATATCAATATAAACAGGCATCAATGGATGGCGCACCAGGGCAACCAGCGCAACAACGCCGATACCGAGAATAAGTGGTGCAAGCCAGAGCAGACGGCCTCGTGGCAAATACGGCGTTAAACGATCAACCGCGGCTTTGCCACTGCGCCACAGTCGCCAGCACAGCCAGCCTCCAACCCACAGCAGCAGCGCCGTCGCCAGCAACAACCATTTGAAATCCCCGCTCTGTATCTCAGAAGGAATATCAATCGCCGCGCCAGCCAGAATACCCGGCAAAAAATAGAAAGGGGGCCACAGTATGCAACCAATGATATTGGGCACGATAAATTTTGTGACCGGCAGATCCAGCATACCCGCCACCATCGGCACCAGCGGGCGCGTCGGCCCTACAAAACGGCCTACCAGAATGGTGAACATGCTGTGCTGATGGAGCGCATGTTCAGTTTTATCCAGTAATGCCTTGTTCTTTTTCATAAAAGACCAGCGATGAAGCGGCTTTTTAAAGCGCCATCCCAGCCAGAAAGAGATCCAGTCACCCAACAAACAACCAACGATGCCCGCAAGCCAGGCGTGCCAGAAGTTCAGTTCACCACTGCCAATCAGTGCGCCCAGCCCCGCCATCATTACGGTACCGGGTAAAATCAGGCCCACCAACGCCAGTGACTCCAGAAAAGCCACCAGTAGTACGGCTATCAAAGAGTACACGGCGGACTGGAGGATAAAGTGTTCCAGCAATGCTTGCATAATGTGTCCGTCAGATTTACGAAGCAGGGATTCTGATAACCCTTCCCAACTTCGTCAAGCCATCATTTGTCTGAATAGTTTGCGAGATATGACAACTTTCAGGACACATCATTCACTTTTTATTCACACCCTGCACGAAATTCGCTTGGGCTGGCACCGGTACATTTCTTGAAAACACGCGAGAAATAGAGCTGATCGTCAAATCCAACATTACGCCCGACCGTAGCGATAGGCATGCGCGTGGTGCTCAACAGGAGTTTAGCCTGGCTAATACGCTGATCCTCACGCCAGCTCAATACGCTAATACCCAACTGCTGGCGGAACAGGTGCGATAAACGCGATGGCGACAGGCAGACATGTTGTGCGACGCTGGCAATATCAAAATTGCTGTCTGCAAGGTGATCGCTGATGTACTGGCAGGCATCACGTACGCGGTTATCCATCGGCGGGTGCAGCGATTCATTAATTGCTTCCATACGTCTGAGCAGCATTTGCTCCAGCAGATTAATCGCCAGCAGTTCCGAGTATCGCCCTTCCCCCTGTCCGGCACTGATGATCTGACCAAACAGTTCGTTAAAATGCGGCTGATGCGCTTCGTCCGGACGAAAAAAACCGGTCTGAGCAAAAATCGTCGGCCAGGTCAGCCACTCCTGCCAGTATGCGCGTGGTCGAAAATAGACCCACTGGTGATACCATTCGCTGGCATCGGGGTGGCGTCCGTAGTGGTGAATTTCACCCGGTGGGAACAATAAAATATCACCTGGCCGGCAGACAAACTGCTTGCCCTGATTATTGATAACCCCTTCCCCACGGATGGTAAGGTTCAAGATATAGCCCTTCATCCCTAACGGCCTGTCGATAAAAAAATCCAGGTATCCGTTTGCTTCAATGGGGGTTAATCCCGCCACCAGATGTGCGTTAAACGAATAACCCGGCAGCAGGGGATCGTTTTGCGTTTCAGCCATAATTTCAATACTCCCGATGCTCTGAAAAGAAACAAATCGTCCATATTGCGCAAGACATCGTCACCCTCGCTTTAGTGGATCGCCGTGTTTTCAGAAATTGACCATAAACCCCGCTTGTGAAAAGCATCTTGTAAAAAAGCCGTACCACATCGACGACAAAAACGGCTAACAAAAGTGTCTATAACTACGGCAGAAATGTCCACATTGATTATTTGCACAGCGTCACACTTTGTGATGTCACAGCATTTTAATCCATAAGATTAGCGGATCCTGCCTGACGGTTTTTATCCCTACTATCTACTGTTTATCCATACCTGTTTTTTTGGATGGAGCAAGACGATGGCAATTGCAATTGGCCTCGATTTTGGTAGTGATTCAGTACGAGCTCTGGCGGTGGACTGTGACAGCGGCAAGGAAATCGCCACCAGCGTAGAGTGGTATCCACGCTGGCAGGAAGGGCTGTATTGCGATGGCCCAAATAACCAGTTTCGCCATCATCCGCGTGACTATATTGAATCAATGGAAGCGGCGCTCAAAACTGTGCTGGCCGAACTGAGCGCTGAGCAGCGCGAGGAAGTGGTCGGGATTGGCGTTGACAGTACGGGTTCAACCCCGGCTCCCGTTGATGCCGATGGCAACGTCCTCGCACTGCACCCGGCGTTCGCTGACAATCCGAACGCCATGTTCGTGTTGTGGAAAGATCACACTTCAGTAGAAGAAGCAGAAGAAATTACCCGCCTGTGCCACACGCCAGGCAAAGCCGATTATTCCCGCTATATCGGCGGTATTTACTCCAGCGAATGGTTCTGGGCAAAAATCCTGCACGTTACCCGTCAGGACAACGCTGTTGCACAGGCCGCAGCCTCCTGGGTTGAACTGTGTGACTGGGTTCCGGCCCTGCTCTCAAATACTGTGCGTCCACAGGATATTCGTCGTGGACGCTGTAGCGCCGGACACAAGTCTCTGTGGCATGAAAGTTGGGGGGGGTTACCTCCGGCAAGTTTCTTTGATGAGCTCGACCCGCTTATCAACCGCCATCTGCAATACCCGATGTTTACTGACACCTTCACCGCTGACCTGCCTGTTGGCACGCTGTGTGCCGAATGGGCGCAACGCCTCGGTTTGCCAGAAAGCGTGGTGATTTCAGGCGGCGCATTTGACTGCCATATGGGAGCAGTCGGCGCAGGAGCGCAACCCAATACGCTGGTAAAAGTTATTGGCACTTCTACCTGCGACATTCTGATAGCCGACAAGCAAAGCGTGGGTGAGCGCGCGGTGAAGGGAATTTGCGGTCAGGTTGATGGCAGCGTCGTACCCCATTTTATTGGTCTGGAGGCTGGTCAATCCGCCTTCGGCGATATCTATGCCTGGTTTAGCCGCGTATTGAGCTGGCCACTGGATCAGCTTGTAGCGCAGCACCCTGAACTGAAAGCTCAAATTAAAGCCAGCCAAAAACAGTTGCTGCCCGCGCTGACCGAAGCATGGGCGAATAATCCTTCGCTGGATCATCTGCCGGTGGTACTCGACTGGTTCAACGGTCGTCGTACACCAAATGCCAACCAGCGCCTGAAAGGGGTCATTACCGATCTTAACCTTGCGACCGATGCTCCAGCACTGTTTGGTGGCCTGATTGCCGCAACGGCATTTGGCGCACGTGCCATCATGGAATGCTTTACCGAACAAGGTATTGCAGTCAACAACGTGATGGCCCTCGGCGGCATCGCGCGTAAAAACCCGATCATCATGCAAGCCTGCTGCGACGTACTTAATCGCCCGCTGCAGATTGTCGCTTCAGATCAATGCTGTGCGCTTGGCGCAGCCATCTTTGCCGCCGTCGCCGCAAAAGTTCACGCCGATATCCCGACCGCTCAGCAAAAAATGGCAAGTGCTGTGGAAAACACGCTGCAACCTCGCACCGAACAAGCTCAACGTTTTGAACAGCTTTATCGCCGCTACCAGCAGTGGGCTGTAAGCGCTGAACAACAATATCTTCCGACTGCCGCTCCGGCGCAAACAGCCCCGGTCAACCAGGCAACCCTGACACATTAAGGACACGACAATGACGATTTTTAATAACTATGAAGTGTGGTTTGTGATTGGTAGCCAGCATCTGTATGGGCCAGAAACTCTGCGTCAGGTAACCCAACATGCCGAGCACGTCGTAAACGCGCTGAATACCGAAGCAAAACTGCCCTGCAAACTGGTTTTAAAACCGTTGGGAACTTCACCTGACGAGATCACCGCAATTTGTCGTGATGCCAGCTATGACGATCGTTGCGCTGGGATGGTGGTCTGGCTGCACACCTTCTCTCCGGCCAAAATGTGGATCAACGGCCTGACGATCCTTAACAAGCCGCTGCTGCAGTTTCACACCCAGTTCAACGCTGCCCTACCGTGGGATAGCATTGATATGGACTTTATGAATCTGAACCAGACTGCGCACGGTGGTCGTGAGTTCGGCTTTATCGGCGCGCGAATGCGTCAACAGCATGCCGTCGTCACCGGTCACTGGCAGGACAAGCAGGCGCACGAGCGTATCGGTTCATGGATGCGCCAGGCTGTATCCAAACAGGATACCCGCCATCTGAAAGTGTGCCGCTTTGGCGACAACATGCGTGAAGTGGCTGTCACCGACGGTGACAAAGTTGCCGCCCAGATTAAATTTGGTTTCTCCGTTAACACCTGGGCTGTTGGCGATCTGGTTCAGGTGGTAAACGCTATTAGCGACGGCGACATTAATGCGCTGATCGACGAGTACGAAAGCAGCTACACCATGACACCAGCAACGCAGATCCACGGCGAAAAGCGTCAGAATGTGCTGGAAGCAGCTCGTATTGAACTGGGGATGAAGCGCTTTCTCGAACAGGGTGGGTTCCACGCCTTTACCACCACATTTGAAGATTTGCACGGCCTGAAGCAACTCCCGGGTCTGGCCGTACAGCGTCTGATGCAGCAAGGCTACGGCTTTGCGGGCGAAGGCGACTGGAAAACAGCCGCTCTGCTTCGCATCATGAAGGTGATGTCAACCGGTCTGCAGGGCGGCACCTCATTTATGGAGGATTACACCTACCACTTTGAGAAGGGTAACGATCTGGTGCTCGGCTCGCACATGCTGGAAGTCTGTCCGTCTATCGCGGTGGAAGAGAAACCGATCCTCGACGTACAGCATCTTGGCATCGGTGGTAAAGACGCTCCTGCCCGCTTGATCTTCAACACCAAAACCGGCCCGGCAGTGGTTGCCAGCCTGATCGATCTCGGCGATCGCTTTCGTCTGCTGGTTAACTGCATTGATACGGTACAAACCCCGCACGACCTGCCGAAACTACCAGTGGCTAACGCATTATGGAAAGCCCAGCCGGATCTCCCCACCGCATCAGAGGCCTGGATCCTTGCTGGTGGCGCGCACCATACCGTCTTCAGTCACGCGCTGGATCTGAACGACATGCGTCAGTTTGCTGAAATGCACGATATCGAGATCACCGTGATCGACAACGATACACGCCTGCCGGCCTTCAAGGACGCGCTGCGCTGGAATGAGGTGTATTACGGTTTGAAACGTTAAGGGTGATAAACATGTTAGATGATCTCAAACGTCAGGTACTGGAAGCGAACCTGGCGCTACCGAAGCACAACCTGGTTACCCTGACCTGGGGAAACGTTAGTGCCGTGGACCGCGAGCGCGGCGTATTTGTAATAAAACCTTCCGGTGTCGATTACAGTGTTATGACCGCTGATGATATGGTCGTCATCAGTATTGCAACGGGTGAAGTGGTAGAAGGAGAGAAAAAACCGTCTTCCGATACCCCAACCCACCGTTTGCTGTATCAGGCGTTTCCGACCATTGGCGGCATTGTCCACACCCATTCGCGTCACGCGACCATCTGGGCACAGGCAGGTCAGTCGATTCCGGCAACAGGCACAACACATGCGGACTACTTCTACGGGGCTATTCCCTGCACGCGTCAAATGACCGACGCCGAAATCAACGGGGAATATGAGTGGGAAACCGGTAATGTGATCGTTGAAACCTTCGAGAAGCAAGGCATTGACGCAGCGCAAATGCCGGGGGTGCTGGTGCACTCTCACGGCCCGTTTGCCTGGGGTAAAAATGCCGAAGACGCCGTACACAACGCGATTGTGCTGGAGGAAGTCGCCTATATGGGGATCTTCTGCCGCCAGCTCGCGCCACAACTGCCGAATATGCAGCAAACCCTGCTGGACAAACACTATCTGCGTAAACACGGTGCCAAGGCCTATTACGGACAGTAGCGAATTACTCAAGCAGTGCAGCGCGCTCTGGCGGCATACAACTGTATAAAACCACAGCAAACTCCTCAGAACCAGGCTATAATCATGCCTGGTTTTTTGATGGATACACAGCGTGGCGCAGGCAGGTTTTATTTTAACCCGACACTGGCGGGATACCTCGCAGGGGACAGAGGTTTCATTCTGGCTGGCAACAGACGATGGGCCACTGCTTGTCACGCTTGCGCCTCAAGAGTCGGTCGCCTTTATCCCCACAAGTCAGGTTTCCCGAGTCACCTCATTATTAAGTAGTGAAAACGGCTATCGCCTGACGCCGCTCAATTTGCAAGATTTTCACCGACAACCTGTTTCTGGCCTGTATTGCCGTTCACATCGTCAGCTTATGCGTCTGGAAAAACTGCTGCGAGAAAACGCAGTGACGGTGTACGAGGCAGACGTGCGCCCACCAGAGCGTTATCTGATGGAACGCTTTGTCACGTCCCCCGTTTGGGTCGAAGGCGACAGACGCGGCAACACGCTTGTAAATGCCCGCCTGAAGCCGAATCCAGACTACCGTCCCCCTCTGAAATGGGTATCACTGGATATCGAAACGACACGACACGGTGAACTGTACTGCATTGGCCTTGAAGGCTGCGGACAACGCATTGTGTATATGCTCGGCCCGGCAAATGGTGATGCCTCACAGCTTGATTTTGCACTTGAGTACGTGGCAAGTCGTCCTCAGTTGCTGGAAAAACTCAACGACTGGATAGCACGTCACGATCCTGATGTGATTATCGGCTGGAACGTGGTGCAGTTCGATTTACGCGTCTTGCAAAATCATGCCGAACGTTATCGTATTCCACTGCGTTTTGGCCGCGATAACAGCGAGCTGGAGTGGCGCGAGCATGGTTTCAAAAATGGCGTTTTTTTCGCCCAGGCTAAAGGCCGTCTGATTATTGACGGCATTGAAGCGCTTAAATCAGCATTCTGGAATTTCTCATCGTTTTCACTGGAGACGGTTTCGCAAGAGCTGCTGGGAGAAGGGAAATCTATTGATAACCCGTGGGATCGAATGGACGAAATTGACCGCCGATTCGCTAACGATAAGCCTGCGCTTGCCACATACAACCTTAAAGACTGCGAACTGGTCACGCGCATTTTTCATAAAACTGAAATCATGCCATTTCTGCTGGAACGCTCGACGGTCAACGGCCTGCCTGTCGACCGGCACGGTGGTTCCGTTGCCGCCTTCGGCCATCTCTATTTACCGCGCATGCACCGCGCCGGCTACGTGGCACCGAATCTGGGGGAAGTCCCCCCTCACGCCAGCCCCGGCGGCTACGTGATGGATTCGCGCCCGGGTTTGTACGATTCCGTGCTGGTACTGGACTATAAAAGCCTGTATCCCTCAATCATTCGGACTTTTTTAATCGACCCGGTGGGGTTAATTGAAGGTATGGCGCATCCTGACCCGGTACACAGTACCGAAGGTTTTCTTGATGCCTGGTTCTCGCGCGAAAAACACTGCCTCCCGGAGATCGTTACCCAGATCTGGCTCGGACGCGATGAGGCTAAACGCCGCGGTAATAAGCCGCTTTCTCAGGCGCTGAAAATCATCATGAACGCGTTTTACGGCGTGCTTGGAACAACCGCCTGTCGTTTTTTTGATCCACGGCTGGCTTCATCAATTACCATGCGCGGCCATGCGATCATGCGCCAGACCAAAGCACTGATTGAAGCTCAGGGATACGACGTCATCTATGGTGATACCGACTCAACCTTTGTCTGGCTCAAAGGCGCACACTCAGAAGAGGAGGCCGGAAAGATTGGCCAGCAATTGGTGAATCACGTCAATACCTGGTGGGCACAATCGCTGCAACAACAGAATTTGACCAGCGCCCTGGAACTGGAGTTTGAAACCCACTTCTGCCGTTTTCTGATGCCGACGATTCGCGGTGCGGATACGGGCAGCAAGAAACGCTACGCCGGACTCATTCAGGATGGAGACCAACAGCGTATGGTCTTCAAAGGGCTGGAAACAGTGCGCACCGACTGGACGCCGCTGGCGCAGCAGTTTCAGCAAACGCTGTATCTGCGTATTTTTCGTAACGAGCCCTATCAGGAGTTTATCCGCGAAACCATTGATAAACTGATGGCGGGAGAGCTTGATGACCAACTGGTTTACCGCAAGCGCCTGCGTCGCCCGTTGAACGAATACCAACGTAATGTGCCGCCACACGTGCGTGCCGCACGGCTTGCTGACGAACAAAACGTAAAGCTGGGCCGCCCTCCGCAGTATCAAAACCGCGGTACCATCAAATATGTCTGGACGATAAACGGCCCGGAACCGGTGGATTATCAATTATCTGCGCTGGATTACGAACATTATCTTACGCGCCAGCTACAGCCTGTTGCGGAGGGAATTCTTCCCTTTATTGATGATAACTTTGCTACACTACTCACAGGGCAACTGGGGTTATTTTGACGCGTGACGAATGCGTCGCCATCCAGTACCATAGCGCCCTTTCCATTCCTGGACCCATTTAACATCACTACCACTGATTTATTAGCCTGGTAGCGGTGTCGTATGCTCTCAAAAACTCGGGGTGCCCGAATAATGACGAGTATTGCCTGCAATTAAAGATATAGAGCCGAACACATATGCCTTTTACACTTGGTCAACGCTGGATCAGCGATACAGAAAGCGAATTGGGACTTGGTACTGTTGTCGCCATGGATGCGCGAACCGTCACATTACTTTTCTCATCAACGGGTGAAAACCGTCTGTACTCGCGCAGTGATTCCCCCGTGACCCGGGTGATGTTCAATCCTGGCGATACGATAACAAGCCATGAAGGTTGGCAGCTGCATGTCGATGAAGTAAAAGAAGAAAACGGCCTGCTTGCTTATATCGGGACCCGCCTTGATAACGAAGAAACCGGTGTGATGCTGCGTGAAGTACTACTCGACAGCAAACTGGTATTCAGTAAACCGCAGGATCGCCTGTTTGCTGGTCAAATCGACCGTATGGACCGCTTTGCTCTGCGCTACCGTGCGCGTAAATTTCAGAGCGAGCAGTACCGTATGCCGTGGAGTGGTTTGCGCGGTCAACGCACCAGCCTGATCCCTCATCAGCTCAATATTGCCCATGATGTCGGTCGTCGCCATGCCCCCCGTGTTCTGCTGGCAGACGAAGTTGGCTTAGGAAAAACAATTGAAGCCGGGATGATCCTGCATCAACAGTTGCTGTCTGGCGCCGCAGAGCGTGTGCTGATCATCGTCCCTGAGACGTTACAGCATCAGTGGCTGGTCGAAATGTTGCGCCGTTTCAACCTGCGCTTTGCGCTGTTTGATGATGAGCGCTATGCCGAAGCGCAGCATGACGCCTACAACCCGTTTGAAACCGAACAACTGATCATCTGCTCGCTGGACTTTGCCCGTCGCAATAAGCAACGTCTGGAACATCTGTGCGACGCCGAGTGGGATCTGCTGGTGGTCGATGAAGCTCATCACCTGGTGTGGAGCGAAGATGCGCCAAGCCGTGAATATATGGCGATTGAACAGCTGGCTGAGCGCGTACCGGGGATCCTGCTGCTGACCGCAACGCCGGAACAGCTGGGCATGGAAAGCCACTTTGCACGTTTGCGCCTGTTGGATCCAAGTCGTTTCCACGATTTCGAGCAGTTCGTTGAAGAGCAAAAAAATTACCGTCCGGTTGCCGATGCCGTCGCTATGCTGCTGGCAGGCAAGAAGCTGAGCAACGATGAGCTAAACATGCTGGGTGAGATGATTGGCGAGCAGGACATTGAGCCATTGTTGCAAGCTGCGAACAGCGATAGTGACGACGCCCAGAGTGCACGTCAGGAGCTGGTTTCGATGCTGATGGACAGACATGGCACCAGCCGCGTACTGTTCCGTAACACTCGTAACGGCGTGAAAGGCTTCCCGAAACGCGAGCTGCATACCATCAAGCTGCCGCTGCCAACCCAATACCAGACCGCAATTAAAGTCTCCGGCATTATGGGTGCGCGCAAGAGCGCGGAAGATCGCGCACGCGACATGCTCTACCCGGAACAGATTTACCAGGAATTCGAAGGCGATACCGGTACCTGGTGGAATTTTGATCCGCGCGTTGAGTGGCTGATGGGCTACCTGACCAGCCATCGCTCGCAGAAAGTGCTGGTTATCTGTGCGAAAGCGACCACCGCGTTGCAGTTGGAACAGGTGCTGCGTGAGCGCGAAGGCATTCGCGCCGCCGTGTTCCATGAAGGTATGTCGATCATTGAACGTGACCGTGCCGCCGCCTGGTTTAGCGAAGAAGACAGCGGCGCACAGGTGATGCTGTGCTCTGAAATCGGCTCTGAAGGCCGTAACTTCCAGTTTGCCAGCAATCTGGTGATGTTTGATCTGCCGTTTAACCCGGATCTGCTGGAACAGCGTATCGGCCGTCTGGACCGTATTGGTCAGGCGCATGATATTCAGATCCACGTCCCCTTCCTGGAAAAAACCGCGCAGTCTGTGCTGGTGCGCTGGTACCACGAAGGTCTGGATGCGTTCGAACACACCTGCCCGACCGGACGTACCATCTATGATACGGTCTACAATAATCTGATTGGTTATCTGGCAGAACCGGAAAACAACGAGGGATTTGATGACCTGATCAAAACCTGCCGCGAACAGCACGACGCACTGAAAGCGCAACTGGAGCAAGGGCGTGACCGTCTGCTGGAAATTCACTCCAATGGCGGCGAAAAAGCACTGGCGCTGACCGAAAGTATTGAAGAGCAGGACGATGACACCAGCCTGATCGCGTTCGCCATGAACCTGTTTGATATCGTCGGTATTAATCAGGATGACCGTGGTGATAACTTAATTGTCCTGACGCCATCCGACCATATGCTGGTTCCTGACTTTCCGGGACTGCCAGAAGATGGCTGTACCATTACGTTTGAGCGTGATGTGGCGCTGTCGCGTGAAGATGCCCAATTTATTACCTGGGAACACCCGCTGATCCGCAACGGTCTGGATCTGATCCTTTCCGGAGACACCGGTAGCAGCACCATTTCCCTTTTGAAGAACAAAGCATTACCAGTAGGCACACTGCTTGTTGAACTGATCTACGTCGTTGAAGCGCAAGCGCCGAAACAGCTACAGTTAAACCGCTTCCTGCCGCCAACACCGGTACGCATGTTGCTGGATAAAAATGGTAATAACCTCGCCGCGCAGGTTGAGTTTGAAACCTTTAACCGTCAGCTCAGTGCCGTTAACCGCCACACCGGAAGCAAACTGGTCAACGCCGTGCAACAGGATGTCCACGCGATTTTGCAGTTGGGCGAAGCACAGGTTGAGAAGTCTGCCCGGGCATTGATCGACGCCGCGCGCAAAGAAGCGGACGAGAAGCTGACTGCGGAGCTGTCGCGCCTGGAAGCACTACGCGCTGTTAACCCAAACATCCGTGATGACGAACTTGCTGCAATCGAAAGCAACCGTCAACAGGTGATGGATAGCCTGGATCAGGCGGGCTGGCGCCTGGATGCCTTGCGTCTGATCGTCGTGACGCACCAGTAACGGAGTCATACATGGGGATGGAAAACTACAATCCGCCGCAGGAACCCTGGTTGGTTATCCTGTATCAGGATGAACACATTATGGTGGTCAACAAACCGAGCGGTTTGTTGTCCGTGCCGGGTCGTCTTGAAGAGCACAAAGACAGCGTGATGACACGTGTTCAGCGCGACTATCCACAGGCTGAATCCGTACATCGTCTGGATATGGCAACCAGCGGTGTGATTGTAGTGGCGCTGACCAAAGCGGCAGAGCGCGAGCTAAAACGTCAGTTTCGCGAGCGTGAGCCGAAGAAGCAATATGTCGCGCGCATCTGGGGACATCCCTCACCTGCCGAGGGACTGGTTGATTTACCACTGATTTGTGACTGGCCGAACCGACCAAAGCAGAAAGTGTGTTATGAAACCGGCAAATCCGCGCAGACCGAGTATGAAGTCGTGGAGTTTGCTGCGGATAATACCGCCCGGGTGGTGCTCAAACCTATTACCGGGCGTTCCCATCAGCTTCGCGTACATATGCAGGCGTTAGGGCATCCGATTCTGGGCGATCGCTTCTATGCCCCGCCGGAAGCCCTGGCGATGGCACCACGCTTGCTACTGCATGCGGAGATGCTAACCATCACCCACCCCGCCTACGGCAACAGTATGACGTTTAAAGTCCCGGCAGATTTTTAAATCTCAGAGCCAATTTATGCCGGAGACGCTTCGCTTATCCGGCCTACATTCATAACGTAGGCCGGATAAGACGCCAGCCGCCATCCGACAAAGCAATCACTTGAACCCTTTTTGATCCTTAATCAACTCGTAAGCTTTTTGGATTTCCTGCGCTTTTTGTTTCGCCATTTCCATCATCTCCGGCGGCAACCCTTTCGCAACCAGTTTATCAGGATGGTGCTCACTCATCAGTTTGCGATAGGCTCGCTTAATGGTCGTCGCATCATCGGTTGCTTTAACGCCAAGCACGTTACAGGCATCTTCCAGCGTAGGTCCTCGTTGCGCCTGCTGCCAGCCGCCACCAGACTGCTGCTGGTATCCTCCACCAAACTGCGCGCCCCCCTGCATCATGCGCAGGAACTGATCAAATTGCGTACGCGAGATCCCCAGTTCTTCTGCAATTACGTACAGCACTTCGCGTTCGTTAGGATGCAATGACCCATCGGCAAACGCGGCCTGGATCTGAATCTCCAGAAACATGCGGATCAGATCGAAACGGCCAAAACAGACGCTACGAAACTGGCGCATCTTTTCACGTAATGGGTAATTATCTGATTTTCCCACCCGGAAGGCATGCTGAGCGGCGGTACGTGAGTCACCGTGCAAATTCATCCGATCCATCAGTTGGCTGGCAATATGGATATCTGCTTCCGTGACGCGTCCTTTGGATTTGGTCAGATGTCCCATCACCTCAAAAGTGGTGGCAAAAAACAGTGCCTGACGTTCACGTTGATTCGCAAACCATGCCATTTTGCGCATGCGAGCTTTGTCGAACATATGGCCAACTAACAGGCCCAAAACCACGCCCCAGAAGCCGCCGCCCATCATTAAGGCCACGGCTACACCAATAATCTTTCCCCAATACTGCATAGACTCCCCAAATCTTTATGCTGTCAGCCAGGCTATGTCCCACAATATAAGGTGCTTTTACCGTTTTACGGCTGCGGTCAATTGTGGGACATCGCCTATAATTTGCATTATCATACCTGTCATTCAATGCCGTGCCTAACACCACGGATGCCTAAATGGGCAGGATTAATACTAGCGCAGTGAAGATGAGATAAGTTAGGCTGTGACCGTTTGTCACGCGCGACGCTACTGATGATGGAACAATAAATACAACGTATGAAAAAACGTATTCCCACTCTTCTGGCCACCATGATTGCCAGCGCCCTCTATAGTCAGCAGGGTCTGGCAGCCGATCTCGCCTCACAGTGCATGTTGGGCGTGCCAAGCTATAACCGTCCTCTGGTGCAGGGCGAGACAAACGAGTTACCCGTTACCATCAATGCCGATCACGCGAAAGGGAATTACCCGGATGACGCCGTGTTTACCGGCAACGTGGATATCGCCCAGGGTAATAGCCGCCTGCAGGCCGATGAAGTACAGCTTCATCAGAAACAGGCCGAGGGTCTGCCGGAGCCGGTTCGCACCGTCGATGCTCTGGGTAACGTCCACTATGATGACAACCAAGTCATTCTGAAGGGACCGAAGGGTTGGTCTAACCTGAATACAAAAGATACCAACATCTGGGAAGGTGACTATCAGATGGTTGGCCGTCAGGGGCGCGGGAAAGCGGACCTGATGAAACAGCGTGGTGAAAACCGCTATACCATTCTGGAGAACGGTAGCTTTACCTCCTGTTTGCCGGGATCTAATACCTGGAGCGTTGTCGGTAGCGAAGTGATCCACGACCGCGAAGAACAGGTGGCAGAAATCTGGAACGCTCGCTTCAAGCTGGGCCCGGTTCCGGTCTTTTACAGCCCTTATTTACAGCTTCCCGTTGGAGATAAGCGACGTTCTGGCTTCCTGATCCCGAACGCAAAATACTCCACCAATAACTATTTTGAGTTCTACCTTCCGTATTACTGGAATATCGCGCCCAATATGGACGCCACCATCACGCCGCATTATATGCACCGTCGTGGCGGTATTATGTGGGAGAACGAATTCCGTTACCTCACTCAGGCGGGTGCGGGCCTGATGGAATTTGACTATCTGAATTCCGACAAAGTTTACGATGATGAACATCCGAAGGATGACAATTCGCGCCGCTGGCTGTTCTACTGGCAACATGCTGGGGTAATGGACCAGGTGTGGCGTTTCAACGTCGACTATACCAAAGTCAGCGATACCAGCTACTTTAATGATTTCGATAATAAATACGGCTCCAGTACCGACGGCTATGCCACGCAAAAATTCAGCGTTGGCTACGCGGTACAGAACTTTGATGCCACGATATCGACCAAGCAGTTCCAGGTCTTCGACGCCCAAAACAGCAACAGTTACTCTGCGCAACCGCAGTTAGACGTCAACTACTATCAGAATGATGTGGGTCCGTTCGATACCCGCATTTATGGTCAGGCGGTGCATTTCGTCAATACCAATGACAACAGGCCGGAAGCAACACGTTTACACCTTGAACCGACTATCAATCTACCGTTATCGAATAATTGGGGAAGTCTCAACACTGAAGTGAAACTGCTGGCGACGCACTATCAGCAAAGTAACATCAGCGAGTATCAATCATTCGCAAGAAATAATTATCGTAACAATCCTACTCAAGATAATTTAAATACCCTTAACGCGGCTAATTCTTTGGAAGATTCCGTCAACCGCGTAATGCCGCAGTTTAAAATCGATGGCAAGATGGTATTCGAGCGCGACATGGCAATGCTGGCACCGGGTTATACCCAGACGCTTGAGCCACGCGCGCAGTATCTGTACGTCCCGTATCGCGACCAAAGTAATATCTTTAACTATGACTCCTCACTGCTGCAATCTGACTATAGCGGCCTGTTCCGTGACCGCACTTATGGCGGTCTGGACCGTATTGCTTCCGCCAACCAGGTCACTACCGGTGTCACATCTCGCGTATATGATGACGCGGCCGTTGAACGTTTTAATATTTCCGTGGGTCAAATCTACTATTTCACGGAGTCTCGCACCGGCGATGACAACATTAAATGGGAGAATGACGACAAAACCGGCTCACTGGTATGGGCAGGCGATACCTACTGGCGTATCTCCGATCGCTGGGGTTTACGCAGCGGTATCCAGTACGACACCCGTCTGGACAGCGTCGCCACCAGTAGCAGCAGCATCGAATATCGTCGTGACGAAAACCGCATGCTGCAGTTGAATTACCGTTATGCCAGCTCTGAGTATATTCAGGCTACGCTGCCATCGTACTACTCTACAGCGGAGCAGTATAAAAACGGGATTTCGCAGGTGGGCGCAGTGGCAAGCTTCCCGATTGCCGACCGTTGGTCGATTGTCGGTGCTTACTACTTTGATACCAATGTGAACAAAGAAGCGGACTCAATGCTGGGCTTGCAGTACAACTCCTGCTGCTACGCCATCCGCTTCGGCTACGAACGTAAGCTGAACGGTTGGGATAACACCCAGCAACACGCAGTTTATGACAATACGATCGGCTTTAATATCGAACTGCGCGGTCTGAGCTCTAACTATGGCCTTGGCACCAATCAAATGTTGCGTTCGAACATATTGCCGTACCAAAGCGCTTTATGATCTGACTGATTTATACCCAATGGATTTCGAGCTGCATTGAGGCGGCAACTGAGAGAATCCCCAAGAGCTTACATCAGTAAGTGACTGGGGTGAGTGAAGGCGGCCAACAAAAATGCGGCTTGAAAGACGAAGGGTATACTACGTAATCCGCATTGCGGTTAATTAATAATGGAAAAAGTATGAAGAACTGGAAAACGCTGCTTCTCGGTATCGCCATGATCGCGAATACCAGTTTCGCTGCCCCACAGGTAGTCGATAAAGTCGCAGCCGTCGTCAATAACGGCGTCGTTCTGGAAAGCGACGTCGATGGCTTAATGCAGTCCGTAAAACTCAATGCAGGTCAGGCTGGCCAGCAACTTCCGGACGATGCAACGCTTCGTCATCAGATCCTGGAACGTTTGATCATGGATCAAATTATTCTGCAGATGGGTCAGAAGATGGGGGTGAAAATCTCTGATGAGCAGTTGGATCAGGCTATCGCTAACATCGCCAAACAGAACAACATGACGCTGGACCAAATGCGCAGCCGTCTGGCTCAGGATGGCTTAAGCTATTCGACCTATCGTAGCCAAATCCGCAAAGAGATGACTATCTCTGAGGTGCGCAACAATGAAGTACGCCGCCGTGTCACGATCCTGCCGCAGGAAGTTGATGCCCTGGCGCAGCAGGTTGGCAACCAAAATGATGCCAGCACTGAACTCAATCTGAGCCACATTCTTATTCCTTTACCGGAAAACCCAACCTCAGATCAGGTTAACGAAGCTGAAAGCCAGGCGCGCTCTGTTGTTGACGAAGCGCGTAACGGTAGTGATTTCGGCAAGCTGGCCATCACTTATTCTGCCGATCAGCAGGCGCTGAAAGGCGGTCAGATGGGCTGGGGTCGTATTCAGGAACTGCCAGGCATCTTTGCTCAGGCGTTAAGCACCGCGAAAAAAGGCGACATTATCGGCCCGATTCGTTCTGGTGTCGGCTTCCACATTCTGAAAGTTAATGATATGCGTGGCCAGAGTCAGAGCATCTCCGTGACTGAAGTTCACGCCCGCCATATTCTGCTGAAGCCATCGCCGATCATGACCGATCAGCAGGCACGTCTGAAGCTGGAACAAATCGCAGCGGATATTAAAAGCGGTAAAACGACCTTTGCAGCAGCAGCAAAAGAGTTCTCTCAGGATCCTGGATCGGCAAACCAGGGCGGCGATCTGGGTTGGGCTGCAGCAGACATTTTCGATCCAGCCTTCCGCGATGCGCTGACCCGACTGAACAAAGGCCAGATGAGTGCACCGGTGCATTCCTCTTTTGGCTGGCACCTGATCGAACTGCTAGACACGCGTAACGTTGATAAAACTGACGCGGCGCAGAAAGACCGTGCTTATCGCATGCTGATGAACCGTAAATTCTCGGAAGAAGCAGCGACCTGGATGCAGGAACAGCGCGCCAGCGCGTACGTTAAAATTCTGAGCAACTAATGACCCGTACTCAACGCGTTATTATCACTCCCGGCGAACCCGCCGGGATTGGTCCGGATCTGGTCGTTCAGCTTGCGCAGCGTGAATGGCCGGTAGAGCTCGTCGTCTGTGCAGATGCCGCGCTCCTTTCCAACCGGGCAGCGATGCTCGGTTTACCACTCTCGCTCCTCCCCTACAATCAAGATATACCAGCCAGACCACAATCTGCGGGCACATTGACGTTGCTCCCGATTGCGCTACGCGCACCTGCCGTACCGGGTCAGTTGGTAGTGGAAAATGGGCAGTATGTGGTGGATACGCTGGCTCGTGCGTGCGACGGTTGCCTGCAAGGTGAATTTTCAGCTCTGATCACAGGCCCCGTACACAAGGGCGTGATTAATGATGCTGGCGTGCCGTTCACCGGTCATACCGAATTTTTTGAAGAGCGCTCACAGGCGAAAAAAGTGGTGATGATGCTGGCAACTGAGGAGCTGCGCGTTGCTCTGGCGACCACGCATCTGCCGCTCAGGGACGTTGCCGATGCCATTACGCCTGCGTTACTACGGGAAGTGATCGGTATTCTGCATCATGATTTACGCACGAAGTTTGGTATCCCTGATCCACATATTCTGGTATGTGGACTTAATCCACATGCGGGTGAAGGTGGTCATATGGGTACGGAAGAGATAGATACAATCATTCCGGTTCTCGATGAAATGCGCGCACAGGGGATGAAGTTAAACGGTCCACTGCCCGCAGACACCCTGTTTCAGCCCAAATATCTCAATAGCGCGGATGCCGTGCTGGCAATGTACCACGATCAAGGCCTCCCCGTGCTAAAATACCAGGGATTTGGTCGCGGTGTGAATATCACACTGGGCCTGCCATTTATTCGCACATCCGTTGATCACGGCACCGCACTTGAACTTGCGGGTCGTGGGCAAGCCGATGTCGGCAGTTTTATTACGGCGCTTAATCTCGCCATCAAAATGATTGTTAATACCAATGAATAATCGAGTCCATCAGGGCCATTTAGCCCGTAAACGTTTCGGGCAAAACTTCCTCAACGATCAGTTTGTGATCGAAAGTATTGTCTCTGCTATCAACCCACAAAAGGGTCAGGCCATGGTCGAAATCGGCCCGGGCCTTGCTGCACTGACCGAGCCGGTAGGTGAACGTCTGGACAAGCTAACCGTCATTGAACTGGACCGCGATCTGGCAGCCCGTCTGCAAACGCACCCGTTTTTAGGGCCGAAGCTGACCATCTATCAGCAAGACGCCATGACCATGAACTTCGGTGAACTGTCGCAGACAATGGGTCAGCCGCTGCGCGTGTTTGGCAACCTGCCTTACAACATCTCCACGCCGCTAATGTTCCATCTTTTTACCTATACTGATGCCATTGCCGACATGCATTTCATGTTACAAAAAGAGGTGGTCAATCGTCTGGTTGCAGGGCCAAACAGTAAAGCGTATGGTCGATTAAGCGTCATGGCACAATATTACTGCCAGGTTATCCCGGTACTCGAAGTGCCGCCATCGGCCTTCACACCGGCACCTAAAGTAGATTCCGCGGTAGTGCGTCTGGTTCCTCACGCCACGATGCCATACCCGGTTAAAGATGTTCGCGTCCTGAGCCGTATTACGACCGAAGCGTTTAATCAGCGCCGCAAAACGGTACGTAACAGCCTCGGTAATCTGTTCAACGTTGAAGTATTGACAGAGCTGGGGGTTGATCCGGCGATGCGAGCAGAAAATATCTCTGTCGCGCAATACTGCCGGATGGCTAACTATCTGTCAGAAAACGCGCCATCGAAGGAGAGTTAAGCATGATCAATTCGCCCCGAGTGTGTATTCAGGTACAAAGCGTCTATATTGAGGCTCAATCCTCACCTGATGATGAACGTTACGTTTTTGCCTATACCGTGACCATCCGCAATTTGGGGCGAGCACCAGTGCAGCTGTTGGGGCGTTATTGGTTGATTACCAATGGTCATGGCCGCGAAACCGAAGTTCAGGGCGAAGGTGTGGTTGGCGTTCAGCCCCACATTGAACCTGGTGAAGAATACCAGTACACCAGCGGCGCGGTTATTGAAACGCCGCTGGGCACCATGCAGGGTCATTACGAAATGATTGATGAGCAGGGCGTCGCCTTTACCATCGATATTCCCGTATTCCGACTCGCCGTTCCAACACTCATTCACTAAAACAATAGCTATGGCGACATACCTCATTGGCGACGTTCACGGTTGTTACGACGAACTGATCGCATTGCTGCATCAAGTAGACTTTGCCCCAGGGAAAGATACCTTATGGCTTACCGGCGATTTGGTCGCCCGTGGTCCTGGCTCGCTGGACGTGCTGCGCTATGTCAAATCACTTGGCGACAGCGTACGGTTGGTATTAGGTAATCATGATTTACATCTGCTGGCCGTATTTGCAGGTATTAGTCGCAATAAACCTAAAGACAGACTCTCGTCGTTACTCGAAGCACCGGATGCCGACGCGCTGCTTAACTGGTTACGCCGCCAACCGCTGTTGCAGGTTGATGAAGAGAAGAAGCTGGTGATGGCGCATGCGGGTATTACGCCACAGTGGGATCTCCAGACCGCAAAGGAGTGTGCCCGTGATGTCGAAGCAGTACTGTCGAGCGACTCCTATCCATTCTTCCTTGATGCCATGTATGGCGACATGCCGAATAACTGGACGCCGGAGCTGACGGGGCTGGCACGATTACGTTTTATTACCAACGCCTTTACCCGTATGCGTTACTGTTTCCCCAACGGTCAACTGGATATGTACAGCAAAGAGTCGCCGGAAGATGCCCCTGCTCCGCTGAAGCCCTGGTTTGCCATCCCCGGCCCGGTCAGTGAAGCGTATAGCATTGCATTCGGGCACTGGGCATCGCTGGAGGGCAAAGGCACTCCGGAAGGTATTTACGCGCTGGATACTGGTTGCTGCTGGGGGGGAGATCTCACCTGTCTGCGCTGGGAAGACAAACAATACTTTGTACAGCCGTCAAATCGCCATGTAGATCTGGATCCGGGCGAAGTTGTAAACGGCTGATGAGCATTCTGTAGGCCGGATAAGGCATTTACGCCGCTATCCGGCATTCACGCCATCTATTGCCTGATGGCGCTTCGCTTATCAGGCCTACATAGTGTATTAACGACGTTCCAGAATCTCGAAGCAATAGCTGTGAGAGTTTTGCGCGTCGGCATCATGGAATTCGCTGAAAACAGATTCCCAGTCATCCGGCTCGTAGTCCGGGAAATGCGTATCCCCTTCTACTTCAGCGTCAATATGCGTCAGATACAATTTCTGCGCTTTCGGCAGAAACTGCTCATACACACGCCCACCGCCAATCACCATAATTTCAGGTTCATCGCCACAGGCAGCAATTGCCTCATCGACAGACTTCACCCACTGCACGCGATCGTCGGTGCCTGGCTGGCTACTAATGACGATATTTTTACGCCCTGGCAACGGTCGCCCGATGGATTCCCAGGTATGGCGTCCCATGACAACTGGCTTGTTTAAGGTATTACGTTTAAACCAGGCGAGATCGGCAGGTAGGTTCCACGGCATGGCGTTTTCCATACCGATGACGCGATCTACCGCTAACGCCGCAATCAGACTGATCATTGAATATTTCCCGGATACAAAAAAATTGTCGCCACTATACGGAAAGCGCAATCTTTCGTCGACTGGCGGAAAGAGGATGAGCAGGAAAATTTTTCGTTCTGCTGGCGAACCGACCTATTTAAGGTGGTACGCCAGCATTACAGTAGTTCAAAAACAGCCAGTTAGCAGTAAAGTTTGCAGAACATCACATTTTGTACCTTATGCTGACGGTTTCACTTCCGGCTCATCGGCGACGTCGCCCGTATGTTTACCTTCATCCGTGCCTTGCCAGCCATGGCGTTGAATTAAAGATAGATGCTGACGATCCTCAGCAATAATTTCACTCAGCATTGCACTGGTGCGTTTATAGACAGCCGCACGGGAAACCGCATCGTTTTCCCCCTTCACCATCTCTTCAACCATCAACGTATTGAAGCGACGAAACACATCGGCCCGTTCACGGGCTTCATAACGCCCAAGCCCAAGACCTTCCAGTGCCAGCCGCCCGGTTTTCAGTGCACCTTCAAAAGTTTCACGTTCAGGCATCTCTACTCCCGCCTGACGCAAGCGGATGTAATGATCAACATCGCGCGCACGGGCAATAATTTGTAGATGAGGGAAATGGGTTTTCACCATTTCGGTCAGCTGCAGGCTGGTTTCGGGATCGTCGATAGCATTAATAATTACCTCAGCTTTAGCTGCGCCAGCTGACTCCAGCAGATCCATACGGGTCGCATCGCCATAAAAAACCTTCATACCAAATTTGCGCAGCGTTTCAATGTGGTCCGGATCGTGATCGAGCACGACCATCTTCACTCCACTCGACAGCAGCAAACGACCGGTTATCTGACCGAATCGCCCAAATCCGGCGATAATCACCCGGGGTTGTTCCTCGTCAATTTCATCCGCCTCACGTTCTTCATCGGTAGCCGATTTCTCAAGCCGCGTCAGGACAACCAGTAAAATCGGCGTGGCCGCCATTGAGAGTGCTACCGCCAGCGTCAACGCTTTCGCCCAGTCGGGATCGAGCACATTTGCCATTTGCGCTGCGCCAAACACCACGAAGGCAAACTCACTCCCTTGTCCTAATAATACGGCAAACCAGCGACGCTGCTTATTCGGCACCCGCAGCGGTTTCGCAATAATCCACAACATAATGGTTTTAATCGCCAGGAACCCCACCAGCAGAGTGACGATACGCAGTGGATTATCAATCAGCGTCCCAAAGTCGATAGACATGCCGACGCCGATGAAAAAGAGTCCCAACAGCAGCCCTTTAAACGGCTCGATATCGCTTTCCAGCGCGTGGCGGTACTCAGAACTCGCCAGTAATACGCCCGCCAGAAACGCCCCCATTGCCATCGACAGTCCGACCTCTTCAAGCAGTAAGCCGAAGCCAAATACGAGAAACAGTGCGACGGCACTAAAGACTTCCCGCAGGCCAGAACGCGCCACAAAACGTAATGCCGGACGGGTGACATAGCGCCCCAACAGAACCACCAGGACCAGCGCACCAGCCACTTTCAGCGCAGACAGAGCGAAAGCTCCCAGCGTCGTCGACGCGCCACTCGCAGCCAGTAGTGGAATCATCGCTACCAGCGGGATAGCGGCAATATCCTGGAACAACAGCACGGCAAATGCACTGCGCCCCATTTGTGAAACCATCAGGTTGCGTTCATTCATTGCCTGCATGGCGATGGCCGTGGAGGAGAGCGCCAGCGTCATACCAATCAGTTCCGCCACCTGCCAGCGCAGGCCGAGGAACATACAGAACACGCCGATCAATCCACCACAGACCACCATTTGCAGTGCGCCGCCGCCGAAAACCGATGCACGCAGTTTCCACAGACGCTGCGGATCCAGCTCCAGACCGATAACAAACAGCATCAGAACTACGCCGATTTCAGCAAAATGCAGTATAGACTCTGCGTCTGTGACCAGTCGTAGCCCCCACGGACCAATGATACATCCGGCAATGAGATAGCCCAGCACAGAGCCTAAACCCAGTCGGACGGCAATCGGTACAATCAACGCCGCCGAGCCGAGATAAATCAGCGCCTGTATTAGTGTATGGCTATCCATGGTGTGCCTCCTGCCATTCCAGCAAACGTTGTTTGTAATGACGGGCCTGCGCCTGTAGCGTTTCGTCATCACAGATAAACGTGCAGTGCATAGCAAACGGTGGGAGCCACTTGAGACCACAATATATCGCTGTCGCCTGCAAAGGCTGAGAGAGCACGTCAAACCCCGGATGGGAACCGATCTCAAAGTGGTTTTCCCCACCACCGGTCGTCACCGCCCACAGCAGATGTTTACCATGCAGCGCGGTCCCCCCATGACCATATGCCCAACCGTGGGAGAGAACTTTATCCATCCACAGTTTGAGTAAAGGGGGTGTGCTGTACCATTGCATAGGATGCTGCCAGATAATAAGGCTCGCGCGAGCCAGTGCATCCTGTTCAGCAGCGATATCGATATTGAAGTCGGGATAGAGTTGGTAGAGCGAGCGAATTTCAACGCCTTCCAGCGTCCTTGCCTGTTCAAGCATCCGCTTATTCGCATGCGAGTGCTGCGGATAGGGATGTGCGTAAATGATGAGAATCATGATTAGCCTGCTATCACTGCATTATTGTAATAACAGTGAGTTTAGTCACTTAATCAGCAGGCTAAAAGTCAATATTATTGAGTAGCTGAATGGAGAAAACTGAACTAGTTGTCAAGTTCGCTCATGTCTTTAACCTGGTCACGGTTGATTTGTTCCGTTTTGCCAGTTTCCGCGTTTTTATACGATACCAGGCCGGTATCATCATCTACCTGCGGTTTGCCATCGGTGACGATCGTTTTACCATCAGTGGTTTTGACCGCCTGGTTAGAGGAACAACCGGCGACGGTAAACAGAGCAGCTGCGGTAAAAATAGAGGTGATCAGAATATGTTTTTGCATGGTGTTCTCCCTGCTTTTCAGTCATTTTCAGTGATATACCCGTTAACTGTAGGCTAACTGACTGAGTAACAGGGAAAATACAGAACACTCCTAATAACTGGCCCGGGATACGGACTTGGTGCGAATCGTCATTTGACTCGTCTGAGCGAGCGTCAACCCTCGCGTTTCCGGTGCAAAAGCAATGGAAATAAGTAGTCCTATTAGCGAAATCCCTGCTCCCATTAACATCACAGAATTGATCCCATATTTAGTGATAAACACAGGGAGCGCCCAGGTTGAAATAATGGTCCCGATGCGACTCAATGACATAATCACGCCGACGGCTGACGCACGGATATCGGTAGGGAACAGTTCATTGGGATATAGCCACTGGAGATTCCCTGGCCCACCCGAGAAAAACGCATACACGGCAAATGCCAGTACCACCAGCCATGCCCCCATATCCGGGACCAGCCCCAGCACAGCCAGCGCCAGTGTCATCATCACGAAGCTGCCAATCAATAGCGGTCGACGACCTGCACTGTTCAGCCAGAACATCGGCGGAATACATCCCAGCATAAAGCATAAGCTGATCACCACGTTCCCCAGCGCGGCGCTTTTCCCGACACCGAGGCCCAGCAGCCCGACAATCTGTGGACCAAAGGTGTAAATGGCAAACATCGGGATCACCTGGCAGGTCCAGATAGCGGCAACAAACAAGACAAACGGGAAGTGGCGACGGTTAAACAACTGGAGAAAACGAGTTTCCTGCGGCGCTTCTTCGTCGAACACCACCGGTTCGCCGAACAACTTTATCATCATCTCCTCACACTCTTTTACCCGGCCTTTACGCAGCAGCCAGCGTGGTGATTCAGGCAGATCAAAGCGACCAATCAGGATCAAAATGCAAGGGATCACCGCGCTGCCCAGCATCCAGCGCCATCCCCCCTCAACATCATACAGCCAGTAGCCGACCAGATCGGCACAGGTGGCGCCGACATACCACATAGCGGCAATAAAACCGATGGAGAAAGCACGCTGGCGGGTATTGGAAAACTCGGTGATCATGGAGGTCGCAATGGGATAATCTGCCCCAATCACAACACCGATCAGCACGCGCATTACCAGCAGCTCAACAGGAGATGTGACGAACATTGTCGCCGCCGATATCACGCCAATGGCGATAATATCGATGATGAACATTTTGCGCCGTCCGACCTTATCGGAGATATAACCAAACAGTGATGTACCAACGAACAGCCCGGCCAGCGTCCCGGCTCCCAGCAGGCCAATCCATTCGGCATCCAGTTTCAATGCTGGTGTGAGCTGCTCCAGCGCAACGCCTATCATCACCAGCACATAACCATCCAGAAACGGCCCACCGCTTCCCCACAGCATTATCCGGCGGTGAATGGAGGTAAATTTGATGTCATCAAAGTTCCTGGGCTGCTGCATAGCGACTTCCTGTTTCAACACGGGCAAAGCGTTATATCCAGGCCGGAGGAGGCATATACGCCGCTATCCGGCACTGGCGTCACGTTATTATTGCCGGATGTCGACACAGAGGCGTCTTATCCGGCCTACGGGTGCACAAACCTGTACTTATTAGCCGTAGCGAAACTCCACGCCAAACGTCCCGCGTGGGTATTCCCATTTTTCCAGCGCCGTATCAAGCCCAAGAATCCGACATGTACCGCATTCCAGACATCCGGCGTAATCAAAACGCACACTGCCATCGTCCTGTTTTTTATACAGTCCTGCCGGACAGGCTTTAATTAACACGTCCAGCACCTGTTGATCGGGCTCAGTTTTCAGAATGATATGCGGAATTTCTTCATCCACATTGAATTTATTGACGCCCAGCTTGACGTCCACATTGACAGGAGAAGTCATAATACGGTCACTCCTTTAAGGCCATCCTTCAGCAGGTTGATGAAGCCCACTTTCTTCGCATGACGCAGCATTTTTTTACGCATAGGAACAGGGGCCGAACCATCAACGGTGAACAGGTCACGGGCGATACCAACCGCCATCTCTGGATAAGCTGTAAACATGCGTGGATTATCAAGGAATGCAGGCAAGCGCTGGTACATGCGCATGTCGCGCATCGGGCCATCGTCCAGATGCTGGTGATATTCGGTAAGCGCCTGTTTGCTAAAATCATCGCGCTTCATGGCGGAGAGCACCGTCTTAGCAGCCGCCTCTCCTGCCGACACGGCTAGATCCATGCCGCGAATGGTGAAGCCAAGGTTCATGCACATGCCTGCGGCATCACCGGCTATCAACACACCATCGCCAACCAGCTCAGGCTGCATATTCATTCCTGCTTCCGGTACAACGTGGGCGGCATACTCCACCAGCTTGCCACCCGCTATTAGTGGAGCAACAGCCGGGTGCTGTTTGAAATCTTCCAGCATTTGTGGGACCGATTTTTTAGCGTCTTTCAGGTGATGAAGACCGCACACCAGCCCCAGAGAAAGGGTTGTTTCATTTGTATAAAGGAAGCCACCGCCCATCAGACCATCGGTCGGTGAACCGGCAAACAGACAGGCTGCCCCCTGATTCCCTTGCAGATGAAAGCGATCTTCAATTACCGACTTCGGTAATTCAATGAGCTCCTTCACGCCAACGGCAACATGAGCAGCTTCAACGCGCTTTGCCATTCCCAGCTTTTCTGCCAGCAGAGAGTTCACCCCATCAGCGAGGATCACAACTTTTGCTTCAAGAATATCGCCATCGGCTTCCACACCCACGACTTTGCCATCACGCCGAACAACGTTATCCACGCGAATACCGGTGATAAGCTGGGCCCCTGCTTCTTCAGCTTGCTCCATCAACCAGGCGTCAAATTTACTGCGCAATACCGAGTAAGAAACCTGCGATGCCGCGGCTTCTTCACCGTTGCAATAATCCATCGTCATCGCCCCTTGTTCGGTCATAAAGGCGAGTTTTTCGTGGGTGATCATGCGTTCAATGGGAGCCTGTTCAGCAAAACCGGGGATAATGCGCTCCAGGCTATGCGCGTAGATGCGCCCACCGGTGACATTCTTCGCGCCAGCAGAATTACCACGCTCGATAACCAACACCTGAGCCCCCTCACGGGCAAGCACCAGCGCCGCAACCGAACCGGCCAGCCCTGCACCCACGATGATGGCATCAAAGATATCTTCAGACATAAAAACTCCTGTCAGCGGCAGGGCATATAGCGCCCTGCCGAAATGGTTTAGCGCGCTAATGCAGCCGTTAATGCAGGCAGGATCTTCAGCGCATCGCCAACGATGCCATAATCCGCGTACTGGAAGATCGGGGCATTTTTGTCTTTGTTGATGGCGAAAATAGTCTGGGCACCGTTAGCACCGACCATATGTTGGATCTGTCCTGAAATCCCCACGGCCAGATACAGTTCAGGTTTGAGCATCAGGTTGGAGATACCTACGTAGCGTTCATGCTCCATCCACTTCTCATTTTCCGCTACCGGACGGGAGCACGCCAACTCAGCACCAATGGTCTGGCACAGCGCTTCGGCCAGAGAAATATTCTCCTTGCTGCCAATACCGCGTCCCACGCTGACCACCAGACGTGCTTTGTCGAGATCAACGCTATTGCTCTTACGAGCCTGCGTTGCGGTACGGGTGACGGCAGTGGTCGGAGCCTGCCACTGTACGGTATGCATCTCGCCACTGCGGGAGGCATCGGGTTGTTGGGCGTCAAATGTCCCACTGCTAAGCGTCATCACGGCAAACGGCGAAGCGATCGTTTCAGCGCCCATAGCCAGTCCACCGTAGACCATATGTTTAACCGCAGCCTTACCGTCCTGCAATGCCACCGCACTGGCATCGTTAGAGACCGCCGCAGACAAACGAAAACCCAGTTTCGCCGCCAGCAGCTTACCGCGACGTGTATTCGGCAACAGCACCGCACCACCTTCACTGTGCTGGCGAATAGTCTCAGCCATCACGCCGGCATAATCTTCCACCATACGATCATCTGGCTTACCGCTGAGCAGCCAGACATGATCCGCACCAAGCGGGAACGCCGCTGCACTATCAGCTTCGTTGAGCACAAACGTGTTGATTTTTTCACCTAAAGTCTGCGCACCATTCATCAGTTCCGGCAGACGAGAAGGGGTATCGCTGAATACCCAGATACTGGAAAACTTGTTCATAACATCCCCTGATAATTAAATGATTTTGCGAAGACTCTCGACAAACGCAGCAATCTGTTCTTCACCGTCACCTTCAATCACAACGCGCTGACGCTCACGTTGCTTCGGTGCTGCAACCTGTTGTACGGAATACGCCTCCACGGCATTGAGCTCAATGTCCGCTGGCGACCAGACCTGAACCGGTTTTTTCGCTGCGCCGAGGATGGCTTTCATGGAAGGGATTTGTGGCGTGTTGATATCTGTTGAGACCGCAATAACTGCCGGGAGCGGAATGCTCAGGGTTTCAATTTCATCTTCCAGCTCACGTTCAACAATGAGGGTGTTATCAGCCAGAGAGAGGATCTTGCTCACGCCGTTAATCGCTGGAATATTCAGCGCTTCCCCCACCAGCAGACCAACCTGCTGGGCATAAAGATCGGAAGATCCGTCGCCGCAGACGATCAAATCAAAACCGGATTTTTGCGCGGCAGCAGCCAGTGCGGTCGCCGTATGCTGCGGCAGCGCCTGCTCAAACCGATCGTCAATTACGACAATCAGTTCATCAGGCCCGCGCGAGAGCACATCTTTGCGGCCTTTTGCATTTGTCAGCGCTTTACCACCTACGCTCAAGGCGACGACCTGGGCTTCTCCCAGTTGCTGTTTTAACTGACAGGCCGCTTCTATCGCATTCAGATCGTACTGACTGATTTTGCCATCCGCTTTACTGAAATCCAGTGAACCATCAGCATTATTAATCAAAATATCCTGTTCATCAGGCACGCATTTGTAGCAAGTAATTATCTTCATTGCATCTCCAGAAATCATGAAGGAAACGTTATTCATATCGGCAGTGTTAAATACAGATATCACGCTCTTTAATTCGGAAATAAAACCTTAATCACCAATATTGAAAATGTCACACATTGATATTTGCAACTTTCAATAGTGTTACGTGCCTCACCAATATTGAAAAGATGCAAACAAATATGAAAACTTTCAATATTGTTTTCTGGATCACCAATATTGAAAGGCAGTTCGCTAAAAACACCCAAAGAATAGGCATAAACACATGATTTTCAACAAAAATAAAGCAAAAACAAAGCAAAACACACCAGAAATAAAAGTGTGACACAGTTAACAGAACGCCCCGTAATGAATACCCATTATGAGTTACTCACTGAGGCGCCCCAGAGGTTAAATAGTTATCAACAAATTATTAATAATAAATATACAAAACAGCAAAAAAGGGAACGCTAAATAAATTTCGTTTTCAAACTGGAATTCACTTATGAAAAATGAAAAGAAAAAATCGGGAATTGAACCAAAGGTTTTCTTTCCGCCATTAATAATTGTCGGAATACTTTGTTGGCTAACAGTAAGAGATCTTGATGCCGCTAATGTTGTTATTAATGCGGTATTCAGTTACGTCACCAATGTCTGGGGTTGGGCATTTGAATGGTATATGGTCGTTATGCTATTCGGCTGGTTCTGGTTGGTCTTTGGTCCCTATGCTAAAAAGAAATTAGGCGACGAAAAACCTGAGTTCAGCACAGCCAGCTGGATTTTTATGATGTTTGCCTCCTGCACCTCAGCCGCCGTGCTGTTCTGGGGTTCGATAGAGATCTATTACTACATCTCCACGCCGCCGTTCGCGCTAACTCCAGGATCGACACCGGCGAAAGAGATTGGTCTGGCCTACAGCTTGTTCCACTGGGGGCCTCTGCCGTGGGCAACCTATAGCTTCCTCTCGGTGGCATTCGCCTACTTCTTCTTTGTACGCAAGATGGATGTTATCCGCCCCAGCTCCACGCTGGTTCCCCTGGTCGGTGAAAAACACGCGAAAGGGTTATTCGGCACTATCGTAGATAACTTCTATCTGGTCGCGCTGATCTTCGCAATGGGCACCAGTCTTGGGCTGGCGACACCGCTGGTTACCGAGTGTATGCAGTGGTTGTTTGGTATTCCGCACACGCTGCAATTAGACGCAATCATCATTACCTGCTGGATCATTTTGAACGCAATTTGCGTGGCTTGTGGCCTGCAAAAAGGGGTCAAAATCGCCAGCGATGTGCGTAGCTACCTGAGTTTTCTGATGTTGGGCTGGGTGTTTATCGTCAGCGGTGCCAGCTTCATCATGAACTACTTCACCGATTCCGTCGGTATGCTGCTGATGTACTTGCCGCGCATGCTGTTCTATACCGATGCCATCGGCAAAGGCGGCTTCCCACAGGGCTGGACCGTCTTCTACTGGGCATGGTGGGTCATTTACGCCATCCAGATGAGTATTTTCCTTGCCCGTATCTCTCGCGGCCGTACCGTGCGTGAACTGTGCTTCGGGATGGTGTTGGGCTTGACCGCCTCTACCTGGATCCTGTGGACCGTGCTTGGCAGTAACACTCTGCTGTTGATGGATAAAAACATCCTCAACATCCCACAACTGATTGAACAGCACGGCGTGGCGCGCGCCATTATCGAAACCTGGGCCGCATTGCCGTTCAGCACAGCCACCATGTGGGGATTCTTTATCCTCTGCTTTATCGCCACCGTCACACTCATCAACGCCTGCTCATATACCCTGGCGATGTCCACCTGCCGTGAAGTTCGCGATGGTGAAGAACCTCCGCTGTTGGTACGTATCGGCTGGTCAGTATTGGTAGGTGTCATCGGTATCGTTCTGTTGGCACTGGGAGGATTGAAGCCCATACAGACTGCGATTATCGCCGGTGGGTGCCCGCTGTTCTTCGTCAACATCATGGTAACGCTGTCCTTTATTAAAGACGCCAAAGTGCACTGGAAAGATAAATAAGTTTAATTAACCCATTACTGAAGAGGCTTGAAGATGGATTTCAATTTGAATGACGAGCAGGAGCTGTTTGTCGCTGGTATTCGTGAACTGATGGCCAGTGAGAACTGGGAAGCTTATTTTGCCGAGTGCGATCGCGATAGCGTCTACCCAGAGCGTTTTGTGAAAGCACTGGCGGATATGGGCATCGACAGCCTTTTGATCCCGGAAGAACACGGCGGTCTGGAAGCGGGATTCGTCACCGTTGCCGCTGTCTGGATGGAACTGGGTCGTCTTGGCGCTCCAACCTACGTGCTGTACCAATTGCCAGGTGGTTTTAACACTTTCCTGCGTGAAGGAACCCAGGAGCAAATTGATAAAATCATGGCGTTCCAGGGCACCGGTAAGCAGATGTGGAACTCCGCGATTACAGAACCGGGAGCAGGATCGGATGTTGGCAGTCTGAAAACCACTTATACACGCAAAAATGGTAAGGTTTATCTTAATGGCAGTAAGTGCTTCATCACCAGTAGCGCCTATACCCCGTACATCGTGGTAATGGCAAGAGATGGAGCATCGCCGGATAAACCTGTTTATACCGAGTGGTTTGTTGACATGGGCAAAGCGGGTATCAAGGTCAACAAGCTGGAGAAGCTCGGCCTGCGTATGGATAGCTGCTGTGAAATCACCTTTGATGACGTAGAGCTGGACGAAAAAGACATGTTCGGTCGGGAAGGTAATGGTTTCAACCGCGTAAAAGAAGAGTTTGACCACGAGCGTTTCCTCGTCGCACTGACTAACTACGGTACAGCAATGTGTGCGTTTGAAGATGCGGCACGCTACGCGAATCAACGTGTGCAGTTTGGCGAAGCTATTGGACGCTTCCAGCTGATTCAGGAGAAGTTTGCGCACATGGCGATCAAACTTAACTCGATGAAAAACATGCTGCTGGAAGCCGCGTGGAAAGCGGATAACGGTACCATCACCTCTGGTGATGCAGCAATGTGCAAATACTTCTGCGCCAATGCCGCATTTGAAGTGGTAGATACCTCCATGCAAGTGCTGGGTGGTGTCGGTATCGCGGGCAACCATCGCATCACACGTTTCTGGCGTGACCTGCGCGTTGACCGTGTGTCCGGGGGCTCTGATGAAATGCAGATCCTGACATTGGGCCGTTCGGTATTGAAACAATACCGTTAAGTCGGCGCATCTGTAGGCCGGAGAGAGAGCTAAGCCCTCATCCGGAAACATGCCCGGTAGCGCTGAGCTTACCGGGCCTACAACTCACTGCCAGGAGCTAATTTATGAACCGTCTACCAATGCCCGCTTTTGGACCACTGTCCGGATTACGCGTGGTCTTCTCAGGGATCGAAATTGCCGGGCCGTTCGCCGGACAAATGTTTGCCGAATGGGGTGCTGAAGTTATCTGGATTGAAAACGTCGCCTGGGCCGATACCATCCGTGTACAACCTAACTATCCGCAGCTATCACGCCGCAACCTGCACGCTCTTTCGCTCAATATTTTCAAAGATGAGGGGCGGGAAGCGTTTCTGAAGTTAATGGAAACCACCGACATTTTCATTGAAGCCAGTAAAGGCCCGGCCTTCGCTCGTCGTGGTATTACCGACGAGGTGCTGTGGCAACATAACCCGAAACTGGTTATTGCCCATCTTTCCGGCTTCGGCCAGTTTGGTACCGATGAGTACACCAATCTCCCCGCTTACAACACCATTGCTCAGGCATTCAGCGGCTATCTGATCCAGAACGGCGACGTTGATCAGCCCATGCCTGCCTTCCCCTACACAGCCGATTACTTCTCAGGTATGACCGCAACCACAGCAGCACTCGCGGCGCTGCACAAAGTGCGTGAGACCGGTAAAGGCGAAAGTATTGATGTTGCCATGTATGAAGTGATGCTGCGTATGGGCCAGTACTTCATGATGGATTATTTCAACGGCGGCGAAATATGTCCGCGAATGACCAAAGGCAAAGACCCCTATTATGCCGGTTGCGGCCTGTATAAATGTGCCGATGGTTACATCGTCATGGAACTGGTTGGTATCACGCAAATCAACGAATGCTTTAAGGATATTGGACTGGCGCACATTCTCGGTACGCCTGAAGTGCCGGAAGGAACGCAGCTTATCCACCGCGTTGAATGTCCATATGGTCCGTTAGTCGAGGAGAAACTGGACGCCTGGCTGGCAACGCACACCATCGCTGAAGTGCAGGCGCGCTTTGCGGAACTGAATATCGCTTGTGCGAAAGTGCTGACCATTCCTGAACTGGAAGATAACCCGCAGTACGTTGCCCGTGAATCGATTACCCAGTGGCAAACGATGGACGGTCGCACCTGTAAAGGACCGAACATCATGCCGAAATTCAAAAACAACCCGGGGAAAATCTGGCGTGGCATGCCATCACACGGCATGGATACCGCCGCCATTCTGAAAAATATCGGTTATAGCGAAGCAGACATTAATGAGCTGGTCGGCAAAGGCCTGGCCAGAGTTGAGGATTAAACGCGACGCGCTGGCCAGTTCGTTTGGTTAGCGCTCACGCCTGATTTCAGTGGATAAGTAATATGGATATCGTTGGCAGACAAAACTTACGTCAGATGTGGGACGACCTGGCCGGGGTGTACGGAGATAAAACGGCGCTTATTTTCGAATCCTGTGAAGGAAACGTTCGACAGTTTAGTTATGCCTCGCTTAATGAAGAGATTAACCGCACGGCAAATCTTTTTCATTCCTTGGGGATCCGCAAAGGCGATAAGGTCGCATTGCATCTGGATAACTGCCCGGAATTCATTTTTTGCTGGTTTGGGCTGGCAAAAATTGGCGCCATTATGGTACCGATTAATGCCCGCTTACTGGGAGAGGAAAGTGCCTGGATCCTGCAAAACAGCCAGGTCAGTCTGCTGGTCACCAGCACCCAGTTTTATCCCATGTATCGCCAGATAAAGTTGGAAAATGAGACTCCGCTCAATCACATCTGTTTGATTAGCGAGCATGTTCCGGCTGACGACGGCGTAAGTCACTTTTCCGACCTGAAAAACCAACAGCCAGCAACGCTGTGTTATGCGCCTGCGTTATCCACTGACGATACGGCGGAAATCCTGTTCACCTCAGGAACCACCTCGCGTCCCAAAGGGGTGGTCATTACCCACTATAACCTGCGTTTTGCTGGCTACTACTCCTCCTGGCAATGCGCCCTGCGCGACGATGATGTGTACCTGACGGTGATGCCCGCCTTTCATATCGACTGCCAGTGTACGGCAGCAATGGCGGCATTCTCTGCAGGCAGTACCTTTGTTCTGATAGAGAAATACAGCGCCCGGGCCTTCTGGGAGCAGGTACGTAAATATCAGGCGACGGTTACAGAATGCATTCCGATGATGATCAGAACATTGATGGTGCAGCCCGCTGCATCCACGGACAAGCAGCATCATCTGCGCGAAGTGATGTTCTATCTCAATTTATCGGTACAGGAGAAGGATGACTTTATCGCACGGTTTGGCGTCAGACTCCTGACCTCCTACGGCATGACAGAAACGATTGTCGGCATTATTGGAGACCGTCCGGGGGATAAACGACGCTGGCCCTCTATTGGGCGAGTGGGCTTTAGCTATGAAGCAGAAATCCGCGACGATCAAAACCGTCCCCTACCCGCCGGAGAAATTGGCGAAATCTGTATTAAGGGCGTACCGGGTAAAACGATCTTCAAAGAGTACTATGCACAACCGGATGCGACGGCCAAAGCGCTGGAGCCTGAGGGTTGGCTGCATACCGGCGATTCAGGTTACCAGGATGAAGATGGTTTTTTCTATTTCGTCGACAGGCGCTGCAACATGATTAAACGCGGTGGAGAAAATGTCTCCTGTGTCGAACTGGAAAATATTATCTCCGCCCACCCCAAAATTCAGGACATCGTCGTTGTCGGTATTAAGGACTCTATCCGTGATGAGGCGATTAAAGCTTTTATCGTACTGAATGAAGGTGAAACATTAAGCGAAGCAGAATTCTTCAGCTTCTGCGAACACAATATGGCGAAATTTAAGGTTCCCTCTTTTATGGAGATACGAACCGACCTGCCGCGTAATTGTTCAGGAAAAATAATCAAAAAAAATCTGAAATAACCCCTCTGGCGGGAATTCCTCCTGCCGGGAAATCTATACCCAATAGATTTCGAGTTGCATTGAGACGGCAAGTCCGCTCATCCCAGGAGCATAGATAACTATGTGAATTGGGTGAGCGGACGCAGCTAACAAAAATGCAGCCTGAAAGACGAAGGGTATATTTTTGGAGATGAACTATGAGTGAATCATTACATCTGACCCGCAATGGCCCGATTCTGGAAATTACGCTGGACAGACCAAAGGCGAATGCCATTGATGCCAAAACCAGTTTTGAAATGGGAGAGGCTTTTCTTAATTTCCGTGACGATCCTGAATTACGCGTGGCTATTATCACCGGCGGCGGAGAGAAATTCTTTTCCGCCGGTTGGGACTTAAAAGCGGCGGCAGAAGGTGAAGCTCCGGATGCTGATTTTGGTCCTGGCGGCTTCGCCGGTTTAACCGAAATTTTCGACCTCAACAAGCCTGTCATAGCGGCAGTAAACGGCTATGCCTTTGGCGGTGGTTTCGAGCTGGCACTGGCTGCGGACTTTATCGTCTGTGCAGAAAACGCCAGCTTTGCGCTGCCGGAAGCGAAGCTCGGTATTGTGCCTGACAGTGGCGGAGTACTCCGTTTGCCCAAGCTGCTGCCACCGGCTATCGTCAACGAAATGGTGATGACCGGCAGACGGATGAGCGCCGAAGAAGCAATACGTTGGGGGATCGTAAACCGTGTCGTCAACCAGAGCGAGCTTATGGACAGTGCGCGCGAACTGGCACAACAGCTGGTGAATAGCGCCCCACTGGCTATCGCAGCGCTAAAAGAGATTTACCGTGCTACCAGTGAAATGCCGGTAGAAGAAGGCTACCGCTATATCCGCAGTGGTGTGCTGAAACACTACCCGGCGGTGTTGCACTCTGAAGATGCGCTTGAAGGCCCGCAGGCGTTTGCCGAAAAACGCGATCCGGTGTGGAAAGGTCGTTAATGTTGTCATGCCGGATAGGCTTCGCTTATCCGGCCAACAAATACCGTAAACCGCCATCCGGTAAAAATAAGGAATATTGTGAGCTATTACGCTTTTGAAGGTCTTATCCCCGTGGTACACCCGTCTGCTTATGTTCATCCCAGCGCTGTGCTGATTGGCGATGTAATTGTGGGTGCGGGTGTCTATATTGGCCCACTCGCTTCACTGCGCGGCGACTATGGTCGTCTGATCCTTGAAGCAGGCTCCAATCTGCAGGATAGCTGCATCATGCATGGATACTGCGACACCGATACCATCGTGCATGAGCACGGACACATCGGACACGGCGCGATCCTGCACGGCTGCGTGATTGGTCGCGATGCGCTGGTTGGCATGAACAGCGTAATTATGGACGGTGCCGTGATAGGCGAAGAAAGCATTGTCGCCGCCATGAGCTTTGTTAAAGCAGGATTTACTGGCGAACCAAGGCAATTACTGGTTGGGGCACCCGCCCGGGTAATACGAGAAGTGACGGATCAGGAATTGCAGTGGAAGCGAATGAATACCAAGGAGTATCAGGATCTCGCTGTGCGCTGTAGGGCTGGGTTACATGAAACCCAGCCGTTAACGCAGGTCGAAGAAAACCGTCCACGCCTCAAAGGCACAACGGAGGTAAAGCCCAAAACGGCTTCCTGATGGTGCCGGATAAGCATAAGCACCATCCGGCAAAGAAAAGATTACCGACGCATACTTTTTGACAGCATCATCTGCCATTTCTGCTCGCGATTAAGCTCACTAGGGGGAACAGCCGACATCCGTGGCGTTTTCCCAACACTCACTCTTTTCTCCTGCAGACCGTGGCTCAATCGGCTATAAAGCTGAGGATCAATTCTCACAACTTTCACCAGGCGCTGACACTGACATCCGCGACCAGCAAGCTGATTAGGGATCATCTTAACTTCACAAACAATTTCACTCACTTCCGAAAGAATATAAGAGAGCGTATTAATCGCTTTGCAATGTTCAATATCGAAATGACGGGAAATTTCTTTTGCCGTCACCCAACGATCTTCTGCCATAATCCAATCGGCAATTAACAAATAAAGCGGTCTTTCAACATATTCTTCACACATAAGCGCACCATTTCACAAATTAAAAATCTGGCTACGGCTTGTTCAAAATTAATAAAAACAAAGCCATATTAAAATTGTGTATATAAAGGATAGTATGCGACTTGAATGTTGATTAGTGTGAGCAACATCGCGCTTATTACATTGAAAATGTGGTTATGGAATTCTATTTATCCAGGAATGACCTGATAGAGCAAAAAAAAACGGCTCCTTTACAGAAACCGTTTCGAATTATATTTAAAGTCCGCTTAACGCAATTATCACCGGACCATCCAGATATTATTTATTGATCTGCGCGTGCATTTCCTGAACAGACGTCACCTTCTCTGTGGCATCCGCATTCAACGCCATCGCCGTGGCAAAACCACCGTTCAGGGTGGTGTCATAATGCACTTTGTACTGCAGCGCACTGCGACGAATCAGCTTGGAATCCTCAATCGCCTGACGACCTTCTGTGGTGTTGATGATGTAGGTGTATTCGCCATTCTTGATACGGTCCTGAATGTGCGGGCGACCTTCATGCACTTTATTCACCAGACGCGGGTTAATCCCGGCCTCCCCCAGAACAATCGCTGTACCATGCGTGGCATCCAGCTCAAAACCAAACTTCAGCAGTTTGGCCGCAAGGTCGACGACGCGCTCTTTGTCGCCTTCGCGAACAGAGAGTAAAGCGCGGCCCTGTTTTTTCATGGTGGAACTGCTACCCAACTGTGCCTTAGCGAACGCTTCCGCAAAGGTGCGGCCGACGCCCATCACTTCACCGGTAGAGCGCATTTCTGGCCCTAAAAGGGGGTCAACGCCCGGGAATTTGTTGAACGGCAGCACCACTTCTTTTACCGAGTAGTACGGTGGGATAACTTCTTTGGTGACGCCCTGCTGTGCCAGCGTTTTACCTGCCATCACTCGTGCAGCCACTTTCGCCAGCGGAACCCCCGTCGCCTTCGACACAAACGGTACCGTACGCGCCGCACGCGGGTTGACTTCAATCAGGTAGACTTCGTTATTCTTCACCGCAAACTGGACGTTCATCAGACCACGAACCTGCAGTTCGAAGGCCAACTTTTGCACCTGCTGGCGCATTACATCCTGAATTTCCTGGCTCAGCGTGTAGGCTGGCAGGGAACATGCTGAATCACCGGAGTGAACGCCAGCCTGTTCGATGTGTTCCATGATGCCACCAATCAGCACCATTTCGCCGTCGCAAATAGCATCCACATCCACTTCTACCGCGTCATCCAGGAAACGGTCCAGCAGTACCGGCGCGTCGTTGGAGACGCTAACTGCCGTCTGGAAGTAGCGACGTAAGTCGGCTTCGTCGTAGACGATTTCCATCGCGCGACCGCCGAGAACGTAGGATGGACGCACCACCAGCGGATAGCCAATCTCTTTCGCCTTCTCAACTGCCTGTTCGATGGCGGTGACGGTGGCGTTCGCGGGTTGTTTCAGTTTCAGACGGTCAACCGCGTGCTGGAATCTTTCACGGTCTTCTGCACGGTCAATTGCATCCGGGCTGGTGCCGATAACCGGCACACCTGCGGCTTCCAGCGCACGCGCCAGCTTCAGCGGGGTCTGGCCGCCGTACTGGACGATGACACCTTTTGGTTTCTCGATGCGCACGATTTCCAGCACGTCTTCCAGAGTTACCGGCTCAAAGTACAGACGGTCAGAAGTGTCGTAGTCGGTAGAGACAGTTTCCGGGTTACAGTTAACCATGATGGTCTCGTAGCCGTCTTCACGCAGTGCCAGCGAAGCATGTACGCAGCAGTAGTCGAATTCAATACCCTGACCGATACGGTTCGGACCACCACCCAGGACCATGATTTTGTCGCGATCCTGCGTTGGGTTCGCTTCGCATTCATCTTCATAGGTGGAGTACATATAAGCAGTATCGGTGGCAAATTCTGCGGCGCAAGTATCTACACGCTTATAAACCGGGTGCAGATTATACTGTTCACGCAGCTTGCGAATTTCCGCTTCGCGCACGCCCGCCAGTTTTGCCAGACGCGCATCGGCAAAGCCTTTACGCTTAAGAGCACGCAGGAAGTCAGCATTGAGCCCGTTGATGCCAAGCTCCGCCACTTTTTCTTCCAGACGCACCAGTTCTTCAATTTGTACCAGGAACCAGCGGTCGATGTTGGTCAGGTTGAAGACGCCATCGACGGACAGACCTGCGCGGAACGCATCGGCGATATACCAGATACGCTCAGCGCCCGCATCTTTCAGCTCACGGCGAATCTTGGTCAGCGCTTCCGGGTCATCCAGGCTCACTTTAGGGTCGAAACCGGTAGCCCCCACTTCCAGACCGCGCAGTGCTTTCTGCAAAGATTCCTGCTGGGTGCGACCAATCGCCATCACTTCACCAACAGATTTCATCTGAGTAGTCAGACGGTCGTTGGCGCCGGCGAATTTCTCGAAGTTAAAGCGTGGGATTTTGGTCACGACGTAGTCGATAGACGGCTCAAAGGAAGCCGGAGTACGACCGCCCGTGATGTCATTCATCAGTTCGTCGAGGGTGTAACCGACCGCCAGTTTTGCCGCCACTTTCGCAATCGGGAAACCGGTCGCTTTTGATGCCAGCGCCGACGATCGAGAAACACGCGGGTTCATTTCGATAACAATCAGACGACCATTTTTGGGATTCACCGCAAACTGGACGTTAGAACCACCGGTTTCCACGCCGATTTCACGCAGTACCGCCATCGAGGCGTTACGCATGATTTGGTATTCTTTATCGGTCAGCGTTTGCGCCGGAGCTACGGTGATGGAGTCACCGGTATGGATGCCCATAGCGTCGAAGTTTTCGATGGAGCAGACGATGATGCAGTTGTCGTTTTTATCACGTACCACTTCCATCTCGTACTCTTTCCAGCCAATCAGCGACTCATCAATCAGCAGCTCTTTGGTTGGGGAAAGATCCAACCCGCGTTCGCAAATTTCTTCAAACTCTTCGCGGTTATAAGCGATACCGCCACCGGTGCCGCCCATGGTGAAGCTAGGCCGGATAATGCACGGAAAGCCAACATCAGCGGCAACCGCGAGCGCTTCTTCCATGGTATGTGCGATACCAGAACGCGCAGTGTCGAGGCCGATTTTCTTCATCGCGATATCGAAGCGACGGCGGTCTTCAGCTTTATCAATCGCATCCGCCGTTGCCCCAATCATGGTCACACCGAATTCAGCCAGTACGCCCTGACGCTCAAGTTCCAGTGCACAGTTCAGCGCAGTCTGGCCGCCCATGGTCGGCAGTACCGCATCCGGGCGCTCTTTTTCGATAATCTTACGCACAACTTCCCAGTGAATCGGCTCGATGTAGGTAGCATCGGCCATTTCCGGGTCGGTCATAATGGTTGCCGGGTTGGAGTTTACCAGAATAACGCGGTAACCCTCTTCACGCAGGGCCTTACATGCCTGCGCACCGGAATAGTCAAACTCACACGCCTGGCCGATAACAATCGGACCCGCGCCCAGAATCAGGATACTTTTTATGTCTGTACGTTTTGGCATGGCTCTATTAACTCCTGATTATTTCGCGGACTGACGGTAAAGCTCAATTAACTCGATAAAGTGGTCGAACAGCGGCGCAGCATCATGCGGCCCCGGACTGGCTTCCGGGTGGCCCTGGAAGCTGAACGCCGGTTTATCAGTGCGGTGGATACCCTGAAGGGTGCCATCGAACAGCGATTTATGCGTTACGCGCAGGTTTGCAGGCAGCGACGCTTCATCCACCGCAAAGCCGTGGTTTTGTGCAGTAATCATCACGGTGTTGTTATCAATATCTTTAACCGGATGGTTGCCGCCGTGGTGGCCAAACTTCATCTTGATAGTCTTAGCACCGCTCGCCAGCGCCAGTAGCTGATGGCCTAGGCAGATGCCGAATACCGGAATATCGGTTTCGAGGAATTTTCCAATCGCGTCGATAGCGTAGTCGCACGGAGCCGGGTCACCAGGACCGTTGGACAGGAAAATACCGTCCGGATTCATCTTCAGTACTTCCTCTGCGGAGGTCTTCGCCGGCACCACCGTCAGGCGACAGCCGCGATCCACTAACATGCGCAGAATATTGCGTTTAGCACCAAAATCATAAGCCACAACATGGAACGGGAGTTCATCTGCAGATTTCGCTTCTGGCAGGTCACCTGCCAGCGTCCAGCTCCCCTGCGTCCAGTTGTAAGGCTCCGCAGTGGTGACTTCTTTCGCCAGGTCCATTCCGTTCAGGCCTGGGAAGGCTTTCGCTTTTTCCAGCGCCAGAGCTGCATCCGGGTTATCCCCTGCAATGATGCAGCCATTCTGTGCGCCTTTTTCACGCAGCAGACGAGTCAGCTTACGGGTATCAATATCGGCAATCGCCACAATGTTGTGACGCTTCAGGTAAGAAGAGAGGTCTTCAGTATCGCGGAAGTTGCTGGCAATCAGTGGCAGGTCGCGGATGACCAGACCTTGCGCATGTACCTGAGAAGATTCTGCATCGGCTTCATTGGTGCCGACATTGCCGATATGGGGATAAGTAAGAGTGACGATTTGGCGGGAATAGGAAGGATCAGTGAGGATTTCTTGATAACCGGTCATTGAAGTATTGAAAACGACTTCCCCAACCGCCGAACCTGTTGCCCCTATGGCCCGACCGTGAAACTGGGTTCCGTCTTCCAGAACCAATAGCGCTGACTTAATCAAAACACCCTCCAGAGAATATTCACTCACTTTATTTGCATATTAATTCATTAAGACAGAATGAATCAATGCAAATTTGCTTACCTATGGATTTCTGGCAAACGGCGGCATTCTAGAGACAGCCCAGCTAAAAGTCTACCCAAAAGGGCAATTTTTATTATTATTTTACGCAACTGGAATGAAACATGCGATTTAACAGGCAAAAAGATCAGCTAAGTGGGGGTAGAAAACGCTTGCGGAACTTATCGAGCGTGAAAAATAGCTTACACATGAAAAAAAGTAGACCATTTGGTCAAAATTTACATTTAATCTACAAAATACTGTAGGTAAATGTTTCAAATTAATCAACTCAGGACAAAAACACACAAAAACAATCAAAAATAAAAGGGCAATAAAATATTGCCCCATGTAATCAACTAATTATGATTACAATAACCACATCACGAAGGATAAATAATGCCTATAAACTGCGTAAATCAAGCACATCACGCATGTCAAAAAGACCATTTGACTTAGATTTAAGCCAGATGGCCGATCTCACCGCTCCATTAGCAAACGTCATACGGCTGGAAGCCTTGTGCGTAATCTCGATACGTTCGCCAATATCAGCGAACATCGCGGTATGTTCCCCGACGATGTCCCCTGCACGCACTGTGGCAAAACCAATGGTGCCAGGTACACGTTCACCGGTGTAACCTTCACGGCTATAGACAGCGCAATCTTTGAGATCTTTATCCAGTGCCCCGGCAATCGCTTCTCCCATCGCCAGCGCTGTGCCTGACGGCGCATCTACTTTATGACGGTGGTGGGCTTCGATGATTTCAATGTCGGTGTAATCACCCATCACTTTCGCCGCTTTTTCCAGAAGCTTCAGCATGACATTGACACCCACGCTAAAGTTAGCGGCGAATACAATGCCAATCTCCTGAGCAGCATCATGAATAGCTTGTTTGCCTGCATCATCAAAGCCAGTCGTCCCAATAACCATCCCTTTTCCATGCTGGCGACAAAATGCCAGATGCGTCAAAGTGCCTTCCGGGCGAGTAAAATCGATAAAAATATCGAAATCATCTTTGATCGCCTCAAGGCTACTCTGCACAGTCACGCCCGTTTTCCCGGCTCCTGCCAACTCTCCGGCATCGCTACCCAGCAAGGATGAGCCTTCACGCTCCAGCGCCGCGCCCAGCTGTACGCCATCCATGCCGAGGGTGGCCTGAATCAACTGGCGCCCCATGCGCCCCCCGGCTCCCGCGATGGCAACGCGGATTTGTGCATCATGCATAGCTATTCTCTTTTGTTAATTTCACGTAAATCATTTTCAGATTAACCAGCGCATCGCTGCGCCGCCAGCCGAAAACGTCGATAATTAGAATTTAATGATAAACAGGGAGAGATATCAGTAAAAGACATGACACTACGGAATAAGCAGCGTCATATCGTTATATCGTGCAGAAATCAGGGGGCCAGCGCCAACACGTGAGCAACCCACTGTTGAAAACCTTCAACGTTCAGATCCAGCGCCACCTGTGCGTTTGCCGGTTGACCAAGTCGTCCTTCAATATCCACCACCGTCGTACCCGACGTGTATTCACCCTGCGTTTCTACTGCCACAAAGCACGGCTTCATTGTGAACAGATCCGGACGCACCAGCCAGGCAATGGCGCAGAGATCGTGCATACGCAGCCCTGTATTCATGCTACCACTGCGGTAATGACTGAACAGCGCATGCAGCATTCTCCCGGTCTGGTTCAACTCAGGCAATGTCGCCAGATAATCTGGTGCGAGTACTGCCTGATTAGTAACATCCAGCCCGCACATCACAATCTCCAGCCCACTCTGGAATACTTTTGCTGCCGCTTCAGGATCGATAGCAATATTAAACTCCGCATTTGGCGTAAAGTTTCCCCTACCCGCGGAACCGCCCATGATCACCAGACGACGAATATTGAACGCACATTCCGGATAGTGCATCAGCAGCAATGCAATATTAGTTAACGGACCAATAGCAACCAGGGTGAGGGGTTCAGGAGAGCTCATCAATGCATCACGGATCACCTGAAAGGCGGGTTTTACTAGCGGCTGACGGTTATGTTCGACAAACTCATATCCTTCCATACCGGACTCACCGTGTACAGAAGCCGCGTCGCGTAGCGGTCGCAGCAACGGCATTGATGCCCCTTGTGCCAGCGGGATATCCGCATTCCAGAAATGTAGCAGTTGTAGCGCGTTACGAGTGGTTTTTTCCACAGAAACGTTACCTGCCACCGTGGTCATCAGTTGCAGATCCAGCTCAGGGGCAAACAGCGCGGCGGCTATAGCAGCGGCATCATCAATGCCGGGGTCGGTATCAAGAATGATCGGTAAGCGCATGGTTTCTCCAAAAAAAATGCCAGACGTTAAGTCTGGCATCTTCTCATAATAGATAAGTGAAAGTTTTACTCTACTTCACGAACATCCACACGCAGCTCTTTAGGCACTTCGAAAACAATGTTCTCTTCACGTCCTTCCAGCGGAACAGGTTCCCCGCCGCCAAACTCCTGTAGGCGAGTAATCACGTTCTGCACCAGGATATCCGGTGCAGAAGCTCCGGCGGTGACACCCACGCACTTCGCCTCTTTCACCCACAATTCCTGGATATCGGTTGCATCGTCGATCAGGTATGCCGCTTTGCCCATACGCTGCGCCAGCTCGGCCAGGCGGTTGGAGTTAGAGGAGTTTTTCGAACCGACCACCAGTACCACATCCGCTTGTTCCGCCAGCGCACGAACCGCTTCCTGTCGGTTAGTGGTGGCATAGCAGATATCGTCTTTACGCGGTCCGACAATTTTCGGGAAACGGTTACGTAGCGCGTCAATCACATCAGATGTGTCGTCCACTGAGAGCGTGGTCTGCGTCATAAACGACAGCTTCGCTTCGTTTTTAACGTCCAGCGTCCACACATCATCTGGTGATTCAACCAGATACATTCCCCCTTGCGGGTTGCTGTACTGCCCCATTGTGCCTTCGACTTCCGGGTGCCCGGCGTGGCCGATCAGGATCGACTCTTCACCGCGACGGCTGGCTCGCGCGACTTCCATATGCACTTTCGTCACCAGCGGACAGGTTGCATCAAACACCGTGAGGTCACGACCTTTCGCCTCATTACGTACTGCCTGAGACACTCCGTGAGCCGAGAAAATCAGGATCGCGCCATCTGGTACTTCGCTGATTTGCTCTATAAAAATAGCGCCGCGCTCGCGCAGGCTATCCACCACATAGCGGTTATGCACCACTTCATGACGGACATAAATCGGCGCGCCGTAAATGGCCAGCGCGTTTTCTACAATGCTGATAGCGCGGTCTACGCCAGCGCAAAAACCGCGCGGGTTGGCCAACAGGATCTGCATTTTACGCCTCCAGTGCCGGTTCGACTTCCAGCACTTCAATATCAAAATGAACGGTATGCCCGGCCAGCGGATGGTTGAAGTCAACCGTGATTGAATCACCATTGATTTCGCGGATCACACCCGGCATCTCACTGCCGTCCATTGCGGTAAAGAGCATGATAGCGCCAATTTCTGGCTCACCCGCGTCCATAAATTCCCGACGCGAGAAATACTGAATTAAGTCCGGGCTTGCCACACCAAAGGCGGCGTCCGGCTCCAGAGAAAAAGTGGTTTTATCACCCTCTTTTAACCCCAGAAGATGTTGTTCCAGTCCTTCAGACAGAGAACCATCGCCCAGGCGGAACAGCGCAGGCTTACCGTTATTGCGGGTTGACTCTGCGGTGGAGCCATCGTCGAGCTTTAAGGTGAAGTGCACCAGCACCGCACTGTTACTCTGTACTGATTTAGACATGCAGATTGCTCTTTAAAATTGCTGCCGCCTGTTTGCCCGGTAGCGCTAAGCAAGCCGGGCAAACAAGGATCGCGATATATTACACACCGGATAAGCATAGCGTTATCCGGCATTTTTTTATGCGGCTTTTTTCTCTTTCGAAGGTAAGAAGCCTTCCAGGACAATCAACGCAGCGCCAATACAAATCGCCGTATCAGCAAGATTGAATGTCGCGAAATGCCAGTCACCAACGTAAAAGTCGATCATATCGACCACGAAACCGTGCCACAGTCGATCGAACAGGTTCCCCAGCGCGCCACCAATGATTAGCGCATAGGCAATGTTGTTCAGCTTCTGCGTCGCCTTCGAGCGATACATCATCACCGCCAGAATGACACAAATACCAATCGCGATACCGGCGAAGAACCAGCGCTGCCAGCCACCGCTGTCGGCTAAGAAGCTAAACGCAGCGCCATAATTACGCGCATAGTGCAGATTAAGCGACGGGAATAGCGACACCGTATCCCCCAGAGCAAAGCTCTGGAGGATCAGGTATTTGCTGCCCAAATCGATAATCAGCACGACTACCACCAGCCATAGCCAGCGTAGCCCAGTTGAACAAAGAGGCTTACTCATCAGGCAAACTTACGTTTTTCGCCATCACCGGCGATGTTGCTGACACAGCGTCCGCAGATTTCTGCGTGTTCCGCCACCTGACCGACGTCGGTGGTGTAATGCCAGCAACGCGGGCACTTCTCACCTTCGGCTTTGCTCAGTACGATTTTCAGACCTTTGAGCAGTTCGCTCTGCTGAGCATCAGCAGGAGCTTGTGCATAATCCGCAACAATCGCGCCAGAGGTCAACAGAACAAAGCGTAACTCTTCGCCCAGTGCGGTCAGCTTCGCAGCCAGTTCTGGTTCAGCATACAGGGTGACTGCCGCTTCCAGAGAACCGCCCACTTTCTTATCCGTACGCGCCTGCTCGATAACCTTGTTCACTTCGCCACGCACTTTCAGCAGTTCGTCCCAGAATGCGTCGTTCATCGCTTCAGTATCGGCCAGACCAAACAGACCTTGGTACCACTCACCGGTGAAAACATACTTCTCGCGATCGCCTGGCAGGTAACCCCAGATTTCATCGGCGGTAAAGGACATGATTGGTGCCATCCAACGGACCAGTGCTTCTGCGATATGGAACAGCGCAGTCTGGCAACTACGACGCGCCACGCTGTCCGCTTTCGCGGTGTACTGGCGGTCTTTGATGATGTCGAGATAGAACGAACCCATTTCAACGGAGCAGAAGCGCATCAGGCGCTGCACGACTTCGTGGAAGTCATAGGCTTCGTAGGCTTTCAGGATCTCGTCCTGTGCCGCTTGTGCACAGCCCACAGCCCAGCGATCCAGCACGACCATCTCTTCCGGTTTCACCATGTCTTTTAGCGGATCAAACCCGTTCAGGTTCGCCAGCAGGAAGCGAGCGGTGTTACGGATACGACGATAGCTGTCAGCAGCACGTTTCAGGATTTCGTCTGAAACCGCCATTTCGCCGGTGTAGTCGGTAGATGCCACCCACAGACGCAGAATATCCGCACCCAGTTTGTTCATCACATCCTGTGGGCTAACGGTGTTACCGATGGACTTGGACATCTTGCGTCCCTGACCATCAACGGTGAAACCGTGGGTCAGTACCTGACGGTATGGCGCTTTGCCCTTCATTGCGGTGGAAATCATCAGCGAAGACATGAACCAACCGCGATGCTGGTCAGAGCCTTCCAGATACATATCTGCCGCGTGACCAGAAAACTCAGGGCGCACATCAACCACGGATGAATGGGTTGACCCGGAATCGAACCATACGTCCAGTGTATCCGGTACTTTGACATACTGGTCAGCTTCGTCACCGAGGATATCTTTTGGATCGAGATCCCACCACGCCTGGATGCCGTCGACTTCAACGCGTTTGGCAACTTCTTCCATCAGTTCGATGGCACGCGGATGCAGTTCTTCTGTGTCTTTGTGAACAAACAGAGACATCGGCACACCCCACGTACGTTGACGGGAGATACACCAGTCAGGACGGTTGGCAACCATTGATTCGATACGCGCCTGACCCCAGTCCGGGATCCACTGTACACCTTTGATCTCTTTCAGCGACTGCGCGCGCAAGCCTTTCTGATCCATGCTGACGAACCACTGTGGTGTTGCACGGAAGATGATCGGAGACTTGTGACGCCAGCAGCAAGGATAGCTGTGTTGCATCTTCTCAACGTGCAGCAGTGCGCCTTTTTCAGTCAGCAATGCAACGACGATATCGTTGGCTTTGAATACGTTAACGCCATCCAGCGTTGGGTAAGTACCTGGCAGATAAGTGCCGTCCGGACCAACCGGGTTAGCCACTTCCAGTCCATATTTCTGACCAATGACATAGTCGTCAGGACCATGGCCTGGCGCGGTATGCACCGCACCGGTACCCGCATCCAGCGTCACGTGATCGCCAAGGATTGCCGGAACATCAAAGCCCATAAACGGATGGGTAAAACGCAGCAGTTCCAGCTCAGCGCCTTTTACTGTACCAAGGATGCTGTACTCAGCGGCGCCAATACGCTGCATTACACTTTCAACCAGGTCTTTTGCCAGAATCAGGGCCTGACCGTCAATCTGCACCAGCGCATAATCAAAATCAGGTGCCAGAGAGATAGCGCGGTTAGCCGGCAGCGTCCACGGAGTGGTAGTCCAGATGACCAGAGAGATCGGGCCGTTGACATCAGAAACGCCAAACTTCGCTTTCACCGCGTCAGGGTCGGCAGCGTGGAACGCCACGTCGATAGACGGGGACGTTTTGTCGTAATATTCAACTTCCGCTTCCGCCAGTGCAGAACGGCAGTCTACGCACCAATGCACCGGTTTCGCACCTTTGTGCAGGTGACCGTTGCCGATGATTTTACCCAGCGCGCGAATGATGTTGGCTTCGGTTTTGAAGTCCATCGTCAGGTACGGATGTGACCAGTCGCCCAGCACGCCAAGACGGATAAAGTCTTTACGCTGGCCGTCAACCTGCGTTGCGGCATATTCACGGCATTTGGCACGGAACTCTGCGGCAGTGAACTTCTCTCCCGGCTTACCAAATTCCTGCTCTACTTTCAGCTCGATAGGCAGACCGTGGCAGTCCCAGCCCGGAACGTAAGGCGAGTCATATCCCGTGAGTCCTTTGGACTTCACGATAATGTCTTTCAGAATCTTGTTTACAGAGTGACCAATATGAATGCTGCCATTCGCATAAGGAGGGCCATCATGCAGAATGAAGGTTTTTTTGCCTTTTTTAGCCGCACGAATGATGCCGTACAGGTCATCATCAGTCCAACGCGCCAGCATTCCCGGTTCACGCTTGGCGAGATCGCCGCGCATCGGGAACCCTGTTTCCGGCAAATTCAGGGTTGATTTATAGTCACTCATCAGATTCTCGGTTCCGTATTTAAAACTCGTATAGGCGTTAAGCCGGTTTTGATAGCCCAAAAAAATCGCGGGCAGTTAACTCATCACGCGCAATCTGCGCTTTTAGTTCATCCAGCGAGGCAAATCGCTGTTCGTTGCGTATTTTTTTACGCAGTACTACATCTATATGGCGACCGTAGAGGTCCATTACAACGTCCAGCAAATGCACTTCTAACTGCTGGCGTACGCCTGCCACCGTTGGGCGAGTACCGATGTTAGCGACACCGGGAATAGGTTTTTCGCCAAGCCCCATCACCTCAACCGCATACACCCCTTTTACAGGAGAGACCTGGCGACGGAGCGGTAAATTTGCCGTCGGAAAGCCGATGGTACGTCCTAACTCGTCGCCGTGTACAACCCGTCCCGAAATGGTAAAGGGATGACCCAGCAAGCTTTCAGCCAGCAACAGATTATCTTCAGCCAGCGCCTGGCGCACTGCGGTACTGCTGATTCGCACTCCACCTTCACAGAAGGTCTGGGTACTGGTGATATCGAAGCCATACTCCGCACCCGCTTCCTGTAATAACAAGAAATCGCCCTCGCGACCAGCGCCGAAGCGGAAATCATCACCAACGGCAAGAAATTGTACACCCAGCCGCTTAACCAACAGGTCACCGATAAAATTCTGTGCCGTTAATGCGGCAAAGCGTCTGTCAAAACGTATACAGAGCACGTAATCAACGCCGCATTCCGCCAGATAACGCAGCTTTTCCCGCAAACGAGTCAGTCGTGCAGGTGACTTTTCAGTCGCAAACAGTTCAAGCGGCTGTGGCTCAAAAATCATCACCATTACCGGCAAGCCCCGCTTGCGTCCTTCTTCCTGCAAACCCTGCAGCAACGCGCGGTGGCCACGATGCACGCCATCGAAATTACCAATAGTCAGCACACACCCATGCGGGGCCTGACTGAGATTATGTATGCCTCGTATCAGCTTCATGTCTGGCTCAAAACAGTGAAAATCGTGAAAGTATACCCTGTACCGCGGTCAAGGTTAACCGGCGATTGGTACCACGAAACAGAAAGAAGATTGTTTTCATTGTTATGAAACAAATTGATGTCCTTCACGGGCAAGCCAATTCAACTTTTCTCGTGGAAAAGCTGTATTCACAGCACGCAAGCTGGTAGAATCCTGCGCCATCACTACGCAACGAGTGCCGCAATTTAAACGGCGCTTATTTGCACAAATCCATTGACAAAAGAAGGCTAAAAGGGCATATTCCTCGGCCTTTGAATTGTCCATATAGAACACATTTGGGAGTTGGACCTTGGCTAATATCAAATCAGCTAAGAAGCGCGCCGTTCAGTCTGAAAAGGCCCGCAAGCACAACGCTAGCCGTCGCTCTATGATGCGTACTTTCATCAAGAAAGTATACGCAGCTATTGAAGCTGGCGACAAAGCTACTGCACTGAAAGCATTTAACGAAATGCAACCAATCGTGGATCGTCAGGCTGCTAAAGGTCTGATCCACAAAAACAAAGCTGCACGTCATAAAGCAAACCTGACTGCGCAGATCAACAAACTGGCTTAATCGCTTGCTTGTTGTCGCTTTGTGAAAAAACCCGCGCAAGCGGGTTTTTTTATGTCTGCTTATTTGTTCGCTGGCGTAAATAGCGCGGAATAATCCGCATTACAAATACGCTGCACCGCCGGATGCTGGATCATCCTCTCGGCAAAAATGGCATGATATTCCTCCATCACATTCTCCACGCGTCCAATCTCAATAATTGAGTCATCTGCATAGAAATTGTTCGAATAGAGCGTAGGTGCAACAAAAATGGCATTGTGTGTTGCACCAAAAGCTTTCATCAATGCAGCATCGTCAAACTCCCCGAGGATTTCTACGTTCAGCCCCTGAGAGTTAATCCAGTTCAGCAACTTACGCCCGAGCATTGAACGACGTCCTGGTATCAATAATCGCCGCTCCTCGAGGCATGCCGGAAACGGCTTTTCTGGTAACGGATTTGTACACCAGAAGCTTACACAACACTCGCCAATTTTCACCGAGAACAGCCCTTCCTGTTGCGTGGAGTCGATCGGGCAGTCTGAGATAATCATGTCCAGCTTGTGCTGGCTGAGCTGCTCCAGCAGCATCTCATGCGTTGATTCAAAGCAGCGCAGGTGGATCTGTTCATCTTTAACCACAGCAGCATCCAGCACGCTGCTGACCAGCTGTTTAGACAACGCATCCGCCACGCCAACGTCGAACAGTAAATTAGACTCTTTGCGATAGTTCACGATATCCAGCATCTCCTGGCTTAAGGTGAACATCTTGTCCGCATATCGAAAAACTAATTCGCCCAGCTCACTCGGCTCCAGCCCACGTCCCTTACGCTTAAACAACTTTCCCTGTAAACGTTCCTCAAGCGCTTTGATCTGCCCGGTAATAGTTTGTGGCGTCAGATAAAGCGCTTCTGCAGCCCCCACCACCGAACCTTCTTTGTACACATGCCAGAAGTAATACAGGTGGTTGTAATTTATATGAGACATACTCTCTCCCTGAAAATTGTCATAAACGGATTAACCGATCAGGCTGGCGCATTCAAACGCGTGCGCAGCCAGCTATAACCGATAACCGCCGACAGCAAGGAACCGATCAGGATCCCCAGTTTCGCCCAGTTAATTAACTCAGGATCAACGTTACCAAACGCAAGGCTGGCGATAAAAATCGACATTGTGAAGCCAATACCGCACAGAATACCCACCGCCATAATTTGCTGGAAATTCGTCCCCTCCGGCAACTGTGCCAACTTCAGACGCAGCGCCAGCCAGCAGAACAGGCTGATTCCCAACGGCTTACCAATAAGCAGGCCGGCAATAATGCCCAGAGGCAGTATGGAGGTTAGCCCATCCATCGTAACGCCCTGCAATGAAACTCCCGCATTGGCAAAGGCAAACAGCGGTAGAATCAAATATGCCACCCACGGATGCAGGACGTGCTCCAGACGCTTCGCTGGTGACCGGCCATGCTTTTCCTTCAACGGAATGAAGAAACCAACAATTACGCCAGCCAGGGTCGCGTGCACGCCGGACTTCAGTACCGCAGTCCACAGTACTACGCCAACCAGAATATAAATGCCGGTACGTCTTACCCCGCACAAATTCAACACCGCCAGAATCAAAATAGCGAATGCGGCAACCCCCAGCGAAAGCAGTGACAGGTCGCTGGTATAGAACAGCGCGATAATCACGATAGCGCCAAGATCATCGATAATCGCCAGCGCCATCAGGAATATTTTCAGCGCCAGCGGGACACGATTCCCCAGAAGTGCCAGCACGCCCAATGCAAAAGCTATATCCGTTGCCGCAGGGATCGCCCACCCTTCACGGGTGATAGGATCGGCATAGTTGAATGCGAGATAGAGCAACGCCGGAACAATCATGCCGCCAATCGCCGCAATGATTGGAAAAGCAGCCTGACGCAGGCTGGCCAGCGACCCTTGCATCAGCTCACGCTTCACTTCCAGACCAATTAGCAGGAAAAACACCGCCATCAAGGCGTCGTTGATCCACAGCAGCATATTTTTGTTGATCTCAAGCGCGCCAACCCGCAGTTGGACGGGGGTTTCCAGAAAGGCGTGGTACCATCCACTGGTTACGCCGATATTGGCCATCAACATAGCTACCACTGCAGCGATGATCAGAATAATGCCTCCCGAGGCGTCGCTACTAAAAAAACGATGCAGATGTTTCACTTTTTATTCTCTCTATTGGGTGAATACTTCGTAATTACTATCTTACTCCGCATAACTCATCGTTAATATTAGTTTATACATGATGAATAACTCGGTATTTACGAACTAAAAAACAAAGGGGGATGACAATTTGATCAGGACGGATCGCAGAAATAAAAAAGCCTGAGGCTCTTCAGTCTCAGGCTTTTCATCAAATGTTAGGCTTGTTTATTAGCGCGTCAGATCATCGAAGAATTTCTTCACGCCGTCGAAGAAGCTTTTTGAGCGCGGGCTGTTTTGCTCACCCGTCGGACCGCCAAAGCTGTCCTGAAGATCTTTCAGCAACTGTTTTTGTTTGTCGTTCAGACCCACTGGGGTTTCAACGACAACACGGCACAACAGATCGCCCTGAGCACCACCGCGAACCGATTTAACACCTTTGCCACGCATACGGAAAAGTTTACCGGTTTGCGTTTCACCAGGTATTTTTAACTTCACGCGGCCATCCAGCGTCGGTACTTCAATTTCACCGCCCAGAGCTGCCATCGCAAAGTTAATCGGTACTTCACAGTAGAGGTTATTGCCTTCTCGTTCAAAAATCGGGTGCTGTTTCACCTGCACCTGAACGTACAGATCGCCTGCCGGTGCGCCATGCTCGCCTGCTTCGCCTTCACCAGACAAGCGAATACGATCGCCGGTATCCACCCCAGCAGGTATTTTAACGGACAGCGTTTTACTCTTCTCAACGCGACCATGACCATGGCATTTATTGCATGGATCTTTGATCAGCGTACCGCGCCCCTGGCAGTGTGGACAGGTCTGCTGTACGGCAAAAAAGCCCTGACGCATCTGCACCTGACCTGAACCGTGACAGGTTGGACAGGTCTGCGGCTGAGTACCGGATTTCGCGCCGCTGCCGTGGCAGACGTCACACTCTTCCAGTGTAGGAATACGGATCTCTTTGGTGACGCCACGCACGGCTTCTTCCAGAGTGAGATCCATGTTGTAACGTAAATCAGCACCACGTGAGGCGCGCTGACGGCCACGACCACCGCCAAAGATATCGCCAAACACGTCACCAAAGATATCGCTGAAGTCAGCACCGCCGCCAAAACCGCCGCCGCCGCCCATACCGCCTTGCTCAAATGCTGCATGGCCGTACTGATCGTAAGCCGCTCGCTTTTGCGCATCGGTCAGGATCTCGTAGGCTTCTTTGATCTCTTTGAATTTAGCTTCGGCCTCTTTATCACCCTGGTTACGGTCCGGGTGGAATTTCATGGCCAGGCGCTTGTAGGCCTTTTTGATTTCACGCTCTTCCGCTGTTTTGGAAACGCCTAAAATCTCGTAATAGTCTTGCTTAGCCATCTTTTTTTATCTGCCCCTAACATGCATGCACGGGCGGAGAGGAAACCTCTTCGCCCGTGCCAGTAATTACCCGTTCAAAGGGCGATTATTTTTTGTCTTTCACTTCTTCAAACTCAGCGTCGACAACATCGTCATCTTTCGCGTTGTTTGCAGAAGCATCAGCGCCTGCTGCACCAGCCTGCTGCTGTGCGTGCTGCTGCTGAGCGATTTCCATCAGTTTCTGGGAAACCTGCGCCAGCGCCTGCATTTTCGCTTCGATATCCGCTTTGTCTTCACCTTTCAGAGAAGTTTCCAGCGCGGTCAGTGCAGACTCGATGGCAGTTTTGTCATCAGCTGGCAGTTTGTCGCCTGCTTCTTCAACCTGCTTGCGAGTGCTGTGCAGCAGATGGTCGCCCTGGTTACGGGTCTGAACCAGCTCTTCGAACTTACGGTCAGATTCCGCGTTCGCTTCTGCTTCACGAACCATTTTCTGAATTTCTTCTTCGTTCAGACCAGAAGATGCCTTGATGGTGATCTTCTGCTCTTTACCGCTGTTTTTGTCTTTCGCGGAAACGTGCAGGATACCGTCAGCATCGATATCGAAGGTGACTTCGATCTGCGGCATGCCGCGCGGTGCCGGGCTGATGCCATCCAGGTTAAACTGACCCAGATCTTTGTTATCAGCAGCACGTTTACGTTCACCCTGCAGCACATGGATGGTTACCGCAGACTGGTTGTCTTCAGCGGTAGAGAACACCTGGCTGTGCTTGGTCGGGATGGTGGTATTTTTGGCTATCAGCGGAGTCATCACGCCGCCCATGGTTTCGATACCCAGAGACAGCGGGGTAACGTCCAGCAGCAGTACGTCTTTCACATCACCGGTCAATACACCACCCTGAACGGCAGCACCAATTGCTACAGCTTCGTCCGGGTTAACGTCTTTACGCGGTTCTTTACCAAAGAACTCAGCAACTTTCTTCTGCACCATCGGCATACGAGTCTGACCACCAACCAGGATTACATCCTGAACGTCGGAAACAGACAGACCAGCATCCTGCAGAGCAACTTTCAGCGGCTCGATGGAACGGTTCACCAGGTCTTCTACCAGGCTTTCCAGTTTCGCACGGGTCACTTTGATGTTCATGTGTTTCGGACCAGACGCATCTGCAGTGATGTACGGCAGGTTAACGTCGGTCTGCTGCGCAGAAGACAGCTCAATTTTCGCTTTTTCTGCGGCTTCTTTCAGGCGCTGCATTGCCAGCGGGTCGTTACGCAGGTCAATGCCCTGATCTTTCTTAAATTCGTCAACCAGGTAGTTGATCATACGGCTATCGAAGTCTTCACCACCCAAGTGGGTATCACCGTTGGTTGCCAGAACTTCGAAGGTTTTTTCGCCGTCAACTTCGTCGATTTCGATAATAGAGATATCGAAGGTACCACCACCGAGGTCATATACCGCGATAGTACGGTTGCCGACTTCTTTATCCAGACCGTAAGCCAGCGCGGCAGCAGTCGGTTCGTTGATGATACGTTTGACTTCCAGACCTGCGATACGGCCTGCGTCTTTGGTTGCCTGACGCTGAGCATCGTTAAAGTATGCAGGTACGGTGATAACGGCTTCAGTTACCGGTTCGCCCAGGTAATCCTCAGCGGTTTTCTTCATTTTTTTCAGCACTTCTGCAGAAATCTGCGGCGGTGCCATTTTCTGACCTTTTACATCAATCCATGCATCACCGTTGTCAGCACCGATGATTTTGTACGGCATGATAGCTTCATCACGCTGCACTTCTTCGTCCTGGAAGCGGCGGCCAATCAGGCGTTTAATCGCAAACAGGGTGTTTTGCGGGTTTGTCACTGCCTGACGTTTAGCCGGCTGACCAACCAGAGTTTCACCATCCTGGGTATAAGCAATGATAGAAGGCGTGGTGCGATCGCCCTCGGCGTTCTCCAGCACACGTGCAGTAGTGCCATCCATAATCGCTACACAAGAGTTGGTAGTACCCAGGTCGATACCAATAATTTTACCCATCTAAACGTCTCCACTAAAAATTCGGTCATCATGTGGTTGTGAATCTGTAATAAGGGCGAAACGTGCGGTTTCAACTACCCTGAATCGTTTTTTTTCAGACTCACCACTGCGGTTGTCTACAAGATGGGGTCGTAACCCACGTCATCAAGGGGGGCATGCAAATTTTTTTTAGCCCTGAGACCAGAAAACGAGATAAATGGAGCTGAAAAGCAACATGAGAAATAGTTACCAATCCAAATTTATTCATAAATCGAATAAAACAAAATAAGCCATTCACGAAAAAATTGTAATAAAAAGAAAATATTACAAGAATGAATCGTTTTTCTGACAGCGGTAATATGGTGGCAGATTGCCACTTTTGAACCCGTCAAAGAGAAATCCCATGAAATCCGTTTTAACGCTGTCTGTCAGCATGCTTTTCGGTCTTCTTCTGAGCAGCACAGCACATGCTAACGATCATAAAGTCCTCGGTATGATTGCGATGCCCAGAAATCAAACCGACAGCCTCACGTTAAAAATCCCCGTTTGTCGCGTTGTGAAGCGCATCCAATTGACGGCAGATCGTGGCGATATTCATCTGAATGGAGCCTCCGTTTATTTTAAAGCATCACGCATGTCCAGCCAGAGCCTGAATGTCCCTTCGTCAATCAAAGAGGGGCAAACCACCAAATGGATCAATATCAATAGCGACAACAACAATAAACGTTGTGTGTCGAAAATTACCTTCTCAGGCCAGTCGGTCAATTCTTCTGACATGGCGACGTTAAAAGTGATTGGCGACGACTAAACCCTCTCCTTTACCTGCGCCAAATGTTCCCCCCACAAGCGTGATGCCCGTCACAGGGGAAAATAATTCATTTTCCCCTTATTAGATCATAGACAGCCCACTCTCACCTGATTATTATGCCGCGCCCCGAAGACAGTGATCGTTATTCGGGGAAACTATTTCACCATTCAATCAATGATGATTTTGAGGAATTATGGGCAACACTAAGTTGGCTAATCCGGCACCGCTGGGCCTGATGGGCTTTGGCATGACCACCATTCTGCTTAACCTGCACAACGCGGGTTTCTTCGCCTTTGACGTTATTATTCTGGCGATGGGAATTTTCTACGGCGGTATCGCGCAAATTTTTGCCGGCCTGCTGGAATATAAAAAAGGCAACACCTTCGGTTTAACCGCCTTTACCTCCTACGGCTCTTTCTGGCTGACGCTGGTTGCCATCCTGATCATGCCGAAAATGGGCCTGGCGGATGCAACAAATGGTCAGTTCCTGGGCGTGTATCTGGGTCTGTGGGGCGTGTTCACACTGTTCATGTTCTTCGGCACGCTGAAAGCTAACCGTGCTTTGCAGTTTGTCTTCCTGAGCCTGACGGTGCTGTTCGCCCTGCTGGCTGTTGGCAACATTGCAGGTAACGAAGGAGTTATCCATTTCGCTGGCTGGGTTGGTTTAGTGTGTGGCGCAAGCGCCATTTACCTGGCAATGGGTGAAGTGCTGAACGAACAGTTTGGCCGTACTATCCTGCCGATTGGTGAAATGCACTAATCTATTCCGTTATCCCCCCCTTGCGGGGGGATATTTCTTACAGGCGCTGCAACTCTCCCTGTACGTCCGTATCGCGATGATAAATATCCTGTCGCAGCCAAATTCCCAGTCCTAACCCTACCAATGATAACGCCAGCACGTACCAGGCTGGAGCCATTGGCGACACACTCATCAACATTGTCACTGCAATCGGCGTCAGACCGCCAAAAATGGCATACGAGACATTGTAGGAAAAAGAGATGCCGGTAAAGCGAACTTCCGCTGGAAACGCCCGCACCATCACGTAAGGTACGGCTCCGACCACGCCGACACATAAACCGACCAGGCCATATAAAAGAAACAGGTGTTCAGGATAAATACCGGCAAGGTGATAGAAAAACCAGCTGGAACAGGCCAGCAGCAGGCTACCGATAATAAAGGTTTTGCTGGCACCAACTCTGTCGACAATAAAGCCGGCCAGCAGACATCCCACACACAGCATAATGGTGGCGACGCTGTTGGCTTGTAGCGTCAGAGCGGGCGCAAAGCCATACTGTTTTTGCAGCCAGACAGGCGACATCAGGATCACCACCACAATACCGGCCGAAAGCAGCCAGGTCAGTAGCATCGAAATTACCACCGCTTTTTTATGCTTGCTGACAACCGATTTAACCGGCAGTTCTTCCGCCAGCGCTTTACGCGCCTGCATTTCAAGGAAGATCGGTGTTTCCTGCAACCAACGGCGCAGGTACATCGCCACCAGCCCAAACGCCCCCCCTAAGAGGAAAGGAATACGCCAGCCGTACTCATGTACGGCCTGCGGTGTCAGGCTTGTATTGACCAGCGTTGCAACCACTGACCCCAACAGAATACCGACTGTCAATCCGGCGGTCAGTGTTCCGCAGGCAATACCAATACGGCGTTCCGGGACATGTTCTGCCACAAACACCCACGCCCCCGGAACTTCTCCACCAATGGCAGCGCCCTGCAAAATACGCATCAGCAGCAACAACAGCGGTGCCAGAATCCCCATCGAGGTGTAAGTCGGTAACAGGCCAATCGCCAGCGTCGGTATCGCCATCAGCAAAATGCTCAAAGTGAACATTTTCTTACGCCCCACCAGATCGCCAAAATGCGCCATGATGATGCCACCCAACGGACGCGCCAGATATCCTGCGGCAAAAATACCAAAGGTTTGGACCTGACGTAGCCATTCCGGGATGTCTGCGGGGAAAAATAATTCGCCAACGACTGCGGCAAAGAAGACAAAAATAATGAAATCATAAAACTCCAGCGCCCCGCCGAGGGCAGCAAGCGAAAGGGTTTTATAATCCTGGCGATTCAGCGGTCGAGAGTGTTGTGACATAGCAAACCATGAGTCAGTGGAGTCATTGAACGTTTTGTCGATACGTGTAAATTAAAAATTACTATATCGTAAACAATTCAACACTCCACCATCATTGTCATTTATATCACAAATAGGCTACTTTCAGGCGTTTGTATCGCGTATTGCGCTTTTTGGTCGAAAAGATGCTACCACTGCCGGTGCGGTTTCCACGTATGGTCCATCCAGCAACTGTATACAATACGGTACACTTGCAAAAATACCCGGCACAATAACCTTACCGTCGGCACCTTTCACGCCTTCCAGCGTCTCTTTGATCGATTTAGGTTGCCCAGGCAGGTTCAGGATCAACGCCTGCTTACGAATCACCCCGACCTGGCGGGAGAGGATCGCCGTAGGGACAAAGTGCAGACTAATCTGGCGCATTTGCTCACCAAAACCAGGCATTTGGCGGTCGGCAACAGCCAGCGTCGCATCCGGTGTCACATCGCGACGTGCCGGACCGGTGCCTCCGGTGGTCAACACCAGATGACAACTCATTTCATCAACCAGTTCGCACAACGTTTGTTCGATGATCGCCTGCTCATCCGGGATTAGCCGCGTTTGTAGCTCAAAAGGGGTCGTCAGGGCCGATGCCAGCCACTCTTCGAGAGCAGGGATCCCCTTATCCTGGTAAACGCCACTGGAGGCTCGGTCAGAAATGGAAACTAGGCCAATGCGTAAAGTGTTCATGATTATTCCGTTTAAACAGTCTCGTTAAACAGAATGATACACTGCGGAGGAAGCGACAGACAGGTTTCAGAAGAGGTATAGAACGAGAGCGTGACCGGAAGCCCGGTCACGCTTAAATGATTACAGCAGATCGCCGATCATTTTTTCCAGTTTACCCTGGTCTACAGCAAACTTACGGATACCATCCGCCAGTTTGTCTACAGCCATCGGATCCTGGTTGTGCTGCCACAGGAACTCAGCTTCAGTGATGCGTGCCGGACGCGCCTTCACTTCACCGGAGAAGGACAGTTTACGCTCGATAGCACCTTCGCTTTCCGCCAGCTCTTTCAGCAGTGCCGGAGCAATCGTCAGACGATCGCAGCCTGCCAGCTCAATGATTTCGCCGATGTTACGGAAGCTCGCGCCCATAACCACAGTTTCATAACCGTGTTGTTTGTAATACTCGTAGATTTCCGTAACGGAAACCACACCTGGATCTTCTGCCGGTGCATACTCTTTCTTGTCGGTATTCGCTTTGTACCAGTCAAGAATACGGCCAACGAACGGAGAGATCAGGTATACGCCAGCTTCTGCACATGCGCGCGCCTGCGCGAAGGAGAACAGCAGGGTCAAGTTACAGTTAATGCCTTCTTTTTCCAGCTGCTCCGCGGCACGGATACCCTGCCAGGTAGAAGCCAGTTTGATCAGAATACGATCGTTGCTGATGCCAGCATCGTTGTACAGTTTGATCAGGCGTTTTGCTTTCGCGATAGATGCGTCAGTGTCGTAGGACAGACGAGCGTCAACTTCAGTGGAGATGCGACCCGGGACCAGCTTCAGGATCTCCAGACCAATGTTCACCGCCAGTTTGTCAGTTGCATCGACGATCTGCTGTGCGCGGTCGTTACTCTGCTGCTTAGCCCAGGCGACAGCATCATCAATCAGCTTACGGTATTCCGGGATCTGCGCTGCGTTAAGAATGAGAGAAGGGTTAGTTGTGGCATCCTGAGGCTGATACAGCTTCATTGCCGCGATGTCTCCGGTGTCGGCCACTACAGTGGTGAACTGACGAAGGGAGGTCAATTTGTCCGTCATGATAGCGTTTCTCTTTAAACAGCTTGTTAGGGGGATGTAACCGATCTTCCCTGATGATAGCACGACGCACTCTCAGCGCAACCGCCGGGATTGCCCGACCTGCCGTTCAGCTCTGATTACGCATCTCCAGACCAGCCATGCGCAATTAAGGGGGAGACCTGATGTATGATAAACTCCCGCTATCAATCTCATGACAAGGTATATACTGTTCGCTAATTGGTAGCGCTTACACGGGATTATTCGCGCTTGCCGGCATCAACAAGAGGGATGTTAATGCCTGATTTTTTCTCATTTATTAATGAAGTACTCTGGGGATCGGTGATGATCTACCTCCTGCTAGGCGCAGGGTGTTGGTTCACTTACCGTACGGGATTTGTCCAGTTTCGCTACGTTCGCCAGTTTGGCAAAAGTCTTAAAAATAGTCTCAGCCCACAGCCGGGCGGTTTAACATCATTTCAGGCACTGTGTACCAGCCTTGCGGCTCGTATCGGAAGCGGAAACCTGGCTGGCGTTGCACTGGCTATTGCTGCAGGTGGCGCTGGTGCTGTCTTCTGGATGTGGGTCTCTGCCCTGATTGGTATGGCGACCTCGTTTGCCGAGTGCTCACTCGCACAACTGTATAAAGAGCGCGACAGTAAGGGGCAGTTTCGCGGCGGGCCTGCGTGGTATATGGCTCGCGGACTGGGCATGCGCTGGATGGGCGTCCTCTTTGCTATCTTCTTACTCATTGCTTATGGCCTGATTTTTAACAGCGTCCAGGCAAACTCTGTCTCTCGTGCGCTGGAATTTGCTTTCGACATCCCTCCTCTTGCATCCGGTATCTCGCTGGCATTGCTGTCTTTACTGGCTATAGTCGGCGGAATTAAAGGTGTTGCCCGCTTGATGCAATGGTTCGTTCCGTTAATGGCTTTGTTGTGGGTCGGCTGTAGCATTGCCATTTGTCTGTGGCATATCGGCCAGATCCCAGAGATCATCGTCACCATTGTGAAGAGTGCATTTGGCTGGCAGGAAGCCGCCGCCGGTGCAGCCGGGTATACGCTAAGCCAGGCCATTGCCAGTGGCTTTCAACGCGGTATGTTTTCGAATGAGGCCGGAATGGGTTCAACCCCTAACGCTGCGGCTTCAGCCGCCTCATGGCCTCCGCATCCTGCCGCACAAGGTATTGTGCAAATGATTGGCGTGCTGGGTGATACACTGATTATCTGTACAGCCAGCGCAATGATTATTCTTCTGGCAGGGAATGGAACTACATATGTCCCAATGGAAGGTATCCAGTTGGTTCAGAAAGCCATGGTATCGCTAACAGGTGAATGGGGCGCGGGATTCGTCGCTCTGATTGTTATCCTTTTTGCTTTCAGTTCGATCGTCGCCAACTACATCTATGCGGAAAACAACCTGGTCTTTTTGAATCTGGACAATATCCGGGTCATCTGGCTTTTACGTATCACGACCGTCTGCACTGTAATTGCAGGAACATTACTCCAGTTTCCGCTGGTGTGGCAGTTAGCCGACATTATCATGGCCTGTATGGCCATCACTAATCTGACGGCAATTTTACTGCTGTCCCCGGTTGTCCACACTCTTGCCAGCGATTACCTGCGTCAGCGAAAACTCGGCGTGCGACCAGAATTTGATCCACACCGTTATCCTGATATCAGACAACAGCTTGCACCGGAAACATGGCATGAACCGCCCCACAACTAGCCAGGCAATTGCAACCATCGATCAATTCTGTCGTTTTTTTTGCTAAAGTCGCAGTAAATTTCCTGCAAGGACTGGATATGCTGATTCTGATTTCACCTGCAAAAACACTCGACTACCAAAGTCCGCTGGCCACCACTCGCCATACGCTGCCCGAGCTGCTGGATCACTCCCAGCAGCTTATTCATACCGCACGCCAGCTCTCTGCACCGCAGATTGGCAAGCTGATGGGGATTAGCGACAAGCTGGCGGACCTGAATGCCACCCGCTTTCATGACTGGCAGCCTGATTTCACACCTGAGAATGCGCGTCAGGCGATTCTGGCGTTTAAGGGCGATGTCTACACCGGATTGCAGGCAGAAACCTTCAGTGAGGCGGATTTTGATTTCGCTCAGCAGCATTTACGCATGCTGTCCGGACTGTATGGCGTTTTACGCCCACTGGACCTGATGCAGCCTTATCGTCTGGAAATGGGCATCCGTCTTGCCAATACGAAGGGGAAAGATCTCTACCAGTTCTGGGGAGATATCATCACAGACAAACTAAATGAAGCGCTGGAAGCACAAGGCGACAACGTGGTGGTTAACCTCGCCTCTGATGAATATTTCAAATCCGTGAAGCCGAAAAAGCTAAACGCGGAGCTGATCAAACCCGTTTTCCTCGATGAGAAAAATGGCAAATTCAAAGTCATCAGTTTCTATGCCAAAAAGGCACGTGGCCTGATGAGCCGCTACATCATTGAAAACCGTTTAACAAAGCCAGAACAGCTTGCGGCGTTTAACAGTGACGGCTATTTCTTTGATGAAGAAGCGTCAGGGAACGGTGAACTGGTGTTTAAACGTCACGAACAGTGATTTGTTTAGCAATAGAGATTAACCAACAGATTTTGTAGGCCCGGTAAGCGCATGCGCTACCGGGCACTATAGTTAGCTGCGGGTCATCATCAACTGACGCAGCGCGGCAAAATCGGCGGGTAAGTGATGGGAGAGCAGAGGTAAGTCCGCACGCTCCGCCAGCTCTTTTGGCAGATCCAGCGTCACATCAAGAATCTCTTCAACGCTTTCTTTAAACTTCGCCGGATGCGCAGTACCGAGGAACAAACCATACTCGCCCGGATTTAACTGGTCACGTAAAGCGCGGTAAGCGACGGCTGCATGCGGCTCAGAGGTGTATCCAATCGCCTGTAGTTCACGCATGGTTTCCTGAGTGGTTGCATCATCAACGGCCGCATAACCCAGCTCACTCAGACGCCAGATTTTACGGCGGAACAGTTCTTCCACTCGCGGCCAGTTGTTCGGCTGGCTGACATCCATTGCATTCGATAAGGTTGCCTGCGTTGCTTTCGGTGTCCATTCGCCACCTTGCAGGAAACGCGGAACCGTATCATTGACGTTAGTTGCTGCGATAAAGCGCTTCACCGGCAGACCAAGGGATTTCGCCAGCAGGCCGGCCGTCAGATCGCCAAAGTTACCGCTGGGAACGGAAATCACCAGTTGATTCCGCGCCTCTTGTGGCAGTTGGGCAACGGCCTCAAAGTAGTAACAAATTTGTGCCAGTAGACGACTGATGTTGATCGAGTTAGCCGAATTTAGCCCCAGAGCCACTTTCAGTTCCTCGTCATCAAACGCCTGTTTAACCAGCGCCTGACAGGCATCAAAATCACCATCGATGGCAACGGTTTCGATATTTCCACCCAACGTACAGAACAATTTTTCCTGTAATGGACTGATTTTACCGTTCGGATAGAGGATCACCACGCGTACATTTTTCAAACCATAAAAAGCATGTGCGACTGCAGCACCGGTATCTCCGGAGGTCGCCGTCAGGATAGTAACCGGCTTATCGCCGCTGATATGTGTCAGCATTTGCGCCATAAAGCGGCCACCAAAATCTTTAAATGCCAGTGTTGGGCCGTGGAACAGCTCAAGACAGCCGACATCACCTTCAACCTGAGCGACCGGCGCCGGGAAAGCAAACGCTGCGCCCACACGCTCGGCAAGGATCTCCTGAGGGATTTCATCACCAATAAATGAGGAGAGGATCCTGGTACTACGGCTGACAAAGTCTTGCTTCAGCATGTCATCAATTTCAGTCAGACTAAATTCCGGCAGATCGTGCGGGAAAAATAGCCCCTGCTTTTTACCTAACCCTTGCGTGACGGCCTGCGCGAAACTGACCTGCTCGTTATGATCTTTAAGATTGTAGAGTTTCATTTATTATCCCAGTACCCGTGCGCCCGCCGTGTCCAGCCGGCAAATATGAACAAAGCCTTCCTGATTTTGTAAGTAATTTTTATCCAGCCAGTCTGCTACACGCTGTGCCGTATCCGGCTTATCGCACAAGGCAAACAGCGTCGGTCCTGACCCGGAGATCCCACTGGCCAACGCGCCAATTTCCGCCACCGCCTGACGTGCCTGGCTAAAGCCGGGCAGTAAGCGGGTGCGATACGGTTCCGCAATCACATCCTTCATCAACTTCGCGGCCAGTTGAGGCTGGCGGGAATAGCAGGCATGGATAAATCCAGCCAGATGACGCCCATGGGCAATACAGTCCTGGCGGCGATACTGCGCAGGTAAAATCGCCCGCGCTTCCGCCGTAGACACTTTAATACCCGGATACGCCAGCACCCACAGCCATTCATCAAATCCTGGCACCTGCTGGCTAATGATGCCGTTTTCTTCAATCATTAACTGCATGCCGCCCAAAAAGCACGGGGCGACATTGTCGTAATGGATACTGCCGGAGATACGCCCTTCCAGCTCGCCCATAATCGCCAGCAAGCGCATATCGTTCAGCGGCTTCCCGCAGTACTCATTCATCGCGACCAGAGCAGCAACGACAGAGCAGGCGCTGGAGCCTAACCCGGAGCCAATCGGCATATTTTTTTCCAGCGTCATGCTCACCGGAATATGTTTACCCAGTTCCTGGCAGAACCGCTCCCAGCACTGATAAACGATATTTTCCCGCGGCTCTGACGGCAACTTGTTGGCAAAGCGTCCGAGGTTGTTCAGGCTGAAGCTATCAGCCGCTTCGACGCTGACAACATCCCCCAACAGAGAACCATCAACGGGTGTTACCGCCGCCCCGAGCACATCAAACCCGACGCTCATATTGGCACTGGAAGCCGGGGCATAAACTCTAACCATTTTAGACTCCTAACTTCCATGAAAGGGTACGTAGCAGGTCGGCAAAGACACCCGCCGCAGTCACATCGTTACCCGCACCATATCCGCGTAGCACTAGCGGCAATGGCTGATAGTAGTGGCTATAGAAGGCCAGCGCATTTTCACCGTTTTTCACTTTGAACAACGGATCGTTGCCATCCACTTCAGCTATTTTCACGCAGCAAACGCCATCTTCTTCAATATTGCCAACATAGCGCAATACTTTGCCCTCATCACGGGCTTTCGCCACACGAGCGGCAAAGGCCTGGTCCAGCCGCGACAGATTGGCCATAAATGTTGTAACGTCGCCTGAATCGTCAAAACCTTGCGGCAACACCGGTTCAATAACGATATCAGAGAGCTCCAGTTCGCGTCCGGTTTCGCGGGCGAGGATCAGCAACTTACGCGCGACATCCATCCCGGAAAGATCGTCACGCGGATCAGGTTCGGTGTAGCCCATTTCACGCGCCATAATAGTGGCCTGCGAGAAGCTCATTCCTTCATCCAGTTTGCCGAAAATAAACGACAGTGAACCAGACAGAATTCCGGAAAATCGCTGCAGTTCATCGCCTGCACTGAGCAGGTTTTGTAGGTTTTCGATAACCGGTAAACCCGCCCCCACGTTGGTGTCGTAGAGGAATTTACGCCGCGATTTTGCCGCGGCAAAGCGCAACTGATGGTAATAATCCATCGATGAAGTGTTGGCTTTTTTGTTCGGGGTTACTACATGGAAGCCTTCACGCAGGAAGTCAGCATACTGATCTGCCACAGCCTGACTTGAAGTACAGTCAACAATCACCGGATTGAGCAGATGATATTCTTTCACCAGGCGAATTAAGCGACCGAGGTTGAAAGGTTCCTTTGCTTGAGCCAGCCCCGCCTGCCAGTTTTCTAGGTTCAGACCGTGAACATTTGTGAGTAAAGCCTTTGAGTTCGCCACGCCGCAAACACGTAAATCAATATGCTTACTCTTCAGCCAGCTCTGCTGGCGTTTTAACTGTTCAAGCAGTGCTGTCCCCACACCGCCAACACCGATAACAAAGACTTCGATCACCTGATCGGTATTGAACAACATCTGATGCGTAACGCGTACACCAGTTGTAGCGTCATCATTGTTTACCACTACCGAAATAGAACGTTCAGACGAACCCTGTGCGATGGCAACAATATTGATGTTGGCACGCGCCAGTGCCGCAAAGAACTTGGCGGAGATGCCACGCAGCGTGCGCATACCGTCACCAACCACCGAGATGATCGCCAGACGCTCTGTTACCGCCAGAGGCTCCAGCAGCCCTTCTTTCAGTTCCAGGTAGAATTCATCCTGCATAGCACGCTGAGCACGCACGCAGTCGCCCTGCGGTACGCAGAAACTGATGCTGTATTCAGAGGAGGATTGAGTGATCAGCACAACGGAGATACCCGCACGAGACATCGCAGCAAAAACGCGTGCTGCCATTCCCACCATCCCTTTCATTCCTGGCCCCGAAACGCTAAACATCGCCATATTGTTCAGGTTAGAAATGCCTTTTACCGGCAAGTCGTCTTCATCGCAGCTGGCGCCAATCAGCGTACCCGGCGCTTGCGGGTTACCGGTGTTTTTAATCAGGCAGGGGATCTGGAACTGGGCAATCGGAGTGATGGTACGCGGATGAAGAACTTTGGCACCGAAGTAAGAAAGCTCCATCGCTTCCTGATAAGACATCGATTTAAGTAGCCTGGCATCAGGAACCTGACGCGGATCACAGGTATAAACACCGTCAACATCAGTCCAGATTTCACAACAGTCTGCACGTAAACAGGCAGCCAGCACGGCAGCAGAGTAGTCAGATCCGTTGCGTCCCAATACCACTAATTCGCCTTTTTCATTCCCGGCAGTAAAGCCCGCCATCAGTACCATATGATCAGCAGGAATACGGCTGGCAGCAATGCGACGAGTAGATTCAGTGATATCAACGGTGGATTCGAGGTAATGACCAACCGCCAGCAGTTTTTCAACCGGGTCGATAACCGTAACGTTATGTCCGCGCGCTTCAAGCAAACCTGCCATGATGGCGATCGACATTTTTTCACCACGACAGATAAGCGCAGCATTGATGCTGTCCGGACACTGTCCCAACAGGCTGATGCCGTGCAGGACATGCTTAATCTGGGCAAATTCTTGTTCAACAAACGTTTTGAGTTGAGCCAGCGGGAAATCCGGTTGCGCAGCAGCAAGACCGACCAAAAGCTCAGAGAAAATACGTTCGGCGTCACTGATATTTGGTAAAGCGTCCTGACCACCGATGGTCTTCTCAATCATCGCCACCAGATGGTTAGTAATTTTTGCGGGGGCAGACAGAACGGTCGCGACCTGCCCCTGCCTGGCATTGCTTTCCAGAATATCGGCAACTCGCAGAAAGCGCTCTGCATTTGCCACTGATGTACCGCCGAACTTCAACACTCGCATGGTTTACCTCGTTACCTTTGGTCGAAAAAAAAGCCCGCACTGTTTAGGTGCGGGCTTTTTTCTGTGTTTCCTGTACGCGTCAGCCCGCACCGTTACCTGTGGTAATGGTGATGGTTGTGGTAATAGTGGTGCTGATGCGTTTCATGATGTTGTGTGCTCTGTAATTATTCTGTACTGTATTCTTTTAGGGTTAAAGTATCTTATGACCTAAGTCAATAAATTTTTAAATTGATCACACTCCGAAACTTGTTCACGAGCGACTGCCTACTCTTTTACTTTCAACCAATACAGCGTGCCATGCCCACTTGAAGTCAGAGTCAAACACCATAAAAAACAAAAAATGTGAAATTTTATTTTGTGATGTTTTTTTCAATATCATGTAGAAAACGGTGCAACATTGCCGTGTCTCGCTGCCCTAACAGGCCCATTCGCTGTTGCAGCCAATCCGTTAGTTTGATGTCATCAGCAACGTCCAGCGTGGTTAATAAACGTAAAACACGTGCGCGTAATGCCTGTAACTGAAGCTCATCTGTCGGCTCAATGGTTTTTGTGGGCTGTTGTATTAAACCTGCTAATTGATAGCAATACACCATCACCGCCTGCCCCAGATTGAGTGAAGGATAGTCGGCAACCATGGGGACACCGGTCAGTACATCGGCCAGAGCTAATTCATCGTTTGTCAGGCCTGAATCTTCACGACCAAAAACCAGCGCGGCGTGTTCCATCCATGCAGATTTTTCTTCCAACAAGGGGACCAGCTCGACAGGAGTGGCGTAATAATGGAACTTCGCGCGGCTGCGCGCCGTGGTGGCGACGGTAAAATCAACATCATGAAGCGCGTCAGCCAGCGTTGAAAAAACGTTAATATTATCAATAATATCACCTGAGCCATGCGCAACCCATCGCGTCGCAGGCTCCAGGTGAGCCAGGCTGTCAACGATCCGCAACTCGGCAAAACCCATGGTTTTCATAGCACGGGCAGCCGCACCAATATTTTCTGCTCTGGCAGGGGCTACCAGAATAATAGTTAAACGCATTTCGATACTCTTTTTGGCCAGTCTGCAGATAATAATGTGATACCCATCAACATATTACGCAGCGCGAATTTACATATTTTTAACAGAAATCACTGAAAATGCATTCCACATTCAGTAAAAAATGCTAAACTATTTCGTGGATTTACTATTACTTTTTTTGTTAACAGAAGTTGTATATCCTTCTGTTTATCCATGATAATTTAATTGAAAATGGATCTCATTCATTGGATTCATTACATTTATTAGTTTGCGAGTGCAACTAGTTGTATTATTGCATTTTTGTGATGAAAGCTAACATTTGGATACGATGATTTCATCAAACTGTTAACGTGCTACAATTGAACTTGATATATGTCAACGAAGCGTAGTTTTATTGGGTGTCCGGTACGTCTTAGCCTGTTATGTTGCTGTTAAAATGGTTAGGATGACAGCCGTTTTTGACACTGTCGGGTCCAGAGGGAAAGTGCCCACGACCAAGCTAATGATGTTGTTGACGTTGATGGAAAGTGCATCAAGAACGCAATTACGTACTTTAGTCATGTTACGCCGATCATGTTAATTTACGACATGCATCAGGCAGGTCAGGGACTTTTGTACTTCCTGTTTCGATTTAGTTGGCAATTTAGGTAGCAAACATGCAGACCCCGCACATTCTTATCGTTGAAGACGAGTTAGTAACACGCAACACGTTGAAAAGCATTTTCGAAGCGGAAGGCTATGATGTATTCGAGGCGACAGATGGCGCGGAAATGCATCAGATCCTCTCTGAATATGACATCAACCTTGTGATTATGGATATCAATCTGCCAGGCAAAAACGGTCTTCTGTTAGCGCGTGAACTACGTGAACAAGCTAACGTTGCGCTGATGTTCCTGACGGGCCGTGATAACGAAGTCGACAAAATTCTCGGCCTCGAAATCGGCGCTGACGATTACATCACCAAGCCGTTTAACCCACGTGAACTGACTATCCGTGCTCGTAACCTGCTGTCCCGTACCATGAATCTGGGCACGGTCAGCGAAGAGCGTCGTAGCGTCGAAAGCTACAAGTTCAATGGTTGGGAACTGGATATTAACAGCCGTTCTCTAATCGGTCCTGACGGCGAGCAGTATAAACTGCCACGCAGTGAATTCCGTGCCATGCTTCACTTCTGTGAGAATCCGGGCAAAATCCAGTCTCGCGCAGAACTGTTGAAAAAAATGACCGGTCGCGAACTGAAACCGCATGACCGTACCGTTGATGTAACAATCCGCCGCATTCGTAAACATTTCGAATCCACGCCGGATACACCAGAAATCATCGCGACCATTCACGGTGAAGGTTACCGCTTCTGCGGCGACCTGCAGGATTAATTCGATTCTGACTGGTATAAAAACGGCGCTTTATGCGCCGTTTTTCATTTCATCATTGCCCTATTTCCACAAACGCAGCCCGTCATTCTCAGCGGTTTGAACGTATTTTGGCTTTGGTTGAGCAAGCGAGTGCCAGTCAAGATGACGCGTCAGGAACATGATCCCGCATAGCGCTAACAACAGCACACCGGTACCCAGCAGTAAAGCGCTGTCCTGCGAACGCAACAGCACCCACATCACCCCATCCAGAGACAGCAGCGCCACTGTGAACAAAATACTGTTACGCCATCCCTGCAATATCGCCTGTAAATAAACGCCGTTCATCAACGCACCAACCATGCTGGCAATGATCCACGCCGCCGTAAAGCCAATATGTTCTGACAGCGCCAACAGCAACAGATAAAACATCACCAGCGATAACCCCACCAGCAGATACTGCATAGGATGCAGACGAAGATTGCTCATACACTCGAGTACAAAGAAAGACATAAAGGTCAGTACTATTAACAAGCTGGCATACTTTGTTGCTCTGTCCGTCAATTGATACTGATCCGCAGGCGTGGCCACAGCTACGCTAAATGCAGGCATTCCCTGCCAGCCAATTTTCTCCCCCTCAAAGCGTTCGCCCAGGTTATTGGCAAACCAACTGCTTTGCCATTGAGCCTTAAACCCTGACTCGCTGACTTCGCGCTTTGCCGGAAGAAAGTCCCCCAGAAAGTTGGGATGAGGCCAGTTGCTGGTTAAGGTCATTTCGCTGCTACGCCCCACCGGAACGACAGAGAAATCTCCGGTTCCACTCAGATTGAGTGACAATGCCAGACTGAGATCCTTCTCCACCCAGTCGGCATCCGGTAGCGGAATATGGATCCCCTGAGCACGCCCATTCAACCCCGTTCCGGGCTCAACCGTTAGTGAAACTCCGTTGACCTGCGGTGCATTGACTACGCCAATACCTCGGGCATCACCTACACCAACCACAATAAACGGTTTTCCCACAGTCACATTCGGATGATTCAATTCACTCAGACGCTCAGCATTAAACTCTGCCCGCACTGACATACCGTTATGCCAGACCTGTCCCTCGTAAATACCGATCCTTCGTGCTTCGACGTCCTGATTTGCCTCTACCATTAACGACTCTGGCAGCCAGAAATGGATAAAGCTGCGCTTACGCTGGACCTCTTTGTCATCTTCCAGCTCGGTATAAACTTCGGTCACGGGAATAGCGATCAGTGGACCAACCATCTTCTGCGGCCCACTGGTACTCTGTCGGATGGCATCTTCTACTGCACTGCGGTAATCCGAGCGCTCAACGATAATTTGTCTGACCATTGTCAGAGGAATTAATAACAGCAGCATTGCACCACTTAAGGTGACTATTTTCCAAAACAGGGGGGATTTCAACATAGCGTTCTCCTTTGCAATGCCAGCAAGGTAAAACAGCTATGTGCGGGGAGTTTGAAGTTATGTGAAGTGACGGTGAAGCGTCAACGAAGCCTGCACCCCACCTTCGGGACGGTTATGCAGTACCACTTCACCTTTAAGCAGTCGCGCGACTTCGCTCACAAATGCCAGACCTAAACCACTGCTCTTCTGCCCATTCTCACGGGGGAGCGAGTAAAAACGTTCAAAAATACGTGGCAGCGCAAAGTCAGGGATACCGCTTCCGCTGTCCGTAATCTGCAATGTGACTCTCTCATCCTGCTGATATGCACTAAGGATAATGTTTCCCTTCTCCGGTGTGAAGTCGATGGCGTTATCAAGTAAATTACCTACTGCCTGCTCCAGTAACGCAGGATCAGCCGCGACAATCAGTGATGAAGGCACAATAGTAAGCGTGATGTTCTTAGCCGCTAACTGGACGCTACGCGCTTCACGCAACTGAACAAATAGCGCATCTACCGCCACGGGGATGAATGAAATATCCTGCCGGTTTTCCAGTCGCGCCTGCCGTAGCAAGGTTTCAACCAGCACCTGCATGCGCGCATTTTGCGTCAGAATATTTTCGGTAAAGCGCGCAACCACATTAGGCGGCGGGCCTTCACGCAAAATCTCCGCCGCACCGCGAATAGCTGCCAGTGGACTTTTCAGTTCATGCGTTAACGCGTAGACGTACTGCTCAATGTAATTCTTACCCTCCAGCTTCAGACGCATACTTTCCAGCGCCTGCGCCAGTTTACGTAGCTCACTGCTGCCTAAATCAGGTAAGGCAACGGGTCGATTCTCCGTTACGGAATCAGCATAGCGCGCCAGTCTGGCAATAGATCGGTTTATCCACCACACCATCCCTGCGCCAATCACCAATGCGATACCCAGCAACACCGCACTCGCCCACAGCATCCGCCGTTCACTACGCTTAATAACCGGTGCCATCGCCGCATTCGGTTTGCCGACGCTAAGAACCCCGATAATACGCCCGCCATCTATAATCGGTGCGGCAACGTACATGACTGAGCTTTCCGGATCGTCTGAATTTTGTGGCGTACTACGTGCGCCATACTGCCCGCGCAGCGTTAACCAAACGTCGTTCCAGCGGGAATAATCTTCACCGACGGCTTTGTTGGCAGAGTCAAACAACACCCTACCCTGTGCGTCCGTCATGTAGACATGGTATTCATTTCGCACTTTGTTAATACCGCTGATATTGGCGCGAAAAGGACGATCGTGCAGTTGCGAAAATGCCTGCGCCAACTTGCCGTTAGCAGGGTTGCCTGAAAGAAGATCATCACGAGCCAGCGCGGCTAATAACGTGGCTGTATCAATCAGGGTGCCTTCGGTAGCACGGCGAACGCCAGGCTTAATCTCCTGCACAAAGATAGACAAAACGAACCAGGCAGCAACGGCCACGATCAGAAAGTAGCCCAGCAGCAAACGCATGCCGATGCGCATCAGACGCTCCTCAGGCTATACCCCATACCGCGATGAGTGTTAATCGGCGAGAGTTCGGGATTAATCGCCCGCAGTTTGGCACGCAACGTTTTAATATGCGTATCGACAGTCCTGTCAAAGGTATCCTGAGCATCGGCCCAGACTAAATCCATCAACTGTTGGCGAGAATAGATACGTCCCGGCGACATCAGCAATGTTTTCAGCAGCAGGAATTCATAGCGCGTCAGGCTTAGCGGTATGCCAAACCAGGCGATCTGCGCGGCAGGTTCATTAAGTTCAAAATCACCAAAACGCGTCGACGATGATGGAGCGGAAAATTTTTTCACCCGTCGGAGCAGCGAGCGTACACGGGCACAGACCTCACGCGGCGAGAAGGGTTTCGCAACATAGTCATCCGCGCCAATTTCCAGCCCCAGAAGACGATCCACTTCATCGCTGCGTGCGGTCAGAAAGAGAATGGGTAAAGCCGGGTGATGTTCCAGCAAGCGCCGGCATAGCTCAAAACCGCTGATATCAGGTAAACCAACATCGAGGATTATCGCATCAGGGCAGTGCTGTCGCGCTTTTTCCAGCACCGGCAACCCGCGCTCAAACGCTTCGACACTAAAACCTTCCTGTTGCAGCATGTAGATAAGCGTGTCAGCAATTCCCTGCTCATCCTCAACCAACCAGATCAACGGCTGTTGCATCTTGCTTCCTTGTTATTGTCGCCACGGCATGATGGGTACTGCACTGATGGCATTTTTAGGCGACCCGTCAACAACCTTATCTGAATAGGCCAGATATGCCAGCGTATTACGTTTCGCATCATAAAAACGCACTACCTGTAAGGACTTAAACACCAACGATGTACGTTTCTTAAAGACAACCTCACCCTCAGCTTTGCCATTCTTGATTCGGTCGCTCAGTTCAATCGGCCCCACCTGCTGACAAGAGATCGCGGCATCGGAAGTATCTTCAGCCAGTCCTAACCCGCCCTTGATGCCGCCGGTTTTCGCTCGGCTAACGTAGCAGGTCACATTGGTAACATCCGGATCGTCAAAAGCTTCGACCACAATTTTATGATCTGGTCCAAACATTTTGAATACCGTATCGACAGAACCAATTTGCTCTGCATGGGCAACCTGCGCCAGCATCAGCAAAATTGAGGAAATGACTAAGCTCTTATATTTCATATTGTTACCATTTTTAAAAGTTACTCTGTGTAATTATTCGACATTCTAAGATAAAACGTATACAGATCACAGGATTACAATAATCACGCTTTCGTATGCCCGAAAAAAGCATTTATGAGCAAAAAAAACACTGAATGCTAAAACAGCAAAAAATGCTATTATCCACATACCTGACGTCAGGTACTCGTTGTTGAAAGGATGAGGATATTTTATGGATCAGGCTGGCATTATTCGCGACCTATTAGTCTGGCTGGAAGGTCATCTGGATCAGCCCCTGTCGCTTGACAATGTGGCGGCAAAAGCGGGCTATTCCAAGTGGCACCTGCAGAGAATGTTTAAGGACGTGACGGGCCATGCTATTGGCGCCTATATCCGCGCCCGTCGTTTATCGAAGTCTGCAGTGGCGCTTCGTCTGACTGCTCGCCCCATTCTTGATATTGCCCTGCAATACCGTTTCGACTCTCAACAAACGTTTACTCGCGCGTTCAAAAAGCAATTTGCCCAGACGCCTGCGCTGTATCGCCGCTCGCCAGAATGGAGCGCTTTTGGTATTCGTCCGCCGATGCGACTCGGGGAATTTGCTATGCCACCGCATCAGTTCGTAACCCTGGAAGATACGCAACTGCTCGGCACCACGCAAAGTTACTCCTGCTCACTGGAACAGATCTCAGATTTCCGTCATGAAATGCGTATTCAGTTCTGGCGCGACTTCCTCAGCCAGGCTCCGGCGATCCCGCCTGTTCTATACGGACTAAACGAAACGCGTCCAAGCTTTGAAAAAGATGACGAGCAGGAAGTGTTCTATACAACTGCATTAACGCCAGAACAGGCCAATGGATATGTGCAATCAGCACAGCCGATCCTGTTGCAGGGTGGCGAATACGTGATGTTTACGTATGAAGGCCTGGGGACAGGCGTGCAGGAATTTATCCTGACGGTTTACGGCACCTGTATGCCGATGCTAAACCTCACTCGCCGTAAAGGTCAGGATATAGAGCGATACTATCCGGCAGAAGATGCCAAAGCAGGCGATCGCCCTATTAATCTGCGCTGCGAATTCCTTATCCCTATTCGCCGCTAACGCTGTAGTTCATCCAACGCAGGGGCATCCAGATGCGATATGTCCCCTGCCGTTTCGACAACCCATCCCGGCGCCAGCCACAAACTTTCCTGATAATCGACGCGGGAAATTGAGCAGTTACGCAGACGCAACCGGCGTTCCGCCCATGCTGGCAATCCCAGAATCGTGCTCACCAGACAACCCAGAGCAATACCGTGACTCACCAGCAGTGGACGACTTCCCTGTGGAAGATCCAGACAGGATGCCAGGGCGGCGTTAACACGTTCCCCCAACTCCTGCATCGATTCCCCCTCCGGGATGCGGCCATCAACCGTTCCATTCACCAACTGGCGACGCCAACCCTCTTCCTCTTGCGTCAGAGAATCAATATGGCGCTTTTCCAGCACCCCCATATTCAACTCGCGCAGTCGGGCATCAAAGGTAATATCACAGCCACAAGCCTGGGCAATGATTTCTGCGGTGCGTCGTGTACGACCTAAATCGCTACTGATGACATGAGTAATGCCAAGCGAGCGCGCGCGTTCGCCGACCTGCATGGCTTGCTGCTCACCTTTAGCGGTCAGTGGGCTATCTGACTGGCCTTGAATACGTCGCTCGGCGTTCCACTGCGTCTCACCATGGCGAACAAGGTATACCTGTAACATGCGTTTTTTCCGTTATATACTCGTCATACTTTGAGTGGCAGATGCGTTGGCTACGAGTTACTCGGCTCATCCATGAGCCTCGCCCTTACGGGCCGCCGCTTTGCGGCGTTCAAATCTGTTCCTGACAGATTAGTCGCTCCCTCAGCCACATAGTTATCTATGCACCACGGGGGGTTTCTCGCTTGCCGCCTTCCTGTCACTCAAATTATATAGAATAGACTGCGATGAATTTTTCCAAACCGAGCTTAATTATGCACAAGGTTATCTCTGCTACCACCAATCCTGCCAAAATTCAGGCAATTCTACAGGCATTTGAAGAGATTTTCGGTGAAGGATCCTGCCATATCGAACCCGCTGCCGTCGAGAGTGGTGTGCCAGAACAACCTTTTGGAAGTCAGGAAACGCGCACTGGCGCACGAAATCGGGTTGAAAACGCGCGCCGTCTGCATCCGCAGGCCGATTTCTGGGTAGCCATCGAAGCAGGAATTGATGATGACGCCACGTTCAGTTGGGTGGTGATTGATAATGGCGCGCAGCGAGGCGAAGCGCGTTCAGCAACGTTACCGCTGCCTGCGGTTATTCTCGAAAAGGTCCGTCAGGGGGAAGCACTCGGTCCGGTGATGTCACAGTATACGGGTATTGATGAGATCGGCCGTAAAGAGGGAGCAATTGGTGTCTTTACTGCAGGAAAACTGACGCGCTCCAGCGTTTACCACCAGGCCGTAATTCTGGCGCTTAGCCCGTTTCATAACGCGGTGTATTGGTAGCGTTGTGCCGGATGGCGGCTTCGCCTTATCCGGCATACGGCTCAGCGTCATTTGTAGGCCTGATAAAATGCGGCAGCATCGCCATCAGGAAATTCAATTTTTTCCGAGCAGTACCTGCTCCAGCCACTGACGCAGCTCTACTGGCGCCGACTTGAGGCTGTTAGAACCACGTGTAATTGTGGCGATCCCGGCCCCGAGCTCATTTTTTAACTCACGCTGACTCATCTCACCGCGCAGAAGTTCTTCAATGATGCGCACGCGCGTACCCAGCGCTTCGCGCTCATCTGGCGTTAACATCAAATTAAGCAGTGGTTGGTGTAAATCCTGATCGTAGGCGTGTTTAAGCAGGTCGACAAAACGTAACCACTCCTGGTGACGCTGTTCTGCCATCGCTGCTGAATAGGGTGATTGCTGTGTCATAAAGTGTCGCCATCGTTATGGGGGAAGCGCGCTTGCTTCCCCCTTTTGTACTCTTTAACGAGTACGATAGCATAACACACTCGACTCGATCAGTAACGACGTTGCCATTCTGCGTTGCTCATCAACTCCGGTTTATCCCCCAGGAAATAGCGATAATAGGCGTCATAAGCCAGAACGTTTTTCACATACCCTCTTGTCTCAGAGAAAGGAATACTTTCAACAAATGCCACTGCGTCAATTCGCCCAGCGCTATTACCAAGCCAGGTGCGAACGCGTCCCGGCCCGGCGTTATAGGCCGCAGAAGCAAAAATGCGGTTGTTGCCAAATTGCTGATATACATACTGCAAATAGCTGGTACCGATGTTGATATTAGTTTCAGGATCCAGCAACTGACTGGAGCTGCTGTAACCTGGAATCGAGAACATTTTCACCGTATGCGTCGCGGTGCCCGGCATAATCTGCATCAACCCACTGGCTCCAACCGGTGATTTTACTTTCGGGTTCCATGCGCTTTCCTGACGCGCAATTGCCATCGCGTAGCTTTGCTGAATATCCTTCCCGCTGGTGTAACGAGAAAACAGATCTTTGTAGGCCAAAGGGAAACGCTCTTCCAGATGATCCCAGAGTTTGCCGGCGATCGTTGCCTGCACGCTCAGATCCCACCAGTGGTTGTTGAATGCGTAACGCGCCAGTTGCGCCTGTTCAGACTTCGTGCGGCTGGTGACCAGATTCGCCCATTCACTGCGCGCAGTATTATCCATGTTCCAGTACATTAACTCACGTACGCGTGCCATTTCAGGTCCCTGAGTCAGGGCAGAGTTGACATCTGTAGGTGCTTTGTCGACCTTCAACTCATACTCTTCACCCAACTTTTGCGCCGCTACCATTGGATAGAAACCGCGCTGCTGCATCAAAGAATGCAGGATCTCTTTCGCTTCGGCATCACGCCCCCGCTCCAGCAACAGATCCGCCTGCCAGTAACGCCATTCATCCTTCTCTTTGGCTTCCATCGGCAAGCGCGCCAGCCAGGTATTCAGACCACGCCGATCGCCAGTTCCCAGCGCCATCCGCACGCGACGTTCCACAAGCGTGGTGGATTGCGATCGCATAATAGCGTCATCACGCCATTTCGCCTGCTCGTCGGTAACATCATTGCCCATCAGGCGCCAGGCGACAATATCACGCAGCTCCTGAGTTTGATCGTCATTAAGCTGCTGCGCCTGCGCCAGTGACGGGATCATCAAACGTGCATTTTCCACATCCTGACGCGCAACACTGGCAAACGCCACCGCCGCCATCTGGCGAGTGAAATCCGTTGCTCCGGTCGTGCGGGCAAATGTCATAACGGAATTAGGATCATTTGCCAGCGCGATGATCGCCGAAGCTATGGTCTGATACTCAGCTGGCATCTGTCCTGCCAGCGCAGTCACCAGCCCCGTATTACCTGCTTTCATCGCCAGGCGAATACGTTCCAGATAAGCCAGCGGATCCTGAGTGCCCGATGCCCGCCAAACGCCGAATAATTTGTCACAGGCATTGGGCTGACTTTTTCCGCTCAGCCAAAGCTCTTTCGCCCCCTGCCAGGCTTCCTCTGCTTGCCCGGTGCTCCATTTCGCATAGTAGTAGTTACATTGCGCTTCGGTAGTACCGGGTTTATCCGGGCTAAACGCTAACAATCCGCGCCAGTCTTCCCGACGAGCCAGCTCGTTCACAAAACGCGATTGCAATGTGCGGGCTGGAGGCAACGTAGGATTGGCACGCACAAAATTCGTTACAGTAATGGTGGGTTGATTCATGAGATCGTCAGTTATCTGACGATATTCAAGATAGGGATACAGAGGATAGCTCTTCAGGCCAGGCATCATCTGCTCTACAACATCCATCTGTCGGTTATCCCAGGCCTGCTTAATTTGCGCATAGCGGTTACGCTGCTCATCCAGAGAATCGGCCCGCGCCATTTGACTTACCGTCAGCAGACATACGCTGGCAGCCAGTAGGCGCCAGGTAAATTTTTTGGCTTTGTCCACAAGCTCTTCCTCTTGTCGTGTTACGTCTGTGCAGCATCATGCCGCTTAATAGATTTATGCTAACCAGACATTACAGAATGTGCCACGTTCCGGACACTTTTTTACTTTTGTTGCGGGTGAGATCTGCTGGCTGGGATTAGACCGTGAAAAAGGCTACACTTCGCCTTTGATAACTATTCATCACTATAAAAGAGGCGAAGTCCAACGTGGCTCAATTCGTTTATACCATGCATCGTGTCGGCAAAGTGGTTCCGCCGAAACGTCATATTCTTAAAAACATCTCTCTGAGTTTCTTCCCTGGCGCCAAAATCGGCGTGCTCGGTCTGAACGGCGCGGGTAAATCTACCCTGCTGCGCATCATGGCCGGCATTGACACCGACATCGAGGGCGAAGCACGTCCACAGCCAGGTATCAAGATCGGTTACCTACCGCAGGAACCGAAACTGAACCCGGAACATACCGTTCGTGAATCGGTTGAAGAAGCTGTTGCCGAAGTCGTTAACGCCCTGAAAGGCCTGGATGAAGTGTACGCGAAGTACGCTGAACCCGATGCTGATTTCGACAAGCTCGCCGCACAACAGGGCAAGTTTGAAGAGATTATTCAGGCGCACGACGGTCATAATCTCAACGTGCAGCTCGAACGTGCCGCTGACGCATTGCGTCTGCCAGACTGGGATGCAAAAATTGAGAAGCTCTCCGGTGGTGAACGCCGCCGTGTCGCGCTGTGCCGCCTGCTGCTGGAAAAGCCAGACATGCTGCTGCTCGACGAACCAACCAACCACCTGGATGCCGAATCTGTTGCGTGGCTGGAACGCTTCCTGCACGACTTCGAAGGCACTGTGGTGGCGATTACCCACGACCGTTACTTCCTCGATAACGTTGCCGGATGGATTCTGGAGCTGGACCGCGGCGAAGGTATTCCCTGGGAAGGTAACTACTCTTCCTGGCTGGAGCAGAAAGATCAGCGTCTGGCACAGGAAGCCTCTCAGGAAGCGGCCCGCCGCAAATCCATTGAGAAAGAACTGGAATGGGTGCGTCAGGGTGCCAAAGGCCGTCAGTCTAAGGGCAAAGCCCGTCTGGCTCGCTTTGAAGAGCTCAACAACACCGAGTACCAGAAACGTAACGAAACCAACGAACTGTTTATTCCACCTGGACCACGTCTGGGCGATAAAGTCGTTGAGGTCAGCAACCTGCGTAAATCCTACGGCGATCGTGTGCTGATCGACGACCTGAGCTTCTCCGTACCGAAAGGGGCTATCGTCGGCATTATCGGTCCGAACGGCGCGGGTAAATCGACTCTGTTCCGTATGCTGTCCGGTCAGGAACAACCTGACAGCGGCACCATCGAACTGGGTGAAACCGTCAAGCTGGCCTCCGTCGACCAGTTCCGTGACGCTATGGATAACAGCAAAACCGTGTGGGAAGAAGTATCCGGTGGGCTGGATATTATGCGTATCGGCAACACTGAAATGCCAAGCCGCGCCTACGTAGGCCGCTTCAACTTCAAAGGTGTTGATCAGGGTAAACGTGTAGGCGAACTGTCCGGTGGTGAGCGTGGTCGTCTGCACCTCGCGAAGCTGCTGCAGGTTGGCGGCAACATGCTGCTGCTCGATGAACCGACAAACGACCTGGATATCGAAACCCTGCGCGCGCTGGAAAACGCCTTGCTGGAGTTCCCGGGTTGCGCCATGGTTATCTCGCACGACCGTTGGTTCCTCGACCGTATCGCCACCCACATTCTGGATTACCAGGATGAAGGCAAAGTCGAGTTCTTCGAAGGTAACTTTACCGAATATGAAGAGTACAAGAAACGTACCCTGGGTGCAGATGCGCTGGAACCGAAGCGTATCAAGTACAAGCGTATTGCGAAGTAATACTACTCTAGCGGATGGCTCTGCCATCCGCTTTAATAAAACTTAATACGATTTTAAGTTAGAATATAATCATTCATTTGAGAATAAAAAAATGGTAATTTTATTGCCACCTCTCCTATATCCATCAAAAAATATAAATACTCTCAATACATACCGCCTAAGAAAAACCAGTAATAGACAATCACAGTTGTAGTGTTTTAACAACTGTGCTAAAAAAACAGATACGTCATCAATTAAACATTAACTTATATAGTTTATATATAAATAGACCCCAGCAATATTAAAACTCATTTGATAACATACAAAGGAATGATATGTTTCATCACATTATTTATTTTGAGTTGTATCGGCAAAAAGAATGCAATCAATGGGATAGATGAATATCTCACGCCAAGAATATTCTATCATTCCAACCGATTAATTAAGCTCATCGAATAACTCATGGAAATAAAAAACACTTTACCCGATCACTCTATTGCCAGAAAAAAAAGACTGATCTGTTCAATTTTCAAAAAATGTCGCCAAATTGATATCCAGCATCATTTGTGGAAAACGATGATCGCGGCCCCGATGTGCCTGCTAATTGTCTATCTGGTGATTTTCTGTCAACCTCGCTACGTCAGCGAAGCTAAAGTCGCGGTCAAACGTCAAAACGAACTCGACAATAGCAGTCTGAATGTTGGCTTGATATTGGGCGCATCGACCCCCTCTTCTGCGGAAGACTCGCTGTATCTGAAAGAGTACATTAACTCTCCGGATATGCTACAAAGCCTGGATAAGAAGCTCAATTTCCATCGAGCCTTCAGCCAAAGCGGCTGGGACTTTCTTTACCATCTTCCCATAGATATCACCACAGAACGCTACCTTGAATACTACCGCTCCCGTCTGAGCGTTGATTACGACGAAAAATCAGGTTTGCTGTCAATTCAGACGCAAGGCTTCACGCCTGAGTTTGCTCAACAGTTTAACCAAGCCATACTTAAGGAGTCAGAGCGTTTTATTAATGAGCTCTCGCATAAAATCATACGCGAGCAGATGCAGTTTGCTGAGGATGAACTACAGCAGGCGAAAGATCGCCTGAACAACAGTAAGAGTCATCTTCTGGCGTATCAAAATAATAATAATGTACTCGACCCAGCAGCTTCAGCCGAAGCAGCCAGTACGCTGGTCAATACACTGATGAGTAAAAAAATAGAGATGGAGGCAGATCTACGCAATCTGCTGACCTATTTACGTGAAGATGCTCCTCAGGTGGTCAGTACCCAAAATGCCATTAAGTCATTACAAGCCCAGATTGAAGTTGAGCAAAACAAAATTACCGCACCTGATGGCAAAAAACTTAACAGCATGGCCGCTGATTTTGAAGAACTCAAAAACACGGTGAAATTTGATACCGATATATACGCCTTAGCGCTGAAAGCCATCGAGAAAACCAGAATGGAAAGCGCACGTAAGCTAAAAACGCTATCCATAATTAGCTCACCACAATTACCGCAAGAATCTCGCTTTCCGAACATCCCCTATCTCTTAGCGAGCTGGTTATTAGTGTGTTGTCTGCTTTTTGGTACGACCAAATTATTGATCGCCATTATTGAAGATCACAAAGAATGATATCCGCCACCGATATAAATGACAGAGTCTATTATGAAATTAGTTAAATCGATTCTTGTATTGAGCATCTTACTATCCTGCCAGGTTTTGGCTGTCGGAATTACTGCGGATCAGCAGCTAACCGGTGCTGCAGCACTCCCTGAAGCACTCGTAGCCAAAACACAGACCACGGACAACAGCGGCTTTGATAACACACCGATGCCAACGCCTGCACCGGTGTTAAGCCGTATGTTCGGTGCTCAGCTGTTTACCGGTACCACCGCTGATAGCGGTGCCAGTATCGGCTTTAATCCCAATTACATTATCGGACTTGGCGATACCATTCAGATTAGATTGTGGGGAGCATTTAATTTTGACGGAGCCCTCCCCGTCGATCCCAAAGGAAACATTTTTGTCCCCAACATCGGCCCACTGAACGTTAACGGCATAAATAACAGCCAGTTAAACAGTCGAGTGACGACCAAAGTGAAAGAAGTCTATCAGTCGAATGTCAACGTCTATGCTTCGCTTCTTCAGGCGCAACCGGTAAAAGTATTCGTCACAGGGTACGTCAGAAATCCCGGGCTATATGGCGGCGTCGCCTCCGATTCGCTGCTCTCTTATCTGAGTAAAGCGGGCGGAGTGGATAGTGAGCGAGGAAGCTACGTGGATATCACTGTGAAACGTGGTAAGAGTGTACGTGCACACGTCAATCTTTATGATTTTCTGCTCAATGGTTCACTGAATCTTTCTCAGTTTTCCGATGGGGATACAATTATCGTCGGCCCTCGACAATACACCTTTAGCGTAGAAGGTGATGTTTATAACAGCTATGACTTCGAGTTCCACAATAGCACCATTCCCGTTTCAGAAGCGCTGGCATGGTCGCGTCCCAAACCGGGAGCAACGCATTTCACTATTATCCGCCAGCAGGGGGCAATGAAGCGGACGGAGTATCACCCACTAAACAGTTCACCAGGCAAAATCCTGCAGGATGGCGATAAACTTATCATCAGCTCCGACCGCTACGCTGGCACCATACAGATTCGCATTGAAGGCGCTCACTCTGGTGAACATGCTGTCGTATTGCCATACGGCTCCACAATGAAACAGGTGCTGGCGCAGATTAAACCTAACAACATGTCGCAACTCAGTAGTATTCAGCTTTACCGCCACTCAGTGGCGACCCGTCAGAAAGAAATGCTGAATACCTCTTTGCAAAAACTGGAAGAGGCTTCTTTGTCCTCTCAATCCGCTACGCAGGAAGAAGCTCGACTGCGTGTGCAGGAAGCCCAACTCGTCAGTCGTTTCGTAGCAAAAGCACGTAACGTGGTGCCTAAAGGTCAGGTCGTCCTTAACGGAAGTAATCTTGATAACGTCATCCTGGAAGATGGCGACGTTATTACGATCCCGGAGAAAACCTCATTAGTTATGATCCATGGTTCGGTTCTTTTTCCCAACGCAATATCCTGGAACGAGAAGCTGGATGTGGATGATTACATTGAGAAGTGCGGCGGTCTGACTCAAAAGTCCGGTCAGTCGAAAATCATCGTTATTCACCAGGATGGTTCGGCGGTGGATGCCGACGACGTAGACGACGTTCTACCTGGCGATGAAATCATGGTACTGCCGATGTATGAAACTAAAAATCTGGAAGTCACACGGGGTATTTCCACCATTCTTTATCAGTTGGCTGTAGCAGCAAAAGTCATTCTGGACTTGTAAGACAAAGAGGGTGGCGGAGAGATTCCGCCACCAAAAAAACCCTAACATGGAAGCCATTCAGGATGATAGGCATCTACTCTTCAGGTATCTGGCAGATCCCGCACCTTCAGAATTTTTTAGGTGAAGCGTGCCACAAACTGTCACATCTTTCGGCCCCAAATTCAGTCGACGCGATCGCCGTCTGGGGAGAGCGAGCCGTCTCTCAGCATCCAATAGAACAGGCTAAAAAGGCCGGGCTGCCAATACTGCGGTTGGAAGACGGTTTTACCCGTTCATTAGGGTTGGGCATCAATGGAGCGCCACCTTTAGGCATGGTCGTTGATGATTTAAGCATTTACTACGATGCCAGCCGTCCCAGCCGCCTGGAAGTACTCATTCAGAAGGAAGCTAAAGAGCCACATTTACAACACGATGCTCTGCGGGCGATGGCCTTCATGGTTGAGAACGATCTCTCAAAATACAACCACTCACTTCCCTTTAATGAAGGGCACCATGCTGGCGTGACATTGGTCATTGATCAAACCTACGGGGATGTATCCATCACTCTGGGCGGTGCCAGTGAGAGACAATTCGCAGAGATGTTGTCCTGTGCCAAACGGGAGCATCCTGAAGGCAAAATTTGGGTTAAAACACATCCTGATGTTTTGACAGGTAAGAAGAAAGGATATTTTGACAACCTGGCCCAGGATCCAAGTATTCGACTTATAACTGAAGATTTCAGCCCACAATCACTGCTACGGCATGTCTCTACCGTTTATACCGTAACATCACAATATGGTATTGAGGCGCTGATGGCAGGTAAAAAGGTCATTTGTTTCGGTTTGCCCTGGTACGCAGGATGGGGCCTGACCGATGATCGGCATCAATTCGCAGATAGACTTGCCGCACGCCGAGGAAGCGCCCCACTTACCGCTCTGGTAGCGGCTGCCTGGCTGCAATATAGCCGCTATATCGACCCGTATACAGGTAACCCTGGTACGCTATTAAATGTGCTGGAATATCTCCATTTACAACGCACATACCTTCTGACTCGCCACGGAAATCTCTGGGCTCCGGGTATGACGCTTTGGAAAAGCAGCATAGTAAAACCTTTTCTGGCTACACCTACAAACCATGTCAATTTCTCACGCAGTGGACGGGGGGCCAACATCTGCGTGGTATGGGGGATCAAAGGAGAGCAACGCTGGCATGTGGCAGCATCACAGCGCGAGATTCCCGTTTGGCGAATGGAAGACGGTTTCTTGCGATCTTCCGGTTTGGGTTCAGATCTACAGCCTCCTCTATCCCTGGTTCTCGACAAAACAGGTATCTATTACGATGCCACGCGGCAAAGCGATCTGGAAAATTTACTAAACAATTCACATCTGACAAAAGAACAGCAGCAACGTGCCGAAGCGCTGAGGCAAAAGTTGATAGCCACCAAACTCAGCAAATATAACCTTGGTGAACAATGGGTAATTCCATGCGTAACTGCGGGGAAACGAAAATTACTGGTTACCGGTCAGGTTGAAAACGATGCCTCCATGGCTCGCGGAACACGGTCCACCAACACTAATTTGGCATTATTGCAGACCGTTCGTGCTCGTTACCCCAATGCCTTCATCATCTATAAACCCCACCCGGACGTTCTGGTGGGTAATCGTCCTGGACATATAGCAGAAAAAGATATGCAACAACTGGCTGATTGCGTGGCACTTGATGCCGATATTATCGAGTGTATTCAGCAGGTTGATGAAGTACATACTATGACGTCGCTATCAGGATTTGAAGCCCTCATACATGGTAAAAAAGTCTTTTGCTACGGCATTCCCTTCTATGCTGGCTGGGGGTTAACCACTGATGAACACACCTGTGAGCGCCGACAGAACTGCATCTCACTCAACGACTTGCTGTACCAAACGCTGATTAGCTACCCCATCTACATTCACCCGGAGCTGAAACTGTGCATTACACCTGAAATGGCCATTGACTGGTTGCTGGCTCAAAAGCGCCAGAACTTAAGTCTCAACCAACACAGAGCAAGCCAGTATCTGCAACGGCAAAGTCGAAAATTGCAAATGCTTTATAACGCCATGAAAACAAGATAACGAGAAGGATCTCTATGAACAGCAATACGATCAATACACTTCTCTCTGGTAAGAGTTACTTGCTACTACAAGGACCAATGGGACCGTTTTTCAATGAGATGGCGGAATGGCTGGAATCGCAGGGACGTAAAGCCACTAATGTTGTTTTTAATGCCGGCGACCGTTTTTATTGCCGGAAGCGGCAATATCTGGCCTACACGAAGACACCGAGGGAGTTTCCACATTGGTTAAAAGAGACATGGCAAGAAAATCCATTTGATACCATTCTGTGCTTTGGTGATTGCCGCCAATTACATCAGGCAGCAAAACGCTGGGCGCAGGCCAAAGGGGTACGTTTTCTGGCCTTTGAAGAGGGGTACTTACGACCGCACTTCATTACTCTCGAGAAAGGCGGCGTTAATGCTTATTCCTCAATTCCTAGAGAGCCAGAGTTTTACCGCAATTTACCCCCACAACCGGAGCTGGAGGTTCAGAGTTTAAAGCCTTCAACTAACCTGCGTATCTGGCATGCTATGTGGTATTACCTGATCAGTTGGATATATCGGACCCAATTTCCTCAATACAGACACCATAAAGTCTTTTCCCCCTGGTATGAAGCCAAATGTTGGATCCGTGCCGGCTGGCGTAAACAGTGGTATCGCTACAAAGAACGACACGTGATGACGTTGCTGAAAACAACATTGGATAAACGCTACTTTTTGGCCATTCTACAAGTATACAACGACAGCCAGATTCGAAATCATAGCCCGTATAAGGATGTGCGTAATTATATTAATGATGTTATGTACTCATTTTCTAAAAAAGCTTCACCAGCAGATTTTTTGGTGTTCAAACACCATCCGATGGATCGCGGACACCGCCTGTATGCACCGTTAATTAAAAAATTAGGCAAACTATATGGTGTAAGTAATAGGGTGATTTATGTGCACGATCTGCCAATGCCACGTTTGCTGACCCATACGAAAGCCGTCATAACTATCAATAGCACTGCTGGGATATCTGCGCTTATTCACAATAAGCCACTTAAGGTATTAGGGCAAGCTCTATATGATATTAAAGGGTTGACTTACCAAGGACATTTAAATCAATACTGGGGTGCTCACTTTAAACCTGACACGAGGTTATTCAAGAAATTCAGCAAATATTTACGTGTAAACACTCAAATTAATGCAGTGTTTTATGGAAAGAAATCACCTGAAATGGTGCAATATCAGGTGACTCATAAAGAAAATATTACTGAAGGGAAGTGGTTCTTACAGTGATTTATTCAATAATAATAGCATTAAGTTGATTCCTCTATTGCTATAACAACTATTTATAAAAATTTGAAAACATCATCTTGTGATTCTACTCATCCAAAATGATGTTATAGAGAGAGTCTTTAGATATATGCAATCTCTTGCTCGACAATGAAAAGTAATTATCAAACATTCTATTCCAACATGAATCAAGTAATATAACACTGTAGCCACTTACATGTTCAAATCTACACTTTTCAATTACTGAATTATTGAAAGACTGAAATCGTATAGCTGCCTTACTTATATTAAAGAAAGAGCAATCGATTATTACAATATTCTCATGCTTTCTAAAGTTATAACTATGAGATCCAACTCCAGACTGTACATTATAGAAAAAGCAGGAGGAAATTATAATATTTTTACATGCACTATAATCCCATTTACCAAAAGCAGGGAAACTTTTTTCACTATTAAAATCAATATTTATTTCTTCATGTGATGATTCATCAGTTACTAAAGTATTTGCGAAGATACAATTTTTTATATGAAAATCAGACTGAGAATTACATTCTATTCGATGAGAATTTTTCCCATTAATAAAACCAACATTTTCAATGATAACATTAGAAGAACGACCAAATATCATTGCACTACGGCTATATTTTGCAATATCGCCACGGAGATCTATTGAAAAATCTTTAAATATATAATCGCTGCGCCCATTGTATCCAAATCCACTCAAAAAATTGCGATCACCTTTACGTCCATTTATAAAAAGCCAATTTCCTTCTACGCTACGATATTCTATTTTTGATTTAAACATACCAGCTCCGATTAAGCTGATATGTGGAGCAAGTTCTATATAATCACTAACTAGAATGGTCCCTTCACTAAAATAATAATTTCCTGAAAATTTAAGCACCTCACGTAACAAATAAGTATCATCATTCTTACCATCAGCATGGATACCTAATTGCTTTAATGAAACTGGATCATTTTTATTTACTAAAATCATACAAAAATATTCATTAATATTTATAGAGTATTTTTTGTTTTTATTACTGTGTTTTTTTATAACGTAAGTTGAACCACCTCCATCACCAGATGAATAATAGCCTGTAGTTTCAACTAGAAGACCATCCATCAATTCAAGGTTCTGTACATCTGCAACAACATTAACATTAACGATATTTTTATTTCTTACAGCTAAACTCCTCTGAAGATTAATAGAGAATATAACAGCAAGGGAAAAAATGAATCGCCGTCTAGATTGCATTAGAAAAACTCAAGATAAAAACCATTAGAAAATAATCAGACCATTTGCTTCTGATTATTTTCGCCAAAATAGAATATTAGTTAACAAATGTTAATAACTTTGGATGCTTTGATAATAATAGCTTACGTCTACGCTCAACAGAAATTTTACCTGATTTATTTTTATTATTTAGAATATTAAAATCAAGGGCACTTAAAGAACTTTGGAACAATCCCGATTTTTCGTAAGCTGTGCATAAAATCATTAAAGCTTTAATATTGAAATTCTTACGGCATATAGGCTCCAATAAGAATATAGCATGATCATATTCTTTAAGTTCATTATATATCTGTGCGAGTTTAATAGCCGCACGCCCGAGAAAAGGCGTATACGCTAAAGATTTATTTAAATATGACACTGATGAAGACTTAAAACCTAACGAATTAAGTGATAAACCATATAAAAAATTGAAATAGCCACTATCGGGACATTTTTGCAACATTTTTTCTACTAATTTAACATCCACATTTATAATTTTATTTTCTAATATAAGGTTCTCATTTAGTTCTTTTAGAACCTCTATCTCTTCATCTTTAAATAAAGGGCATTTTTGCAGATCAGATAAGCCTAAAGATGAACCTTTAGAGATCATTTGCCCAAGAAGTTCATCAACATTTCTTGTTTTATTCAACTCCTCTAAAGTGTTATGTTTAAAATTGTTAAGAATATAAACCTTTGACGTCGATATTGAATTCTTAAGCTTATTTGCAGAATACATATCTATAAAATTACCATTGTTAGAAACAATAATAACTTCTCCATCTTTTTTATATTCAAGAGAGCATAAATCGAGTTTATATTCGCTGTTATTTATGGCATCTGTATTTTCAATGCTTTTCGAAAAAGTCATCCCTAACGTGTTTTCAGGATTAAATGCAACAATTCTATCAGCTTTTAATTTCGCACCATATTTTAGTGCGGCATATGCTCCCATACTAGTGCCTAAAATCCACAATTTACCACCTTTTATATATTTTCGCTTACACTCTTCCAAAAATTTAATAAGCTTATCCTCAGAGGGATAATCTGGGATCCCATTAGTATACCACTCATTATTATAATCATTTATATATATCCGAGTTGCAGGCAATGACTTAAACTTATCCCAGAATGTAAACTTACCTTTAGCTGAATTCCTTGCTGAAAATATGAGTAAAAGATTTTTACTACCGTCTTTTTCTACAATAGAAATACTATCCATAAAATTTAACGTTTTCATAATTAGACATCCTCAGTGTAACAATCAGAAAAATTACTTAAAAATTGCCTGAACCAGTTTCAATTAATTCAAATGGAGATGGTGTATTGTAAAATTCACTCAATGCTTTTGTTAAGTGAAGATGATAATCAGGAAAATCTAAGCCATCTTCTGATGAACGATCATTAGGGCACATGGAAAAAGGTATTGAATCTTTATTTTTTTTCTCCTTCAACATTCTATAATAGTCTAGCGCTACTTTTTTCCTTACATTGAAATAAAACAATCTCGTTTTTGTAAATACCGCCTTACCCGTGATATGTGCAACATGAGGAAATAAGAACCCAGTGCAAAAAATATCGGTAGGTGCCCGAAATCGATTTCTCCTACATGTATCAAAAGCCTCAGGCCACGTTTCCTCACATAATTCAGAGACAGATTTAATTTGCGGATAAAATGTATGAGCAAACATTCTTTCAACATACAAGTTATATTTGTCGAAAATCAACCTTCGCGCATTCTTAGCCCCCCACTCAGTAGCAGAATCATAAACAAGGTTAATAGGTGTTTGTGAGAGATTAACCTTAGAGCTAAACATATATCCCAATCCGGAGCCAGAAAAAAAATAACTAGGCTCTGTTTTTCTAAGTAACATCATATCATCATTAAAATAAATATAATGTTCAGAAAGCCCCTCTATTCGATGAATAGCGCTTTCTATTACATGAGAATTAAATGTTGGTAAATATTTCTTATCTAATATTTCCTCATGAGGAACAATTCTAATTTTAGGATGTTCTTTATTTAGCCATGCAGGAGATTGCCCATTTGTTACAATATATATTTTATTAACCCAGTATGCATATTCAAAAATTGACCTTAACGCATATTTTAACTCATCAAGTGATTTAAAACGCGCCACATTTGATAATGTGCTTTTTTGTGATTCAACAGGTGCATACTGATTAAAAAGTTCGATAAAATCGGGATCATCTGCATCAACCCAAGTAAAAACCATATCGACAGGAAAAGTCACCCCCAAGCTAGCAGTATCTAACTCTCTTAAATTAGAGTTTTTATCATTATGTGTATTTTTCTTTCCCTTATCCTCTAGTAAAACTCTACCTAAACCATCAGGTACACTTAAAGGATATTTTTTTATAAAAGCATCGCGAAAAAAACGCCGGGAGAAGTTAACAACTTTGCAATTTTACTCATATAATATCCATAATTTATATTTCATACATATGCCAAGCTAGGACAGTCCATAAACAAGTTTACCAAATTAGTTTTTATAATATTTCTTTTAACTTGTTTTAATATATCTTTTCTCATAAATCATTCTTATTTCAATAGAATTAGGACTGTTATTTCTTTGCCATATACGAGCAGGGCCATTTTTATTTTTTGCAGGTACACCACATAAAACACTTAGCTTATCAAATGATTTAGTTACTATTGCACCAAAGGAAACAATCGTTCCCCCACCAACTCTTACATTTTTTAGAATTGATGCCCGTTGCCCCAACCAGCAATAGGGCTCAATAATTACGGGGAGTTTTGTTTTATTAATTTGCGTGTGTGAGTCAATATCTAATATCAAATGCCCGTCAGATGCCCTAATACAAACATCTGCAGCTATTAAACAGTGATCACCAACAATAATACCATTAGCAGAACATCCGTGATTTAGGCCAACAGTCCATGTATTCGATTTTGTCACAACAACCCCAGCACCAATAATTACCGAGTCATTTCTACAAGGCATCGCTATAGTTAATCCTTTTATATCGCAATCCTGACCTATATACACACAACAATCGATGGAGTTTATAATAACTTTAACATTATTAAATTTACTTCCAGAACGAATATATACCCTGCTATTTTTTGCATTTTTACCATAAAGTATATCTATACCAGAAGGTATATTATTATCTTGATAACATATTTTATTAGTTTTATCTCCGGAAATACCTATCTCAACTGGCGTTAATTCATTATATTTCTTATCTACATTAAAATCGGCCACGCAAAAATTAATATCATCAGCATATCTTTCTAAAAAAATATTATCCATATTGTGACCTACCAATAATCTAGTTATTAAAACAGCCTAATGCTTCATCGATTGATGAAATATATTGACATTTATTACCTTCAGAAAAAACAATAGCCGAATCACAATACCTCTTAAGAAGGTTCATACTATGAGATACTAGTAATATATGACTTCCATTTGATTTAGATAAAAAAATATCCTCACATTTTTTTCTAAATTTAGTATCACCGACAGCAAGAATCTCATCTACTAAATAGTAATCAAATTTAAATGCCATACTTAAACTGAACCCAAGCCGTGAACGCATCCCCGAAGAATATGTTTTGATTGGCATATCAAAGTATTTACCCAATTCGGAAAAGTCTTGCACAAATTCAATTTTTTCTTTTAATTCATCCTTACTTGCATATAACCGAGCGACAAATTTTACATTCTCCCTACCAGTTAAGCTCCCCTGAAACCCTCCTGCCAATCCTACTGGCCATGAAATAGTTTGATCGGTTGTTATCATGCCACTATCTGGATGATCGATACCTCCAATCATACGAAGTAATGTAGATTTACCTGCACCGTTACGCCCAATCAGCGCAACACTCTTACCTGTTGGCAATTCAAAGTTTAAATCCTTGAATACGTAGTGGCGCCCTTTCGACGTGATATATGATTTCGTTAAATTTTCGACTTTGATCATGATGAAGTTAGCATTGCTCTCCGCCGGCACCAATAGCTGGCTAAACCAAGAAAAAAGACCCCTAGCGCACAAATAGCCAGATAGCCAAAACTCACGCCATCGCTAGTATAGTTAGCAACAACTGCCTCTCTGCTAAGTTCGACAACATGAACGATGGGATTCCAAAGAGCATAGGACTGATACTCCTTAGGAATTGCCTGAAGTGGAAACATAATGCATGAAATAAAGTAAAGTGGCTTGATAACGATAGGAAGAAACTTTTCCGTTTCTGGGAGCCAACTACCTATCACCATAAAGATCAGTCCCACACCACATGAAAATATAATAAGCAAAAACCATGTACTAAATAAGAGTAACACACGAGAAAGTGAAAAAATCTCACCGCACAAACTAAGAATTCCCATCAGAACCAGATAGACAAGGATATAAATAACCATTTCCAGAAAAGTCCTTGCAATTATTGTATCTACAGGCTTTACTGGTCTGTAATTAAATAGTCCCTGATTAGCTTCAATTGCTTTAATTGACCGAATAGATATATCCTTAAAAAGGAAATAAGGAATAATCCCATTAATTAAAAAAACCGGGAAAGATATATCAGGCATTGTGCGATGCATTATATATCCAAAGATAACCAGTATTACCATAAGATGAGCAGCGGGCTCTAATAGAGCCCAAAGATATCCAAGACGATATTTTCCAAATCGAGTTTTAGCTTCCCGAAAAAACAGAGCCTTAATTACTGAAAATTGGATTTCAATGCAACTTCTCGCCATAGCCAATCCATCATATTTGACATGCTACCGCCCTTAGCTTAAGCTGCCACAGGCTCATGTATATTTTATTTAGTAGAAAAGTATTACATAAAATGGTTAATGATACGCAGGACAATTAAAACCCATACGAAATAACGCATTTCTGATAGACATAATAGCAATACCTTTAAACCAGTAAGGGATATCTTACAATATAATGTTGAAATAGAAAGAGACTAAATATTTTTTAAGATATTATTCATATAAAACATGAATATAATTAATCTATTGTCTTTAGGAAGTGATAATATTCACAATTAATATCATGCATAATGCTTATATTATACATTATGGGTAGTATATAACGTATACTACCCATAAACTCTATACCCTCTCGCCCATCAGCCCTTTTACCAGCTCCACACAGCGCAAAAACCGCGAGTCATAATCAGCCTCCTCAACATGCACAAATTTGATGTTGTTCTTCTCCAACATCGATACCAATAGCGTCTGAAACTCTTTGCGATCCACCGAACTCCCCAAGCTTCGTAATCCATCCGCAACCCATGGCGTGTTGTTTTCCAGCAGGATCACCAGGTCAAAGCGATACTCGTCAATCAATGCCTGCACAAACGGGTGCTCACGCCCTTCATACTTTTTGCAGAACGCCTGAGTGGTGACAAAGTCTGTGTCGATAAACGCCACTTTATTAGCATACTTAACTGCAAAATCAATGTATTGCGCTTGTCCTAGCGCGATCTTGTCGTAATCAGAATACTGCAGCGCCATCTCATCGCCGCCCAAATGGGAAAAGACGTAATCGCGCCCGTATTCCCATGCGCTGGTCGTATTGAAGATATTGGCAAGCTTATTCACCAGTGTCGATTTTCCACTCGACTCACCGCCGAGGATCGCCACGGTACGCACAAAGAAGGGTTTCACTTCCGTCGGAATGTATTCCCAATAGCGGAATGGATTTTCACGGATTTGCGCCCCGCTGATGCTCATAAAGGTCCGTTTTGGATCGACCAACACAGTTTCAATACCCAGATGTTCCAGATATTGCGGGGCGTCAGCTTCTTCAGAAGTGTAGATCCAGTTAGGCTGGATCCCCTTCTCTTGCATAAACGTTTTAATCCCGTTGCTCCAGACATCCCAGCCGTGCGGATATGGCTCCATACCTTCCTCATTAAAGGCATGTATGCGGATATTTTTCTGATACTTAAACGTTTGCAGCAACCAGCGTAAACGGTCGGAAACCGTGGGTTGTTGTGACATAGCGCTGTCTTCAAACAGGCCCCGATCGCGCGTATCGTCATAGCCCATGATGATATGTAATTCATCGACCTGGCTACAGGCACGCTGAATCAGATAGATATGACCAGTATGCAATGGATAAAACTTACCAAAGACCACACCAATGTTTTTCTGCTGGCGGGGGAACTCCAGTCCCAGAAAACGGTGCAATGCCTCCAGTTTTTGCGCACTGGGGCTTTTTATCTTGGCGTTCAGGAGTTGGCTTAAATACCCCTTGGTCATGCCACTGGCATCCGCCACCTGTTGCAGAGTACAGCCCTTTTGCTTAATGGCAGTTTTCAGATAATCAAATGACACAAGAGCCTCCTGCTTGCTATAAATTAACGTAATACCCATGGATCTCTGGTGGCAGGAAGGCGCAAACAAATCCCGATATGATTCGGGGCAGCGAACACGACCAACACACCTGTCGCCGGAAAGACGACGGGTATTTAATTATAAGTCGTCAAAAACGCTGAGCGCATCCGTGAGTTTTTTAACGCCAAAAACTTGCATGCCTTCTGGCGGTTTTTTCGGCACATTCGCGGCAGGTACAATCGCCCGACGGAATCCATGCTTCGCTGCTTCCGAAATCCGCTCTTGACCACTGGGAACCGGACGAATTTCACCCGCCAGCCCCACTTCACCGAAGACGACTAAATCCTGCGGCAACGGCCGGTCGCGAAGGCTGGAAACCATTGCCAGCAGCAGAGCCAAGTCTGCGCTGGTTTCAGTGACTTTTACACCACCCACCACGTTGACAAACACATCCTGATCCGCCATTTGCAACCCACCGTGACGATGCAGCACAGCCAGCAAAATGGCCAAACGGTTTTGCTCCAGCCCTACCGCAACACGGCGCGGGTTCGCCATCATTGAGTGATCAACCAGCGCCTGGATCTCCACCAACAGCGGACGTGTTCCTTCCCAGACAACCATCACGGAGCTACCGGGAGTGACCTCATCACCGCGACTTAAGAAAATGGCTGAAGGATTACTGACTTCACGTAGACCTTGCTCGGTCATCGCAAAGACACCAAGCTCATTCACTGCACCAAAACGGTTTTTATGGCTACGCAAAGTACGAAAACGGGAGTCAGCATCGCCGTCAAGCAACACTGAGCAGTCAATACAGTGTTCCAGAACTTTCGGCCCGGCCAGCGAACCGTCTTTGGTGACATGCCCAACCATAACAATCGCCACGCCCCGCGTTTTCGCAAAGCGTGTCAGGTAAGCAGCCGTTTCCCGAACCTGTGCCACGCTACCTGGCGAAGACTGGATATCAGCCATGTGCATTACCTGAATGGAGTCGATAACCATCAGTTTCGGCTGTTCTTCTTCGGCGATCAGGCAAATCTGTTCAATACTGGTTTCCGACAGCATATTCATATTCGCAGTCGGTAGTCCAAGTCGATGCGCACGCATTGCCACCTGTTGCAAGGATTCTTCCCCCGTGACGTACAGGGTTTTCATCTGCTCGCTGAGCTTACACAGCGTTTGCAGCAGTAGCGTTGATTTCCCTGCACCAGGGTTACCGCCGATCAAAATAGCGCTGCCAGGCACCACGCCACCACCCAGCACGCGGTCAAACTCTTTAAAACCGGTAGAAAAACGCGGCAGTTCCTCAAGACTGATTTCCGACAGTTTCTGAACCTTTGCGACGCCTGCATTGCCAGCGTAACCGCTGAGTCGCTCGTTGCGCGCCACTGTTGGTGATGCAGCAAGGCGTACCTCGGTAATGGTATTCCAGGCCTGACAGGCGCTACATTGCCCCTGCCAGCGCGGATAATCGGCCCCGCATTCGTTACAAACAAAGGCGCGCTTAGGAGCTTTTGCCACGTTTTACCTCGTTATTTCTGATTCATACTGCCGGAGAGAATGCAGAACACCCCCATCAGATCGGCATGACGGATAGTGATTTCCGTCTTTTCATTCACTTTCGGTTTAGCATGGTAAGCGATACCCAACCCTGCCGTTTTGATCATCGGCAGATCGTTCGCACCATCGCCAATCGCGACCGTTTGCGCTATAGGGATTTCATGCTCTAGTGCCAGTCGAGTAAGGGTATTAGCTTTGTACTGGGCATCGACGATATCGCCAGTCACGTTGCCGGTAAATTTACCGTCCATGATTTCCAGCTCATTCGCCACCGCTGCAGTCAGTCGCAGTTTTTGACGCAGGTATTCCGCAAAGAAGGTAAACCCCCCAGAGGCGATAGCCACTTTCCAGCCGAGAGTTTCCAGCTTCAGCACCAGTTGCGTCAGGCCGGGCATCAGGGGCAGAGTTTCACGCACCTGATGCAGAATGTTTGCGTCAGCGCCCTTGAGGGTCGCGACACGGCTACGAAGGCTGGCGGTGAAGTCCAGCTCACCACGCATCGCACGCTCCGTCACTTCCGCAACCATCTCACCGGTTCCCGCCAGTTTAGCGATCTCATCTATACACTCGATCTGGATAGCGGTTGAGTCCATGTCCATCACCAGCAGACCAGGCGTGCGCAAATGCGGGATTTTGCCCAGTGGCGCAACATCCAGTTTGGCATCATGCGCCAGTTTTGTCGCACGCGGTGTTAGCGACCCCGCCAGGCGAATGACCTGATAATCTTCGACGCACCAGGCTGCCACAATAACCATCGCCGCTCCCAGCTTGCTTTGATATTGCGTTAAGCGTTGTTTATCCAGCCCACGACCATACAGCAGCCAGCCACTCCGGCCCGCGTGGTAATCCAGCGGCATCACTTCATCGCCACTTAAAGAGAGGGGCAGACCTGGCCACAGAGAGACATCTTCAGGTAGATCGCACCAGGTAATGTTAGGCATTAAAGCTCCTGTAAAATCGTTCGGGTCGGAATCATCCAGGGAAAATAACGCATGAGGCTACCTTGTAACCAGCGCTTCTGGCAACATTAAGCCTCAAATTTTCAGTAGGTGGAATATGGCTCGCGCAAAACTGAAATTCCGACTTCATCGTGCAGTGATTGTATTGTCCTGCCTCGCGCTACTCGTCGCACTCATGCAAGGCGCATCATGGTTTAGTCAAAGCCATCAACAGCAGCGTAACCCGCAGCTGGAAGAATTGGCTCGCACGCTGGCTCGCCAGGTCGCGTTAAACGTCGCACCACTGATGCGAACCGAAACACCGGATGAGAAACGTATTGCTTTCGTACTACGTCAGCTCACCGAAGAGAGCCGTATTCTGGATGCGGGAGTCTATGATGAACAGGGCGATCTCATTACACATGCCGGTGAGAGCGTGGATGTACGTGATCGGCTGGCGCTGGACGGTAAAAAAGCCGGTGGCTATTTTAATCAGCAGATTGTCGAACCCATTCAGGGGAAAAACGGCCCGCTGGGCTATCTACGCCTGACGCTTGATACCCACACACTCGCCACTGAGGCGAAGCAGGTGGATAACACCACCAACATTCTACGCCTGATGCTGCTTCTGTCACTGGCTATTGGTGTAGTGTTGACCCGAACACTACTTCAAGGCAAGCGTACCCGTTGGCAACAATCCCCGTTCCTGCTTACCGCCAACAAACCGGTACAGGAAGAAGACACTGAGAAAAAAGAGTAATTTACCAGAAAGGAAATCGACCATGACAACATTACGCCTGCTCATCTCTGACTCTTTCGATCCATGGTTTAATCTGGCCGTTGAAGAGTGCATTTTTCGTCAAATGCCCGCTACGCAGCGCGTTCTGTTTTTATGGCGCAACGCTGATACGGTAGTCATTGGCCGGGCGCAAAATCCGTGGAAAGAGTGCAATACCCGGCGCATGGAAGAAGACAACGTCAGGCTTGCGCGTCGCAGCAGCGGCGGCGGCGCGGTGTTTCACGATCTGGGTAATACTTGCTTTACCTTTATGGCAGGCAAACCAGAATACGACAAAACCATATCCACCACTATCGTACTCAATGCATTAGCTTCTCTTGGAGTCGATGCTGATGCATCCGGGCGCAACGATCTGGTCGTCAAAACAGCCGGGGGCGATCGCAAAGTCTCTGGCTCTGCCTATCGGGAAACCAAAGACCGTGGCTTCCACCACGGCACACTGCTGTTAAATGCCGATCTCAGCCGTTTGGCTAACTATCTAAATCCGGATAAAAAGAAACTCGCCGCCAAAGGGATTACCTCCGTACGCTCACGCGTTGCGAATCTTACTGAATTGCTGCCGGGCGTCACCCATGAACAGGTGTGCAAGGCAGTAACCGATGCCTTTTTTGCCCACTACGGTGAACGTGTAGAAGCAGAGATTATCTCTCCCGACAAAACACCGGATCTGCCGAATTTTGCCGAAACTTTCGCTCGCCAGAGCAGTTGGGAGTGGAATTTTGGCCAGGCTCCTGCTTTTTCGCATCTGCTGGATGAGCGCTTCACCTGGGGCGGCGTAGAACTGCATTTCGACGTTGAAAAAGGGCATATTACCCGCGCGCAGGCCTTCACTGACAGCCTCAACCCCGCCCCGTTAGAAGCGTTGGCGAATCGTCTGCAAGGATGTCTGTACCGCGCTGATATGTTGCAGCATGAGTGCGAGGCATTGTTGGTCGACTTCCCGGACCAGAAAGAAGAACTCCGGGAGCTTTCGGCATGGATTGCCAGAGCAGTGCGTTAAGCAATTGAGATAACTGCCGGATGGAGGCTACGCCTTATCCGGCAGTATTATAGACCCGGTAAGCAAAGCGTCACCGGGCACAAACCGAACTTATTCTTTATCGCCCAGCAGAACAGATTCCAGCGCGATTTTGATCATGTCGTTGAAGGTCGTCTGACGCTCAGCAGCAGTAGTCTGCTCATGAGTACGGATATGGTCAGATACGGTGCAAATGGTCAGCGCTTTCGCACCAAACTCAGCCGCAACGCCGTAGATACCCGCAGCTTCCATTTCCACACCCAGCACGCCGTATTTTTCCATTACGTCGAACATTTCGCCGTCCGGGGAGTAGAACAGATCGGCGGAGAACAAGTTGCCAACACGCGCATCTACACCCAGAGCTTTTGCAGCATCAACAGCGTTACGCACCATGTCGAAATCAGCAATAGCGGCAAAATCATGATCTTTAAAGCGGATACGGTTAACTTTGGAATCGGTGCATGCACCCATACCAATTACCACGTCACGCAGTTTGACATCCATACGCACCGCACCACAGGAACCCACGCGAATGATTTTCTTCACGCCGAAATCGGTGATCAGTTCTTTGGTGTAGATAGAGCAGGATGGGATACCCATGCCATGACCCATAACTGAGATCTTACGGCCTTTGTAAGTACCGGTGAAACCTAACATGCCACGAACGTTGTTTACTTCGCGGACATCTTCGAGGAAAGTTTCAGCAATGTGCTTAGCACGCAGCGGGTCGCCAGGCATCAATACGACGTCAGCGAAATCACCCATTTCTGCATTAATATGTGGAGTTGCCATAAATTATCCTTAATTAAATAGTGGAAATACCCTAAGGATTTCACGTTGTAGGAAGGCGGCTATTTCGTTCACCACAGGAGCATAGATTCACTATGTGACCGGGGTGAACGAATGAAGTCAACGAGCCTACGGCGCGAAAGACAACGGGTATTACAGCATGTTTTTACCGTAGTCCATTGGCGACGTACCGAAGTAGCTTGCCAGCGTCTGACCAATATCCGCGAATGTTTCACGGTGACCTAAAGAGCCTGGTTTTACTTTCGGGCCATAGATCAGCACCGGAATGTGTTCACGGGTGTGATCGGTTCCAGTCCAGCTCGGATCGCAACCGTGGTCAGCGGTCAGGATCAGAATGTCATCTTCCCCCACCAGCTCCATCAGCTCAGGCAGACGGCGGTCGAACAACTCCAGACCTGCAGCATAGCCAGCGATGTCGCGGCGGTGTCCCCAGGAGGAGTCAAAGTCGACGAAGTTAGTGAAGACGATGGTCTCATCACCCGCTTCTTTCATCTCTTTGATCGTTGCGTCGAACAGTGCGTCCAGACCCGTCGCTTTCACTTTTTTAGTGATACCGCAGTTCGCGTAAATGTCCGCAATTTTACCAACGGATACGACATGGCCTTTTTTCTCGTCAACCAGTTTCTGCAGTACCGTCGGTGCTGGCGGTTCGACGGCCAGGTCGTGACGGTTACCGGTACGCTGGAAGTTACCGGCCTTATCGCCGATAAACGGACGCGCGATAACGCGGCCAATGTTGTAGCCACCTTCGGTCAGCTCTTCGCGTGCGATTTCGCACAGCTCGTAGAGTTTATCCAGGCCATAGGTCTCTTCATGGCAGGCAATCTGGAATACAGAGTCAGCCGAAGTGTAGAAAATCGGCTTGCCGGTTTTCATATGTTCTTCGCCCAGTTGGTCCAGAATCACCGTACCGGAAGAGTGGCAATTACCGAGATAGCCGGGCAGGTTGGCACGTTTTACCAGTTTATCCAGTAGCTCTTGTGGGAAGCTGTTTTCATGATCGGAGAAATAGCCCCAGTCAAACAGAACCGGAACACCAGCGATTTCCCAGTGACCAGACGGAGTGTCTTTCCCGGAAGAGAGTTCATGCGCCCATGCGTAAGCACCAATGACTTCCGCATTGCCGTCCATACCGGCCGCAATTTTACCGGTAGAACCTTCGTGAGCTTTCACCAGGCCCAGACGGGTCAGGTTAGGCAGATTCAGCGGACCTTTGCGACCATTGTCAGCTTCGCCCTTCGCACAGGCTTCTGCAATATGTCCCATAGTGTCTGAACCTACGTCGCCAAAGCGTTCCGCATCTTCAGTCGCACCAATACCAAAGGAGTCCAGCACCATAATAAATGCACGTTTCATCTTGTTCTCCATACATCTGCGCCGCAAAAAAGCGATCAGATCAGTATACAGTTATTCGGTAATACGACGATAGACTGTCGGTGTAATTTCTGGCGCTTTGTCGTCAAGGCTGATTGCCGCTTTGACGGCTTTCGCCGCTTCCTGCCAGCTGGCTTCATCTTTGGCGTGGATCACTGCCAGCGGACGCTGTCCATCTATGCTGTCACCCAAACGCGCCATATCAGTAAAGCCGACGCTGTAATCAATCGTGTCAGATGCCTGACGGCGACCGCCGCCCATGGAAACTACCGCCATACCCAGTGCACGGGTATCCATCGCGCTAACGAAACCTTCGGTATCAGCATATACCGCTTTGCTGAGCATTGCCGTCGGGAGGTACTTCGCGTAGTTTTCGACAAAATCGGTCGGTCCCTTCTGCGCCGCAACCATGCGACCAAAAATTTCCGCCGCTTTACCGTTATCCAGTACCGCCTGCAACCTGGCGCGGGCTTCAGCATCGTCTTTCGCAAGTTTGCCGGAGATCAGCATCTCCACGCACAGCGCCATGGTGACGTCAAACAGACGCGGGTTACGGTATTCACCCATCAGGAACTGTACAGCTTCGCGAACTTCTACCGCGTTACCGGCGCTGGAGGCCAGCACCTGATTCATATCGGTTAACAGTGCGGTAGTACGCACACCCGCACCATTCGCCACACCAACAATCGCTTCGGCAAGGGCAGCCGAAAGTTCATAGGTCGGCATAAAGGCACCGCTGCCTACTTTCACGTCCATCACCAATGCATCCAGCCCTTCCGCCAATTTTTTCGCCAGAATAGAGCCAGTAATCAGTGGGATGGAGTCCACGGTCGCGGTAATGTCGCGGGTGGCATAAAAACGTTTATCCGCCGGTGCAAGCGAGCTGGTTTGACCAATAATCGCAACACCCACGTCTTTAATAATTTCACGGAATCGAGCGTCATCCGGGAAGATGTCAAATCCCGGAATGGCTTCCAGTTTATCAAGCGTACCACCGGTATGGCCCAGACCACGCCCGGAGATCATCGGAATATAACCACCGCATGCAGCGACCATCGGGCCTAACATCAGTGACGTTACGTCACCCACGCCACCGGTAGAGTGTTTATCCACAATCGGGCCGTTCAGTTGCAGACTCTTCCAGTCCAGCACGGTTCCTGAATCACGCATTGCCATGGTCAGCGAAACACGCTCTGGCATTGTCATATCGTGGAAGAAAATAGTCATCGCCAGGGCGGCGATTTGCCCTTCAGAGATGGTGTTATCGCGAATACCATTGATAAAGAAACGAATTTCTTCATCGCTCAGCGCATGACCATCACGTTTTTTACGAATAATTTCTTGTGCGAGAAACAAGGTAACCTCCCGATTATGGGCCGGGTAAGCAAGATGCCACCCGGCAAGTCGTATTGATGCCGGAGGGTGACTAACACCTTGTCCGGCCTACGATGGGCAATTGAAACTTAGTAGCTGCTTGCGCTCTTACCATCACCGTGACCCAGCGCTTTCAACAAGCTAGCCAGCAGGCTGGATGCACCGAAGCGGTAGTGGCGGGAATCAGCCCAATCAGCACCAAACAGTTCGTCCGCAATAGCCAGGAACTGCTGTGCGTCTTCCGCAGTACGTACGCCGCCAGCCGGTTTGAAGCCAACCGTTTTTTCCACACCCATATCGCGGATCACTTCCATCATGATGCGTGCGCTTTCCGGCGTCGCATTTACTGGTACTTTACCGGTAGAGGTTTTGATGAAATCAGCACCGGCTTTGATGGAGATTTCAGAGGCTTTACGAATCAAGGCTTCTTCTTTCAGTTCGCCTGTTTCGATAATCACTTTCAGCAGCACATTTGCCGCAGCACATGCGTCTTTACAGGCTTTAACCAGATCGAAACCAATCTGCTCGTTACCAGCAATCAGCGCACGGTACGGGAATACCACGTCAACTTCGTCCGCACCGTAAGCGATAGCGGCGCGGGTTTCTGCCAGCGCAATCTCGATGTCGTCGTTGCCGTGCGGGAAGTTTGTCACTGTAGCAATGCGGATGTCCGGCGTGCCCTGCTCTTTCAGAGTTTTACGAGCAATAGGGATGAAACGCGGATAAATGCAGATTGCTGCCGTGTTACCAACCGGAGTTTTAGCCTGATGACACAGCGCGATCACTTTTTCATTCGTGTCGTCGTCATTCAGGGTAGTCAGATCCATCAGTTTCAGTGCACGCAGGCTGCTTGCTGTTAAATCGGTCATAACATTCTCCAACGGCATCGCCGTATAAAATTTCACCTTGCGAGTTTGTTAGTATTCTAACATCCGCTCGCTATTACACTTCGATATACATCACAGTTAATGAAAACCACATACAGATTTGCATTACTCTAATGAGATCTACTTCAAATAAATAACCTTTACCGGCAGGATGTGATGGCTTCAGCCGCATCCGGATCAAAGGTTGATGTTGTACAGCTTCCTACAATGACACTTAACCTTCAGCTCCTATTCGGCACATAAAGGAACCAACGATGCCCACGTCCTCTGAACTCGCGCTGCAACAGCGTTGCCAACAAATCGTGACCAGTCCGGTGCTCAGCCCTGAACAGAAACGCCATTTTCTGGCGCTGGAGGCAGAGAACGCTCTACCTTATCCCCATTTGCCTGTTGAAGCCCGCCAGGCGCTGGATGACGGGGTTATCTGCGATATGTATGAAGGTCATGCCCCGTTCAAGCCGCGCTATGTTTTACCCGATTACGCTCGTTTTCTGGCCAACGGTTCATCATGGCTGGAACTGGAAGGCGCAAAGGATCTTGATGACGCATTATCCTTGCTGACCATCCTGTACCACCATGTTCCGTCAGTAACCTCGATGCCGGTCTACCTCGGGCAGATCGATGCTTTGCTGCAACCGTATGTTAGAATTCTAACACAAGAAGAGATCGACATTCGAATAAAACGTTTCTGGCGTTATCTCGACAGAACGCTGCCAGATGCGTTTATGCATGCCAACATCGGTCCTGCTGACACACCAGTTACGCGAGCAATTTTACGTGCAGATGCAGAGTTAAAGCAGGTTTCCCCTAATCTGACATTTATTTATGATCCGCAAATTACTCCTGACGATCTTCTGTTGAACGTAGCGAAAAATATTTGCGAATGCAGCAAACCACACATTTCCAACGGCCCTGAAAATGATAAAATTTTCACAAAAGGCCACTATGGCGTGGTCAGCTGTTACAACTCCCTGCCTCTCGCTGGGGGAGGAAGTACGCTGGTCAGACTCAATCTGAAAGCCATCGCAGAGCGCAGCACGTCTGTCGATGACTTCTTTACGCGCACTCTACCGCACTACTGTCAGCAGCAAATCGCCATCATTGATTCACGATGTGAATTCCTCTACGAGAAATCACATTTCTTTGAGAATAGCTTCCTGGTGCAGGAAGGGTTGATTGATCCCAAACGTTTTGTACCAATGTTTGGGATGTACGGTCTGGCGGAAGCGGTAAACCTGCTTTGTGAAAAGGCTGGCCTGAGCGCCCGCTACGGGAAGGATGAGAGTGCTAATGAGATGGGCTATCGTATCAGCGCCCAGCTTGCTGACTTTGTGGAAAACACACCTGTAAAATATGGCTGGAAGCAGCGCGCGATGCTGCATGCGCAGTCGGGTATCAGTTCTGATATTGGCACCACGCCGGGTGCGCGTCTGCCTTATGGCGATGAGCCGGATCCTATCACCCATCTGCAAACCGTTGCACCACACCACGCGTATTATCACGCCGGGATCAGCGATATTTTAACGCTGGATGAAACCATCAAACGCAATCCTCAGGCGTTGGTACAACTTTGCCTCGGGGCGTTTAAAGCTGGTATGCGTGAGTTTACGGCCAACGTGAGCGGTAACGATTTGGTACGCGTGACCGGCTATATGGTGCGCCTGTCCGATCTGGAAAAATATCGCGCCGAAGGCTCTCGCACCAATACCACCTGGCTGGGTGAAGAAGCCGCCCGCAATACGCGTATTCTGGATCGACAACCTCGTGTGGTAAGCCATGAACAGCAGATGCGCTTCGGTCAGTAAGATCATCCCTTTCTCCTGCGTGGACGGGCCAGGCAGTCGTCTGACCCTCTTTTTACAGGGGTGTAATTTGCGCTGTAAAAATTGCCACAACCCGTGGACGATGGGACGCTGCAACGATTGCGGGGAATGTGTTCCGCAGTGTCCACATCAGGCGCTAAGCCTGAATACGAGTAAAGTGGTGTGGCATTCTGATATTTGCCAGCAATGTGATACCTGCCTGCAAATGTGCCCACAGCAGGCGACACCGATGGCGCAGACCATGAGCGTCAATGAGGTTCTACGCCACATCCGTAAGGCATCATTGTTTATTGAGGGGATCACCGTCAGCGGTGGGGAAGCCACAACTCAACTCCCCTTTGTGATTGCGCTATTCTCAGCGATCAAAGCCGATCCGCAGTTACAGCACCTGACCTGCATGGTGGACAGCAACGGCTGGCTTGGCGAAACCGGCTGGCAGAAGCTGTTACCGGTTTGCGACGGTGTAATGCTGGATTTCAAAGCCTGGGACAGCGCATACCATATGCAGCTTACCGGGCGCGATAATGCGACGATCAAGCGCAGTATTCTCTTTCTGGCTAAGCGGGGAAAACTTGCGGAATTGCGCCTGCTGGTCATTCCCGGTCAGGTGGATTATCTGCATCATATCGAACCACTGGCGGCGTTTATTACCCAACTGGGACGCGTACCGGTGCGGCTTAATGCATTCCATGCGCATGGCGTATATGGCGAAGCCAAAGCGTGGGCGAGCGCAACGCCGGAGGATGTGGAGCAATTGGCGAAAGAATTACGCAAGCGCGGGGTGGATAATCTGATTTATCCAGCGTTATATTTGTGAATTGCCGGATAGCGCCTACGCCTTATCCGGCCATCAGAGGGTAAACAACGCGGTCGTATTGCGATACAGCACATCAGCAATCACGTCCGCTGGCTCTGGACGCAATTCACATAAAACATCAAACACCCGGACCACCTGTTCCGGGCGGTTAGGCTGGCCCTGAAAACCGTTTAACGGCATATCCGGCGCGTCGGTTTCCAGCAGCAATGCTTCCAGCGGTAACTGCGCCACCACCTCACGCGTTTTACTGGCGCGTGGATAGGTAATGGTCCCGCCCACGCCAATTTTATAGCCCAATTGAACAAAGCGCTCCGCCTGCTGCATGCTTCCTGCAAAACCGTGTACTACACCGGTTCGCGGGAGGGCGTGGCGTTTAAGATGCATCGCCAGCTTGTCATGGGTGCGGCGCGAATGCAGGATCACCGGCATATCGTAGCGTTTCGCCAGCTTAAGCTGCGCCTCCAGTACCCATTCCTGCTTGTCGAAGTGCGGATCGTCGCGCCACAGATCCAGTCCGATCTCTCCGACGGCAACTACTTTCTGCGGTCGTTTTTCCAGTTCCTGTTGCAGTCTATCCAGACAGTCGCCGTCGTGATGTTCAATAACAATGGGGTGCAGACCCAATGCGGCAAACAACGATGGATAGGTTTGTGCTAACACCAGCACGCGTGAAAAATTCACCGCCTCAGTGGCCGGGACAATGATGCTGTTCACCCCAGCCTCAGCGGCACGCTGGATACTGTCAGGTTCATCACCGACAAAGGGCGGAAAATCGAAATGACAATGCGTATCGATAAAACGATAACTCACGCCAGATCCTCATTATTGAATGTCGTGTCGTTGGCCTGGGGTGCGTGGGTAACCACCGGGGCATGGGCATCATTGGCAACAGGCGCAGGAGGGACCACCACCGGCCCCGGCACCACAATCTTCGGAGTCTGGCGCGGCAACGGCGTATTTTTCGCCAACAACTTACCCACGGTAGCCAAAAAGTAACGACCGCAAAGGCGTCCTGTTTTGTAGTCTTCTCTCAGTGCCGGAATACGGCTACCTAACGCCATACTGTGCAGCGGTTTTGGCGGATAGATCTCAAAGATACGCAGCTTACCGGGCGGTTTTTCAATAAAATTCTGAATAGCACGATAGCTGGTTTCATGATGCTGAACTAAATTCACCAACGGTTGCAAGCTGCTTTCCCCCAGCCAGCGCTCCATCCGCTTGAACCACTGTGGCGTATAGTACATTTGCGAGGGCACGGTGCGGATCACCACCAACGTTTTTGCCCCCTGCTTTGCCGCCTCCTGCACGGGGATAGCATCGCTAATTCCCCCATCCAGATAGTTGACACCGTCAAGCAACACTCCCGAACGATAGAATCCCGGAATAGCACTGGAGGCGCGGATAAGGTCGAGCCAATTCTGTCGGGTAGGTGAAAAGTAGCCCGGGCTATAGTCATCTCCCCGACAGGCGCACATGTAAAAAGCTTTTCCCGCTGCAAACAGGCGCTCTGCGTTATCAATCGCCAGCGGCATCTGCGTCGATGTTGAATCCACCAGCCAGTCGAGATCGATAAGATTTCCCCCGCGCACAAATCGCACCGGGTCAAAGAACTCACGCTTTGTGGTGTAACGCATAATAACTTTGCGTCCGTAACCGGGCTGATTACAAAGATAGGCCGAAAGATTTTGCGCGCCAGCGGAAGTCCCGTAGTAGAAATCAAAGGGATTGAATTGCGCACGCATGAACTCATCCAGTACGCCTGCAGTAAAGATCCCCCTTTGTCCTCCGCCTTCGCACACCAGCGCCATACTGCCAGGTTGAAACGGACGTAACGATAACGGCGCAATATTACCGAGCGTGACGGGTATTCTCTGCCCCACCTCTGCCTTCCTGTATTTTTTGTGATAGAACGACAAAGTAACGCAATTTGCTCATCGCTAAAACCGTAAAAGCCAGTCCACTGGACTGGCTTGGTAGCAATTTTTCTTTACGGTTTACGCGCTAGGGTCGTTTACGACCGGTAAACAGGCTAACCAGAAACAGGATAATCCCGACCACGAAGACTATTTTTGCCGCACCTGCAGCGGTACCCGCAAGTCCACCAAATCCCAGAGCGGCGGCAATTAACGCGATAACCAGAAATATGATGCCCCAACGAAACATACGCTTCTCCTTTACCATAGTTAATGTCAACCGCTTGATATGGACGCTCAGGCCGCCCATTTGCGATATTTTTTAGTGTGGTGCACAACACGCCTTCCGACAAACATCGGGAAGGCGAATTAAGTCGAATTACTGAGTTTTGAGATCGTTTTTGACGCTTTTCACGCCATCAACGGCTTTGGCGATGCTCTCAGCACGATCGCTTTGAGCCTGTGAATCGACGGTTCCGGAAAGCTGAACTACACCATCGGTAGTCTCTACTTTCACTTTGCGGGAAGGGACTATGTCATCAGCCAGCAGTTTCGCTTTCACTTCGCTGGTGGTTGCCGTATCGCCCGCATAGCCTTTTACAGTCGTACTTTTGCTATCCCGAACGTGCAGTTTGTCGCTAACGGAGGTCACCCCTTCAACGCCTTTCGCTACCTTCACCGCTTCTTCAGCCTGGGCCTGGCTTTCAACAAACCCACTTAACGTAACCACTTTTTGGTCTGTTTTGACGGAGATATCGGTGCTCTTAATACTTTCGTGATCCACCAGCGCGGCTTTTACTTTTGCAGTGATGGAGCTGTCATCCATGAAATTACCGACTTTGTTCATAGAGCTATCGACTTTCTGCCCCGCGCTTTCAAGACCGGATTGCGCTTTGTCCATTGTCGCGTTTTCTGCAAAAGCAGAACCCGTTGCAACAGCAGAAGTCAGCATCACGGCCAGCAGCGTTTTAGAAATCTTCAGTCTTGTCATTGTCATCGATTTAATCCTGTTTTTTTTGCTCATAATTCGAGCATTGGCAGCACATGTGCTGCATTGCTGAATGTGGCGAAAATCACTCAATTCAGAAGTCAATGGTCGCCATCACAATCAACAGTACTCACATTGATGTTCTGCACGACGACGACCCGAACCAGTTATTAATATCGTGATAAAAATAAATATCAGTTCTAACAACCATAAACATTTATTTGCATGGCATTTAAATGCCGACACTTATGTCATCACTTTGTTAAATATAGATCACAATTTCGAAGTCGCTGACCAAACAGATTAAAAAACAGACAAAACGAAGATAAAATGCGGGATTTAAGAACATTCCGTAAGGGATTAAAAAGGCAGGGAAAGTCGCAGGGTACGGCAGAAGCCGCACCCTGGAAGGTCGATTAGTGTTCGCGCGTTTTACGGAACGTAACGTCAGGATAACGTTCCTGGGTGAGGTTCAGGTTAACCATGGTAGGGGCAATATAGGTAAGATTATCACCACCATCCAGCGCCAGCTGAACTTCGTTTTTACGCTTAAATTCTTCGAATTTTTTCACGTCTGTACATTCTACCCAGCGCGCAGTTGCCACGTTGACCGACTCATAAATCGCTTCAACGTTGTACTCGCTTTTCAGGCGTGAAACGACCACATCAAACTGCAGCACACCGACCGCACCAACGATCAGATCGTTATTGGCAATCGGACGGAAGACCTGCACCGCACCTTCTTCAGAAAGCTGAACCAGACCTTTCAACAGCTGTTTTTGCTTCAACGGATCTTTCAGGCGAATACGACGGAACAGCTCCGGTGCGAAGTTCGGGATACCGGTGAACTTCATCATTTCGCCCTGAGTAAAGGTATCACCAATCTGAATGGTGCCGTGGTTGTGCAGACCGAGGATATCGCCTGGATACGCTTCTTCCACGTGAGAACGATCTCCAGCCATAAAGGTCAGCGCATCTGAAATAACCACATCTTTACCAATGCGCACCTGACGCATTTTCATGCCTTTCTCATATTTTCCGGAAACAACACGCATAAACGCCACGCGGTCGCGATGTTTCGGGTCCATATTGGCCTGAATTTTAAAGACGAAACCAGTGAACTTCTCTTCTGAGGCTTCAACTACGCGGGTATCGGTTTTACGTGGCATTGGCGCTGGCGCCCACTCCACCAGACCGTCCAGCATATGGTCTACACCGAAGTTACCCAGTGCGGTCCCGAAGAAAACCGGTGTTATTTCACCCGCCAGGAACAGCTCATGGTCAAACTCGTTAGAAGCCCCCTGAACCAGCTCCAGCTCATCACGCAACTGCTGAGCCAGATCTTCACCCACTGCCGCGTCGAGATCCGGGTTATTCAGACCTTTGACAATACGAACTTCCTGGATGGTATGGCCTTTACCGGTCTGGTACAGGTAGGTCTCATCTTTATAAAGGTGATACACGCCCTTGAACAATTTACCGCAGCCAATCGGCCACGTAATCGGCGCACAGCCGATTTTCAGCTCGTTTTCCACTTCATCCAGCAGTTCCATCGGATCGCGGATATCACGGTCAAGTTTGTTCATAAAGGTCAGGATCGGGGTATCACGCAGACGCGTAACTTCCATCAACTTACGGGTCCTGTCTTCAACACCTTTTGCGGCGTCGATGACCATCAGGCAGCAGTCCACCGCCGTCAGCGTACGGTAAGTATCCTCAGAGAAGTCTTCGTGCCCAGGGGTGTCCAGCAGGTTCACCAGACAGTCATGATACGGAAACTGCATTACCGAGGTAGTAATGGAGATACCACGCTGCTTTTCCATCTCCATCCAGTCAGATTTCGCATGCTGGCTGGAGCCACGGCCTTTTACCGTACCGGCGGTCTGGATAGCCTGTCCGAATAACAGCACCTTTTCGGTGATAGTCGTTTTACCGGCATCCGGGTGAGAAATAATGGCAAAAGTGCGGCGTTTAGCCACCTCCTGCAAATAAGGAGACAACGTCATAGTCAAATCTTCTTAGGTAAGCACGGCATCAGGCCGGGCATGTTGAATACGAAAAATTGCGGCTATTTTACCCATCAACAGGGGGGAGGCAATCAGTGTTTACACAGGAGTTGCTCCAGTTCGCTTAATGACGCAACCGTCCAGGTCGGCTGAATGCCCACAGGCTGCTCACGATGGTGTGCATTTAGCCAGCAGGTGGACAGTCCGGAATTGATACCACCAAGAATATCTGACTCCGCAGTATCACCCACCATAAGTACTCGAGAGCGATCAGGATTGCCCGCCAGCGTCAGTGCATGATCAAAAATACGCGGATCGGGTTTTGCCACACCAACCTGTTCAGAAATGACAAGCAGATCGAAAAAGTCTCGCAGACCCGTACGCTCAAGGCGGATTTGCTGCAATGCGGTAAAGCCGTTGGTAATAATGCCAATTTTCGTTTTGCCACGAATCGCATTCAAGAGCGAAACCGCGCCCGGTAGCGGGGAGCAAATCTCCGCCATCGCATTAATAAAAGCGTCGTTCAGAGAGCCAGGCGGCACGTTCAGGCGTTCAGCCCAGCTCTGGAAACGAGCATGCTGCAGTTGTAATGACGTTATCGCACCGTTTTGATAATCCACCCACAGTGGCTTATTCACGGCCTGATAGTCCTGAAAATCTTCAGCGGTAAAGGTAATGCTATAGTCGAGAAACATCCGCTGTAGGCCGGTAAACGCATCAAATGTGAACAACGTTTCATCGGCATCAAAGAAAATCCAGTCCCACTTCATCATCATTACACCTTGTCTTACATGCTGATTGGCAATGCCATTATAATGGCGTCTTCGTGACCGTCGGCTGTCGGATAGTAATTACGACGAATCGTCGCTTCGTTAAAGCCTAAGCTTTCATATAGCGCGATAGCCGCAGCATTCGAAGCGCGCACCTCGAGCCACAGCGTCCGAATCCCCCGCTTTTCCAGTTCATCGATCAAATGATCCAGTAGTTCGCGTCCTAAACCTCGACGCTGAAAATCAGGGTCGACGGCAATATTGAACAGCGTAGCTTCATCCAGCACCACCTGCGTAATTGCAAAGGCGGCCATCGTTCCGTCAACTGTGAGCTGAAAATTGAGGTAACGATCGCCCTGGTTGCTGGCAAATGTTTTTTCACTCCATGGAAATGCATGGGCGCGTTTTTCAATCTGAAATGCTGTGGGTAAATCAGTCGGACCGAGGGAAGAAATCGTGTTCATATGCGCAGATTTGTTGCCATAAAGCGGCACGTGCCGCTGGGTTTTCCCGTAATTCATTAAACGCCGGGCTGGCGACCTGAGCGCCATCCAACTGCAAAGGCTCTTCGGTACCCAGCCGCCAGCTATTACAGCGACTGCCTTGTGGTAGCATGGCGACACGGTCAGGCGTCAGTTGTAAAACCTGATCCGGACTGACGGTCAATGCGTGTAAAATATCGCTCATCAACGGTTCGGTTAGCGCGGGTAACTCCGCGGCAACCATTACCAGACGGACATGCGCAGGAATTGAAACCGCGATCTCGCCCTGCAGTGCGCCAGGACGACGCAGCGACCACTGCGTAATGCCCAGTTGCTGTAACTGCCAGTCTCGTCGGGATGTCATAGCGAAACACTCCTGTCTATCAGGGGCGCAAATATAGCAAATCTGTCGAATCAGCGCCAACAAACAACGATACACGTCATCCCGCAGGCCGCCTTGATACAGCTTGAATGATTTTTTGTATATAATCGCAACCTGTATAAATTGAGGAGCACTCCATGTCTGCTTTTACCCCGGCAAGTGAAGTCTTGCTGCGCCACAGTGATGATTTCGAACAAAGCCGTATTCTGTTTGCCGGTGATTTGCAAGATGACCTGCCAGCCCACTTCGAAAGCGCCGCCAGCCGGGCGCATACCCAACAACTCCACCACTGGCAGGTATTAAACCGTCAGATGGGTGACAACGTTCGCTTTAGCCTCGTCGCACAGGCCGAAGACATCGCAGATAGCGATACGTTAATTTACTACTGGCCCAAAAATAAGCCGGAAGCCCAATTCCAACTGATGAATATTCTGTCGCTACTGCCGGTGGGCAGCGATATTTTTATCGTCGGTGAGAACCGCAGTGGCGTACGCAGCGCAGAACAAATGCTGGCCGAATACGCACCGCTGAATAAAGTCGACAGTGCGCGCCGCTGTGGCCTCTATCACGGTCGTCTGGAAAAACAGCCAGTCTTTGACGCCGAAAAGTACTGGGACGAGTACAACGTTGACAATTTGACCATCAAAACGCTACCTGGTGTGTTCAGCCGTGATGGCCTGGATGTGGGCAGCCAGTTGCTGCTGTCAACGTTGACACCGCACACCAAAGGTAAAGTTCTGGATGTTGGCTGTGGCGCAGGCGTACTCTCCGTCGCATTAGCCAGCCATTCACCGAAAGTTCGTTTAACGCTGTGCGATGTCAGCGCATCTGCGGTTGAAGCCAGCCGCGCAACGCTGGCCGCAAATGGTATTGAAGGTGATGTTCTCGCCAGTAACGTCTTTTCCGATGTGACCGGGCGCTTTGATATGATCATCTCTAACCCGCCATTCCACGACGGTATGCAGACCAGTCTTGATGCCGCACAAACGTTAATTCGCGGGGCGGTTCGTCATCTGAACAGCGGCGGTGAATTGCGTATTGTGGCCAACGCATTCCTGCCTTACCCGAAAGTGCTGGATGAAATGTTTGGCTTCCATGAAGTCATCGCCCAGACCGGACGTTTTAAAGTGTACCGTACCGTGATGACGCGTCAGGCGAAGAAAGCATAACTGGAATATGTAACGGCCATTTACATGGCCGTTTTTGCACCAATCAACCCAGACTGCACAATTAACTATTGACGAAAAGCTGAAAACCACTAGAATGCGCCTCCGTGGTAACGATACTTTTTGAGTATCGATGGTATGCGAAGGTGGCGGAATTGGTAGACGCGCTAGCTTCAGGTGTTAGTGTCCTTACGGACGTGGGGGTTCAAGTCCCCCCCCTCGCACCATAATCCACGTTGATATTGCTCGCACTGGGCGAAGGTGGCGGAATTGGTAGACGCGCTAGCTTCAGGTGTTAGTGTTCTTACGGACGTGGGGGTTCAAGTCCCCCCCCTCGCACCAACGAGGCGATATCAAAAAGTAAGATGACTGTGCGAAGGTGGCGGAATTGGTAGACGCGCTAGCTTCAGGTGTTAGTGTCCTTACGGACGTGGGGGTTCAAGTCCCCCCCCTCGCACCATAATCCACGTTGATATTGCTCGCACTGGGCGAAGGTGGCGGAATTGGTAGACGCGCTAGCTTCAGGTGTTAGTGTTCTTACGGACGTGGGGGTTCAAGTCCCCCCCCTCGCACCAACGAGGCGATATCAAAAAGTAAGATGACTGTGCGAAGGTGGCGGAATTGGTAGACGCGCTAGCTTCAGGTGTTAGTGTCCTTACGGACGTGGGGGTTCAAGTCCCCCCCCTCGCACCAATTATCTTATTTTCCCTTCTGTTTTTTCTGTTTCACCTCACCCCTGATTCCAGTTCATCATCATCAGAACAACGCCACCAATTAGCGCTGCGCATGAAGGTAGCAAAACAAAATGCCGTAATTGCTTGTGATACAGCATGAGTGAAGTCAGTAGTAACCCTAATACAACCACCGCTTTCCATGCGTAAACTGACAGGTCAGTAAATGCCAGCCCGGCAATTAATATTCCCGGCAGTAGCACTCCCCATCCACTGCCCAGCGCACGTTGCAACATGGTTTCACCTACGACATTGATAATGATAACCAATATCATATGATATATTTTCTCATTTGTCAGCCTGGAAAGACTATCAATTATATGAGTTTTACTTAACGATTGATGACATGAATAATTGAAGGTGATAAATTGCACGGCGGTTAGCTTTTCAACAAAAAACTATAAATACCTATGTGAATGATTTTTCACTCGTTATTTTTTCCCTGACAAACACATCTTCGTATCTTGCAGATAAATAACAATATTTACCTATGACAGTACAATCCTGGCGAGCTCTGCGCACTAAAAAATACCAACTCTCTTTACGTTTGTTTCTGCTTCTCAACGCAGTCTCCTCGTTGTTTACGCTTTTCTTCCCGCTTTTTGCCGTCAAGGCATTATCCGCACCAGCAGTACTCATCTGCGCCGCGAGTACGCTGTTGTTGGTCTGGCATGAGAAATATGTCGATAAAAGAATTAATCTCCCCCTTATTTCAATCATTTTTGGCTTGTTATGGGCGACACATATTGTTCTGAAATCTTCTGTATTAGGTCATAATGATTACTATTTTCTATTGATAGCGCTTCTCAGCGTGCTGTTTATTGGCTCGATTGCTTTTGCCAATAATATCATTGCGTTTACCCTCCATTCATTACCTTCAGTCGCCGTGTGTCTGTGGCTTAACGGTAGCGAGCACGGTCTGCGAATTATCTATTTTATGGCGCTGCCCATGGCCGGGATCGCTATTCAACACGTGATACAAAAGCGCTATGACGGTTTTGCCCAGCAGTTGATGTACAAGCTGCTGGAAGAGCGTGAAACACTAAACGGACTTAGTATGCTCGACCCATTAACGGGTCTGTATAATCGCCGGGGCCTGCAAAACCGGCTTGATACGCTGCTGGCCCTCAGTAATTCCAGGCACTATGTCCTGTTGCTGGATATCGACCATTTCAAAGCCTACAACGATCATTACGGCCATATGATGGGCGATCAGGCGCTGATTCGTGTTTCTGCCGCTATTCGCGACTCAGTGCGCTCGCGGGACGTAGTGGCGCGTTTTGGTGGTGAAGAGTTTATGGTGTTGCTGACCGCTATCGATCCAGCGCAGGCACAGGCTGCTGCCGAGCGAATTCGCCAGAAGGTCTACGATCTTAAAATTCCTCACATGTTTAATGAAAGCGTGGCGACCAATGTGACCGTCAGTATCGGCATTGCACCATTGGTAGATCAGGAGATTGACGAAGCCATCGCTAAAGCAGACAAAGCCCTCTACGAAGCCAAGAACCTGGGCCGTAATAACACTCTGGTCAGTGATGAACTACGGGTAAGCAGCCCCTCGGTCTGAGCTATCTGTGCGCTGTTGTCCAACATCGCGACAAAAATCTTGCCATCGTTTTCCCTCGTCTATAGGATTGGCAATCATTATCATTTAGATTAACATCTCTATATAGACATGGCTTACCGTTCCGCACCGATCGTTGAAGATGTCATCTGGCGAACCCCTCTCCCTCCCGAGAAAGCATCGCTGGCAGATTCCGTGCGAGCAACAATCGCTCAGACCCGCGAGCATCTACTGGACTTCATTCGTCTTGACGAAACACCGCCACAAAATGCCATGACGCTGCATGAATGGACCCAGCCCGCTACGCTAAACTCGTTGCTGGCAGTTTATTCTGACCATATATATCGTAACCAACCCACATTAACACGCGAAAATAAGCCACTGATTTCCCTGTGGGCGCAATGGTATATCGGGCTGATGATGCCTCCGCTGATGTTAGCCCTTCTGACACAAAAAGAAGCCATCGATACCGCTCCAGAACATATGCACGTCGAGTTTCACGAAACGGGTCGTGCTGCATGTTTCTGGATAGATGTACATCAGGATAAACACGCCACTGCCTTCACTCCACAACAACGGATGGAAACACTGATTCTCTCAGCACTGACACCCGTTGTTCAGGCGCTGGAGTCGACAGGTGAGATCAACGGTAAGCTTATCTGGAGCAACACCGGATATTTAATTCACTGGTATTTAACGGAGATGAAACCGTTACTCGGTGATGAATTACTGACAATGTTGCGACAAGCCTGCTTCTTTGAGAAACAGTTATCCTGTGGCCGGGACAATCCTTTGTGGCGTACTGTTGTTCCGCGTGAAGGGCTGCTGGTTCGCAGAACCTGTTGCCAGCGCTACCGTCTACCCGATGTCCAGCAGTGCGGTGACTGTACGTTGAAATAAAAGAAGAACTGCCCCCTCGTCATTCTTAACTGCCTGCTTATTCTCCTTCCCTGTTAACTGAATCTGATGTTGCGGCGTTGTTACAATAAAATATTTACAGTGATACTTTCCCTGTGACAAATTACGCCATGCAGTTTTTTGCTATATAGGGCTGCTTACTGGCAATTGGGAGAAAAGAATGAGTTTACAATCAGTACGGCAGTTTTTGGCGGAGCATGCCCCGGATATTGAAATCATCGAATTAGACCAAAGCACAGCAACGGTTGATCTGGCTGCAAAAGCCCATAACGTCGAGCCAGGTCAGATCGCAAAAACGCTTTCGCTGAAAGTTAAAAACGACATTATCCTGGTGGTCGCCAAAGGGGATGCTCGTCTGGACAATAAGAAGCTGAAGAATACATTTGGTGCTAAGGCTCGTATGCTGAGTAGCGATGAGGTGGTCAATGCTACAGGTCATCCCGTTGGCGGGGTTTGTCCGTTTGGCCTGGAAACACCAATTTCCGTGTACTGTGATATATCGCTGAAACGCTATGCTGAAGTACTCCCCGCAGCGGGAGCCACACACAGCGCGGTTCGCATCGCACCTGACAGAATGGCTGAGCTGACTGCTGCAACCTGGGTAGACGTGTGTCAGTAACGAACCCAGGTCTTTGTGCCGGTGACTAACCCCGGCACTAATTGATCAATAACACCGTTACGAAACTGCATGGATAAATGGTGTCGACTCCCCGGCACGCAGATATAACAGAATATCGGCAGCGTTCAATAATCCGGCATCGGAGCTAACGCCCAGTTTAGACATTGCATTAAATTTATGCGCCCTAATGGTTTTAATATTCCGCTCAAGCTGAATAGCAATTTGCGGCATCGAATAACCATTCGACATAAAGCGTAGAATTTCACGCTCTGTTGGACTCAGCATACGACTTTGGTTGATATACCAAAGGTTTTTCGTGCTTTCTGTTTCCCTGCTAGCAAAATTCAAGGCTGCAAATAATCCCTCCTGTAAAACGCTTAACGAGGATGCTTTGCTAAGAACACCATCCAGTGGTAACGGCGACAGAGAGCCAATTAAACGCACTTCAGCATCATCATCGGCAATAACCACGCGGCGAATATGAGGGAAGTTCACCGCCAATTCAGTCAGATATACCAGTCCAGCTCGTCGATCAGTTCTTATCGCGGGAAGTGAAAAAATAACCGCTGAAAATGGCATATTTATCATTGTCTGGCTAAAGTCAGACTGGCTGGAAAAGAGATGAAGTTTATATTGATTTTTTGGCATGGTATTAAATAAATTATTAATACCCACACTGCTCATTACACACTTTTCTACCAACGCGACATTTCGTTTGACACTTCTTTTTTCCATTCCGTGGTTTCTCCATACAATGAAGGTAAATTCAGTTCTCGTGATCCTTGAGAACTATTGATCCATGCATACATCTCTGCATTGCTATGTATTGATAAACGACGCATCGCACTATTTTTTTGGGCACTGATTGTTTTATTGCTTTTCTTAAGCAACATCGCTATCTGATTAATTCCCCAACCTTTCCCCAGCAGTCGCAACACTTTTCTCTCTGACAGGGTAAGCACTATCGACTGCACGCTATGTTCCAGGATTTCAGGCGTTACGGGCGGTGAGAGCAACATTTTGCTAATTCTCTCGGCGCGAGTATTTCCCACATGAATTACATTCACTAAACTTTCGATTGGCTCCGCATCAGACAACAACGAACTACAAGGGCACATCAACAATTCAACGGCTAGCGGATAAAATTTGCGAGAAACGAGGAAGACCCAGTGGATATCACGGTACTGAGATAATAAAGAATAATACTGTTCACAGACTGAACGCGGCTGGCTAAAGTCCCCAGTTAAATCAATCATCACCAAATCGGAACGTCGTAGCTGCAATAAAGTGAGTTCTTCTGCACTGCGGAAACAGGTGAGCTCATAATTTGAGAAATGAGTTTGAATTACACTCTTTAATCCCGCTTGCATAATCGGCAGCGTACTAATAACAACTGCGTTTTTGCTGCGTCCTGGCAACATATATCCTCCACATCCATATGCCGTTTATCTCATTCACTCTATAAATTCTTAATGGGTAAGTAACATAATCAATAAGGAATGGTTAGAGTAAATAATAGATATTGTGAATTGTTTATCCTTAATTTAATTCATGATAATTCAGACCGCATAATAGCACTATAATCCTAATAGTACTTTGCTATAGAGCCATCGTCGCATAATTACTCATAAAACATTAAATGTACAATTAAAATAACTAAACTATAACATTAGCCATTCTAACTTATTTAGCATTCAGCCCATAAAATAATAACGCTTTCTGATCGTAAGTTAGCAGGCTCAGTATGGTGAGAGGATGCTTCAAACAACTTAAATTTTCACTCAATCGCTAAAACTAAATGTCGCTTCACATTCAGCAGACAAGCACGATGTCTCTTTTTTTCAACACAAATATTGATCTTAGCCAGAGCCATTGGGCTTATACTTCATGATAAAAGTAGACATTCGTCATTCAGAGAGCGTTTTTTCAGTCAGAGTGAGCTATGCAAACAGAGCAGTCGTCACAACGAACGGTTACACGGTTATGTATACAATGCGGGCTTTTTTTACTGCAACATGGGGCAGAAAGCGCACTGGTTGACGAGCTCTCCACCCGCCTTGGGCTGGCTCTTGGAATGGACAGCGTAGAAAGCGCCATATCATCTAACGCAATCGTCCTGACCACGATTAAAAACGGACAATGCCTGACATCGACCCGTAAAAATCACGATCGCGGCATTAATATGCACGTCGTTACGGAAGTGCAGCACATCGTTATTTTGGCAGAACACAAGCTACTGGATGACAAAGGTGTTGAGAAACGCTTTAGCCAAATTAAACCGCTGCGCTACCCAAGATGGCTGGTTGCTTTCATGGTCGGGTTATCCTGTGCCTGCTTTTGTAAGCTCAATAAGGGCGGATGGGATGGTGCCGTTATCACCTTTTTTGCCAGCATGATCGCCATGTACATTCGCCAAATTCTGGCCTCCCGGCATTTACATCCGCAGATCAACTTTTGTATCACCGCTTTTGTTGCCACAACGATATCTGGCCTGATGCTGACTCTGCCCACCTTTAATCACACGCCGACCGTGGCAATGGCAGCCAGCGTGCTGCTGCTGGTTCCGGGTTTCCCACTGATTAACTCCGTTGCAGATATGTTTAAAGGACACATTAATACCGGCCTTGCTCGCTGGGCTATTGCCAGTCTGCTCACACTGGCCACCTGCGTTGGCGTAGTGATGTCGATGACGATATGGGGGCTACGAGGATGGGTGTGATGGATTTCATTTTTGCACTACTGCAGGATATGGTCCTGTCGGCAATTCCCGCCCTGGGGTTTGCCATGGTGTTTAACGTGCCTCATCGGGCACTCCCGTGGTGCGCCTTGCTCGGTGCGCTCGGGCACGGCTCGCGAATGGCTGTAATGACCGCAGGACTCAATATCGAATGGTCAACCTTTTTAGCTTCATTGCTCGTAGGTTGTATTGGGATCCAGTGGTCTCGCTGGTATCTGGCGCACCCGAAAGTCTTCACCGTCGCGGCGGTGATCCCGATGTTCCCCGGGATCTCGGCCTACACAGCCATGATATCCGCCGTAAAAATCGGTCATTTTGGTTACAGCGAAGCGCTGATGATCACCCTGCTGACCAACTTTCTGAAAGCTTCATCTATTGTGGGCGCACTCTCTATCGGGCTTTCAGTTCCGGGATTATGGCTGTATAGAAAGCGCCCGCGCGTATAATTGATTAACCTTCTTACAATCCAACGGATGGGGGCGACCTTCCCTCATCCTGCTGCTCTCCCTCTTCTCTGTGTTACTATAAAAGCAGTCCCCTTCTCGGTTGTTGTTCGGTATTGAGAAACATTATGTCCTGCAAAATTTTGACCCCGGACGTCATCAGCATTGACGCCTTATTACACGATCACAACGCGGTGCTGGCAAAGTCAGTAGGGGGTGCTGTGGCCGTTTTCGCCAATAACGCTCCTGCCTTTTACGCGGTTACCCCTGCGCGGCTAGCTGAGCTATTGGCGCTTGAAGAGAAACTGTCCCGTCCGGGTAGCGATGTAACGTTGGACGCGCAATTTTATGAAGAGCCGCAAGCCGCTCCTGTTGCCGTGCCAATGGGGAAATTTGCGATGTACGCTGACTGGCAGCCAGACGCCGACTTTCAGCGACAGGCCGCCCTGTGGGGCGTGGCGTTGAGAGAGCCAGTCACCGCCGAAGAACTGGCTTCATTTGTTGCTTACTGGCAGGCGGAAGGTAAAGTCTTTCATCACATTCAGTGGCAACAAAAACTGGCGCGTAGCATACAGATTGGCCGGGCCAGCAATGGCGGGATGCCAAAGCGTGATGTAAATAGTGTCAGCGAACCTGACAGCCATATTCCACCAGGTTTTAGAGGATAACGATGAAAAACGTTGGCGACCTGATGAAACGTCTGCAAAAAATGATGCCACCCAATGTAAAGCCCGCGTTTAAAACGGGCGAGGAGTTGCTGGCATGGCAAAAAGAGCAAGGTGAAATTCGGGCTGCGGCGCTGGCTCGTGAGAACCGGGCAATGAAGATGCAGCGCACATTCAACCGTTCCGGTATCCGTCCCCTGCACCAAAACTGCTCGTTCGATAACTACCGGGTCGAGTGTGAAGGTCAAATGAATGCCCTGAGCAAAGCCCGCCAGTACGTTGACGAGTTTGATGGCAACATTGCCAGCTTTATCTTCTCCGGCAAACCCGGCACCGGAAAAAACCATCTGGCCGCAGCTATTTGCAACGAACTGCTGCTGCGCGGCAAGTCAGTACTGATCATTACTGTGGCTGATATTATGTCAGCGATGAAGGATACCTTCAGTAACCGTGAAACCAGCGAAGAACAGCTGCTCAACGATCTCAGCAACGTGGATCTGCTGGTGATCGACGAAATCGGTATGCAGACCGAATCCCGCTATGAAAAAGTGATCATCAATCAGATCGTCGATCGTCGTTCTTCCTCCAAGCGCCCGACCGGCATGCTGACAAACAGCAATATGGATGAGATGAACAAACTGCTGGGTGAGCGCGTGATGGATCGTATGCGACTCGGCAACAGCCTGTGGGTCATTTTTAACTGGGAAAGTTACCGTAGCCGGGTTACTGGTAAAGAGTATTAAAGTATTGGGAACACTCCTAAGTGATCCAGCGCTATACTGCGCTGAAAAGGCATAACACGAGTGACCTGTAATGATGAAAGCAACAAAACGTCTTCTTTGCTGTGCGGTTGCCGCCAGCACACTAATCTCTACTGGCGTTTTCGCCGCCTCCTGGCAAGATTCGCTCTCCAGCGCTGCCAATGAACTGAGTAAGCAAAGCACTGGCTCACAGAGCAGCACCTCACTCTCTTCCCTGACCAGCCTGCTGAGCAGTAATCAGTCGCTCACGTCGAACAGTATGAATAACGCGGCCGGTATTCTGGAATATTGTGCAAAACAGAAGCTCGCCTCGGTCACAGATACTGAAAACGTCAAAAACCAGGTTCTGGATAAGCTGGGGTTGGGAACGACGGAACAGAAAAAAGATACCAACTACCTGGATGGTATTCAGGGCCTGCTGAACGCCAAAGATGGTCAACAGCTTAACCTGGACACGATTGGTAACAGCTCGCTGGCAAAGCAAGTTAAAACCAAGGCCTGCGATCTGGTATTAAAACAGGGTATGAACTTCATTTCCTGATGTGATAAGCGCCGCGTACGGTTTTTTCACAGCCTGCGCGGTATCAATCTATTTCCCGCATACATTTCCCAAAATAATCAGTAATGCCCTTCAACGCCCCGCATATCTAAACCAATTCTGAATAACAACGTAATTAAATGTCACTACAATTGCAGCAATATAACAACGCGATTACATTGTACAGTCCAGAAATGATTAGCCTGCCAGGCAATTAATTGCCCGGCTTACTGAGGATCGTCCGTTGTCTGAATTATTCTCCATCGCTCTGTTTCTCGCTTCGGTATTGATTTACGCCTGGAAAGCGGGTCGCAACACCTGGTGGTTTGCCGCCATGTTAACGGTGCTGGGAATTTTTATTGTCTTAAATATCACACTGTATGCCAGCAACTATTTCACCGGAGATGGCATCAACGATGCGGTGCTCTATACGCTGACCAACAGCCTGACCGGCGCGGGCGTCAGCAAATATGTTCTTCCGGGTGTAGGGATTGCACTGGCGCTGACTGTCGTATTTGGCGCCCTGGGCTGGGTACTTCGCCGCCGTCGCCATCATCCTCATCACGTTGGCTACAGTCTGCTGGCCCTGATACTGGCACTGGCTTCCGTTGATGCCAGCCCGGCATTCCACCAGATAACCGAACTGGTCAAATCCCAGTCTCGCGATGGCGATCCGGACTTCACGGCGTATTACAAAGAGCCATCAAAAACGATCCCTAACCCGAAGCTGAACCTGGTTTATATCTACGGCGAAAGCCTGGAGCGTACCTATTTTAATAATGATGCGTTCCCGGACCTGACTCCGGAGCTGGGTGCATTAAAAAACGAAGGAATGGACTTCAGCAATACCATGCAGTTACCGGGTACGGATTACACCATCGCCGGAATGGTGGCCTCACAGTGTGGTATTCCGCTGTTTGCCCCGTTTGAAGGTAACGCTTCAGCATCAGTCTCCAGTTTCTTCCCACAAAATATCTGCCTGGGTGATATCCTGAAAAACTCCGGCTATCACAACTACTTTGTACAAGGTGCAAATCTGCGCTTTGCCGGAAAAGACGTCTTTCTGAAATCCCATGGTTTTGATTATCTGTATGGCGCGGAAGAGTTAAAAAGCGTGGTGGCAGACCCGGCATACCGTAACGACTGGGGTTTTTACGACGACACCGTACTGGATGAGGCATGGAAAAAATTCGAAGAGCTTTCCCGCTCCGGCCAACGTTTTTCACTGTTCACACTGACGGTAGATACCCATCATCCGGATGGTTTCATCTCCCGTACCTGTAACCGCAAACGCTATGATATCGATGGTAAGGCGAACCAATCCTTTAGCGCAGTCAGTTGTAGCCAGGAAAATATTGCTGAATTTATCAATAAGATCAAAGCCTCACCGTGGTTTAAAGATACCGTTATCGTGGTCTCTTCCGATCACCTGGCGATGAACAACACCGCATGGAAGTATCTGAATAAGCAAGATCGCAACAATCTGTTCTTCGTTCTGCGTGGTGACAAGCCTCAGCAGGAGACGCTGGCCGTGAAACGTAACACCATGGATAACGGCGCAACGGTGCTGGATATTCTGGGCGGCGATAACTTTATCGGCCTCGGACGTAGCAGTTTGTCGAGCGAATCCGTATCGGAAGTCTTCCTGAATATCAAAGAAAAAATGCTGGCGTGGAAGCCCGATATCATTCGTCTGTGGAAATTTCCCAAAGAGATGAAAAAGTTTACCGTCGATCAGGACAAAAACATGATCGCCTTCTCGGGGAGCCATTTCCGCCTGCCGCTGCTGCTGCGCGTATCAGACAAACGCGTTGAGCCGCTGCCGGAAAGTGAATACTCTGCCCCACTGCGCTTCCAGCTTGCTGATTTCGCCCCACGCGATAACTTTGTGTGGGTAGACCGCTGCTACAAAATGGCGCAGTTATGGGCACCAGAGCTGGCACTCTCTACCGACTGGTGCGTATCGCAGGGCCAGTTAGGCGGCCAGCAAATTGTACAGCACGTCGATAAAGCGAAATGGAAAGGTAAGACTGCGTTTAAAGATACAGTTATCGACATGGAGCGTTACAAAGGTAACGTCGATACGCTGAAAATTGTCGATAACGATATTCGTTACAAAGCCGACAGTTTTGTCTTTAACGTGGCAGGTGCGCCGGAAGAGGTGAAACAGTTTAGTGGGATTTCACGCCCCGAATCCTGGGGACGCTGGTCCAATGCGCAACTGAGCGAAGAGGTAAAAATCGAATACAAGGCTCCGTTGCCGAAGAAATTTGATCTGATCATCACCGCGAAAGCTTTCGGCGACAACGCCAACCGTCCTATTCCCGTACGCGTGGGCAACGAGGAGCAAACGCTGGTGCTAAGCCATGATATCAGCACCACCACGCTGCATTTTGATAACCCGGCAGATGCCAATACGCTGGTGATTGTCCCGCCCGACCCCGTCGCCACCAACGAGGGGAACATTCTGGGCCACTCGCCGCGTAAGCTGGGGATCGGGATGGTTGAAATTAAAGTTGTGGATTTACAAGGGTAAAAAAAACAGCGCCCAACACCACTCCGGGCGCTGCATGGCAACCTTAATCCAGACTTTGTACTGCGTGGCGCATTCCCTGCACCAGTATTAACTCCAGGTTTGCCGTCACCTGTTCGACAAGCCCTGGCAGCAATGTAAGATCTTGCCCCCAGTGAGTGGCATCACCGAGCACAACCATCACCAGCTCACGCAGCGTCAGGTCATTACCAACCCTCGGCCAGAGATCGGCATAGCGGCGGATCCACTGCTCATCATCCTGTAATGGATAATTCTCTCCCGCCCGTTCCCCGCGATAAAACGCGATTAACGCAGCCAGTGCAAACGTCAACCGCACCGGCCAGCGTGCATCTTGCTGCCCTGCCAGCAACTGCGGCAAAATACGTGTGCGAAATTTTGTCATCCCATTAAGCGCAATGGAGAGGAGCTGATGACGAATATAAGGGTTCTGAAAACGTCCACTAACCGCACCAGCAAATTCACGCAACTCATCGGCCGGAAGATCCAAAACAGGGATGACCTCCCTGTCAATTGCCTGCTCAACAAAGTGGCGTATATCAGCATCCTGCATCGCCTCACCAACGGTCTCCAGCCCACACAGCCAGGCCACAGGCACCAGTGCGGTATGAGCGCCGTTAAGAATGGCAACCTTACGTTCCTTGTACGGTTTAATATCGCTCACCACGCGGATATTTAACGGGCACTCCGCCAGTTTCAACTCTTCAGCCAGCCATAAAGGCCCCTGAATGACGAACAGGTAAAAATGCTCAGCTGTATCCAGAAATGCATCGTGATAACCCAGCGTTTGTTCCAGTGGCGCAGCTTCTTCACGTGGATAGCCTGTAACAATCCGGTCCACCAGTGTAGAACAGAAGGTATTCGCGGTTTCCACCCAGTCAGTAAACGCCGGAGAAAGCTGCCAGTCTCGCGCGTACTGCAATACCAGGGTTTTAAGCGCATCACCGTTATAGTCGATAAGCTCACAAGGAATAATCACCCAGCCCTTATCTGCCGCCCCGTCGAAATGGTTAAAGCGCTCCAGCAGCAGACGCGTCAGTTTGGCCGGAAAACTCACTGGCGGCGCATCATCGACGCTATCACCGGCGTGATAACTAATCCCCGCCTCCGTCGTGTTTGAAAATACAAAGCGGATGTCCGGATTGTGAGCCAACGCCAGATACGCCGTAAAATCCAGATACGGGTTGATCTCGTTATTCACCGAGCGGATTAGCCGTGCCTCACTCACCGCATCGCCCTGCTCATTCAATCCGCGAATGAGCGTGGTATATAACCCGTCCTGGGTATTCAGCGAAGGTGGAAAATCCGTATTAATCGGACGAACAATTGTCACTCCGGCCCGGAGATCTGTCTTCTCATTCAGGATATCCAGTTGCCAGTCGACAAACGCGCGCAGGAAGTTACCTTCACCAAACTGGATCACCCGCGTCGGATACCTTGCCCCAGGGAAATCTTGTCGATTCAATGTCTTCATCACAAAACCCTTCTCAGAACGTGATCACACCTTTGATTAATTCGCGGTTGTTAATCACATCCCGCTCGTAGATTTCCGCAAGCGTGGCAAACGCGTAACGGTGTGTGAGCATCATGTCAGCGGTCAGTTTGCCTTCAGACATCAGCCGCCCCACTTTGGCGAAATCTTCCGGCGTGGCGTTACGACTGCCCATCATGGTGGTTTCTTTCTTATGGAACTCAGGGTCAGAGAACTGCAAATCACCTTTGAACAGCCCAACAAAGACGATGCTGCCGCCGTGGCGAATCAAATTCACCGTATTGTTCATCGCATGCTGATTACCCGTCGCATCAATGACTTTTTGCGCCAGTGAACCACCAAACTGGGCACGTAGCTGCGCATCGAAATCTTCGGCAGCGGGATCGAGAACCGGAAGTCCCAATCGGGAGACAACATGTTCCCTGCGCGCGGGGCTGGTATCTGCCACCACTACCTGTGCGCCATCGGCTTTGGCAATTGCTGCCGCCCCAAGACCTATCGGCCCGGCCCCCACGACAAGAACCTGCTCACCCGGCATCACCGCCGCCCGGCGCACCGCATGTGCGCTGATAGCATACGGTTCAATCAGTGCAGCGGCATGTGGGTCAATTCCCTGCGCATCCAGCAGGTTCGTCACCGGAACGGACAAATACTCACTGAATCCACCATCCTGATGTACGCCAATCACTGAAATCTTCTCACAGCAGTTGGTACGCCCGCTCTGGCACGCCGGACACTGCTGACACGCGACGTAAGGAATAACTGCCACCTGCTGGCCCGTTTTCAGGTTTTGTATATTCTTACCCAGCCCAACAATCTCCCCGCATATTTCATGACCTAATACGCGTGGATAACTAAAAAATGGTTGGTTGCCTCCCCAGGCATGAATATCAGTCCCACAGATCCCGACAGATTTAATTTTTATTAATGCTTCACTTTCACCTGGAATAGGTATTTCACGCTCTTTCCAGACTAATTTTTTGGGTTCCTGGCAAATCAAAGTATTCATCGTAGACATGATTCGGCTCTCCTGTTTTTTTGTTGCCTCAGATATCAACGAAATTAAAAATGCAGGAGAAACCAGAAACATAATCTGTGAATCCCAGCGCATAAAAATGTTTTAAATCGGGTTTTAATAGGCAAAAAGGAGATGCCATGAGCCGTTCACAGAACTTACGCCACAATGTGATTAACCAGATAATCGATGATATGGCACGCGGTCATATCCCTTCCCCGCTGCCTTCGCAAAGCGCACTGGCTGAAATGTACAACATTAGTCGTACCACCGTACGCCACATGCTGAGCCATTTAGGCGAATGCGGCGTATTAACGCAGGTAGGAAGCCACTACGTTATCGTACGCAAACCCAACCATGAGGATGGTTTTTCGTGTACCACAGCCTCCATGACCGAGCAAAATCGAATTTTTGAGCAGGCATTTTTCACCATGATCAACCAGCGCCAATTGCGCGCAGGTGAAAGTTTTTCCGAGTTGCAGCTTGCCAGAGCCGCCGGCGTCAGCCCGGTAGTTGTACGGGAATATCTTTTAAAATTCGAACGTTACAATCTGATAAAGAATGAGAAGCGCGGTCAGTGGAGCATGAAGCAGTTCGATCAGGCCTACGCCGAACAACTGTTCGAATTGCGAGAAATGCTGGAAACACATTCCCTGCAACATTTCCTGAATCTGCCCGACGATGACCCGCGTTGGTTACAGGCAAAAACACTGCTTGAGCGCCATCGCATACTGCGCGACAGCATCGGCAGTAGCTTTCGTATGTTCTCGCAGTTAGATCGTGAGTTCCATGCTTTGCTGCTATCCGCCGCTGATAATATATTTTTTAATCAATCACTTGAAATTATCTCTGTGATTTTCCATTTCCACTATCAGTGGGATGAAAGCGACCTCAAGCAACGCAACATCATTGCCATTGATGAGCATATGACCATCCTCAGCGCGCTGATTTGCCGCAGCGACCTGGATGCTACCCTGGCACTCTGCAACCATTTGAATTCAGCCAAACAATCGATGATTCGCTCCATCAACCAAAGTAGCCACAACGCTCATTAAGAACAGATAAAAAACAGGAAATCATTACCGGGAGCACGATTCTATAAAAATAAAAACGCCAGAAAATACCTCTTGCCTATGCTCACGCTAAGTCGACTGCATTAAAAACTTTTGTGAGCGGTGATGAACAAATTGATTTGTCACTGGTATTTTTTCAATACTGCGCAACTGCACGTTGTGTAACAAATAATTTATTGAGGTTCAGGAGTCCGGCGTGGAAAAAAATAATATTACACTCGACCCAAGTTCTTCGTTTGACACGCCCTCATCTGCGGATATTAATGTTCCGCCTGAGGGCATGGTTCAACGCAGTAGTCGAATAAAACGTATTCAGACCACAGCAATGATTTTATTATTTTTTGCTGCGGTTATTAATTATCTCGACCGCAGTTCGTTGTCGGTAGCGAACTTAACTATTCGTGAAGAACTGGGACTCAGTGCAACGCAAATCGGCATCCTGTTGTCCGTGTTCTCTCTCGCTTATGGTATTGCGCAACTTCCCTGCGGCCCGCTGCTGGATCGTAAAGGTCCACGCATTATGTTGGGACTGGGTATGTTCTTCTGGTCGCTGTTTCAGGCGATGTCCGGTATGGTACACACCTTCACCCAGTTTGTACTGGTACGTATCGGGATGGGGATTGGCGAAGCGCCAATGAACCCATGCGGTGTGAAGGTAATCAACGACTGGTTTAACATCAAAGAGCGTGGCCGCCCGATGGGATTGTTCAACGCTGCCTCCACGATCGGTGTCGCCATTAGTCCGCCGATCTTGGCTGCGATGATGCTGGTCATGGGCTGGCGCTGGATGTTCATTACCATCGGTGTGCTGGGCATTTTCCTCGCCATTGGCTGGTATATGCTTTACCGCAACCGCGAACAAATTGAACTGAGCGCCACTGAACAAGCGTATCTGAATGCGGGGAGCGTCAATGCTCGTCGCGATCCACTGAGTTTTGCCGAATGGCGCAGCCTGTTCCGTAACCGCACTATGTGGGGCATGATGCTGGGCTTTAGCGGTATTAACTATACGGCATGGTTGTATCTGGCCTGGCTGCCGGGTTACCTGCAAACTTCTTATAACCTTGATTTAAAAAGCACCGGATTAATGGCGGCAATCCCATTCCTGTTTGGTGCAGCCGGGATGCTGATTAATGGCTTTGTCACCGACTGGCTGGTAAAAGGGGGTATGGCTCCCATTAAGAGCCGTAAGATTTGTATCATTGCCGGAATGTTCTGCTCGGCTGCATTCACCTTCGTAGTGCCGCAGGCAACAACGTCCATGGCTGCAGTTTTACTGATCGGGATGGCGCTGTTCTGCATCCACTTCGCCGGAACATCCTGCTGGGGACTAATCCACGTTGCGGTGGCTTCACGCATGACCGCCTCAGTGGGCAGCATCCAGAACTTTGCCAGCTTTATTTGTGCATCGTTCGCGCCGATCGTCACCGGATTTATTGTTGATACAACGAACTCTTTCCGTCTGGCGCTGATTATCTGCGGTTGCGTTACCATGGTAGGCGCGCTCGCTTACATCTTCCTGGTCCGCCAGCCAATTAGCGATCCACGTCAGGAGTAATTACCCCAATGATCCGGTAACAGCGCGTTACCGGATCGTAATCCCCCCCTGTTATACTTTCCCGCATGAATATACTTTTCCGTGATACCACCCTCACTGATATCGCAACTCTGCCCGGCATTGAACGCTCAGCAGGACAGCGTTTTCTACACATACCCTCGCTTGCGTGGATCGCAGGCGATCACATCATTTCGCTCGAGCAACATCGGCAATACGTCTTACAACAGATGAGCTGGCTGGCGCTTGCGGATAATCACCCCGTTGGATTTTTACTGACAGAAGCGCAAGAGTCCTCGCTTTTCATTGCCGAAGTCTCTCTGCATCTGGAATGGCAGGGAAAGGGTATTGGTAGCGGATTGATTCACTATGTCGCGAACCAGGCGCGTGAGAAAGGTTATACATCGCTAACGCTGACTACCTTCCGCGATGTTCCATGGAATGCACCATTCTATGCCCGACTGGGGTTTGAGATGCTGGCCGACAATGCCCTTCCAGCGATGCTACACCAGAAAAGAGAAGAGGAAGTGGCGCATGGTCAGGTGTATGAATCACGCTGCGCCATGCGCCTGAAGCTGAGTTAGCTGCCCGGTAACCGGAAAAGTGACATCCAGCTACTTTTAGTTAAAACGTTTCCCAGTTCTCTCCGGCATCCGTTACCGCAGCTTTACGCGGTTGAGCGGTGGTTGATACCGGTTTTGCTGCAGTAACATCACGCGCACGCTGTTGATCGTGCTGGATACGGAATACAGCAACAGCCTGAGTCAGACGGCTGGCCTGTTCTTCCAGTGCGGCAGCGGCAGCGGCGGATTCTTCCACCAGCGAGGCGTTCTGTTGCGTCACGCGATCCATTTCAGCAACGGCCAGACCAACCTGGTCGATACCACGGCTCTGCTCGTCAGATGCAGAGGCGATCTCACCCATAATATCGGTCACACGGGTTACCGCATTCACGATCTCATCCATGGTTTCACCGGCGCTTTCAACCAGCGTTGAGCCGACATCCACACGGCTGACCGAGTCTTCAATCAGACTCTTGATCTCGCGCGCGGCCTGAGCACTACGCTGTGCCAGGTTACGGACTTCACCTGCGACTACCGCAAACCCACGTCCCTGTTCACCCGCACGTGCCGCTTCTACCGCCGCGTTGAGAGCCAGGATGTTAGTCTGGAAGGCAATACCATCGATAACACTAATAATGTCGGCGATTTTCTGCGAACTGGAAGCGATGTCACGCATGGTTTGCACCACGTTATCCACCACTTTCCCGCCTTTTTGCGCGGTTTCTGAGGCACTCAGCGCCAGATGGCTGGCCTGGCGCGCGTTTTCCGCGTTCTGCTTCACAGTCGCCGTCAACTCTTCCATGCTGGCCGCGGTTTCTTCCAGAGAGGCCGCCTGCTGCTCAGTACGTGAAGAGAGATCGTTATTGCCCATCGCAATCTCGCTGGCACCGCTGTAAATGGCGTTGGCGCCGTTACGCACATCGCCGACGGTGCTCATCAACTCACCCTGCATGTGACGCAAACTTTCTGCCAGTTGACCAATCTCGTTGGAACCTTCCACATCAATACGTTTCACCAAATCGCCGCTGGCAATATGACGAATGCTATCGATCAGTCGGTTCATCGGGGCAATAAGCGAAAGCTTAATACCAAACCAGACAGCGATAATTGCTGCCAGTACGGTAATCAATACACATACCAGCACCCACAGCGCCTGGCTGTAGGAACTGTTGTTGTCCTCAACCGCGATGTCATACAGGCGATCGTTCTGCTGCATGTAGCTCATATACTGCTTCTCAAAACCATCCTGATAGCTTTGAGTCGGTTGATCAAAGAACGCATTGATCTTCCCATCACCCAGCAACTGGATCAGCTCCGCCAGCGCACCGTGGTAGATATCATACGTGCGGTTGATCTCCTGGAAAGCGGCTTCGCTTTGACGCGGATCGCGTGGGAGCGATTCATAAATCGCCCAGTTTTTTTCCGTCAGTTTCAGCGCGGTGCTGGCTACCTGCATCAGTTCTGCAACGGTCGCACCGCTGCCAATATTGCTCTGATCCATCATGTAGCGAATGCCTGCCCGGTTAAGGGTATTTCGCGTTTGCAGCAATTCAACCCAGGTCGCATTCAGCGCAGACTGCTGCTGGCGAATAGTTTGCAGAACGGTAAAGTTCTCTTTGTCATTCTTTAATGAGTTAAAGAACAAACCCCCTGAGGCAAGCTGTAAAAGGCCAAACAGCGCCAGTACCAGCAATAGGCTGGTAACAATCTTCATTCGTTTTAACATGTTTTCTCTTTCCGCTAGACAGATGTCAGAATTTTCGGCCTGGAAAGCGAAAACTTTACGAATATCGTTCAAAAAGCAGATGTTCTGGCGACATCTGGCGCAGAAAAAAGCAGTAAATACCACTCGTATACATAACGCAAACTAGCGCCATGACTCCTTTCCCCACCTTTTAAGAGGGCTTTTCATTGCCGTAAGCTTCGGCTACCAATAGTGGGTCTGTTTTATCATCGGCTATAACAAGGAAGTCCTTCTGTGAAAAATAATTATCTCGACTTACTTTCTAACGCGTTTCCCTTCATGGTATTGGGACTCTTTTTAGGGGCGATGACCCCGGTCGTGCCAAAGCTATTTATTCCGGAGATTTCAGATATTTTACTGGAGAATGTCGCGCCCAAAAGCATCATGTTCCTGATAATTTTGAATGCGTTACTCACCGTCATTTTACTGAGATTCAGTGGCAGGTTTGATCCGGACAAAAAATTAGCTGCTTTTTTCTATGAAAAATTTTCATTTAAATTCAATGAACTAGGGAAATCCATCACGGCGGCCACTGTTGGCACACTGCTCGGTCTCACGCTGGCAATGCTGCCCTATGGCGAATTTCGCATGGCTGGAATCGGTATTTATTTTTCGGCGATGCTGCTCGTGATATGGAGGGTATTCGACTTCCTTAACCACCTGAGTAGAAACGAAGTCGATAAAGCAGAGAAGTACATATTTTATACCGTTGTTATTCTCATAACCCTCTATTACCTCTACCTCATTGCAAAGCCAGTGTGACTACTGTCGACAGTTCATAATCGCCCCATGAAATTATGTGATGAAAATCACATAATTTCATGCTGTTACGCCGAATGAAAACCGCTCACTGACACTTGGGACCGCTTAAGCTGACATACAACCACTCACTTATTTACCTTACTTTACGCGCGTAATTCTCTGGCAAGATCCTCTGCAGCATAGCAGTCAATTTACCTCCTCAAACACAAGATCAAACCCAAGCGGCTTCGGCCAATTATTAATCTAATACCAGGTTTTACTATGGATACGAAAAAGATATTCAAGCACATACCCTGGGTGATTCTCGGAATCATCGGTGCTTTCTGCCTCTCGGTAGTGGCCTTACGTCGGGGTGAACACATCAGCGCCCTGTGGATTGTGGTCGCCTCTGTCTCTGTTTATCTGGTGGCTTATCGCTACTACAGCCTGTACATCGCCCAGAAGGTGATGAAACTTGACCCGACGCGTGCCACGCCGGCGGTCATCAACAATGACGGTCTGAACTACGTACCGACCAACCGTAACGTATTATTCGGTCACCACTTTGCCGCTATCGCCGGTGCAGGTCCGCTGGTTGGGCCGGTACTGGCCGCACAGATGGGCTATCTGCCTGGTACGCTGTGGCTGCTGGCCGGCGTTGTGCTGGCGGGTGCTGTGCAGGACTTCATGGTGCTGTTTATCTCTTCCCGCCGTAACGGTGCGTCTCTCGGTGAGATGATCAAAGAAGAGATGGGCCCGGTACCGGGAACTATTGCGCTGTTCGGCTGCTTCTTAATCATGATCATCATCCTCGCGGTACTGGCGCTGATCGTGGTGAAAGCACTGGCTGAGAGCCCGTGGGGTGTATTCACCGTCTGCTCAACCGTACCAATCGCGTTGTTCATGGGTATCTACATGCGCTTCCTGCGACCAGGACGTGTGGGTGAAGTGTCGGTGATTGGTATTGTGCTGCTGGTTGCCTCCATCTACTTCGGCGGCGTGATTGCCCACGACCCGTACTGGGGCCCGGCACTGACCTTTAAAGACACCACCATTACCTTTACGCTTATTGGCTACGCGTTTATCTCTGCGCTGCTGCCGGTATGGCTGATCCTCGCTCCGCGTGACTATCTGGCTACCTTCCTGAAAATCGGCGTTATCGTCGGTCTGGCTGTGGGGATTGTTATCCTCAACCCGGAACTGAAAATGCCGGCGATGACACAGTACGTTGATGGTACGGGTCCGCTGTGGAAAGGTGCTCTGTTCCCATTCCTGTTTATCACCATCGCCTGTGGTGCGGTATCTGGTTTCCATGCGCTGATCGCCTCTGGTACCACGCCGAAACTGCTGGCCTGTGAAACCGACGCGCGTTTCATTGGTTATGGCGCGATGCTGATGGAATCCTTCGTGGCGATTATGGCGCTGGTTGCAGCATCCATCATCGAGCCAGGTCTGTACTTCGCAATGAACACCCCGCCTGCGGGCCTTGGCATCACCATGCCGAACCTGCATGAAATGGGTGGCGAGAACGCGCCGTTGATTATGGCGCAGCTGAAAGACGTTACCGCACACGCAGCGGCAACCGTCAGCTCTTGGGGCTTCGTGATTTCGCCTGAGCAGATCCTGCAAACTGCGAAAGATATCGGCGAACCGTCCGTACTGAACCGCGCTGGTGGCGCACCAACGCTGGCTGTTGGTATCGCTCACGTGTTCCATAAAGTACTGCCGATGGCTGACATGGGCTTCTGGTACCACTTCGGTATTCTGTTTGAAGCACTGTTCATCCTGACCGCACTGGATGCCGGTACCCGTTCTGGCCGCTTCATGCTGCAGGATTTACTGGGTAACTTCGTACCGTTCCTGAAGAAAACTGACTCTCTGGTTGCGGGTGTTGTCGGTACTGCGGGCTGCGTAGGTCTGTGGGGCTACCTGCTGTATCAGGGCGTGGTTGATCCGCTGGGCGGCGTTAAGAGCCTGTGGCCGCTGTTCGGTATCTCTAACCAGATGCTGGCAGCCGTGGCACTGGTTCTGGGTACCGTGGTTCTGGTTAAAATGCAGCGTACCAAATACATCTGGGTTACTGTTATCCCGGCAGTATGGCTGCTTATCTGCACCACCTGGGCGCTGGGTCTGAAACTGTTCAGCACCAACCCGCAGATGGAAGGCTTCTTCTTCATGGCAAATCAGTACAAAGAGAAGATTGCCAACGGCGGTGAGCTGACCGCACAGCAGATTGCCAACATGAACCATATCGTCATCAACAACTACACCAACGCCGGCCTGAGTATTCTGTTCCTGGTGGTGGTGTACAGCATCATTTTCTACGGGTTCCGTACCTGGCAGAAGGCCCGCGCCATCAACGGTCGCTCTGATAAAGAGACGCCGTATGTACCAGTGCCGGAAGGCGGCGTGAAGACCTCTTCACACCACTAAGATGTATTCAGCCCCGCTCCGGCGGGGCTTTTCGCTTATCAGGATTGTTTATGTTTGGTACTTTAGGTCAGGCAAAAAAATATCTCGGTCAGGCGGCAAAGATGTTGATTGGTATTCCGGACTACGACAACTACGTCGAGCACATGAAGACCAACCACCCCGATAAGCCGTACATGACCTACGAAGAATTCTTCCGCGAGCGCCAGGAAGCCCGCTACGGTAGCGGCGGAAGCAGTTGCTGTTAGAAGGAGAAATGAATGACCCCGATTGCAGTTACCCTACTCACCGGTTTTCTTGGCGCAGGTAAAACGACCCTGCTGCGCCATATTCTCAACGAGCAGCACGGTTACAAAATTGCCGTCATCGAAAACGAATTCGGCGAAGTCTCGGTGGACGATCAACTGATTGGCGACCGTGCCACGCAGATCAAAACCCTGACCAACGGCTGTATCTGCTGCACCCGTTCGAGCGAGCTGGAAGACGCATTGTTAGACCTGCTCGATAACCTCGACAAAGGTGCCATCAATTTTGACCGTCTTGTGATTGAGTGCACCGGCATGGCCGATCCCGGCCCGATTATTCAGACCTTTTTCTCCCATGAAGTGATTTGCGAACGCTACCTGCTGGACGGCGTGATTGCGTTGGTTGATGCGGTACATGCCGACGAACAAATGAACCAGTTCACCATCGCCCAGTCGCAAGTAGGTTATGCAGATCGCATTCTGCTGACTAAAACTGACGTCGCTGGCAACAGTGAAAAATTGCGCGAGCGCCTGGCGCGCATCAATGCCCGCGCCCCGGTATATACCGTGACTCACGGCGATATCGACCTCGCACAACTGTTCGACACCAATGGTTTTATGCTGGAAGAGAACATCGTCAGTGCCAAACCGCGCTTCCACTTTATCGCCGACAAGCAAAACGATATATCCTCGATCGTCGTCGAGCTGGATTACCCGGTGAACATCAGCGACGTGTCGCGAGTGATGGAAAATCTGCTGCTGGAATCCGCCGAGAAACTGCTGCGCTACAAAGGCATGCTATGGATTGGCGGCGAACCCAACCGCCTGCTGTTTCAGGGCGTGCAACGCCTGTACAGCGCCGACTGGGACCGCCCATGGGGCGACGAACAACCGCACAGCACACTGGTGTTTATTGGCATTAACCTGCCGGAAGACGAGATCAGAGCAGCGTTTGCGGGGTTGAAGAAGTAACTCCCTGCTGATTTGCCCGGTGGCGCTACGCTTACCGGGCCTACAAATAGCACTTTCCCGTAGGCCGGATAAGGCGCAGCCGCCATCCGGCACTCACTCCCCACTCACTCGGTAATCACAAACCGCGTCGCGGCAAAGCAGTTCAAAACCCGGTGCACCAGAAATACCATCGTCAGCGTTGCCACCAGCGCGACGGTGACGGAGGTGATGCGGTACAGATCGCTGAATACCAGGTCCTGATCCGGGTGCAGATTCTGGCCAAACATAATGCCGATGGTGGTGATACTGGCAAAACCCACGCCTGCGCCGACTTTTTCCATTACGTGCAGGCGGGCGCTGAACGCCAGCCCGAGGCCAATCAGCGGCATCATCAACACCATATGGTTGCTGAAATCATAGATAAGCAGCTGCACCAGCAGAATATACAGGCAGGCCAGCACCACACCGACCACACGCCAGAGAGAACTGATCACCGCGCCACGGTAGTGCATCGGAAACAGGATCAAAATGCCCGCCATCAGTGCCGACAGCGAATCACTCAAATCACAGATCTGGAAGATGACAAAAATCATCGTCGCCACCGTACCGGAAAGCAGCGACTCATGGCGGACCCGGGCGGCATCCTTCTCAATGCGCGGCGGCGGCTGGCGCGCCTCCACATCCGGGATCAGATAATTCAGCAGCGCGCTCAGCGCCACCGCCATTACGCAGGCCTCCATATTGGAGAACATCAGCGTATGCCAGTTGGTGGTGGGATAGCTCATAAAGTTGAGCATCGTGCTCTGACACACCACGCCCATCGAGCCGAGCAGAAACAGCGGCCCTTTGCTCATAAAGCGAAAACGCATCACGTACAAGCCGAACACCACCAGCGTCATAATCAGCGGCCACTGTGAGAGATAGCCGACGATTAGCACCATTTCAACACAGTTCACCGCTGCGCTGAACACGAACTGTTTTGCCACATGGCGGTTGAACACCGGCACCAGCGACAACAGCATCAGCGGATAAACCACAAAAAACACGCCGTACTGCACGTTGTAGAAGGTCGAGATACTTAGCGCGATTGTCCCGGCAACGGAGATACGCAGGGTCTGGCGAAAATCATTGGCGGTGTAGACAATGTTCCCGTGCGGCGTAAAGACGTGGGCCAGAGTGTTAATAGACATAATGCAGCCAGCTAACGAGATGGATCTGCGCCCCGGCAAAGGTGCGGGCGAACATCCCCTCGCTGTTATACAGCTGTACCGTGGCGCGCGCCCCGGTCGGTAACGGCGTGTCGAGCGGTTCGTTCAGCGCTACGTGAATGCGCATACGCTGGGCATCGCGCACCCAACGGGTAGACTGTTCCGGTTGCGACAACTGGCCGTTAACCTGCTCCTGACCCGCCAGAATACCGGCATCACTGCTGGTGACACGGGCAGAGAAAACCTTGCCCGGCATGGCGTCGAACACCACGGCGGCATCGGTATCCACCCGGGTGTGGCGCAGGCTTTTCTCGCGAAAATCAGCCACGATATCGGTCTGATGGCTGACCAGCGCCAGCAGCGGCGTGGCGGCGGTCGCGTAAAGTCCGGGGCTAAGCTGAAGATTGCTCACCGTGCCGTTGGTCTCTGCATACACTTTGCTCCAGCCGAGGTTCAGTTGCGCCTCTTCCAGCGCGTTACGGTATTTTTGCAACGTCACGTTACGCTTATCATCGCGCTCACCGCGCTGAATCAGCAGGTTCTGAATACTGGCATTAAGTGCCGCCACCGACTGCTCGCTGGTTTGCCAGGCGGTGCGCACCTTGTCGAGATCGGATTGCGACACGTTCTGCATGGCACTCAGGCGCTGATAGCGGTCAAAGGTGGTCTTATCGTTGCGGGCGTTGAATTGCGCGGTGCGCAGGTTGGCACGGGCAGAGGAGATCTGCGCATCCAGCTGTTGGTTGCTCAGCTTCGCCTGCTCAAGGGCGATTTGCGCGGCCTCGACCTTATTGAAAAACGGCGTCGGATCCAGTTCGTACAGCAAATCGCCCTTCTTCACCTGGCTATTATTGTGTACATGCACCTGCGAGACGTATCCGGATACGCGTGAGGAAATGGGCGTTACCACGCGCATCACCGTGGAGTCCGGCGTCAACGGGATCCAGATATCGGCAACGATAAACCAGGCGAATACTACCAGGAAAGCGGCAATACTCACCCTTACCCAACGGGCAAATTTTTGTTCTGGGGTCATCATAGTTTTTTAGTGTTGATTGTCTTCTTCGCGGATTGTCCGCAAATTGCAGGCGAGTTGATTTAAGGTCGTGCTGAAAGAGGCAAGCTCCGCTTCAGGAATGGTGCAGGTGACGCGATGTTGGTATGTCTCAATCACCCGGTTAAGTTCTTCAAGCCTTAAGCGGCCTTGCTCGGTCAGCGTTAGCAGGCGGATGCGTTTGTCATAAGGCGATGTGGAACGCAGCAGATACCCCTGCTTTTCCAGCTGCGAGAGGGTGCGCATCAGCGGCGGCAGTTCAATGCCCTGCACCTCCGCCAGTTCGCTGACTGAAACATTGTCACCCAACTGATGCAGTTGCATCAGCACCGTCCAGCTTGACTGCGTCAGGCCAGTATCGGTGATGGCAGCATCAATAATGGCCCGCCACTGGCGCACCACCATTGCCATGCGCATCCCCATCGGTCGGCAGGCAAACAGTTCATCTTCAGTCATCTTACTTTCCTCTCATCGCTGATAAGAAAATAATACTTATCAGGGTAAGTATCAAGAAACGGACCAACCAGAAGCATGAATTGATAAATATCGTGAATATAAAAAAGGCCAGGGCGATAACCACCGGCCTTTGTCATCGGAAGAAAAATCATTCCACCTGATCGCGTCGCAGCCCGACATCCCGCAGCCGCTCGTCGCTCATCTGCTGCAATATACGCCGCGTTTGCGCCCGCAGATGCCAGCGTTTTATCGCCTGCCAGATCTGCACCAAACCAATAAACGGCTGTTTTGCTTTATTCTCGTGAAATTCCATACTTTGCCTCCCCGCCTTGCCAGAGGCTTATCTTCGCGGATTTACCGCCAGACAATACAGATTCAAAAAGTACTTTTATTTAACATACAGATTGATTAAAACAGTATCTGCATACGGTTTTTTCCATCGTTCTGTATTGGTTTATCCATCTGTATGGCAACAATGAGGGATACAGCATGACCCGTTACCAACATCTGGCCACACTACTGGCCGAACGCATTGAGCTGGGGCTGTATCGCCATGGTGAAAAACTGCCGTCGGTGCGCAGCCTGAGCCAGGAACACGGGGTGAGTATCAGTACCGTCCAGCAGGCGTATCAGATGCTGGAACAGCGGCAGTTGATCACCCCGCAGCCGCGTTCCGGTTACTTTGTCGCGCCGCAAAAAGCGCAGCCGCCCGTACCACTGATGTCGCGCCCGGTCCAGCGTCCGGTGGAGATAACCCAGTGGGATCAGGTGCTGGACATGTTGGCAGGTCATGCAGACAAATCGATAATTCCTTTCAGTAGCGGCGTCCCCGATATCAATCAACCCAGCCTGAAACCACTCTGGCGCGAATTAAGCCGCGTAGTGCAGCACAATTTAGGAGCGGTGCTGGGCTACGACGAACTGGCTGGATGCCGCGAACTGCGTAATCAGATTGCCCGTCTGATGCTGGACGGCGGCTCGGTCGTCAATGCAGATGACATTATCATCACCAACGGTAGCCAGAGCGGAATGTCGCTGGCGCTACTGACGGTCTGCCAGCCAGGAGATATCGTCGCCGTAGAATCGCCCGCCTACTACGGTACGATGCAACTACTGCGCGGTTTAGGGATTAAGGTTATTGAGATCCCAACCGATCCGGATACCGGCATCAGTGTTGAGGCGTTGGAACTGGCGCTGGATCAGTGGCCCATTAAAGGGGTGATTCTGGTCCCTAATTGCAATAATCCGCTCGGGTTTATTATGCCGGATGCGCGTAAGCGGGCGGTCCTCGCCCTCGCTCAGCGCCACGATATTGTTATTTTTGAAGACGATGTGTATGGCGAGCTGGCAACAGAATACCCGCGCCCGCGCACCATCCACTCCTGGGATATCGACGGTCGGGTACTGTTGTGCAGTTCGTTTACCAAATCCGTAGCGCCGGGCCTGCGCGTGGGTTGGGTTGTTCCTGGCCGCTACCATGACAAACTTCTGCATAAAAAATACGCCGTTATCGGCACCAACGTTCCTGCCACGCAGTTGGCAGCGGCAACCTTTGTGCGCGACGGCCACTATCATCGCCATGTCCGGCGTATGCGCCAGATCTATCAGCGTAATATGGAGATCTACACCTGCTGGGTACGGGAATATTTCCCCTGTGAGATCTGCGTCACCCGCCCCAAAGGCGGCTTTATGCTGTGGGTAGAGTTACCGCTGCAGGTCGATATGGTCTGTGTCGCCAAACAACTCTGTCGGCTGAAAATACAGGTCGCACCGGGATCGCTGTTCTCTGCCTCAGGGAAGTATCGCAACTGTGTACGCATTAACTGCGCGTTACCGCCAAACGAGAAGCATCGGGAAGTGATGCAGAAGCTCGGCGAAGCGGTAAAGGTGGCGATAGAATAAATTGAATGCCCGGTAGCGTAAGTTCACCAGGCGGGAGAGTACGCCATTCCCGTAATACCTAATGGCTCAGGTTATAAAGTTCATCAGTGGGAAGCCGGGTAATTTTTTGTACCGTACTGATCTCAATACCGTCTGCCAGCATGGTGCGAGCAATACGCCGTGCTTCAGCGCGTTGACCTTCGATAAGCCCTTCTTGTAGCCCTTCCTCTCGACCTTCCAGCCTGCCTTTTTGTAATCCTGCTTCATGCAGCCTTTCTGCGATCGTCATCAAATTCTCCTTATGTTGCGGTGAACGTTCGGCAACCTCACGGATAAACTCATTGAAGCGAGGAGCATCGCCGGTGCACAAAATATAATTAAACAGTGTCTTAATCTGGCTGTCATTAGTGGACCCGGTAACGAGCAGAGAAACAATTTGTTCAACCAATCCCATAAGATCGCGCTGACGGATATGTTTCTGGATTAGCTCGAGCAATGCCATACGTCGATGCTGCACAATTTCATCGTCAGGGATAACCGTAATATCTACCAGCGGAAACGCTGCAGCATACAGCTGGCGTGCCAGCCCTGGGTTAGCAAACTCATCCAGCCAGCACAGCGACCAGGGATACGGGCTTTTGGCACCGTGATAAAACAGCATCGGCACCACCAAAGGCAGTTGCTTATGTCCGGCATCTAAATGTTTCTGCATGGCTGCTATCGCATAGCGCATCAACCTGAACGCCATATGCGCATCCGGTGTGCTCTGGTGTTCAATCACCACATAAATATATCCATCCCCTTCCGTCGTTTTCACAGACCACAACACATCGGAATAATACGCACGTAAATCCTCTTCAATAAAACTGTCAGACTCGAGATTCAGCGTCTGAAGATCGCAAATTTCACGAAGCGAAGCAGGAAGATGAATCTGCAGAAAATCCCGCGCGGTCTCAGGGTGACGTAAAAACGTCTTAAAAACTGCATCATGCGGTGTGGAGGCTGGCGCTTTATTCATAGCAATCCGTCACCTGAAAGTAAGATGTCGTGACTGTAGCGCCGGTAAACCACGCCCTCACCTCCTACTTTTTACCTTTGCGAGGCATTTTCAGAGATAAATTCGTCTCTCTGCAACGTTCGCATTTCTCTGGAATGCATTACGTAAAAGCACCATGTCGATACACAACACCACTTTTTCACCATGCGGCCTGTGCTATAACAAACCATCACTTTCATGGAGGACACGATGTGACGCATACCCGCGATATTCCACAGTCATTCTGGCGTGATGAACAGCTTCCGTGGCTGGAGCTGCGCAGCACCTGGTGCAGTCAGCAGGCCTATAAGCGTCACCACCATCCCCAGCTTTCGATTGGGGCGATTCTTGAAGGAGAGACATGCTGCATATGTGATGGCAAGGAATACCGCCTGAGCGTAGGCGATCTCATCGTGATCCCGCCTCTGGTGCCTCACAGCTGCAACCCTGTCAGCGGGCAGTTTCGCAGTTACCATATGCTCTATCTTGATGCGCAGTGGTGTCGCTCTCATCTTTCAGCATTGAACTGTAACCCGCAATTTTACTCGCCCACACCCGTGATCCATGACCCACCGTTATTTCAGTGCTATGTGCATCTTGTGGCGTTAATGCGCCAACAGCGGACGGCGCAAATAACCGATGCAGCAATTGTGCTGCTGCGTTCACTGCCGTTGCTGTCGAGAAAACCAACTAACCTAAGCGTCACCAGTCAGTATCTGCGTGAGCGGTTGCAGTCCAGCCTGTTGGCACCGCCCTCGCTGGATGAACTGGCAAATGAATGCAGCATGCGTAAAGAAACGCTGATCCGTACTTTCAAACAAGATACCGGGCTGACGCCGGGAAGCTACCTGAATATTGTGCGGATTAACTATGCCCGCGGGCGGTTGCGCGCCGGGGATGATATTGCCGATGTCAGCTACCAGAGCGGGTTTGCCGACCAGAGCCATTTCCATCGCACCTTTGTCCGTTACACCGCAGCCACGCCGCGTCAGTACGCGTTGGGACGATCAATATCAGACAATAATTAATGTTATGTCAGGCGTAGGGTGATCGCAGATTCATATTCTGAGGTCACTATGGAACGGCTTTCTGCACTCTTCCCCTCCGCTTTTCCCGCACTGGCGCTGGCGCATTTTATGGCGTTGCTCAGTCCCGGGCCGGATTTCTTTTTACTGATCGCCTACGCTGTACGTTATCGGCTGCGTGGTAGCGCCGGGCTGTGTGTGGGCATCGCCATCGGCAATGGGTTGTATATCCTGCTGGCAATTATCGGCTGGGGGATCCTGCGACAGATCCCTCTGCTGTTTACAGCCATTGAATTACTGGGTGCGCTCTATTTATTGTGGATTGGTAGCCTGCTAATCCGCAGTCGTCCGCAAATCGTGGCTGGAGCAGATGCCCGCCTCAATCGCCCTGGATTTGGCAAACAACTGCTGCTGGGACTGGGTTCATCACTGCTCAACCCCAAAAATGCGCTGTTCTATCTGGCGCTGATGACCGCCCTGCTCGGCCCGTCGGTGACGTTGCTACAACAAACCGTTAGCGGTATCTGGATGACGAGCGTAGTGCTGGTCTGGGATCTATTGATCGTGATGTTCATCGGTTTGCCGCAGATCCAGAAACGGTTAACCAGAGGGATCCTGTGGATCGAGCGCATCGCTGGAGGCGTGTTGATCATCTTCGGCAGCGCGATCGCACTGCGGTTTTTACACAGCCTCACGCTCAGTTAAGCATGGTGATTTTCTTCAGATTAACCCTATAAACTCGTTTAATTATCATCCAATTCGCATTACACTGCGGTTTGACTATTTTCCGTTCAACTTAATTCTCTTCCCGAGGTGTGATGTGCTGATTGTTACCTGTAATCGTTACGCTTTCTGACCTCATCAGAGATGCGTATGTCCTGTTTGTGCTTCGCGCAGACAGCGTTTTTGATTACATGAAATTCAGTACATCTGCAGTCTGTTTTTTCTGTCACCAGCCTGACGTCTCAAAAGACGGTATTGAATTTCGCTATTCCCGTTGAGGGTATTCTCCCGACAAGGAGCTGTTTTTATGCAACGGATTTTCGCGTTTTTCGCCCAACGCGCCACAACGCTATTCTTCCCCATCGCGCTGATTTTATATGACTTCGCCGCCTATTTGTCGACGGACCTGATCCAGCCCGGCATCATTAATGTAGTACGGGATTTTAACGCCGATGTCAGCCTGGCACCGGCTGCGGTCAGTCTGTATCTGGCGGGAGGTATGGCGCTGCAGTGGCTGTTAGGTCCGCTTTCCGACCGAATTGGCCGCCGACCGGTACTGATTGCAGGAGCATTAATCTTTACTCTTGCCTGTGCGGCCACGTTGTTCACCACCTCAATGACGCAATTTCTGATCGCGCGTTTTATTCAGGGCACCAGCATCTGCTTTATCGCCACGGTAGGTTATGTCACGGTGCAGGAGGCATTTGGTCAAACTAAGGCCATTAAACTGATGGCGATAATCACCTCCATTGTGCTGGTTGCGCCGGTTATCGGCCCACTCTCCGGGGCGGCGCTGATGCACTTTGTACACTGGAAGATCCTGTTTGCCATTATCGCCGCTATGGGGCTTATCGCCCTGATTGGGTTAGCGTTAGCGATGCCGGAAACTGTCCAGCGCGGCTCGGTGCCGTTCAGTGCGCGCAGCGTACTGCGTGATTTCCGCGACGTTTTTCGCAACCGGGTGTTCCTCTTTGGCGCAGCCACACTTTCGCTGAGTTATATCCCGATGATGAGCTGGGTAGCGGTTTCGCCAGTGATCCTGATTGATGCCGGCGGCATGACCACATCGCAGTTTGCCTGGGCGCAGGCTCCGGTATTTGGTGCCGTGATCGTCGCCAATATGGTGGTCGTGCGTTTTGTGAAGGATCCAACGAAGCCGCGCTTTATCTGGCGTGCTGCGCCCATTCAACTGAGCGGACTGGCGGTACTGATTGGCGGTAATTTGCTGTGGCCGCATGTGTGGCTGTGGTCGGTGCTGGGGACCAGCCTGTATGCATTTGGCATCGGGATGATCTTCCCAACGCTATTCCGTTTTACGTTGTTTTCTAACAACTTGCCGAAGGGTACGGTCTCCGCGTCGCTAAACATGGTGATCCTGACAGTGATGGCAGTTTCGGTCGAAGTCGGACGCTGGCTGTGGTTTAACGGCGGCAGGCTTTCGTTTCACCTGTTGGCGGTCGTGGCGGGTATTGCCGTGGTGTTCACGCTGGCCGGATTATTGAAGCGAGTGCGTCAGCATGAGGCAACAGCGTTAGTCACCGAAAACTAAACTTCTATAAGCTGCCCCCGGTACCTGAACACTAATATTCGTGTTTGCAAGTCGGGGGCAAGCCATAACAAGCCATAAGAAGCCATAAATAGTGCATCTACTTTTGATCATCTGGCTAAATGTAACGGAACTTCAGCATCCGGTTCATGCGTGATCCGATTTCTCAGGTCACGGCGAATCATTTCAATCACCCAAAACCAAAAAATGTGCCCCACTATTTCAGAAACATATTCATCGAATGGTAGTTGGGACAACGGTGGTGAAAGATGAAATGCCGGGATGAAGATACCATGAACAGCCACTGTCACGATCAACCCCGCTAATACACCTTGCCAAAGTTTTACTTTCGGAAAAATTTCAGCAGCGACACAGTAACCCACGGCAAAGACTAAGGAAAAAATGATGTGCGTTACCATCACCGGATTAATCACGTGTTCTGAAAAAGTGTAAACCGTCTGCGTCGGATCAATCCCCAGATAGTCTCTCAGGAAAAGATACGGCGGATTAAATTCATTACGTCCCAAAGAAAACGTTCTGGGAGGAAGTGGGACTTCAGCCCCCCACTTAACAAATGCAGAGAGAATCCCGGAAACGATACCAACCAGTAACGCGACACCATAATGACGACGTTCCGGCGCTGTTCTTATAAAAAAATCATTAAGATTCATAATATAACCATCCCTTACGTAAAATAATAACATTGAGGATCCTGATCAATGCTACCCGTATGAGATGATGAAAATTGTGACAAAGATTAATTTTGACAAAAAATGATCTAATTTGATTTTAAATGATGTATTTTGATTGGTATTGTCGACCACAACTTCTATGCAACCCCGCAAAACAAGCACTTTATCCGGCCTGTGTAGCCACAGCAGGCCGGATAAGTGTCTGCATTTATCACTTTACGTTACGCGATTCGTGCAAACCCCGCTTCCAGATCAGCAATCAGATCGCCAACATCTTCCAGGCCGATATGCACCCTGACCAGCGTTCCGCTGAAATCGACATCCCCGGCTGGGCGAATGCTGTTCAGCTCTTCCGGCTGGTTGGCCAGAATGAGTGATTCGAATCCTCCCCACGAATAGGCCATATGGAACAAAGAAAAATTATCGAGAAAATTAGCCATCTGTTCGTCGGTCAGTCTCTTTTTCAGGACAAACGAGAACAGGCCTGAGCTACCGGCAAAATCACGCTGAAAATACTCATGACCGGGGCATTCCGGTAACGCCGGATGATTCACCCGCGCCACTTCAGGTCTCGCCGACAGCCAACGCGCAATATGGATGCTGCTCTCCTGGTGCTGTTTAAGACGTACAGCCAGCGTACGTAATCCGCGGCTACCGTTGTAAGCCGTATCGGCATCCAGCGTTTGCCCCATCAGATAGGAGTTTTCACGCAAACGATCCCAACAGCGGGCGTTCGACACCGCCGTCCCCAGCATGCCGTCCGAATGGCCAATGGTGTACTTCGTGCCAGCCTGAATGGAAATATCCACGCCGAAGTCCAGCGCTTTAAACAGCACTCCCGCCGCCCAGGTGTTGTCGATCATGATGACGATCTCTGGGTTCACCGCGCGGATCGCCTTCACCATTCCCGGCACGTCCTGGACTTCCATAGTGATTGAACTGGGGGATTCCAGGAACACCACTTTCGTCTCAGGGCGCAGAAGATCGACAATGCCTGCACCAATTAGCGGATCGTAATAAGTGGTTTCCACATTGAATTTACTCAGGATCTTATTACAGAAATCCTGAGTGGGTTCATAGGCCGCTCCGGTCATCAGGATATGATCGCCGCTTTGGACAAACGCCAGAATCGCATTGGTGACCGCCGCCGCACCGCACGGGTACAGCGCACAACCCGCACCGCCTTCCAGGTCGCTCATTGCCTTCTGGAATGCGAAGTGTGTGTAAGTTCCGCGACGACCGTAGAACAGTTCGCCATTCGCACGATTGGCGGTGGCAAATTTTTTGTCCTTCACGGTATCGAACACCAGCGAAGAGGCGCGCTGGATCACCGGATTCACCGCTCCCTGGGTGTAACGTTTGTCGCGACCAGCAACGACCAGTTGCGTTTCAAGCTTGATTGCGTCTTTCATAACTTCTCCTGTTCTAAATCCGTGTGAAAACCTATACCACCGCAGCAGTAGAGTTTATTTCAGTATTGGTCTGCTTTTTTCCAGCGAACCGCTCGACAATCTGTGCCGCATTCAAATCATGGATCACGTTAATCAGCGTGGCCGGAGCATCGGTAATCGTGCCCAGCACCACCAGCATCGGGATGGCTTCCATCGGCAAGCCCAGCGTCGTCACGATAAAAATCTCTCCTAAAAACGCCCCACCTGGTACACCGCCGACAATAATGGCGGAGAGAACGGCAATCAGCATCGTCAGGAAGAATGTCTCAGTGGTGAACTCCATGCCCAGCACCGAATAGATAAAGACGATTTTCAGTGCGGCAATCATCGCCACGCCGCCTTTATTCAGGTTGACCAGTAGCGGAATAGAGACATCAACGATTTCCGGGTTAATTCCCATCGCCTTACCCGCACGCAGCGTCACAGGGAGTGTGCCCAGTGAAGAACACGTCCCTAACGCCGTGGCTGACGGTTCAATCGCATTACGCCAGAAGGCTTTGACCGCCGGAATACCGCCGCCAATATACGAATAGAGAATAGAACCCAAAACGAAGTAGACCAGCGTGGCAACCATAAACAGACCAATGGCGCGGGCAAAGGTTAACAGCAGACCAGAGTCCTGACTGGCCATCGTGGCGGCGAAATAGCAGCCAAGACCAATCGGCGCCACTTTCATAATGATTGAAACGATCTTCATGATGACGGTGTTGGCATCTTCCAGCAGCGACGCAATACGCTTACCCGCCTGTTCAGATTGTCCTATCGCCACTCCGGCGATAATCGCCATCACGATCAGCGCCAGAATATTGGACTTAGAGAACAGCCCGATAAAGTCACTGGTGGTGATCATACTGACAAAATCCATCTTGCCGCTGCCCGCCTGTACAGACTGCGAAAGATCGATAGTGACGCCCTGCGCCGGGTTATACCATAGCGCCAGCGCCACAATTCCGGCAGCCGGAATAAAGGCCATTGCGATCGAGACAATAAAGATAATCGCCATAATACGTCCCAGCCTTTTCAGGTCGGTCATACTGGCGATGGAGGACATGACGCTGATACCCACCAGCGGCACAATAATCATAAATAACAGGTTTAAAAATATCTGACCTATTGGTTGGAGTTTACTTGCAAACGTCGGGGCATAAATACCTAATAAGCCACCAATAACCAGAGCAATTAATAAAATAATCGACGATTTGTAGGGTTCGAGTCGTGACCACATAATGGGTACCTTTAAAATTATAAAATATTAAATGAGATTAAATTCACATTTTGATGAGTTTTCGCTCCGCCTCCTTATATTTGTGATGCAACTCACTTAAGTTGTTATTTTTTCATTTTGCCAGCAAGTTGTTTCCTGTGATTCAATAGTTGCATGTTTAAAACGCGAATGTAACGGCCTATTCGTACCGTTTATGCAAATCACTTGTGAATTTAAGGAAACAATGAGTACGCCGATTTCACTCAAGCATCTGGAGTTTTTTGTCAAAATCGTCGACTGCGGAGGATTATCTGAAGCCGCCGCGCAACTCAACGTATCGCCTTCAGCGGTAAGTAAAAGCCTGACTGCCATGGAGGACACGCTGGGTACGACATTAATTAAACGTACCACCCGCAGTATTACTCTGACCGATGCAGGGCAATATTTATTTAACCGCGCGAATAAGTTATTGAAAGAGTTTGATGAAACGCTGAACACGACCTCCGGCTATTACCACAGTCCGCAGGGTGAATTACGTATAACCTGTTCGATCGCTTTTGGTTATTCACGACTGGTAAACCTGGTGGATAAATATCGCTCCCAGTTCCCGGATGTGAATCTGTATATCGATCTCAACGATAACTTCGTCAATCTGAACGAAACAGATTTCGACATCGCCCTGCGCATCTCCACAGCACCGCCACAAAACTATGCGATGCGCAAGCTGGTGCCTATCCGCTGGGCGTACTGCGCATCACCCGGCTACCTTGCCAAAAAAGGTATGCCCCAGCACCGTAGCGATCTGGTGAATCATGATTGTCTGGTTTACCCCGGCCTCACGCCGGTGCTAAAAGTGGCAGATGAACAGGATCGTCTGCATCAGTTGAAGCTGCACATGCCAATCCAGGCCAACAGCAGTCTGGTATTGCTGAAATCGGTATTAGAAGATCAAGGGGTGGCGTATTTACCCACCTATCTGATTGGCGATCATATTCAAAAAGAAGAGATAACGCCGCTGATGCTCGATGGCACCATCACCTGCGAAACCCACGCCCTTTACGCGCTCTATTTTCCCAGCAAGTACAGTAATCCGAAGGTGCGATCGTTTATCGACTTTCTGGTAACGGAACTCGGCCCATTACCCGCATGGGACAACTGGATCCCTGGGTAAAATCTCCACCTAAAAATGGGAGGTACGCCACATTTTTTGCGCGATCCCAGCGTCTGGCTCTATCCTTAAGCCTATGAATAAAATTACTGAACTCAAACGCGCCAAGCGACTGGCGCTCTCTCTGCTGCTGATCGCTGCTGCGACGTTCGTCATCACCCTGTTTCTGCCGCCAAACTTCTGGGTACTCGGAATCAAGGCGATAGCCGAAGCGGCGATGGTCGGCGCACTGGCGGACTGGTTCGCCGTGGTTGCACTTTTTCGTCGGGTACCGATTCCATTTATCTCGCAACACACGGCGATCATCCCGCGTAACAAAGACAGAATCGGCGAGAACCTCGGTAAGTTCGTGCAGGAAAAATTCCTCGATACCCAGTCGCTGGTGGCGTTGATCCGCCGCCATGAGCCGGCCTTGCTGATTGGTAACTGGTTCAGCCAGCCGGAAAACGCCCAGCGCATTGGTCAGCACCTGCTGCAAATTATGAGTGGTTTTCTCGAACTGACCGACGACTCCCGCATCCAGCGGCTGATCAAGCGCGCGGTGCACAAGGCTATCGACAAGGTTGATCTTTCCGGTACCAGTGCGCTAATGCTGGAAAGCATGACCAAAAACAATCGCCACCAGGAGCTGCTCGACACGCTGATTACGCAGTTGATCACCCTGCTACAGCGCGACAGCTCACGGGCGTTTATTGCGCAGCAGATCGTGCGCTGGCTGGAGACAGAACACCCGCTAAAAGCGAAACTCCTGCCGACCGAATGGCTGGGCGAGCACAGCGCCGAGCTGGTGTCTGATGCGGTCAACTCCCTGCTGGATGACATCAGCCACGATCGGACGCATCAGATCCGCCATGCCTTCGATCGTGCCACGTTTAAACTGATTGATAAGCTCAAACACGATCCGGAGATGGCTGTCCGGGCGGAAAGTCTCAAAAGCTATCTGAAAGAGGATGAAGCCTTTAACCGTTATCTCGGCGAGTTGTGGGCGGATCTGCGCCAGTGGGTGAAAACCGACATTAACGCCGACGATTCCCGCGTGAAACAGCGTATCGCCAGTGCCGGGCAGTGGTTCGGTGAAACGCTGGTTGCCGACAGCGCCTTGCGCGCTTCGCTGAATGGACATCTTGAGCAGGCCGCGCGTAAGATCGCACCGGAGTTCGCTACCTTCCTGACACGCCATATCAGCGACACGGTAAAAAGCTGGGATGCGCGTGATATGTCACAGCAAATCGAGCTGAACATCGGCAAAGATTTGCAGTTTATTCGCGTCAACGGCACGCTGGTTGGCGGTTCTATAGGACTGGTGTTATATCTGTTGTCGCAAATTCCTTCCCTGCTGACACTGCCGAATTTTTAAGGAGAAAAAATGGCTGAAATCACTCTGGCCCCGGCGGATCGTGATCGTCTGCGTAGCGAGCTTGAAACGTACTGTAGCGACCACTTTGATCTTGAGCTTGAACAATTCGACGCCGAGTTCTTTATTGATTTTATTATCGAAAAACTGGGATCTGCTTTCTACAACGCGGGAATTGAAGAGGCGATCCGCACCCATATTGCCTGGAGCGAACGGATCCAGGAAGAAATGGATCTGAAGAAAATTCTATGACCGCATACTGTAGATGGACAAATGTATACATCGCGAGGGAGATCAATAAATACACAATAACTATAAGGTTATAATGCGGCGTCTTTTCACTGTCTCCCGTGTTACGGGGAAGGAAAACCATGTCGCTTATCACTGATTTACCCGCCATTTTCAACCAATTCTCCGACGCTCGTCAGAAAGGCTTCCTTACCGTAATGGATCTTAAAGAGCAGGGAATTCCGCTCGTTGGGACCTATTGCACCTTTATGCCGCAAGAGATCGCGATGGCTGCTGGAGCTGTTGTCGTTTCGCTGTGTTCCACCTCTGACGAAACCATTGAAGAAGCTGAAAAGGACCTCCCGCGTAACCTCTGTCCGTTGATCAAAAGCAGCTACGGCTTTGGTAAAACCGACAAATGCCCCTACTTCTACTTTTCTGACCTGGTGGTGGGCGAAACCACCTGCGACGGCAAGAAGAAGATGTACGAGTACATGGCCGAATTTAAAGCGGTACATGTGATGCAACTGCCCAACAGCGCCAACGATGCGGCCTCTCGTGCGCTATGGAAAGCTGAGATCCTGCGTCTGCAACAAGGTATCGAAGCCCGTTTTGGTACCCCTATTACCGAAGCTGCGCTACGTGAAGCCATTATGCTCAAAAACAGAGAACGTCGCGCGCTGGCGAATTTCTACCGCGTTGGCCAACTCAACCCGCCTGCGCTCAGCGGCAGTGACATCCTGAAAGTGGTGTACGGCGCGACCTTCCGTTTTGATAAAGAGGCGCTTATCGACGAGCTGAACAGCATGGCCGAGCGCGTACGTCAGGAATGGCAGGACGGCAAACGCCTGGAATCACGGCCCCGCATTCTGATCACCGGTTGTCCCATTGGCGGTGCGGCAGAAAAAGTGGTCCGCGCCATTGAAGATAACGGCGGCTGGGTGGTGGGCTATGAAAACTGCACCGGTGCTAAAGCCACAGAACAGTGCGTGGAAGAAACCGGCGACGTCTATGATGCGCTGACCGATAAATATCTCGCTATTGGTTGCTCCTGTATCTCACCTAACGATCAGCGTCTGAAAATGCTCAGCCAGATGGTCGAAGAGTATCAAGCCGACGGCGTTGTCGATGTTATCCTACAAGCCTGTCATACCTATGCCGTTGAATCACTTGCGATTAAACGCCACGTTCGCCAGCAACACAATATTCCTTATATCGCCATTGAAACTGACTACTCCAGCGCAGATATCGGCCAGCTGAGCACCCGCGTCGCCGCGTTTATTGAAATGCTGTGAGGAGCACGGATGACATACTCAATAGGGATCGATTCCGGCTCCACGGCGACCAAAGGCATTCTGCTGGAAGGAGGTATTATCAAACGCCGCTTCCTCTGCCCTACGCCTTTTCGCCCCGCAGAAGCGATCGCGCAGGCATGGGAAACACTGCAAGCCGGGCTGGATGTACGACCGTTATTAACCCTCACGGGTTACGGACGTCAGCTCGTGGATTATGCCGATAAGCAGGTCACTGAAATTTCCTGTCATGGACTGGGGGCGCGCTTGCTGGCGCCCGACACCCGTATGGTGATTGATATCGGCGGTCAGGACAGTAAAGTCATACAGTTGGACGATGATGGCAACCTCAGCGATTTTTTAATGAACGACAAATGTGCGGCCGGGACCGGACGGTTTCTGGAAGTCATCTCACGCACTCTTGGCGCCAGTGTGGAGCAACTCGATACCATTACCGCAGGCGTAGAACCACATGCTATCAGCAGCATGTGTACAGTGTTTGCCGAGTCAGAAGTTATCAGCCTGCGCTCAGCAGGCATTGCGCCGGAAGCGATTCTGGCAGGCGTGATCAATGCGATGGCCAGACGCAGCGCGAACTTTATCGGGCGGCTTTCAGCACAAGGGCCATTGTTGTTTACCGGCGGCGTCAGCCACTGCAACGCCTTCGCGCGTATGCTCGAAGGACATCTCGGCATCCCCGTTCATACCCATCCCGACGCACAATTTGCCGGTGCCGTGGGTGCAGCACTGATTGGCCATCGTCAGAGGAAACGCCAGTGACGGAAACGCTGTTCTTATTTCATTCCACCGTCGGCGTCATCAAAATGCGCAAGGCGTTACAGGCTGCAGCGATCAACTTTCGGGTGGCGGATATCCCCCGCCAGCTGCGCGGTGGCTGCGGATTGTGTATCTATGTGAACTGTGCTGCGGATGAGGAAGCGCAGTGGGTGATCCCGGGACATACCGAATCTATTTACCGCTTTGAGGACGGAGAGTGGCGCTGCATTGCCACGTTTGCCGCCTCCTGACCGCTCAAGCCCGTCTGTTTATAATACATACCAAAATAATTCGAGTTGCATGAAGGCGGCAAACGAGTGAATACCAAGGAGCGAACACAAGTACGTGACTGGGGTTAGCGAGTGCTGCCAACGCACAGGCAACTTGAAGTATGACGGGTATATTCATAAAGAGTAACAGGATCCCAGTAAGCGTATATTGTTGGTGTCAGTTTGGACACGGGCAGTGCTCAAACTGGCAAGTAAAATAGCCTAATGGGATAAGCTCTAAGCCAGAAAGTCACCAGATATATATAGTGTTCAGATGACTCCGCAATTCAATATCAAAATTTAATAGCACACAAATAACAGCCAGACATTTTCTAGTTCTTTTTACAAAGAACTGGCGGAAAATGTGTAAAAATGGACATATCAATTCAACATCAACAACGCTCGCGGAAATAGCTTATACCATGACTAAAAACCCCATTATTGGTCTAATTGTTCTTTTCAGCTTAGTTGATATAGTAAAGGGTTATAGAAATTGTTGGCAGCGTGGATTCGTTTATTATATTGACATCCACAACGGTATTTCTTTGGCAGGAGGTAGCGTTTGTTTTACAAGCCTGCTCCATTGCTTGTGTTTTTTTATCAATATGAAAATAGCGGGAAGAAAGACTCAATATAAAAAGGTATCTTACTGAAGATACCTTTTTCATATCATAACAAAAAGTTAGAACTGATAGGTCAGGCCTGCAACGACTTCGTTGTCACCGTTAGTGCCATTGAGGAGGTTAATCTTGTAACCAACATCAGCAACGATGTTTTTATTGAAGTAGTAGTCTGTACCCAGCGCGACATATTCGGTCAGGTCAGTATTGTTGTCATCACGCGCATGCACATAAGCCACGTTCGGACGCAGACCGAAATCAAACACATAGGCAGCCATCGCTTCAAAGTGCTGCGCTTTGTCCGCGTCCTGAATCAGGTTATGAGATTCGCCATACATGGTCGCAACGTAGATAGCGTTAGCGTCATACTTCAGGCCAGCCCCCCAGAACTCTGCGTTTTCCCCATTCCAGCCGTGTTGTTTCTGATCGGTAGTCACCGCACTGGTTGAATAGGCTGCAACAGCAGACACACCAGAATCCGCGATGTTGTCATAGCCCAGAGAGAAGCCGTAGCCGTTACCATGCTGCTTAGCAGGGTTAGCGTCGGAATCATCCTGACCCTGGTATTGCGCAGCCACGTTTATGCCATCAACGGCGCCAAACAGATTTTTGGTACGGAGTGTTGCAACACCAGAAGTGCGTGTAGTAAGGAAACGGTCAGTATCTTCATAGGAGTCACCACCGAACTCTGACAGAGTGTCAGTGTAAACTCCCACATCGTAAGCGATACCGTAGTTACGGCCATAGTCAAAGCTAATGTTGTGACCATAATCCAGGCCAGCAAACGCCAGACGTGTATTAACGCCATTCTGCGACCCTTCTGCTTTAGAGGCATCAAACTGACTTTCAAACTGGCCATAACCGGTCAGTTGATCGTTGATTTGTGTCTCGCCGCGGAAACCCAGACGTGCATAGGTACCGTCAGTATCAGTACCATCAGTCCAGGAATGAACCGCTTTTACTTTGCCGTACAGATCCAGTTTGTTGCCATCTTTGTTATAAATTTCCGCTGCATGAACGGAAGTTACCCCTAATGCCATCACTGTTAATGCCACTGCTGTCTTTTTCATATTTTTACTCACTTTTAATTGTGAATTTTGCTATCAACTTTGTTATGAGGGCAGCGTGCCCACATAAAAAAGTCCCCTATCAAGTAAGGGGAAAAATCAATAACATACCAATAAAGGTAATAATGAAGTGGCAAGACATAATTCATTTTCAGGATTTTAAATAAAATCCAGACAGAGAATGGCTATTTTTATTCCTGGGGTTCACTCTGATTAATAGAACGATGTAACATTAATGCCTCAGCAATAATATCCTGTTTACTTTTTCGTGTTTCAAATGCCAGCGTTCGAACATATTCCCACAGAGAGGTATCGACACGAGCACTTAAAAGAACCATATCTTTAGATCGGGTACCCCTTGCTTTTCGAATATCTGGATAATCTCGAGAGGGCATAGTCAACTCCTGAACGCAATAACACGCTTATGGCGATGAAATATGCAGCCAGTGTAAAAACATGTCAATGGCAAAAATATCCCCACAATAGTAATAAAACTGTTAATAAACACCCAAAAAATGGAACGTCATTTCAAATGAAAGATAACTTTATTATAGAATAATATGTAATGATTACTTTACGTATATTGTTTCTTATTCACCTGACTAAAAAATTGGGTACTGGAAATGATAATCACGATACGTAATCAAAACATCATTCCGGCCAATAGGTTACATAGCGTTATTAATGTCTACATTCGCATAAAACGCTTTTTTTTATGCGATGTTAGACAAGATTAATCGCCTCAAACTTCTGCGCAAATCACTTTAATTCTCACTTAACATTGGTCAGCTTTGTCTAAAAATAAGCACGGAAAGGTAAATTTAAGGTAACGAAGGCATTCTTTCGCCTTTAAAAATAAGTCATTTTTAATTGATACAAATCAATTTTTACTCTGCTCTCACGGCGCAAGAAAATCACCATCCGGCAGGATGGAAACAATTTATTACGCCGAATTTAACGTGCGAAGATGGGGGAATGTATCGTAATACAACAGAACAAAGTGAAGCGCGAACTGAAACAGTCCGCGTTGTACTCAGCGGGAGAAATCAGGCGTTAACTTTATCCAGTGGCCAGGATTCAAACAGATAGCCATCAAAGTCGATATCATCGACATTAGAAAACTCCAGCAGACGCTGTTTGACGTTTTCCAGATGCTGCCACATCGCCAGCTTGGCCGCACGGGCGTCCTTTTTGATCAACGCCGCCAGGATCTGCTTATGGTCACCCAGCCATTCTTTGCGGTAATGCGTATCGTCGAGATGGCTGTGTAGCTGGATCCACATTGGGTTGTTCTCACGCCACTGCCAGGACTGGCGAAACAGTTCCACCAACATACTGTTATGCGTCGCCTCAGCAATGGCGAGATGGAACTGCATATCACCGCTTTCTGTACCGTTCGGTTCGCTGGAAGCCAGTTCTCGCTCTTCCAGTTGTAACGCCTGGCGCATTTTGACGATATCTTCGCGGGTAGCCTGCAGAGCAGCAAATTCAGCAATATTGCTTTCAAGTAGCTGACGAGCCTGTAACAGCTCAAAAGGACCGGCATCGTTACAATGGTTCACATCGGTGTTATCCATTGCCTGAGCGTCTGCGTTATCAAGCACATAGATCCCGGCGCCACGCCGCACGTCCACCAGCCCTTTAATTTCCAGCATGATTAACGCTTCGCGTACCACCGTTCGGGTGACATTGAGCATCTCGGCAATTTCACGCTCCGGCGGCAGGCGCTCACCAGGATTGTACGGCGTCTGTACAATTAGATCGCGGATCATTGCGCCCACTTCCTGGTAGGGCCTTTGCTGAGAAGTGTTCGATTTCATAATGTTATGCCCGTCAGATACGTTTATTCAGATCCGGTGATTCGGTATCGAACTATAGCATTTGTGGAGAGCCAAAAACAGGAAACGGGTCAACCAAATAGACTTTTGATTGACCCGTCATCGTGGGGAAGTTATGCGTCAGCGCTTAACGCCGCAACGCACTCACGCGCGCCCTGCTCACACAGCTGTTGATAGCTCGCGATAATCGCATCGACAAAGTCGGCCTTTTCCGCTAAATCGTGACCAAAAATCCCACTTAATCCCAGCAGAGCCGTAACACGTTCGGCTCCCTGATATTGCTGGTTGATCCGCTGATATTCCGCCAGTAATGGGTCGACAACGTCAATTGCCTGCCCCTGCTCATCCACACCCAGGGTGTAACGCATCCAGCCCGCCACACCGAGCGCCAGGTGTCGCCAGTCGCTGCCGTTCTGCAAATGCAGACGTACTGGATCCAGCAAGCGCTGCGGCAGTTTCTGGCTGCCGTCCATCGCAATCTGCCATGTACGGTGGCGCAGGGAAGGATTACTGAAGCGCTCAATCAGCAGCGTCGCATAGGCTTTAAGATCGGTGCCTTCCGGCATAGAGAGCGTCGGAGCCTGCTCCTGCATCATCAGTGCAAAGGCTGCTTTGCGGTATGCCGGATTAGTCATGGTATCCGCGATGGTTTCATACCCACCGAGGTAGCCCAGATAGGCAAGGAAAGAGTGGCTGCCGTTAAGCATGCGCAGCTTCATCATTTCAAATGGCACCACGTCGGCAACAAACTGCGCACCGACTTTATCCCAGTCAGGACGACCATTAACAAAGTTATCTTCAATCACCCACTGGCGGAACGGCTCACAGGCGATAGCACACGGATCATACACGCCCAGTTGATCAGCGACTTCCTGTAACATCTCAGGGGTCGCCGCCGGAACGATACGATCCACCATAGTGCACGGGAAGGTAGCGTGAGTTTCAATCCATTTCGCCAGCTCCGGATCGCGCGCTTGTGCCAGCCCCAGCACCGCGACTTTTGCCACATGACCGTTTTCACGAACGTTGTCGCAGGACATCACGGTAAAGGCCGCCAGTCCCTGCTCACGGCGCAGATGCAGCGCCTGCACAATGTAGCCAATAGCTGATTTCGGTGCCGCCGGGTTTGCCAGATCATGTTGGATCAGTGGATTATTGAGATCTAACTGACCGCTGGCAGCATCCGTGCAGTAGCCTTTTTCGGTTACCGTCAGAGAGACAATCGCCGTCTGCGGTCGCGCCATAGCCTGCAGAATACCGTCACAACCATCAAGATCCGGGTGTAACGCTTCTTTCATCGAGCCGATGACTTTCAGCACGGTGTCGTCAGCCCCTTTCTCCGCCACGGTATACAGAAGCTGCTGCTTTTTCAGATTTTCGATCAGCACACGGTCATTACCCGGCATCAGGTTCACTTCACAGATGCCCCAGTCGCTGTCTGTTTGTTCCAGTAAATGGTGCGTATACAACGCCTGATGCGCACGGTGAAAAGCACCGCATCCCAGGTGAACAATACGGGATTGCAGACGAGAATGATCCCACGCCGGGCGTGCAACCGGCAGGTTGCTGTTAGCAATTGTCGTAGTCATCGCGAACTCCATAACCCATCGGAAATGCCGACGGGAAGAGAAAAGAACAAAGCCGGCACGGCACGTCGCCCTGCCGGTCTGGTTTAGCGGCTAAAAAAAGCGCGCTGAATAGCCATTTCAACGCCACGGACTTCCGCCAGCCCTTTCAGGCGCCCAATCGCGGAATAGCCAGGGTTGGTTTTCTTTTTCAGATCGTCGAGCATCTGGTGACCATGATCCGGGCGCATCGGGATCAAATCCTCCTGGCCCTGGGCCCTACGGCGATGCTCTTCTTCCACGATTGCCTTCACTACTTCGTACATGTCGACATCACCATTGAGATGCGCCGCTTCATGGAAGGTTTTCGGGTTGTCTTCACGCAGTGTCGACCGAAGATGGGTGAAGTAAATACGCGGACCAAACTGCTTGATCATATCGACCAGATCGTTGTCTGCGCGAACACCGTAAGAGCCGGTACACATGGTGAAACCGTTGGCCATGCTGCTGACCGTATCGACCATCCATTGCATATCTTCCACGGTGGAAACAATACGCGGCAGGCCGAGGATTGGGCGCGGCGGATCGTCCGGATGTACCGCCATGCGTACGCCCACTTCTTCCGCGACCGGGATAATCGCCTTCAGGAAGACGGCGAAATTCTCACGTAGCGCGGCTTTATCAATATCTTTATAACGCTCAAGGTGCTGGCGGAACTGATCGAGGGTATACCCTTCTTCCGCGCCCGGCAGGCCGGCGATGATATTGCGGGTCAGACGGGCCTTATCTTCATCACTCATGGTCGTGAAACGTTGATTCGCCTGGGCGATTTCTTCAGCGCTGTAGTCGGCTTCTGCGCCTGGACGTTTGAGGATATGCAGCTCAAATGCGGCAAATTCAATCTGATCAAAACGCAACGCTTTGGAACCGTCCGGCAGAACATATTCCAGATCGGTACGTGTCCAGTCGAGAACAGGCATAAAGTTGTAGCACACAGTACGAATGCCACACTGTGCCAGATTGCGCAGTGACTGCTGGTAATTGGCAATCCACTGAAGATAGTTACCGGAACGGGTTTTGATATCTTCGTGGATTGGCACGCTCTCCACGACTGACCACACCAGACCCGCCTGTTCAACAATGGCTTTACGCTTCTGGATCTCATCAACTGACCATACTTCCCCGTTCGGGATATGGTGCAAAGCAGTAACAACGCCCGTCGCCCCCGCCTGACGTACATCAGCTAAAGTGACCGGATCGTTCGGACCATACCAGCGCCATGTCTGTTCCATGCTCTATTCCTCATTTACGTAATGGGCTCGACAATATGGCACATAAATTCCTCTTTTTGGTATGACATGTCAACCTGAATAGGAATATTGGTTAACCAAATCACAATAATGGCGATGTTTGCCAGTGATGACAAAACCCAAAACCATATCAGCAGTGCAAATCTGTAACGCAATGTGACATTCATCGCATCAATGGTTAACCAATTTATATAACATCTCAACCAAAATCATAATGGTTCAACCAAAGAAGGCAGACGTTTTATGCACGTTCTCAATATTCTGTGGGTAGTATTCGGCATCGGTCTGATGCTGGTTCTCAATTTAAGATTCAAAATAAACTCAATGGTCGCCTTGCTATTGGCGGCGCTCTCCGTCGGTATGCTGGCGGGCATGGATTTAATGGAACTGCTGCACACCATGAAGTCCGGCTTTGGCAGTACGCTGGGGGAACTGGCGATTATCGTGGTGTTTGGTGCGGTTATCGGCAAGTTGATGGTCGACTCCGGGGCGGCACATCAGATTGCCCATACGCTGCTGGCGCGCCTCGGTCTGCGCTATGTACAGCTATCGGTGATCATTATTGGCCTGATCTTCGGCCTGGCAATGTTCTATGAAGTGGCCTTTATTATGCTGGCTCCGCTGGTGATCGTCATTGCCGCCGAAGCGAAGATCCCGTTCCTGAAACTGGCTATCCCTGCCGTCGCCGCCGCAACCACCGCGCACTCGCTGTTTCCACCTCAGCCGGGACCGGTAGCGCTGGTCAACGCCTATGGCGCCGATATGGGCATGGTTTATATCTACGGTATTCTGGTGACGATCCCAAGCGTGATCTGTGCGGGGCTGATCCTGCCGAAGTTCCTCGGTAATCTTGATCGCCCGACGCCTTCATTTATGAAAGCCGATGTGCCGGTTGACCAGAATAATTTGCCGTCATTCGGCGTGTCAATTCTGGTGCCGCTGATCCCGGCGATCATTATGATCTCCACTACCATCGCCAATATCTGGCTGGTTAAAGGGACTCAGGCCTGGGAAGTGGTGAACTTCTTAGGTTCTTCTCCGATTGCGATGTTCATCGCTATGATTGTCGCCTTTGTGCTGTTCGGTACCGCGCGTGGCCATGACATGCAGTGGGTAATGAACGCCTTTGAAAATGCGGTGAAAAGCATCGCGATGGTGATCCTGATTATCGGTGCGGGCGGCGTACTGAAGCAGACCATTATCGATACCGGCATCGGTGATACGATTGGCATGCTGATGTCACACGGCAACATTTCACCGTACATCATGGCGTGGCTCATCACCGTACTTATCCGTCTGGCAACCGGCCAGGGCGTCGTGTCAGCAATGACCGCCGCGGGGATTATCAGCGCAGCGATCCTCGATCCCGCAACGGGTCAGTTAGTGGGCGTCGATCCGGCATTACTGGTACTGGCAACGGCGGCGGGCTCCAACACCCTGACCCATATCAACGATGCCTCATTCTGGCTGTTCAAAGGTTACTTTGACCTGTCAGTGAAGGACACGCTGAAGACCTGGGGTTTACTGGAGCTGGTTAACTCCGTGGTCGGCCTGATTATCGTATTGATCATCAGTATGATTGCATAATATTGTCATTCCGCTCTGGCCTTCAGTGCCAGAGCGTTCATCAACAAAAATCTCAACAATCCTCAATAATCAGATACACCGCCTTCACCGGACCATGCACCCCAACCACCTTAATCAGCTCAATATCCGCCGTTGAACTCGGCCCACTGATGATGTTAATGCACGACGGCATACGCTCACCGGCCAGCGCTTTCTGATGCAGAATTTCTGCCAGCTGCGCCACGCGCGGCAGGATGGTGCTTTTGCGCAGGACAAAAATAGAAGACTCCGGCAGCAGGCTTAATGAGCGTCCGCGCTCGGGTGCAGAAAAGAGGACCACACCGCCCGACTCCGTTAAGCCATACTCGGCATACACCACCCCGACTTTCGCCTGCTCGGCCTGGGTAATATTCTCCTCGCCACGGGCCGGGTCCCAGACCACGGCGTTACATTCCTGTTTCAGGCGCTCGCTGATCCCCAGAACTGCCAGCCGACTGTCGCCGCTAAGCACCACCGATTGCTGACCAAGTTCTTCACACAGACGTAATGCCGCGTCTGCCGCCTGCGCTTCACTGGTCAGTTCGCAGCGTGCCAGCATGACATCAGTAGCGAACTGGATAAAGGCATCACAACGCTGCTGCTGGTTGAGTTCAGTCAGTCGCTCGTTCGCATAGTTGTTAACCGGTGCCGCATCTGGTTCCGGTACAAATCGCACCTGCCGACCCAACGCTCCGGCGATAGTGTTTAAAAACGCGGTACGGTTATCCATTCTTTTTATCCTCCGCCTGATGTTTTCTAAACCAGCTACGGAAACTCTCTCCGTCAGCACCAGGAAGATCGCGTGACTCCATCCAGTCGTTAATGGCTCCCACCTTAAGCGGTGTTTTTCCACCATTAATAAACCAGCTCGCCGCATGGGCTCCCGCCATCATCCCGACTTTCCACAACCCTGGATGGCTATTAGCATACGCAAACATTTTGATCGCCCGCCGCTCCGCTTTCGGGGTAATGCCCTGCTCCGCCATTACTCTGCGATGACGCAGAATCAGTTTAGAAAGAGGGATATGCACCGGACATACGCTGTCGCAAGCCGTGCATAATGAACAGGCGTAAGGCAGATCTTTAAAATCCTTATAACCGCCGAGCAACGGAGAAATCACCGCACCAATAGGACCTGGATAGATAGAGCCATACCCGTGCCCACCAATATGGCGATATGCCGGACAGGTGTTCATACAGGCCCCGCAGCGTATACAGCGCAGCACGTCACGAAACTCAGAACCAAGCACCTGCGAGCGCCCGTTATCCACAATGACCAGGTGAAACTCTTCCGGCCCGTCAACGTTATCCGCCTCACGCGGACCGGTAAGCCAGGTATTGTAGCCTGTCAGACGTGCGCCAACAGCACTACGCGCCAGCATGGTGATGAGCACATCAACATCAGCAAACGTCGGTGCAATACGCTCCATTCCCATCACCGCAATGTGCGTTTTCGGCAATGTGGTACACATCCGCGCATTACCTTCGTTGGTGACAAGGCAAACAGAGCCGGTCTCCGCCACGGCGAAATTACACCCGGTGATCCCGATTTCGGCACTGAGAAAATCTTCGCGGATCTTCTGACGGATAAATAAAGTCATTGCTTCGGGCGTTTCCGGGCCGTCGTAGCCCAGGCGTTCGTTTAGCACGCGGCGGATCTGATACCGATCTTTATGGATAGCCGGAACCACCACATGCGAAGGAGGATCCTGATCCAACTGGAGAATATATTCACCCAGATCGGTTTCGATCACCTGGATTCCGGCATCCTGCAACACATGGTTGATACCGATTTCTTCAGTCACCATCGACTTTGACTTCACCACTTTGCGCGCATTTTTACTCTGCGCGACCTGCAAAATGTAGCGGGTGGCCTCTTCTTTGGTCTTCGCAAAAAAGACGTGGCCGCCATTTTCGGTCACTTTCTCGGAGAGTTGATACAGATAAGCATCGAGCTTACTCAGAACATGGTCACGGATCTGGCTGGCCCGGTCGCGCCACGCTTCCCAGTGCCCTAATTCGTCGACCATTTTTTGGCGATTCGCACCGATACGCTCCTGCGCATTGGCCACAGCTTTGCGCATAATCGGATCTTCGATTTGCTGACGAATGCGCATCTTGAACTCTACATCGCTGGTTTTTATCGACATACTTTTCTCCTCAGCGGCTCATCAGCACTTCAGCAATATGCATCACTTTGACCGGCTGGCCTTCTCGCTGCAGACGGCCACCGATGTTCAGCAAACAACTGACATCAGCACCAATCAAATATTCCGGACGGGCATCCATCATGTGGACGACTTTCTCTTTCACCATCTCGCCCGATATTTCGGCCATTTTGACCGAGAAAGTACCGCCAAAGCCGCAGCAGGTATCCTGATCGGCAAACGTCAACAGCTCCAGACCACGCACATTTTTCAGTAGCGTAAGCGGTTCTTCCTTCACGCCCAGCTTGCGAGTCAGGCTGCAGGACGGATGATAAACCGCCTTCCCTTGCAAACTGGCCCCCACATCAACTACCCCCAACTTGTTAACGATAAAGGAGGTGAGATCCTGCATGCGCGCAGCAACCTTTTCCGCACGCAGCGCCCATTCAGGCTCATCGACCAGATACGCCGGATAGCTTTTCACCGCGTAAGTACAAGAGCCTGCCGGAGAGATTATCGGGTCATCATTATCTTCCATCGCGGCGATCAGGTTTTTCATCCCCGGAATCGCTTCTTTGATATAACCACTGTTGATGGCTGGCTGGCCGCAGCACCCTTGTTTCTCAGGGAAATTAACGCGGCAGCCCAGTTTTTCCAGCAGCAATACGGAATCACGTGCCATCCGGGACTTCAGCGCGTCACCAATACAGGTGACAAAGAAATTTACATTCACAATAACTACTCCATTGCTTCATTTCTATTTATTGCGCTTGATATCGCTATATCAAGCAAAGGTTCAGCCGTGTATCACGCCCAGTTTTTCGGTTTTTTTGGTTTTACTAATGACTGAGTTCATAGTGATGCCCGGATCGTTTTCCGTTGGTGGCGACTCTCCGCTTCTTATATCAGGACAATCGCAAACGTCTGTATTTTCATTTGTATGACAAAACCAAATAATCCTCTAATCAACAAGCATATGCAATACCCATGTTTATTTCTTTCGGCCTTGCTCACATTTTTATATTGGAAACCATAGCGTTATTAAAACCTTAAAAACAGTTTCAGGTGATGACTAATCTCGTCATTATCATTATTAAAAAGGTTATTAAATAACTACTTATAGGTATTTGCCTTACTCTTAAGTGTATTTATCTGGCAGCAGCCTTTAATTAAAAGATTACAATAGTTACAAAACTATTAATCATAATTACTTTATTCACTGAAGCGATTCAGTTTGCATACTTTATTTATACGCCAATGTAGCCTTTCCGCCATAAATATAAATCAGGTTTAATGAACCAAGCAGGAATAATAATGAACGAATATTTTATGTTTGCCCTGGCACTATCTCCTTTACTGCTAATGGTATTTTTAATACTGAAATTGAAAATGCCCATCCATTATTCTGTGTTGATCTCTCTGGTATTCACCGCCGCGCTATCAGCGATATTCTGGGCGATGCCAGTACAGAATCTGAAAGCCGCGATAGGCTATGGCGCACTGAAGGGATTATGGCCGATAGTGATTGTGATCCTCGGGGCCATATTCAGTTATAACGTGATGCAGGCGACAAAAGCGCTGGATATTCTCCGCGATATTCTCGCCAGCATCAGCGAAGATAAGCGAATTCAGGTACTGCTTATTTCGTGGTGCTTTGGGGGATTTCTTGAAGCTGCGGCAGGTTACGGCACGGCGGTCGCAATCCCTATCGGCATTCTCATCGCACTGGGATTCAATCCGCTGAAAGCAGCCATTGCCTCTCTCGTGGCGAACACCGTACCGACGGCTTTCGGTGCGGTCGGTATTCCGGTCTCTATCCTCGCTGAACAGGTTAACCTGTCGGTTTATACTTTAGGCGGGACGATTATTCTGCAGTTAGCCCTGTTTAATATTCTGCTGCCGTTTGTCATTGTCTGCATTATTGGCGGTGGCTTGAAAGCCCTCCGCGGCGTATTCCTTATCACTCTGATATGCGGCATCACTACGCTTATCCCACAATATTTTGTCGCGATACATCTTGGCGCAGAATTACCCGCTTTTGCCGGCAGTCTGGTCAGTCTTTTCGCCGTCGCCATCGCGGGTCGATTGCGTAACGGGAAAACAGATCCCGAGTGGCGTATTGAGGTCAGCCATACCCGTGAAACGACTCCGCGCTCAGCAAAGGTGCTGTTTCGGGTCGGTTCAATCTACATGTTGATTTTTATCTTTATTCTGCTGTGCTCTCCATTATTCCCGGCGGTAAAATCGGCGGCTTCTCAACTGGCTTCAGTACTGCATTTCACGCTGGCTGACGGTAAATCTCTGGCGCTAAAAATCGAATGGATCACGACACCCGGAATGCTGATCATCTTTGCGACCATTATTGGTGGTTTTATTCAGGGGGCATCCGCTCGCGGTATGCTGGAAGTCTTTGGCAAAACCGTGTTCCAGCTCAGGAACTCCATCGTCGCCATTATGGCGATCGTCGCGCTGGCAACGGTGATGGATCTCAGCGGTATTATCTCCACACTTGCCCAGTCCATTGTCGATCTGACCGGCAGCTCTTATGTCTTTATTGCACCGGTGATTGGCGCACTGGGAACATTTGTCACCGGCAGCGACACCAACTCGAATATTCTGTTTGGCAAATTGCAAACCATTGCTGCCAGTAAACTGAATATTGATCCTAACTGGCTGGCTGCGGCCAATACTTCCGGTGCAACCGGCGGGAAAATGATTTCGCCGCAAAGCATCGCCATCGCGGTTTCCGCGACCAAAATGGAAGGACAGGCTAACCAGATAATGTCCGGCACGATGAAATACTGCTGTGCCTACATTGTGATCCTGGGATTAAAGGTCGGCCTCTTTTATTACTGGTTTATGGCCTGAATTCTGTTGAAGGCTGGCGTTGTTCACAATCTATCCTCTTGTCAACCCCATCGAGGGTCTGGCGGTTTGTTGTTCATCAACCTGACCGCCCAGTGAACCAAAAGGTTTACACCGCCTTCGCGATAAGAACGAAGCGGCTGGCTTTACGATTTGTTGGCGCTGACTAAAATAGCGCCGATGTTTCAAATTGAGGATAGTTGTTATGTTGTTCTGGAAAAAGATGGTGAAGAAGTTCGACGCCTTCTCTGCGTTGATTCCACCACGCTACTTCCGGGTGTAAAGCCAGGCAGGCCTGTCAACGACAGGCCTGAGTCTTTCTCCCTGTTTTCTTCTTGCGCAGCCCGCATTTTCTTAACACCACTACCCGCATCCGCAGCCACGCAAAACGGTAGACCAGCGGATGCTGAAACCTGAGCAATGTCAGAAACATAGAGCCTCCCTTCGGCGCTCGCGATGCGCTATAGCACCGTCGCCCGATAACGAACCTGTGGATCCATTATCTGATAACGTGCTTCTATCAGCCGCAGTTCATACGAGCCACGCTCTTTGGTCAGATGCATCACCGAATCCACAATACTGGTGGTTCGCTCCAGCGCCTCTTTATCCTCAAAACCGTTGAGCAACGAGGCCAGCATGACGCTGCATATCAGATCCCCAACGCCGACGGGCATTTTGGCAAAGGTATACAGCGGTCTGGCTATATGTAATGTCTGTTCCGGTGTGACCAGCAACATTTCAAACGCCTGTTTGTCGCACGAGCAATCACCGAGATGCTTCACCAGAACCTTCTTCACGCCCCACGCCACCAGTTGCTGCGCCGCTGCAACCACCTCGTCAAAGCTGCGTAGTTGTCTGCCCGTCAGCACACCCAGCTCATAGAGATTCGGTCCCATTATGTCGGCCAGTTGAATGGCGTCATCAACAAAAAAGGACTCGACACCCTGGGCCACAATGCAGCCTTTTTGCGGGTCACCCATTACCGGATCGCAAAAATAGAGCGCCTGCGGATTGCGCTGGCGGATGGTCGTCACCGCGTGCTTCACCTCTTCGCAATGCCTTTTATCGCCGAGATAACCAGACAGTACGGCATCGCACTGCGCGAGCTTTTGCAGGTCATCCAGTCCGCTGATGATCGCACTCAATTCACCGTGCGGCATTGCCATCCCCTGCCACATCCCGTACTGGGTATGGTTAGAAAATTGCACGGTGTAAAACGGCCAGACATCAATGCCGGAGAGCTGCATTGGCAACACCGCGGCTTTATTGCCGGCATAGCCGTAAACGACTGACGACTGAACAGACAACACGTTTTTCATTTTCACTCCGTCTAACGAAACGTTGGCAGCAGACCAAATACGTCCAGAACAACCGTCAGATAAACAATTCCCCCGCAAACAATCACAAGGTTGAGCACCGTGTTATTGCAGGGCGCGGTATAGCTGGCAGTCGGAAAACGTTTACGTGCAGCCTTCACCAGGAAAGGTGGCAGGATCACGCTCCAGATGGTGAAGGCCAGACCGGCGTAGCCAATCGCGTGTACAAAACCATTCGGAAAGAAGAAGCAAACAGCCGCTGGCGGGAAATAGGTCACCAGCGCGGTTTTCAGACGACCGACGCCGTTATCCGGGAAGTGAAACAGATCCGCGATATAATCAAACAGGCCGAGCGTCGCCGCCAGCAGGGAGCTGGCTACGGCAAAGTTGCCGAAGAATGTCAGGATCAGATCCATATAGCGGCTGGTAAACAATCCGCTGATAGCCTCGACAAACACATCAATATTTCCACCTTTGGCAATAATCGGCGGGAACTCAGCGCGGCTGATATTGCCCATCGTTACACCCAGCCAGAAAATATACAGTAGCAGAGCAAATAGCGTTCCAATGATGATGGAGCGCGTAATATTGCGAACCCCTCCTGTGCCATACAGCTTAACCAGGCTCGGCACGTTGCCATGGAAACCAAACGAAATAATGCAGAATGGCAGCGTCATCAAAATATAAGGAATGTACTGCGAGCCCGGTATTGCCACCGCTACGCTATCGATGAGCTTCGCCACTTCGATATGGCCGACCAATCCGGAGAAAGTGGCAAAGAACGCCACAAATTTACCGATAATCAACACGGTAGTGATCCGCCCGACCAGCAATGAGCTGTACCATGCGATTGCGCCAACTAACATACTGACGATCACCACCGATATATTCGCCGGAAATCGCACGCCACTATATTTAAATACGGTTTGCGCCATCACCGCCGATGACCCGGAGATATAGGCATAGGTCAGAATATAGAGTACAAAGCCAAAAGCGATACCCACCACGATATTCCACTTGCGGCCTAATAAATCCTGAGTAAATGTATTGAAACTGGCACCAGCGCCATAATGCAGATTAACTTCTACCAGCATCAACCCGGTTAATAACATCATGATGGCAATAAAAAGAAGAATAACAGAGGCACCGGGGAACCATACGCCTGCCATCGCAATCGGCAGAGAAAACATCCCACCACCCACTACGGTCGCGATAACCAACATGGTTCCGCTAATCAGTCCGGGGGTACTACTTTGTCGCTCAATGGCGTTAATATCCATGATAAATGTTCCTGTAGACTATTAGTTATAATTACAGCTGTCATTTGTACATCATGCGGATAATAAAAATGTTGGAGTCAGGGTTTGCTTTTTTTATGTCTGTCACGGTAACGGGCACCGCAAAGGCTTCCTGTTCATGGAAAATGAATACAAAAAAGCCCCATCAAAAGATGGGGCCAGAAAAAGATTTAGATATAATCAAAACGTGCAGTAAAGAAGCGAAGCTGCTTCGGCTCATAAATAAACTTCAGCCCGCGAATATCTTCTTTATGCTGGTAAAGTTTAATGATGCCGTCAGCTACCACATCCATATGCGCGTAAGTATAAACACGGCGCGGAATAGTCAGGCGTACTGTTTCCAGTTTCGGTCTGTGGTGTTCACCAGTCACATTATTACGGCCCGCAGAGATAATACCGCGTTCCATACTACGCACCCCGGTCTCTACATAGATGCTTGCGGCAAGGCTTTGTGCCGGGAATTCGTCCTGCGTCAGATGCTCACAGAAGCGACGCGCATCAAGGAATACCGCATGGCCGCCCACTGGTTCAACAATCGGTACACCGGCTGCTTTCAGTTTGTCACCCAGGTAGCGAACCTGCTTCACGCGATGCTCAATATACTCATACTGCATGGCTTCACGCAGGCCAATCGCCATCGCTTCCATGTCGCGTCCGGCCAGACCACCGTAGGATGGCATTCCTTCATAAACCACGACTAACTCTTTGGCAGAAGAGAACATTTCGTCATCGTTCATGCACAGGAAGCCGCCGATGTTCACCAGACAGTCTTTTTTACCACTCATGGTACAACCGTCGGCATAGCTGAACATCTCATGCACGATTTCTGCGATGCTCTTGTTCTCAAAGCCCTGCTCTTGCTCTTTGATAAAGTAGGCATTTTCTACGCAGCGGGTTGCGTCGTAGAACACTTTAATGCCATGTGTCTGAGTCAGTTCACGCACCGCACGCATATTGGCCATTGAGACCGGCTGCCCGCCCGCGAGGTTAACCGTTACCGCCAGACAGATATAGGCAATATTCTCTGCGCCTTTTTCGTCAATCAGTTTTTGTAATTTTTTAAGATCGATATCACCTTTAAAAGCAATATTAAGACCGGCATCGTGCGCTTCGTCACGAACGATATCAACAAACACCGCTCCATTTTTTTCCTGGTGATAACGAGTGGTGGTGAAATACATATTACCGGCAACATACTGCCCCGGCTTAATTGCCAGTTGCGATAACAGGTTTTCCGCGCCGCGGCCCTGGTGAGTAGGAACAATATGTTTAAAGCCAAAAAGCTCCTGCACCGTTCTTTCCAGATGATAGAAGTTTTCGCTGCCCGCGTATGCTTCATCACCCATCATCATTCCGGCCCACTGCTTGTCGCTCATTGCGTTGGTGCCACTGTCAGTCAGCAGGTCAATATAAATATCTTTTGAATTTAACAGGAATGTATTGTAACCCGCTTCCTGCATTTTTTTAAGGCGCTCATCACGCGGGATCATAGATACAGTTTCAACGCTTTTAATACGGAAGGGTTCTGCCGGATAATTCATTTTGTTTCTCCAGTAACAGTGGTCATGTACGTATTAATGTGAAGTAAAGCATACCTGGCTCATCAACAGAATCTGATGAAATATAACTATTCGCCTCCTGATTCAGGGGGAGAAATAATGTGGAGGCACTATGCAAGATTTGATTGATTATGGAAATAGTCAGGTCAACATTAATCACTGGCAATAATTTAAAAAGCTGTAAATATGAGTGATGAAAATCACATATATTTTTTTTACCCATTCATATTCAACAAGTTTTTTTTTGCCTTTTGATTTGCAGTTTGCCATCAGATGTCGTCGAGGAGGGGAAATACTGAAAACTTAACTTTCCAGGCTGTTCTCATAATGTATTGGCGAATGAGTACACCCCGTTTTGTGAGAGTCGGATCACTTCACAGGATTATAATTGTGATTCACATCACTAAAAGTGTAAAGCAAAGTGTACAAAACACTGTAGTTTCATAGTTTGCTATTTACTTCAGTGATTTAGATCTCATTTTATACCTGATGCAGACAGGTGTTGTTTTCTGGAACGTGATTCTGCTTGGGCAGGCAAATGGAGATGGAGTTATCGGATGAACAATACCGTATATCCGCATATTTATTGGGATGGGAAGGGTTTTCTCTTATTCTTAATAACGAGTTAATGACTCTTATTAGATCTTATTTTCACCTGGATTTTATCCTTTTCACTGAAGTAATTTACAGGTGTTTTTATTAGGGCGATGCGAAGATGCGGATAATAGAAGGTTGCATCGTGTTGACCATCTGCGGACTCAAACCCGAAACGTCTGAATGCGCGCAGTGGAAAAGTTGTCGGTGCATAAAAAAAGCAAGTGCGGGGTTTATAGGAGTGATTGCGGGGAAGCGTTAAAAGGGGATGAGCTGGTAAAAGCGCCTGCGGGCGCCTTTATTGAGCCTTTAGCACAGCATATTTTTCAGTTCTTCTGGGGTATACGGCGGCATGCGACGGTGCAGCATGGCATGACAGTTTGGACACTCGGGGATCAGGTCATTGATGGGGTCAAAGCGGTAGTTTTCTTTAATTGCCGATAAGGGTACCAGGTGATGAACATGGATAAACCCTTCGGCAATCTTGCCGTAGACCTTTGACATATCGATGCTACACACTTTGCACTGACAGCCGTGATGGCGAAGCGCCACCTGTCGGGCATTGCGGTCGCGCTCATAGCGATTCACGGTCACCTGAGTCGCTGCCCCCTCTATATATTCAGTTTGCGCCTCGAGTTCTTCAGGGAAGATCGTGTCACTCACCGCCGCAGCACGATTTTTATCCTGAACAATATAAAAACCTTGCTCAGTCAATAATCTGACGCATTTCGAACTAATACCGCCGGAGAAATCCTGAGGGGTAAACGCTTTGCCCGTCAAAAGCGTCGCTGCAATTCCGGCAATGGTTTTTGATGGATAGCGACGCCCCTGAAATTCCAGCTCGTAATTTGAAACGGTGCGAAAAGCCCGAGTCATAGGCGTGAATGGCCTTGATAATGTACTCGCGCGGCAGCGTGTCAGGGAGTTCATTCATGGGTCAGGTTCCTTTAACCAAAGGCTTTCTGAAATAACGGCAAGCGATAAAGTGACGTCGATAGTGTATCGGCCTCACTCCTCTTGATCAGGTTATATTTTGCGAGCATCATCGCAATTATTTACCTGATAATGAAATCAATGACTTCCAGTAAAACTCTGCAACAGGCAGTTGCCGACATCACCATCTGGCGTAAAGGCGAGCAGCGTGCGCCGCACAAGCCTCTGCTGCTGCTTCATGTGCTGGCGGGTTATCAGCAGGGCCACGGTCGCCTGTTTGACTACGGTTCGGAAGTTCGCGACCCTTTGCATAGCCTACTGGAGCGATTTGGACCACAGCGCGCGCAGTACCGCCCGGATATGCCCTTCTGGCGCTTACAGGGAGATGGATTCTGGGAGCTACAAAATGCCGAGCAATGCTCAACATCCGGTAGCAACAAACAGCCCCCTGCCGGAGAATTGGTGGCACACAACGTTGCCGGAGGCTTTGATGAACAACATTTTTCCCTGCTGAAAAAGAGCAAAAACCTCATCAACACCCTGGCACAACAAATTCTTGAGGCACACTTCACCGAAAGCATTCAGGAAGAGATCGCGGATGAACTGGGATTTGATATCCTGCAAATCCGCAAACAGCGGGACCCGTTGTTCCGCCAGCAAGTTCTGCGCGCTTATAACTATGAATGCGCCATTTGTGGCTTCAATATGCGCCACGATAGCACTTCAGTTGCGCTTGAAGCCGCCCATATCAAATGGAAACAGCACGGCGGCCCGTGCGAGATTTCAAACGGCCTGGCGCTGTGCGCAATTCATCATAAAGCCTTTGATAAAGGTTCGATTGGGCTGGATGAAAGTATGCGGGTTCAGGTGTCACCCGCAGTGAATGGCAGCGGCATGGTGGGCAGACTGTTCTGGGATTTCGACGCTAAGCCGATAGCACTACCGATGGTGCGCGAAAACTACCCAAAAGAAGGTTTTTTGGAGTGGCACAGGAAGGAGGTGTTTCGGGGGTGAGTGCGAAGGCCGCACCGCGATTTACGCCATAACCAATTGAAATAAATGAATTTATAAAAACAAGGGATCACGATGTATACTCACATGTATACTCAACGCGATTCCCTGTGAATACAGCTAGCTAAAAATTACTCTTCATCATCTTCCACAGGTTCTAACGCGTCAAGCGCGACTCGCACCATAGCGATAGAACCAATACGGATGAAAGCATCTTCTCCGTCTTCGTCGGTTATCATAAAACGATCCGTGGTTTCAGGCTCGCAATCCAGCGTGTCAAAAAACGCATTCAACTGGCCGATATCATCCGTCTTTTCGTTTTGCGGAGCATCAGGCTCAACACTTAGTGGAATCACTGGTCCGCCATTTACCAGCGTGATATGGACATTAAAATAATCGTCTTCGTAGGCATCATCCTCTTTGTCAACGATTGGCCGCAGACCATCAGACAGAAACTGATGAAATACCACTTCACGCATATTTAACGCATAACGATACTCGGAAGAATCAAAAACGAAGAAGCGTTCTGTGTTTGGGGTGTTTTTTTCCTGAAAATAATAATAAAACCTCCGCTTATCCGCTGCTGAAATGGGCAACAACAAATAGTCCTGCTGCCCCTGTAGCCAAAGTTTTACGGTCCAGAGACCGCTATCCATTTCAATACCTCTTGTGGCTATCGCCTCAAGATCTTCATCGGTTTTACGACGCTTCTTGCGGAAGTCGTTTATCAACCGATCGCTTTCCGGGAACACTACGTTTAGAGGTTTATCCAGGGCATTGCATATTGCCTGTGCAAGACTCAGCTTTGCCGCAACCTTCCCGGTTTCGATACGCTGAATTTGTTGCTGGCTGGTGCCGACCATAAATGCCAGCTCGCGCTGAGTGATAGATAGCTGGGTACGGAGCTGTTTGATGTTGTTCTGTAACATGGCATCCATCCTTCAGAAGGAGTAGAAAGTGCCATTAAAACACAAAATTGAGTAAAAAACACAGAGCTGTGTTTTTTACTCATTCATCAGCACTCATGGACGAAAAGAAAATCTTTTCATCGTTCTTCTTTGGTATGCCAAAGATCCACGATATAGATGTCATTATCGCGAAGTTCGTAGTGAACCTCGTAATCATCGAATAACACTTTTCGGACCTCACGAGGTTCATACCGAGTCTGCTGTACGCCAATTGCCGGATGCGCTGTAAGACCAGCACAACCAGTAATCAGGCGATCCAAAACCTCATCGGCGTGCTGGCGGCTGTACTGAAGGGCAAAACGGTAGATACGCTCCAGGTCATCCTGAGCTTTAAGCGTCCAGTAAACTTCCATTTATCAGGATTTCTTTAAGCGATTAGCAAAATCCACCATGTCCGAGTGGCTCACCACGCGACCAGCATCCACATCGGCAAGACCGGCCTGAATGCTCTGATGACGCCGTTCTCTTTCGGCCAGCATACTGGTCAACGCTTCTTTAATAATCCAGCTCTTAGAACGGTCCAACTCAATTGCCAGATTTTCAACAGCAGCAGCCAACTCAACGGGTATCTGTGCGCTGATGGTTTGTTTAGTAAGCGAACCCATAGGGATTACCTCCGTCAATAACATTTAATAACTCCTATTAAGATTAGCATAGAGGTGCCTATAAAAACATCACATCTCATTTCGCAGGCAACATCCCCGGAAAGTGCTTCGCCACAATGTCATTCATCTTTTCTACCAGATCCAGACGTTTGAACGTGATATGCCCGCTGCCCTTCTGAAAGTAGCGAATAGTGAACAACTCATCTTCGAAAATCTGCTGATGCGGATTATCGCGCACAAAATCCATAAACCGGATGGAGACATCATGCCGGTTATCGGGAATGGTTTTACCATCCAGCAGGTAGAGCATTCGCTCCAGATCGGCTAACTGGTCGCGCCGCCACCCCCAGTTCAGACTGAAGCCCCATCTGTCATGCTTCACCAGATTGTTGACGATAATCTTCTTACCGAAATAACAGGGATTATTGGTTTTGTAGTCCCAGCTTAACCCTTTAAAGACATTGATAATCCCACGTTCGAAAACATCCTGCTTATTGTGGTGGAGTTGTTCAAAGGTACTTAGGATGTTGGCTTCACTGATGGCCGGAAGATCGCCCTCTTCGAGGTTTTTAGCCCACTGGCTGCGGGCTTCGGCATCCATCAAGGTCAACATCCCGGACTTCAGCATGAGATCGCGCCAGATACTGCGGTCGATATTGCGGGTAATCACCGGCATCGCTTTATCTACTGGTTGCATCAGCCAGCAGTCAAAGGAATGGCCCTGTCGCATCGCCCAATGCTCCGCCACATCACCACCGATGCTGGAGGTTAGCCGTGAGATATCATCAAGCTTATGGATCAGGATTTCTATCAGGCTCAGCGCAGCATCACGTCCTGTGACAATGCGTTCGATACTGGTTGAGCAAATTAGCTCATTATGGTCAGTTAAGACTTCAGCTTCTGTTTGCATGATTTTTGTCCGTATAAAAGCAAACACGCCTGCCGGGAGTGGCAGGCGCATTATGCAATGAGTAAATAAGGAAGACAGATCGGGAATGTAATTCGGGATGGAGGCTCGCAAGATTCAGCGTGTCGAAAGATTATGGCTTTGTCGTAACAGACCCGTTGCCTGTCTCGCCCGCAAAATATCTACTGCCCGAAGATAAGGCGATTGTTCCTGCCAGCTAAACCCTCTGCGATCGATACGAATCAGTTCGTACTTTTCCACCAGAAAGTTAACGGCATCAGCCAGTGTGATACCGGCGTTAATATGTTCCTGAATGACTGTTTCATCGCAGAATGGCGTGTCGTCCAGAGCCAGACCATAGTGTTGCTCCAGCAGACGGGTGAGTAGCGTTTGCCAGACAACTACGGGCGTCGGGCATGGCTTAGCCACCCGCTGAGTTGATGCAGGTAAAGTTTTCATGGGGTTGTTCTCGTTAAGGTTGAGGCTAAAATCGGTCAGCGTTGAGTGGGGTAAATGACAATGTAGACGTAACCATAAGAGCCAAGCGTGTCAGCTTCACAGGTAAATCCATCATGGTACAGGGTGACACAATGTGCATAACGGGGGTTTAGTTCCCCGGAGAGTAGCATTAACTCCATCTGCTCCACGAAATGCGGAAATGCTGCATTCAGTTTGCGGCTCTCAGCTTCATTAAAAATGCCGGTGACACCGGCCCGGTCAGCCAAGTAATGCAATTGATTTCCTTCCTGTACCAGTCGTGCTCCTACACGCGGCGTGATATCGCGTCGAAGCCCCCATTCGATGGGATCGTTTTTCTCCATCATTTCCTCCTGTTTTATATCCGTTAAGTAGGTGAAATTTCTCGCTACAGCCAGCCCCGTTCAGCAAAAGACAATATTTCGCCATTACCGATAATGAAATGGTCCAGCACCCGAACCTCGACCAGACCCAGAGCGTTTACGATTTGGGCGGTGATGGTTCTGTCTGCCTTACTTGCATCCGTAATCCCTGACGGATGGTTATGGGCGACTATCACCGCTGCTGCGTTATGGCGCAGTGCAGATTTTACAATTTCACGGGGATGAACTTCGGTATGGCTGATCGTGCCGAGAAATAGAGTTTCGTGTTCCAGCAGGCGATGTTGATTATCGAGGTAGAGTACGATAAAGACTTCTCGTTCCTGTCGCGCCAGATGCAGTTGTAGCCAGGTTTTCGTACAATTCGCGGCAAGAAACTGTTTACCAGGCTGGCGCAGGTATTTCTCCAGCAGGCGCATAGCGCGACGGATAATACGTTGCTCATTCGCTGGAAAAGCCGGAGGTAATATCAGTTCAGACATGGAAAATCCTTAAAATAAAAAGCCCCATAGCAACAAGCTACAGGGCTATAAACGAGATGAGTATGTGGTTCATGAGGCGAGCTGTAGCATATTTTCAGCCATCACCCACAACGCGCGATTGAGCTTTACATCGCCGTCGATTCCTTTCACAGCACGAGTATGGGTGCGCTTTCCTTTGGTCGTTAGTCCCGACAGGCCGCCTTTAATCAGGTTTTCCTGAATACGCTGGTAAGTGGTCCACAGGTCGTCACTTTCGTCCTGCCAGCGGCGTGGAGAAAGGATTTGCGATTCCGTCACCGGGTGATGCTCCTCACCAAAGCGATAAGTTAATGCCGCTTTAGCCATTGCCTGCTGGGCGGGGGGCGGTAACAAAAGTGACTGCATGGCATCGCGCCTCTCCTCCACCCGGTCAAATATCCCCAGCACTTCATAAGCCCCTTCAATGACTTTCTCCACCACGTTGCCTTTATGTGGCACACGCACCTCTCCAAAACTCTCACCACAAATCAGTCCATTTTGGCAAACCGATCTGAATAGCCCCGGCAGCATCTGGTACGAGCTGGAACCATCGTGGCTGTTTAGGAGAATGATTTCCGGCACCTGCTTGCCGGTGATTTGCCCCTCTCGACGCAGGCGCAGCATGTGTTTAGTGTGCTCTCTCTTACTCTGGTCGCGCACACGGGTCTGGCAGGCAAAGAACGGCTGAAAGCCTTCACGTTGCAGGTTGTCGAGCAGGGTAATGGTGGGGATGAACGTGTATTTATCGCTTCTGGAAGCGTGCTTACCTTCCCCGAAGACGCTGGGGACAACCTGCATCAGTTCTTCGCGGGTTAAGGGGCGGTCGCGGCGGATCTGGTTTGTCCGCCCAAAACGGCTGGCTAAGCGCATGGTTAATTCCTTATGGTTGATTTAACGGCATAAACAAAAAAGCCATGTCCTCCCGATGGGAACATGGCCAGTAGGTCATATGGTTAACGTTCGGGCGAGGCCCGTGGTGAGTCAGCCTCTGGGGATACCGTGGCTGAGCAGATAGCAGTTAAGCCATTCCCCGGCACTGGCTTCAAAACTTCATACCCGCCAGATCAACTGCCCGTTGTGGTCGCGAATGACCAGCCGAAAATGCGTACCCTGGTCATCTTCAATAGCGACGTTCTGATACGCCACTACCACGACATCGGCCTGCCTGCGGGTAAAGGGCCCATCGGACAGCAGCAGATTGCCAGCGTCTGGCATGTGAATACTCCTGATTAATGGCATAAAACAAAAAGGCCATGCTCCCGAAGGAACATGGCCTGATGACTGGTTTTATCGCTGATGCTCTCAGTTCTGCTGATTTTTTTCCTTAACCTTTGACCACGAAGGGCGTCGGCTACCGGAAATTCCTTGCGCATTGACCAGTAACCAATCGGGAACTGCTTCACAAGCACCCCGTTGATACCGATATCGACGGACAGATACTGGCCGTTGTTAATACTACCCTTGCGGATATACGCATCCGGGCTGCATGTGCCGGTATCGTACTGCTGCCATGATGCGGTATCGCGGGCGACAACATAAAAATCACCGAAAGCACAGCCCGTCGCGGATTTACGATTCAGAACGGCAACGTAATACTTCGTGTTGGCGATAATGGTACAACTGCTGTTCTTACCACCACAGACCTGCCATAACGATTTTCCGCCATCCCCTTTAAAGGTCCAGATGGTGTCGGCCGGGGCTCCGTCCGCTGGCGCCGTGGGTATTGTGGGCAAGGCAGACGGTAACGGTGTTTTCTCCGCAATGGCGTCGGCATTACCGCGCAACAGTTTCGCCTCTTCTGCCGGTGGTTTCCCGACCCAGCGTGCCTGACCGTCAACGTAGAAACCCAGAACCTGATGCGTACCCGGCGAATATAAAAAACGCAGATAATGGTCGCCACAGTTCCCCTGCTCACACAGCGAGCCCTGAAGCCATTGCCTGCCACCGACGGTGACGGGCTCCAGCGTCTCTTCCGGCCCGTTCAGACTGCCATCCGGTCCCAGTACGTTACGGATACCCGCCTGCTGTAAGGCCGATTCCATATCTTTTTTCCAGACGGGGTCGGCGCGGTAAAGGTCGGCAGGATACGGACAGGTCCCGTTGTAGCCGTTTTCCTGAGTATCAGGCTGACACTGAATCGCCTGAGCCGCTGTTTTCACCCGGGAGGCAGCATAACTGCTGTTAACCACAACAAGCAGGCCGAGCGCCAGCCATTTCGCACAGGTGGAAAGTTTTACCCTTTTCATCATTTTTATTTCCTGAAATAAAAACAGGGCCTGTCCCGGCCCTGTGGTGTCATTAACGGTCGTCCCGGTTACGCAGAATGCTGCGAGCCAGGCGCTTTTCCGTGATGGTAGTGCTGCTGAAAAAACCATCGTCAGTGGTTATCTTTCTCAGTTCAGCGCTGCTTTTGTCTTCCAGGCGGTCATGTATCGCCTTTACTTCACGTGCGCTGCTGAGTGCGTCTTTTGCCACTTCAGCCGCGAGTTTTCCGGCAGCCTTCCAGAATCCCATTGCCCCACCTTCTACAGATAGCCGTTGTCTTTGCCCCATTCACACCCGCAGTCCCGGCACATCCAGCCATCAGCCCAGGGGATGGTGTCGTGAGAGCCACAGTCCGGGCAGCGTTTGCCGGAAGTCGGGTTGCCGGGTGTGATACGTCTTATTTTCATCATGTTATCCTTCTGTTGCGGGTTGATGTAGTTCAGGGACGAAGCCGGACAATACTTCACCGATGAACCGGAAATGAGGTAATGCCTGTAAAAAATCCTGACGGGACAGGATGTCGTGCACGGTGGCATCAGGGGTAAAACTGTCGGGATGAAGCGTGACGGCGCGGATATCCGTCAGAGGAAGCGCGATGATGCGGGTCTGGATCGCCCCCGTTAGATACCAGTTACCGACGTGCAGAACCAGCCGGTAGGGGGCAATATCCGTATGGCAGCATCCGTTTCCGCGCAGGGTCACCTTCCTGCATTCCTGGACGGCATTCACCAGTTGGGTAAAAACCCCGCTATCGGTGACGGCCTGTGCGGAATGTCCCTGCCAGATAAGGCAGGGTGACTCTCCAGGCCCGCCCAGAAGCGAGCTGACCAGATGCCCGTCCAGCCCCGGAAAGAGCGCCTCAACACCTGACTGGCGGGCAAAGGTCATCACTGCCAGTTCCCGCTGACGACTACCCGACAGCAAACGGCAACGCCCATGACGGTACTCCAGGTCCAAATACATCAGTCGTTCACGAAAATCCCGGCGCAGGGTGCGAACCGACACGCCAAACTCGGCGGCCAGTTTGCGCATATCCAGCGTTTCGCCTGCCACCAGACGGCCAATAATCATCGACAGTCGGACGGCAAGCCGGTCATGGCGACGTTCAGCCTGATTCATAAGGCTTCGTTCTCCGGTTAGCTAATTCACTGAAAAGATGTGGGTTAGTGTAACAAGGGGGCGTGGCAGGGTATGGACACAGAAAGACGATTTTTTAAATCGGTCGATGTCAGGAATGGCGGGGGCTACCGGGGAATTTTGCTCTTTCCCCCCTGAGTAAAAGCCTGCAAACGGACAGGGTATGTCCGCACGTTAGTACAATGCCTGCTCGACATCAGAAGAAAATCCAGTCCCATACAGCCCGCGCAACCGACACCACCGCATCACGCACGGTGTGAATCACCGTTTTCAGTGGGGCGGGCAGGAACGACGATGATTCAGCCGTATCGAACATCCGGCCCACAGCCTCACCGAAGCCGTCACGCGCCTGCGACTTTACCGGCTCTGTGCAGAGCCTCCCGTGCAGCTGTGTCGCCACCGGGCTGGTGGCGCGGTCCGGCAGACAGCGCATCATGGTTGCCACCATCTCCTCCACGCCCCAGCCGCTGCAGGCGGACACCATGCAGACCGGATGATGTGGTTTAAACATTGCCGTAATCGCAGTCTGCTTCACCTTCAGGTTTTCCCATTGCTGCAGTGAAGGTGTACTGGTGTGGGTATCCCATTCGTGACAGGGTTCGATTTTGTCGGCCTGATTCAGCACGAACAGCACCTGCTGCCGGTAAGGTTGCATCACACCGTGCCAGAACTGCTCGTCCACCGACAGCGCCCGGTCGTCGGCCTTGATGACCCACAGCACCAGGTCTAACTCCGGCAGCATACGCCGGTACAGGGCGCGGTATTCATGGTCTCGTTGCCCGTTTTCTCCCACACCCGGTAAATCAACAATCACCAGACTGTGACGACCACTGCGCAGCCGGAAGCGCAGTACATCACGGGTGCAGGCGTTCACATCACTAACGGGGGAGACCTCGCCCCGGAAGAGTTCATTACAGAGCGAGGATTTACCGGCACCACTTTTGCCCATGATGCCAATCACCGGCTCGTAGTGGGTGAGGTTCTTAATACGTTCAAGAATGAGCTGGCGAAGCGTATCGGGAAGCGACGTCAGCGGTTGTTCAAGGGCCTGAAGGCCATGAGGTTTAGTCATACAGGGTTCTCAGCGTGAAAAACAAAAAATTCCCGCGCTTCGGTAAAGGAGGCGGGGGATTCACGGAGATAATATCTGTCTGAAATCTGTTAGAATAAACCTGTTGTCTATTTAAATTTACTGAGTGCCGTTTTAATTGCATGCTCAATAGCCGAGTCTCTCGATACACCTTTGCATGTGCAGTAATCAGCTAAAATATCGCGTGATTTTTGAGTTATATTTACATTCAGAGCTATCAGGTTTAGCTCAACTTTCTTCTTGTTTCTGTTTTTCTGGGTTGCCCACGCGCCCTTAAATTTCCTGTCAAACAACTCAACTGAATCAGGTAAGTGCAGGTTGTTTTTTCTCCAAATGAAATAACTGGTATAGCACCAAGCCATGACTTCTTCTGGAGACTCACCGCAAATTCGATTTAAACCTATTGGTGTATTATTTTTAATATAATCCTTCAGCCATGAACCAACATCTACTTTACTTGATCTTACATCTCTGAATAAATCATGACCATCCAGAAGGTTAGCCCATTCAATGCCTCTGTCTTTGATGAAATCATTTTGTGTGGTGAAAAATAAAGGCCAGTCATTAATACATCTACGCATGGCATCAACTCTTACATTATGGCTTGGCTGTAATAATTCCGGTGATAAAAAATCGGCATTATGCTCAACTTTATTTTTCTTCAGTTCCTCATAGAGTTCACAAACCAGCCATAAGCTCGCCCGTGGATCATTTCGATACCACTCTGTATCACTTTCAGATGGAAACATCCCTGAATAAAGGCGATCTGTTTCATAAAGAAAGGCATTAATATTATTTTCGGGTGTGTTAATACTCCGAAGATAAATAATGACTTTTTGCTGATATGAACGATAGTCGTTTTCACTTGCCCCGGCAGGAGGATGATAAAAATTCTTATCTAATGCCTCCCGTAGTCGTTTCTCCAGATGCTGTATCCTGCTCCGGTCATTGCCCGTTAACTTAACCATACTACCTCCAATCTTAAATCACTACGTGATTTCACGTAAATTAAAGAAGTTTTAGCATGGTTTCAGTAAGAATTTCAATCTATTTCACGTACATGAACTCGGGGGAAATAGGATTTTTGTGATGTGAATTACATTGTCTTTTTGTCTCTGTTAACAGGGTGGTGGTCACTTTTTTATGTCACTGCGTTCACTGCCAATGCTGAGAATCGTGTTCACCAGAGACTACTCCTGACGCTTTGCGCATCTGGCTGAGCTCCCCCCTTCTTTATGGTTAATTTACAACAGCCGCTGATCCCCGGCAATGATTCATTTCCAGGCGATAAAAGCATTAATAATGCGTCGACTTCCCGGTAAATAAATACCTATGTGAATACGGGGAACAGAGCAAAGGTCAATGTACCTCGCTTTTTTTACGTATCAGCCCGGTAGGTATGTCGGAGCAGTGGTCGTTATCAAACATCACTAATCCGGCTGACCTTTCTTAACCGGAGATACAAATCATGACTACCCGCCCTTCACTGACCGAAGACCAGTTCGTTGACATGGCATTTATCACTAGTCTGCTGCAAATGACAGATAAGTGGATTTATAAGCTCATTAAGGACGGAATCTTTCCCAAACCAATCAAACTGGGGCGAAGCTCCCGATGGTTAAAAAGCGAAGTCGAAAACTGGCTACAGGAGCGAATCGACCAGTCCCGCAAATAACCTCCCGCCAGACTAAACCCTCAGCAGAATAATAACTATCCGGTTGCTCCGGAGGTTTTCTGCCGTCTGTCATTTAAGCCAGAAGGAATATGAACCATGAAAGATTACAAGCCTCGTTACGAAGAGCTTTATAAATATTATCAGGTCTGGTTGACCGATTTTACGAAGCTGACGGTCAAATCGGGTATGTGCCACCAGAATATCTACCACCATCATACCCTGACGGTTGGTAGCCTTAATTTTCCGGGAGAGGAAGAGGTTATTGCTGTTGTTCCCCAGTGTCTGCACCGAATTATTTATGGAAGATCAGCAGCCCCACTGACTGTTAATGATGACCTGAGCGTCAGTTTATTTACCCAGGAACACTTGCTGGCTCACCATCCCATGCTGGAGGGGATTTTGCTGTCTGAGTGCGTGCGTTTAAAACAACGCCCTCTGGCAAACAAGCTCATCAGTTTGTTCCAGCAGTTCAGCGGTAGTGAGTTGCGTCTGAAGCTTGTCTGGCTGTGCTGGTACGATTTGATGCTGGGGAATTGTCTTGAGGACTGGACCGACAACCTTAGGTTCAAAAAAGACAAGGAGATGGATATCTGGATCAATGACCGGCAGGCTGAAAACCCTGCGCTGACCAGTCTGATGGACGAATATGTCTGCTTTGCATGGCGGACGACAACTGAACCGCTGAAGCATGCCTGAAGCCTTGTCCTACAAGGGATTTGAGAGTAATTGGGGAGTGAAAGTTAATTTAGGTTAATTAATATAATTAATAGGCACTCCCTTTTTACAATCATCCCTCAATCCATGCAGTTCCCCCAGCCATGACCCTTCCTGAAGGCCTGGTGTATTCCACTGGCTGGCCCTCACCAGCACTAAAGAAACTCATCCTATGCAAAATAATCAACGATGGGAGCCAGACTGGTTTCTACAGTCACTCCTGAACAACCATATCGACAAACTGGTAGAGCGCTATTCCTGCCTGCGGGCATTCCGAATAGATCTGTTTTACCAGGATCATACCGCTAAGTATTTCCTGCAGGATCACCAGCAGCTCGAATGGGATATCCGAAAGCTGATGAACCGTATGATGCAACTCGAAGCGGTGGTCGGTTTCTTCTGGGTTATCGAATGGACAGAAGACCACCACTACCATGCCCATGTCGTGTTCTGGCTGGATGGTAGTAAAACGCAGAATACCTATCCCTGGGCGCAGCAGGCCGGTTTGTACTGGATCGATATCACAGACCGGGATGGCTGGTATCACCGGTGTGAGTTTAAAGAACATTACGAGGCCAATATCAATATTCCGGTACGTTACAGCAATCCGGACAGTATCACCAACATCCGACAGGTGCTGGCGTATATGGCCAAAATTCAACAAAAACAGGGGATGCCGTTGTTTGGCTGCAACGAAGTACCACCGCGCCCACTGACAGGGCGACCACGAGGCAGGATCTGACTGTTTTTTACGTCAGTGCCACATAGTGTGACAACCACCGAACAGTAGCGACAGCCAGAACAGGCTTGCTCCTTCCTCCAGACAATTCTTAACAAACCCGCCATTCACACGCTGCCCGCACTGGGACGGTAGACACCTGCGTGTCGTCTGGCGGTAAGGAACAATACTATGTACGCAAAATCCTTCATGGCCCTTGATGGCAACGGTCGTCTTACCGGTGCCCGTACCGCACAGCCCGCCCCCTATGACCGCTACACCTGCCACTTGTGCAACAGTGCACTGGAGTATCATCCGGAATACCAGACTGAACGCCCGTGGTTTGAACACCGACACGATACGCTGACGGAGAATGGTAGACAGCACTGTCCATACGTTAAGCCGGATCGGAAAGAGACACGACTGGTACGGCAACTACAATGTTATGTATCGGATGCACGCCCGCTGGTTTTCCAAGCCTACTGGCATTGTAACGGCTGTGACAGCGATTACCACGGCGAACGTTATTGTTTGACCTGTCGAACCGGCGAATACAGTCAGATGCATCCCGACAAGGCTGTCAGAACACAGAAGTTTACGGTATACGCATGCTGAAATGCTATCAGGCAAATAACTGGGGAGGTCACTTTGTGACGGTCAGTGAGGCTATGAGTGTACCGTGGCTGGTATAGAGTTGCGTTTCCTGCGGCTGTAGATTGGGATTGCATACCAGTGCTTTCGGAACCCCTGCTGCTCATTTCGATGAATTGGGCTAGAACTTCACGGAAATGGTGTTGGCGAACCGGGGAGACAGAGGGATAATATGGTGCTGATAAAACTACTGGATGTGCTACAAGTCATTGACCCTAGGGAAAAGCGAGAGTTCTGCAGAATAGACCGTATCTGCACGAATGTATTGGGTATAGAACTAAATTGCGGGTATATCGGAAGATAGTACGCAATTTATTACGTGAAATGGCTGTAATTCTTATCCAGTGTTACGTAAAATATCACGTAACTCAATTCATTCGGTTTTTACGGATTACAGCATGGCTAGTGTTGATGCAGATTATTGCTACTCTTTTCCGGCTATACGTGGCATTCAGGCAGGCCGCCCCTTCTACATTGCCACATGCCCGATGCGTATCATCCCCAAAATTTTTAGCTTTGATGAAAATGATGTCCCCCCCGAGTTACGTGCGCAGCGTACGCTCAATAAATCTCGCATCCCCGAAATGGTGCGTTATCTACTCGAAAATCCTAAAGATTATGTGTTTTCAGCACTGACGGCTTCCATTGCCGTAGACGTCCAATTTGATGAGTTTCCCGGTTCCAATAACCTGGGGACGTTGTGTGTGCCAATGGATGCACAAATTCTGATCAACGACGGTCAACATCGCCGCAAAGCGATTGAAGACGCTTTAGAGGCTCGCCCGGAACTGGGCCAGGATAATATTCCGGTGTTGTTCTTTGTTGATGAAGGCTTAAAACGCAGCCAGCAGATGTTCGCCGATCTGAATAAATACGCCATTCGCCCCAGCCCGTCGCTGGCGTCTCTATACGATCATCGCGATGCCAGTTCAAATCTGGCACGTTACCTGGCGATGTCCATAGAGCCGTTTGTTGGGATGACAGAACTGGAAAAATCTGGCATCAGTCAGCGGTCGAATAAGTTATTTACGTTGAGCAGCATCAAGCAGGCTACCAGAGCATTGTTGGGTAAAGATCCCAAAGAGAACAACTTTGAGGAATGCACCCAAGTTGCTACCCAATATTGGCAAGCTATTTTTAGCGTGATGCCGGATTGGCAGCTAGCGGCTAAAAAAGAGGTTTCACCGGTTCAGTTACGACAAGATTATGTTCACGCTCATGGCATTGGATTACAGGCCCTTGGGCTGCTGGGATATACCCTGTTGACGGATTATCCTGAGCAATGGCCGGAGAAAATCGCTGCACTCAAAACATTTAACTGGCGCAGAAACAACCCGGATCTCGTCAAACGTGCGATGCAGCACGGCAAACTTAGTAAAACCAGTACCGCGATCCAGCTCACCTGTAATGCGCTAAAAACCGCGCTCTCAATCCCCCTCACTCCTGAAGAACAGGAGCTTGAAGCTCAAATGGTTGTCTCATGAGTAAATTAGTTCAGGCCTACGATTTGGCCGAATACGAAGATTTTATTAATCAGGAACAGTTCGCTGGACGCCCTCTAGCCGAATATGTTGCTGAGGTTCAAAGAATTTATTGTGCGGATAAGCGTCCGTGGGTAATTGGCTATAGCGGCGGGAAAGATTCTTCCGCCGTGATCACGTTGGTGTATCTGGCCCTGCTCGGCCTACCCCCGGAAATGCGCAGCAAAGATGTTTTTGTAGTGTCATCCGATACGCTGGTGGAAACACCTGTGGTAGTAGATTTAATTAAGAAAACGATGTTGCAGATTGAAGCAGGCGCAAAGCGTAATGGCCTGCCGATCACTCAACATGCGGTAACGCCTAAAACTAATGAAACCTTCTGGGTCAATTTACTGGGGAAAGGTTATCCGGCTCCAACCCGGAGTTTTCGCTGGTGTACCGAACGGATGAAGATCAACCCGGTCAGTGACTTTATTAAAGATAAGGTCAGCCAGTTTGATGAAGTGATTGTTGTCCTCGGCTCACGTAGCAGCGAAAGCGCTTCTCGTGCACAGGTAATAGCAAAACACAAAATTGATGGCTCACGCCTGGCCCGGCACACCACACTGGCAAATGCGTTTATCTATACCCCCATTGATACCTGGGATGTAGAAGATGTCTGGAAGCTGCTGCGCGGCGCGTTCCGCTATGCACCTGAAGATATCGACGAATGGGAAAGCCCATGGGGTGGAAACAACCGTCCTTTGTGGACGCTGTATATGGACTCTTCCGCACAGGGTGAGTGTCCCCTGGTGATCGACGAAAGTACACCCTCTTGCGGGAATTCTCGCTTTGGCTGCTGGACCTGTACCGTAGTCACCAAAGATAAAGCGATGGAAAGTCTGATCAAGAATGGTGAAGAGTGGATGTCGCCATTGCTGAAATATCGCGATCTACTGGCGTTTACAACCGATCCGGTAAATAAAGATAAGTATCGCAACTATAAACGCCGTACCGGCAAGGTGAGCTATCAGTACGCTAAAGACGGCGAAGATCGCAGCGCAGAGCGTAAGCATGTTCCTGGCCCCTACTGGCTCAAATACCGCCAGCAGTGGTTAAAAGACTTACTGGAAATTGAGCGTGATTTAAACGCCCAGGGCCACACAATTACGTTAATTACCCAGCCGGAGCTGCACGCTATCCGCCAGGAGTGGTTGAAGGATCCTAACGAGCCAGACTGGTACGATACATTGCCGGGGATTTACCGCGAGGTATATCAGCAGGATCTGAATTGGGTAGTTGACGATCAGTCGCGCTTTGATGCCAGCGATGCTGATTTGCTGGCGCAGATAACGCAAGGGTTTGACGTAGTACCTGAAATGGTGATGAAACTGATTGAGCTGGAAACCTCGATGGAAGGGTTAAGTCGTCGTCAGGGGATTTTTGACAAGCTCGGCACAATTTTGAAGCAGGACTGGGGCAGCCTGGAAGAGATCCAGCAGCAACAAGCAACGCTGCAAAAGCGCAACGATCGGGATATTCATCAGGACGAAGTTGAAAAGCTGGAAGATGAACTTCAGACTTTACAGCGCAGAATTATCGATGCGGGCGAATCGTCTGTGCTTATCGATGAGGAAAATGAACGTGCTCATTAAGCAACTGGTATTACATAATTTTCGAGTATTTTGCGGCACACACACCATCGATCTGGCTCCCAGAAAGCGCCCGCATGAAGCAAACCCTCGCCCGATTGTGCTGTTTGGTGGTTTAAATGGCGCTGGAAAAACGTCTATTTTGTCGGCTATTCGGCTGGCGCTGTATGGGCGTTTAGCATTTGGCCCAGCAATGCAGCAGCAGGAGTATGTTGAACAACTCGCTGCGCTGGTGCATAACGGAACATATACGGCAGAGCGTCCGGAAGAGGCCGCAGTAGAACTGACTTTTACCTATAACCAAAACGGTCATGAGACTGAATTTACCGTCACGCGTAGCTGGAAAAAAGGAAAGAAAGATCGTCTATCTTTGCAGCAGGACGGACAACCGCGTAGTGAACTCAGTTATGACCAGTGCCAGGGATTTTTGAATGAATTAATCCCTCATGGTGTTGCCGATCTTTTCTTTTTTGATGGAGAAAAGATCGCAGAGCTGGCGGAGGATGAATCCGGCAATATTCTGCGTACAGCGGTGCGCCGCTTGCTGGGACTGGATCTAATCGCCAGACTGCAAAATGACTTAATGATTTTTGTCAAACGCCAGCAAACCGCCCAGTTGGGTGGCTCCCAGCAACAGCAGGTTGAAGCGCTTGAGACAAAAATTAAAACTCTTGCCGGTCAGGCGGAGAAATTGTTGGAAGAAGCCGATTTTGTCAACTCGCGGATTGAATTTTTATCCCAGGACATTATTCGCCATGAAGGATTGTTAAATGCGCAAGGCGGCGCATTTGCCCAGACCAAAGCGCAGGAAAAACTGAAAGTTGAAACGCTGTTAAAAGAAAAAGAGCGTCTGGAAAAAGCGTTACGACAGGAATGTGATGGATCGTTGCCTTATGCGTTGGCACCTAACACATTGTCGCGGTTGCTGGAAAAAATTGCCAATGAAGCACAGATCAAGCAGGCGAAAAGTTTTGAGACGGAGTTAAATCAATTTTTAACTCAACTCAAAAATGATATCGCGTTCCGTTCCAGCAGTGAGAGTAGTACCAAAGCCATTGCTACCGAAGCGATTGCCAATAATTTGGACGCATATATGGCAACCAAACCAAAAGGTGATTTGCTGTTTGATATTTCTGAGCGTGAAGCCGGTATGCTCCAGCAATCCATTGAACAAGACAGCAAGAAAGCATGGCAGCGTTTTGATATTTACCGTCATCAGTTAGCAGATATTGAACAACAGCTGGAGCAGGCCGCTGCTAATATTGCTCGCGCCCCGGAAGACGAGCAGTTAATGGATCTCTTTGCAGCTTTACGCGATCTCGACCATAAGCGTGAAAAACAGCGCCAAAAATATCGCTCACTGCTGGAAGAGGCTAAACGGACGAAACAGCAGCAACTGGACTGTGTTCGCCAGGTACAGAAAGCACACGACATCACCCGTAGCCAACACGGTTTAAGCAGCGCACTTAAAAATGCGCATGAAACCATTAACCTGCTCGATTACTACAGCGATGTGTTAACGCAGGCACGAGTGAAAAAATTATCTGCTAACTTTGAAATCGCCTACCACAAGCTGGCTCGTAAAGAAGATTTACAGCTTAATGCACATATCAATCCGCAGACGTTTGATGTTGAGCTGGTGGATGAAAAGGGTTTGGTGATTAATCGTAAGCTGCTTTCTGCGGGTGAAAAGCAGATTTATGCGATTGCTATTCTTGAGGCGCTGGCAAAAACCTCTGGGCGTGATTTCCCGGTGATTATTGATACGCCGTTAGGGCGTCTGGATTCTCAGCACCGGGATAAGTTGATTAATCATTATTTCCCGGAGGCCAGCCATCAGGTTGTGCTGCTATCCACCGATACTGAAGTGGACGAGCGTTATTTCGTCGATCGACTGCGTGATGATATTTCTCATGCTTATGAGATTGTGTTTAATGCGCATACCAAATCATCTGCGCTGAAACCCGGTTATTTCTGGGAACTAACTAAGGAGGCTATCTGATGCTCCCGAATCGAATGGTGCTTAGTTGTCAAACTGAAGAGCAGCTTAAAAAGCTAAAAGGATATACTGGGATCACGCCCAATGTTGCCGCTCGACTGGCGTTTTTCCGCTCAGTGGAGAGCGAGTTTCGTTATTCGCCGGAGAGTGACAATAGGAAATTGGATGGTGCGATGACGCTGGATAAAATTACGTGGCTGGGGGAAACATTGCAAGCAACGGAATTGGTCTTGAAGATGCTTTATCCGCAACTAGAGCAGAAGGCGATGATTAAGGCGTGGGCAGCGCATGTTGAGGATGGGATTGCAGCATTAAGAAATCATCGTAGTTTAAAGGATTTCACACTAAGCTTGTGATAAAAAGCCCTATGATAAATAGGGCTTAATCTAGAATTAACTAATAAAACTTTTCATTATTTTATAAACATAACCTGATGATTTTGAGACAGCATCAACAGTTTCAAAATAAGAGTCATCCAAATCAATTTCTTTTAGTTTAGAATAGAACAAGTCCTTATCTATAATATCGCCATAGTTTATGATACCTTCATCAACATAAATATTATAAACATCTCTTAATAATCTAATCAAAGAAATAAATCCGACGGTTTTATTAAGTACGGATTTTCTGTTTTTACTATCCCACGCATTAGGCCATAATTCACTAACCACAGAGAAGAAATTGGGTAATGACTCCAACTTATTGATAGTGTTTTATGTTCAGATAATGCCCGATGACTTTGTCATGCAGCTCCACCGATTTTGAGAACGACAGTGACTTCCGTCCCAGCCTTGCCAGATGTTGCCTCAGATTCAGGTTATGCCGCTCAATGCGCTGCGTATATCGCTTGCTGATAACGTGCAGTTCTCCATTCAGGCGTGATTCATAAAGCGGCCAGCCATCCGTCATCCATATCACCACGTCAAAGGGTGACAGCAGGCTCATAAGACGCCCCAGCGTCGCCATAGTGCGTTCACCGAATACGTGCGCAACAACCGTCTTCCGGAGCCTGTCATACGCGTAAAACAACCAGCGCTGGCGTGATTTAGCGCCGACGTAACCCCACTGTTCGTCCATTTCCGCGCAAACGATGACGTCACTGCCCGGCTGTATGCGCGAGGTTACCGACTGCGGCCTGAGTTTTTTAAGTGACGTAAAATCGTGTTGAGGCCAACGCCCATAATGCGTGCACTGGCGCGACATCCGACGCCATTCATGGCCATATCAATGATTTTCTGATGCGTACCGGGTTGAGAAGCGGTGTAAGTGAACTGTAGCTGCCATGTTTTACGGCAGTGAGAGCAGAGATAGCGCTGATGTCCGGCAGTACTGTTACCGTTACGCACCACGCCTTCAGTAGCTGAACAGGAGGGACAGCTGATAGAAACAGAAGCCACTGGAGCACCTCAAAAACACCATCATACACTAAATCAGTAAGTTGGCACCATTACCGCGGGATTGTGCTGGATTGGCCCTTCGCCAGAAGCCATTGATATATTGGGCGACAAAGTGAAAGCACGTCAGCTGGCAAAACGTGTCGGCACGCCGTTAGTGGCAGGAACTCAGGATCCGGTTAACAGCGTAGATGACGTCATGAAATTTGCCGAGCAATATGGCCTGCCGCTGGTGATCAAAGCCGCTTATGGTGGTGGCGGACGGGGAATGAAAGTGGTATGGCGAAGAGAGGACATTCCAGAACTGTATGTCTCAGCCGTGCGCGAAGCGGTGACCGCATTCGGCCGTGGCGAATGTTTTATTGAACGGTTTTTAGACAGGCCGCGTCACATTGAAGCGCAGGTGCTGGCAGACAAATATGGCAACGTACAGGTGCTAGGCACGCGCGATTGTTCGTTACAGCGCCGTAACCAAAAGCTGATTGAAGAAGCGCCCGCGCCTTTTCTCAGTGATGAACAACGTCAGCGTATTCATGATGCAGCCAGAGAGTTGTGTCGCGAAGCAGCGTACTGCGGCGCTGGTACCGTCGAGTTTCTGCTTAGCCCGGAAGGGGAGTTCTCCTTCCTTGAGGTCAATACCCGCCTGCAGGTTGAACACACTGTGACGGAAGAAACCACTGGCATTGACCTTGTCATCGCCCAACTGGAGATCGCCCGGGGCAAACGGCTGGACAATACCGAAACTCCGCCTCCGCACGGCCATGCTTTTGAGTTTCGTATCAATGCCGAAGATCCTGCGCGTGGATTTCTTCCTGTTTCCGGCACGATCAGTGACTTTTCACCGCCGTCCGGCATTGGTATCCGTCTGGACAGCGGAGTCCGGACCGGTTCGACAGTGCCGCCCACTTTTGATTCTCTGCTGGCAAAACTTATCGTCTGGGCGCCATCGCGCGAAATGGCGCTTGCGCGAGCTCGACGCGCTCTTGCTGAATTCAAAATAGAAGGGCTGGCAAGCGTTCTTCCTTTCCACCGCGCTGCCCTGCAGGAGCCGGATTTCATTACCGCGCCTTTTTCTGTGCATACACGCTGGATTGAAACTGATTTTGCTGTCGATTTGCCGCTGGCAGACCGGACATTGCCTGCACGGGAAGAAAGCCTGACGTGTGTCTGGATAGAACTCGATGGAAAGCGTGTTGCCCTGGGGCTGCCGGATTCGCTGCTGAATGGCGTTACACAGCCGGATGCGCAGCCCGCACGGCCCTTGCGGGTGAACGCAGGCGTGGTAGAAGCCCCCATTTCGGGTGTTTTACTGAGCTGGCATGTCGAAGAAAGCCAGCAGGTTAGCGAAGGCGACCCCATCGCCATGATGGAAGCGATGAAAATGGAAACGCAGCTCTATGCGCCCTGCGCTGGTCGAATTACTCTTCGGGCCGCTGCTGGTGAGATGGTGACGGCAGGGACAATGCTGGCCGACATACACAGAGATACCGATCCCATGGCGTCGTGATGATAAAAAAACCCGCTTTATCAGCGGGTTTTTTATGGTATTACCAGGCAACTGGCTTCAGTTGCATACCGTGATTACCACGGTAGTCCGGTGAAACCGGCGGCGTCCAGTTGGCAACCAGGTCCGCCTGCGGCTTATAAATTTCCACCCCAAGCGGACGGCAGACCCTCAGCGTGTCTTGCGCCTCTTCGCCCCACATCGGTAGCGACAAATCGCCGCCCGGACAAGTTGAAAGTGCACATAACAGATCGATTTCGGCGAAAAACTCAAGGTAATCACCCTTCTTCGCCGGGCAGGCTTTCATAAAATACTGGTCATTGTCATTCAGGCCGGTGCACTGGAATACATTCATCACGTCATGGACATCAAATTCTGTCAGTCCCCAGGGCTGTACAGCGCGTACCAGGTTGGAATGGCAATGGAAATCGAAATCTTCGCCAGTCAGTAATTTATTTACATAGGGATCGCAACGTGTTCCCATCAGGTCATGTACGCGGCCGCCGTCGCTGTCGATACCATAATCCGCCAGCGAATCTGCGGTGATGGTCGCTATCGGACGAATAAACGGCAAATTCGACCAGAGTCGATCGTAAGTCGACAGGTGCGCCCGTTGTAATTGGCGGGTACGGGATACCCACATTCTTTCGCGTGGGTCACGGCGGTTCCAGATATTCAAATCCCCTACCTGCGGTCCTTCCGGCGTGGTAATCCGGAATAGATGTCCGGCGGGAACTTCCCAGGCAAAGCCAGTACGAATTGGAATCAGATGAGAGGTGATAAGCTCACGCGGGCCTTCGGCAAGCGCTTTGTAGAAATCGCGGTCAACGTCTAACGCCGAGCCGGACGTGCTCTGATACGCTGCAGGATAATTCGCCATCAGTAAGATTCTCCATAGGTAATTGGGTGACTAAAGTTGGTCGTTAACTGTCGTTCTGAGTAATCGAGATAGTCGATTAGCGCACGGCAGGCTGCCTCGCTTTGTTGCTGGTTCAGTAAGGCCAGGATTTGGCGATCGCGTGCGATCCATGGCAACTGGAAATCTCGCTCCCCGGCGCCGCTGCAAAACAACAGACGCAACTGCGCGAGTAACACACTGAAAAAATCATTAAAACGCTCGCATCCCAGCATCTGTACGATGCTCTGATGAAATCGCAGGCTGTGCGTACCGACGCTGCGCCATTCCGACGCCGCCGCTGATTGCGCAGCGTTATCCAGATGCTTTTCCATCCGCGCCAGATGAAAATCGCTGATAGGCGTGTTGACCGTTAACGCCAGTACTTCCAGATGGCGGCGAGCTTTGAATATGTCGCGGATATCGCGCTTATCAAGCTGACGAACAAAGACCCCGCGATTCTGGTGATAATTCACCAGTCCTTCGCCATGCAGAAAACGCAATGCCTCACGTAGGGTGTTACGCGAGCTATCGCATAATGCCGCCAGTTCAATTTCGCCCAGCGCCTGCCCAGCTACCAGATTGCCGCTGATGATGTTTTCACGCAGCAGGATGGATATACGCTCAAATGCAGGCAGCCCGGTTAAATCAATATGTTCAGGAATTTCAATGAACAATGCGCCTGATTCCCCGGCAGATCCTTTCATACAATCTCCTCAGGCCGTAGCCATATCGTCGATAAAGCGGAGGATCCGGTGATTGCGCATTTGGCGAATTTCTTCCGGCGGCGCATCAATTTCGATACGCCCCTGCTCCATAAACACCACCCGGTCGGAAATGGTGAACGCGAACCTCATCTCGTGGGTTACAATCAGCATGGTGATCCCCTCTTCCGCCAGCTTTTCAATCACCTGTAGTACTTCGCTGACTCGCTCCGGATCGAGTGCCGAGGTTGGCTCATCAAAAAGCACCACTGCGGGCTTCATTACCAGAGTACGGGCGATGGCCACGCGCTGTTGCTGTCCGCCTGATAATTGATGGGGGTATTTCGTAGCGTGTTCCAGCATGCCAACTTTATCAAGCATGGCCAGGCTGCGCTTATACAGATCATTAGGGTTATCGAGGTTATGCAGTCGCGGGGCCAGCATCAGGTTTTCCAGCACTGTCTTATGGGGAAACAGGTTGAAGCCCTGAAAAACCATTCCAAGCCGGGTTATCTGGGCACGGTAAGGGAGTGCGTTTTCGCGCTGTCCTGCATGAATAAATGCACGTCCCAGCAGCTCAACACTACCCTGATCCATTTTTTCCAGACCATTGATCATGCGGATCAACGTGGTTTTTCCTGAGCCCGACGGGCCAATAATGGAGATCACCTCACCAGGTTTCACGCTGAGGTTGATATTGTTCAGTACCGGCTTGCCATTGAAGGACTTACTGAGACCAGTTAACTTCAAAATCGGTTTTGCCGATGCGCTGTGGCTTTTGCGCGTGGCAACGGGCTGTACTGGCAAGCTGGCGCGAGCCTGCGCCACATCAAACGGTGCGGGCTTACGATTCAGCACATCCCAGCGGCGCTCCAGCCAGCCAAACAGGCGCTCGAACAACGTAACGATCAGCACATAATAGAAGGCCACCGCCAGCAGGGTCTCCATCACCTTGAAGTTGTCAGTATAAAGGCGTTCACCCACCATCAGGATTTCTGACAGCGAGATAACCGACACCAGCGAAGTCATTTTCACGATGGTGATAAATTCATTCACCAACGTTGGTAGAGAGATACGTAATGCCTGCGGAATAATAATGCTTAGCCGGATCTGGGTATTATTGAGCCCCAGCGCCCGTCCTGCTTCAAACTGCCCGCGCTGAACTGACAACAATCCACCACGATGGATTTCCGCAATATAGGCGGTTTCGCTAAGAATCAGCGCCAGCAAACCGGCTGCGAATGGATTCGACAGTAACCCGCTGGTTGTCGGGAAAATTTGTGGCAGGTTAAAAATAAAGATCAGTAACACCAGCAACGGCAGGCTGCGGAATAACCAGATGTAGCAGCCTGCCGCATTTCGCAACAGGGTGTTACGCGATTGTTTAGCCAGCGCCACGCCTAAGCCCAGCACAATTCCCCCGAGCCACGTCATCACGCTCAGTTGCACTACCAGCCAACTGGCACGCCAGAAATCTGCGTAGTGGAATAAACTTATCAGGTAACGCCAGTCAAAATGCATGTTTCCTCCGGGGGATGATAACCGTCAAAGACTACCTGCCAGCGCTTTCGATATTTCATCGGCACCCGGCATTTGCAGGTTGTACTTCTGCAACAGCGCACGGTAGCTGCCATCGCTCACCCTCTGCGCCAAGGATGCTTTCAGTTCCTTCAATAATTCAGGGTTGTCTTTATTGACCGCCAGCCCCACCACCACGGGATAGATCATTTGTTGAGAGGAAATTTTCAGGCGCTGCCCGGTTTTCTCTAATGTCGCTTTTGCAACTGCGGCATCCTCATATTGCACATCAACCGCCGCCGACAGCAGGGCCTGAGTTGCTTCTGGCGAGGTCGGGAATTCTTGCACTGATATGGCGCCAAGGCTTTTAGACTGGCAGTAGTCGGTAGACACCTTATTCAGGCGGGCAATCCAGGCTCCGCCTTTAATTGATGCCACCCGTTTGCCGCACAGGTCTTCGGGCTTCTGCGGCTGGAAAGCCGAGCCGGCTATCACCAATAAAGAGCCGCCGGTTTTCATATAAGGCAGAAAATCCACCTGCTGCGCGCGCTCCGGCGTGACATAGAGTGTTGAAGCGATAACATCGAACTTATTGCTTTTTAAGCCAAGGATCAGGCTGGCGAAACGCGTGTCTTTAACGACCGGTTTCAGCTTTAACGGGGAGGCAATTAACTCAATAAACTCAGTATCAAAACCCGCCGGTTTGTCCTGCTTAAGGAAATTATAAGGCGGATAAGTCAGGTCAGAGCCAATGATCAGGTTACCCGGTTGCAGTGTGGACGCCTGCGCCACATTCAACATTACAGGTGCAGCAAGACAGGCAATGCGTAACATCGTTTTCATAGTGGAGTCTCTGTGGTTGTTTGTTCAACAATGTTTAAGCACCAATCATGCCAATTAATAAATTACCAAGACTGAGCAGCTGCGGGGTATGTTGTGGGGATTCGGCGTGGTTTATATTGCGCAATGAAGGGGCAAGGTACGAAAAAATGCACCAAAATGAGGAGTCTGGTTGAGGGTGTTCTCTGGTTTATTCTGAACCCGCCCACAATTAGTGGACCCGCTACTAAGTGAGTAAACTCTTAACCAGAGGCGATTACTCATGACAAAACCATCATAAACCTGCAAAACGGCCCGTAAACAGTACACGCCGGAATTTCGCGATGAAGCACTGAGACTAGCTGAACTCACAGCACAAAGCTGACGTTAAAGGTCTACAGCATGGGAAACTTCCGGATGCCGCGTCAGCGGCATGGAGGCGCCAGATGAGGTTACATGTGTCTGTGGGGCACTGTTGCAAAGTTAGCGATGAGGCAGCCTTTTGTCTTATTCAAAGGCCTTACATTTCAAAAACTCTGCTTACCAGGCGCATTTCGCCCAGGGGATCACCATAATAAAATGCTGAGGCCTGGCCTTTGCGTAGTGCACGCATCACCTCAATACCTTTGATGGTGGCGTAAGCCGTCTTCATGGATTTAAATCCCAGCGTGGCGCCGATTATCCGTTTCAGTTTGCCATGATCGCATTCAATCACGTTGTTCCGGTACTTAATCTGTCGGTGTTCAACGTCAGACGGGCACCGGCCTTCGCGTTTGAGCAGAGCAAGCGCGCGACCATAGGCGGGCGCTTTATCCGTGTTGATGAATCGCGGGATCTGCCACTTCTTCACGTTGTTGAGGATTTTACCCAGAAACCGGTATGCAGCTTTGCTGTTACGACGGGAGGAGAGATAAAAATCGACAGTGTGGCCCCGGCTGTCGACGGCCCGGTACAGATACGCCCAGCGGCCATTGACCTTCACGTAGGTTTCATCCATGTGCCACGGGCAAAGATCGGAAGGGTTACGCCAGTACCAGCGCAGCCGTTTTTCCATTTCAGGCGCATAACGCTGAACCCAGCGGTAAATCGTGGAGTGATCGACATTCACTCCGCGTTCAGCCAGCATCTCCTGCAGCTCACGGTAACTGATGCCGTATTTGCAGTACCAGCGTACGGCCCACAGAATGATGTCACGCTGAAAATGCCGGCCTTTGAATGGGTTCATGTGCAGCTCCATCAGCAAAAGGGGATGATAAGTTTATCACCACCGACTATTTGCAACAGTGCCGAGAAAACTGGTTAAGATCGGCTTCGGTTTTAAGGCCCTTAGCCAGTTCAGCCGCCAGCGCTTTGAGTTTCTTTTCGTCCATAATTTGCCTGTCTCCGTTGTTGGAATGAACATATCAAAAACAGGCAGATACACAATTTAAATTACAGTCTCAAAGTAACTCATCCACAACGGTCTCTTTGAATTGACTTAACTCGACTTTGATTTGAACCATTAGCTCCAGAGCATCATCAAAATGATAACTTGATACTGCTTCAGACAGAGCGTAGCTCAGTTCCGGATTAAGCTTTTCAAAACAGGACTTATACTTGGAATAATAAAATTCAGACTCTAAGTCGCACTCTTCTAGCAATGCTGTCAGGTGGCTCACTTTAGACTCAAACTCCTCGACTGATTTGATATCACACTCGTGTTGAAGATGAGTGGTATCAACGAGCGCAGATTCTGGAAGGTCTTTGTACTTAGGGAAGGTGCGAATAAGCAGGTCATTTCTTCCCAAGCTGACTCGCTGATTAAAATTTCGCGGATCTGGGCCGATTTTTTTCCCGCAAACACATCGAATCAGCCTATTTAGGCTATTTTTTCCACCATTTCTGGCGTTATTTCAGGTTTTTACTGAGATCTCTCCCTCTGACGTATCATTTGGTCCACCCGAAACAGGTTGGCCAGGGTGAATAACATCGCCAGTTGGTTATCGTTTTTCAGCAGCCCCTTGTATCTGGCTTTCACGAAGCCGAACTGCCGCTTGATGATGCGAAACGGGTGCTCCACCCTGGCACGGATGCTGGCTTTCATGTATTCGATGTTGATGGCCGTTTTGTTCTTGCGCGGATGCTGCTTCAAGGTTTTTACCCTGCCGGGACGCTCGGCGATCAGCCAGTCCACATCCACCTCGGCCAGCTCCTCGCGCTGTGGCGCTCCTTGGTAGCCGGCATCGGCTGAGACAAATTGCTCCTCTCCATGCAGCAGATTACCCAGCTGATTGAGGTCATGCTCGTTGGCCGCGGTGGTGACCAGGCTGTGGGTCAGGCCACTCTTGGCATCGACACCAATGTGGGCCTTCATGCCAAAGTGCCACTGATTGCCTTTCTTGGTCTGATGCATCTCCGGATCGCGTTGCTGCTCTTTGTTCTTGGTAGAGCTGGGTGCCTCAATGATGGTGGCATCCACCAAAGTGCCTTGGGTCATCATGACGCCTGCTTCGGCCAGCCAGCGATTGATGGTCTTGAACAATTGACGGGCCAGTTGATGCTGCTCGAGCAGGTGGCGGAAATTCATGATGGTGGTGCGATCCGGCAGGGCGCTATCCAGGGATAATCGGGCAAACAGGCGCATGGAGGCGATTTCGTACAGGGCATCTTCCATGGCACCGTCGCTCAGGTTGTACCAATGCTGCATGCAGTGAATACGCAGCATGGTCTCCAGCGGATAGGGCCGTCGGCCATTGCCCGCCTTGGGATAAAACGGCTCGATGACAGCGGTCATATTCTGCCATGGCAGAATCTGCTCCATGCGGGAGAGGAAAATCTCTTTTCGGGTCTGACGGCGCTTAGTGCTGAATTCACTATCGGCGAAGGTGAGTTGATGGCTCATGATGTCCCTCTGGGATGCGCTCCGGATGAATATGATGATCTCATATCAGGAACTTGTTCGCACCTTCCCTAACTCCCAAAATGCTCGATCCCGCATCTTCTTAACTCGCTTATCTCCATCCACATACAGGCTAAAATGCTTCTCAAGCTGCCGAATCTGTCCCATCAAAGACTCCTGCTCACCTTTATCATCGACGTTAAATACCGCCTTAATATCCGCATTCCTAATCTCAGAAACACGATGGATCACCCATGTTAAAATATAGGAAGCATAATTATTTTCCCCGGTCTTAAAATGAGTGATCTCCTGCGTTGACAGGATCGCACCAACGCCATACTCACGGCCTTCTTTAAGGATCTTACGAAGGCTGGAAAAATCCTGACGCATAAAGTTATCGGCTTCGTCCACAAGAATCATTTTGGTAAGCTGACGATAATCCCCCCGAACCACCGGTTTACCGCGTTTTTGCATCTGCGCGTAAAACAGATCCAGAGTGAGCGCGACTACCAGGTTTTGCACTTCAGGGGGGTAGCCAGCCAGCTCAATCACGGTGACGCCGTCAATCAGTTCGTACAAGCTGGTCATCTTCTCCGGGATGGTCTCGAATATCTTGTAACGCGCCAGTTTAGAAAGTGCTGCATAAAGCGAATCTTCTTCAACCTTTTCCTGACCGAGGAAGAGCTGCCATACATCTTCAATCGTCGGTGCAGTCCTTGACCATGTTGTCGGATCTTCCGGCGAAATGCCTGCTGCTTCGTAGCATTCTAAGATCAGATTTTCTAATTTGAGCTGCTGCTTATGGCCCAACCCATAGGCTTTCGCCATCGTTTCCGATAGTCCACCAGCGGTATGGATTGGTAGCATTGGCGTATCGCCAAACAAAGATAAGGGGTTGTAAGGCAGCTTAAATAACTTGTACTTTTTGGCTCCCGTTGCATCAAGAAAAGCCTCATCCACATAGTCTGATTTGTAGTCGAAGATCAACAAACCAATAGGTTTACCATCAACGTTACAGGACTGATTACGCATTAACTGTGTTACTAGTGATTTAGTAAACTGAGTTTTCCCGGTGCCCATCGTTCCAATAATGCCGGTGTTGGTATTCATGAACTTCGCGGTGTTGGTTGGCTCCCAATGCAATGGGCTCTGATGCACAGCATCATGACCGAACAGGATCTGTAATGGCGTATCACTGAGATCAGGAACTACCACTACCGCAGGGTGTAACGGCTCCGGTTTCGAAACGGGCTGTACAGTAGTCGGCGTGGTGACTTCTACCACGGCTTCGGGTTGTGACGGAGTGGCATCGCCCCCAGACTTAAGCCGATATTTTTCCGGCACCCGGTAACGTTCTGCAAGAGATAGTTCATTCCCCTGTGCGGCAATCAGCGAAGGCAGCAATGAATAAGGGATTTCGATCTGTAAGATATTCTCCGCTGTCTCTTTATAAGAGAGATCGAAACAGGTTGCGCTGTCCACATGCGCCACGACGAAGCCGTCCACATAGTCGGCCAACTCACCTAACTGATAGTCACCCGTTAACCACCATTCGCGTCGATCCAGCAAGGGAGCCAGTTTGTTGCTATCCAGCACACCATACAGGCGCAGTTTCTCCACCTGCATCAGCACCTGACGAATAAAGAGCGCCCGGTACAATTGTGATGCCAGCGTTTGTGGTTCCAGAATATCCTGTTGTAAATAACGTTTTAGTTCACAAGCCTGTTGGCCTGCATAGCCGTAGTCCGGTCGAGCCCCGGTTTTGACTTCCAGCGGCAACAAATAGAGGCGGTTTTCTTTGAACCCGACAAAGAGCACATCATCAGAGATCGCACCGTTACGATACCCCTGTAAATTTCTCGATAAATCGCTCTCTTTCATTTTCAGCCCGACATTGCCGGACACGCGGATCATTTCGGCCACCGATAACGGAATCCAGCAAATATCGGACTGGTGCAGCATGGATTGCACAAATTTGTACGCACCTATAATGCCGTGTTTCTCTTTACGCTCCCTTTCACTGGAGCGCAGCATTTTCAGCAGCCATTCGCCATTAAAGGCGTTAAATTCAGCCAGCAAATGCTGACTATCAACAGCAGGTTGCCCTGACTGGCTTCCGGTCTGGAGCAACCGCAGGAACAAATCAACCTGCTTCGTGACGGTGACGGCATCGTAGCCTGCGCAACTGGTGTACTGGTCAGAATAGTGGATAAGCACCACATCTTTCTGACTGGTGAAAAAGTCGAGAGTGACTTTTGGATCAATAATTGTGGTCCAGAGCGCGCTATTGTAGGAGTAATTGAGCAGCTGCTTAAAATTGCCGCTCACAGCCAGGCCGATCCCTTGTCCATGATACTGGCTGTTGCTTTGACGTGCAGGTTGCCACAGGCAGCCGATTAGTCGGGCAAGACGCAGGGCGCAGTAGGACTCAGTATCCACATCACGCAGTCCAAACGCGGTAAAGTAAGCATCCCCCTGCGTTTCGGCACCTTCCCCAGCGATCAACCCATGACACAATACCCCACTGGACGCATCTTCAATGCGGATCTGGCGGCAATCCACAGGTGCTGTATTGGTGAAAAATGCCAGATGTGCATAGGCCAGCTTGTCACTTTCTGACGGCAGGACAAACTTGCTGAACGTTAACCGGCTACGCAGCAGGTCAATCAGCATATCGGCTTCCGCCCGCCATACGCCGCTGTTCAGATCGAGATCGTTTTTAAGCTGTTCATAGCTACCACTTTCGGCAAAATGATCAAACATATTGGGTAGCAAACGTTCATCGTAGCAGTTCACATGAACCGAAATAGCCTGCTCTTTTTCTTGCTTAAAATATTCTACTAATCCCAGAAACAGTTCTTTGGCGTTCCCTTGATTTATAGCATTGATAATCAACGCACTGTTTTCAGCGCTCTGGAACAACCGGGCGTAAGCGTCCGTGAACTCATTAAGTTTGTCTTTTACCAGACGTTTAACGTAGTCATGGCTGACCTGCCGCTGGGGAACCACATCAATCCAGAAGCGGTTTTCATCCACCGGCTGTAGTTGCGCGTATTCATGCTCACTGTGATAAACAAAGGGCACTAATCCGGAAACCATCAAGCGATCAAGAGTGATCGGCGGTAGTGTGGCAAATGATGCCGAATCGTGCTGCTCCGACTCCGCGACGATAGTTTCTGCCAGTTGTAGATGGTAGGCCAGCACCAGAGGATGCAGCGGAGAGAGGCGCTCATGGCTATCATTGCGGCAGATCCCCAGATGGAGAAGACGTTTCTCATGCGCTGTCAGCGCTCTGCTCAGGCCGATTTGCTGGAGTGACTGTTCAAACGTAGTAACAATGTAGCTGACCAGTGTGCGATATTCCGCTGACCACGACACCAGACTCGGTAGGGTGTTACGACGATGATAGTAGGCAAATAACTGCTCATAAGCGTTATGGAGATCGGGGTAGCTGGCAAGAAGTTCATCCAGCGCAAACTCGCTATCGTCACTTCCCGTACCCAGCAGACGTCGCTCAATTAATGAGGCTTCCAGTATCAACAACTGCTGACGAACACCGACGACCTTGTGTTCAGTATTATCGAGTATGATGCGCCCTTTTAGTCGGTTCCAGGTTGCATTGCCCTCTTCCTTAAACAATTTGTTGAAACGGCTTTGGTCAAAAAGCAGTGGCAGCGTTAGCCCTTCTTCTGCTCCCGGTCCCTCTATGTTAAACGACAGACGGGAATCGCCAGACACGATCGCAAACTGAACCAGGTCACTTTGATTTGCCAACGTCTCAAAATTCACCTGAGCATAATGCTGACAGTCTATGTCCTCGCTCTCGTCATTCAACGTACAGGTCAGGTTGCCAGACTCGGCAATACGCAGCGTGTTATCTTCCAGTTGCAGAGTTATTTGTTCTTTACCTGGCTCAATGCGGTAACAGTGCTGAATATCGTTCAGCCAGAATTGTCCCTGCTCGACCAACAACAGGCGAAATTTATACTCTTCAGCTGAATTATTGCGGTTGGTCAGTTCGAGACTAAAGAAGCAAGGATGCCCGTCAAAAGGCACCGACGCCATAATGCGGGAAGTCTTGCCGCCTGCCCGGCTGGTGCGCCAGAAAGGTGCTTTCTTTAACTGGCGATTATGGGCAATCTTTATCTGGTTATCCTGAAGATCATTACCCTGAAAACTGAACTCCAGCTCAGCCTTTGATTGCCCTGGCTGCACCTGCACCAGCAGACTGATGTCACGTTTGCCTGCCTTACTGGCGCTTTTCGCCCGTTGCCAAACCTCGCCGTTTTCGACGGAGACGTTCTCCAGCACCAGTTTTTGTTCACTATTCTGTTCTTTCTCTTTCCTATAGTCGGAGAAATCGAGCTCACGCCAGTCATCTTTATCGTAAAAATGCTCCTGAATGAATTTTGTACTAAACTCAGGCAGCACATTCTCCAGCTGTCCACTGTAGCGTTCAACACTATCTTCTATCTGGCGATATAATTTCCGGTTTTCATTCAGTCGGGTGCGTAGCTGCTTCTGGCTATAGTTCAGTAGTTCATCATCTTTAAACAGATGAAGCTCAGAGAAATCCAGATTGCCATCATCCAGCAAGCGATACAGCGACGAGAAACCAAATACGGTCGCGCCTTCATCCAGTACCGTCGCCAGTTGATCCTCCAGCAAACAGCGGGACAATTCCGAACGGTTACTATTAGTAGTAATGAGCTTTTCCAGTTGATGACTGAATGTTTGTGGGTACCAGATAGCATCCGGTGCCGCCACGTCTTTCGTGCTGTTAATCAGGGTATCGAGCATACTGTTGTGAATAATCAACAGCGCTGTTTGGGCAAAAACGCCGCTGCGCCCTGCAACTTCATCGCGCAAATGAGAAATGTAGTTTTCTGTGAATGCTGGGGCCTCGGCTCCGTGCAGTACAGGAATAAGCTGAACACCATTGCAGGGGAGGCAATCAATATATTGCCCTGGCGCAATTTCCAACTGATTGCCGTCCGCCAGAGAGACGAATGCTTCCCACAGTTTTAGGGCATTATCAGGATCGGGAGATTTGAACTGGTAGCGCTCGCCGGGCTGAATGATGCCACCTACCCATTCAATAAAAGTTTCTGCCAGATAGGTTTCATACTGTTTTACGGACATACACGGCGTCTCCACTGTCACTCATTCGCTCTACATTTCCCATGCGTTCATAAAACGCCACCAGCGTTTGCGCCGACTGGTTGTCCAGATAAAAACCGCGCTGTTCAAAACCACGCAGCAGTTCATGTAGGCGGAGTTTGTCATTTTTGCCCACAGTGAGATTGGTCAGCAACAGAAGACGATCCTGATTCAGCACCAGCACTTTCCCTGCCCGACCACGGACCTGAATGAAACCTGTACAGATTTCTCTTTCCAACTCATTTATGTAATTACGGTTTACTGCTGCCCTATCTTTTTTATCTTGGAATTGTTCAAGAGCAACAGAAAAAAATTGATTGAAGGCACTTTCTAGAGTTGATGCTTTTTCCCTAGCTTCGAGCTTCCGATTCTCAATAAATTCACTCAAATATTTATTAAGCGCATTTAATATCTGAAATGAAGTGTCTGGATAATTTAGTACATCCTGATAAACCTGCCATAGTGGACGTTTTTTTTCGCCTTTTTCCCACTGTAATACCTCTAATGCAGAAAGCATGGGAAAAAGTTTTTCACTTTGACTTGAGAATAGTTTATAGCCATATCGTTTCAACATATCACGTTCGGAGCTAGCCTTCTCACTATCAAGAATAAAAAACAACGATTTGCTTTTTGGAACTCCATCTTTCCAGTTATCAATATTGAGCGCTAATTGAGCACACCAGCTGAAGGCATACAATCGAAGAGTATTGGTTAGCTCTTGTAAAAGATACTTTGGATGCTCTGCTAAAAATGAAAGATCTGACTGAAAACACTCCACCATATAGGGTAAATATGGTTGTTCTTCTGTAAATGGTCCCCTTCCCAAAAAAGGAGTAACATTTTTAGCAAGTTTACCCGACATTCTTTGCTCGATGAAATTTAAATTATCTTGTATTGGATAATTTAATGAAAACTCCCCTATCAGATTAGAAAATAGGATAGCAAGTCGCTTATCTGCTGTGGAGCCTACATTTATTTTATCATCAGAAAATTGTGCATGGAAAAGTAAAAAAAGCGGAGATACACGAAAAACATCATAGTTTGTAAAGTACATTCTTTCCAATATCGACCAAAATTCTGGATCTTCAAGTACTCTCTGCAAATCAGATCTGCAGTCATCACGAAACTGAGAGAAATCGTAATCATCAATCTTATGTTTAAGTGCATAACTAAGGACCAGACCAGTAACTATTTTCCAATCAATATTATTATTGCTGTTACGCACTGGTAAATAGCTATCGACTATATTGTTTCCAACTTTCAGTTTTTTTAGGGTAATGGGATACATCATGTTATCCCTCCATGCAGCTAATTGATATTATGTCGTCATCTGCTTTTGCGCGATAGACTCGGAATCTGCCATCATAAAATTTTATATCGCGGCTAGATTTAGCTTGTTCGGCAATTAACTCAACGAGTTCATCCAGCAGAACTATGGCATTTTTATCGTATTTATTAGGACGATAGCCATTGTTCAATTTGTACAAAAGTTCAAAGAGATTGAGTCCAATGTGAACAGGAGGAAGTGCGTTACACCCAACCTTTAAATATATATCAAAGCCGGTAGGATGAGCCGTGTGTTTATTACGAATAGAGTCCCAGTCAGGCTTTATCTCTACCGGTGCGGTTATTTTAACACCACCGAACTCACCCAAAAAGAACTCTTCTTTTTGCATACTTAATTCAGGCGCTTTGCGGTTAGCATAGCGCTGGATACCAGCAATAAGCTCAAAAGCATAAAAGCGATTCAGTGACCTTTTTTGCTCCGGATCTGCTGTGTAATTACTATGCAAGTGCCAGATTTCTGAGTAACGTTCAAACAGCGATTCGTTAAAGAACGCGGAAAATTTCCGATGATAATCATTACCCAATGACTCGTACTGCAACAGCCAGAAAAGCCGGATCAAGGAGGTTGCGTCACCAGACTTAACGTTCTGGCGATCAAACTTAATGTGCAACGGCTCAAGTGCGGCTAAAAAATCATCGAGATCAGCGTCAACCAGCCCCAGTTCATAGCGCAAAACAAATTGATCAAGTTCATAGGTGTGCAATCTGGCGGGATCAAAATCGGAAACTTTTTTGATCAGATCATTTTCTGCACCGGTGAAGAGATTATCAAATAAGTAGCCAGGCCCCATCAGCAGATGATGCAAAAAATCCAGCAGCGTTCGGGTCGTTACAAACTGGTCTTTAATTAATCGCGCTTTAAAGAGCTGCGTAATTAATAAACTCTGCACGCCTGGCATGCAAAGCAATTTAAAGTTTGCGACCTCTTTTAGATCTGGATTAATTAACTCATCGCGCCGAAAAATAAACTGAAATAAATTATTATCATCATCACGAGTTAAATTATCTAATAAGGTCTTAATAAATGATGAATATTGTTTATTTTCGTCAAACTGGAATTTAGGGTAATGTTCAAAATCAAAAAAAGAACAATTCTCGTTACGGTAGGGACGGCTTTCATCCTGCTGCCCTGATAAAAATGAGTCAATTGCAGACCGGATCACCCTGTGGCATTCAGCGCCTTCTCGGGCAAAGTTAGCAAGCATTCCGGTGTTGATGCCAATGAGCAATGGAGATGACTGCTGATGATGATTAGCAAATAACTCATTCAAAGCATCAATGGCTGATTGTCGAGGGGCAAAGCTATGAGTGGCATCCAGATGAAAAATAAACCGCCGCTGATAACGCGGATCTGACTGACAGCGGGTTAAAATTTCGGACTTTCCGTCCCCGCTACTACCGCACAAAAAAATGATTTCACCGGGTTTAGCAACATCCAGATAGCGTTGTAACTCGGCTTCAATCTCTTGTTTAACAAACAGTTGTTCCTTTAACTGATCGAACTCATCCTTCTGACGGTGTGTCACGGTGGTGACGGAAAACGAAGATGACTTCGCAAGTACACCCAACGCTTTACGTAATGTGATTGCGCTCATGAGTTCATGTTCTCTAAAGTAAGAATTCACCTATTGTATAAAAGCTAACCCATGATATCTATAGGCTCTTTGACACAGTCATTACGAGCGATTTCAACATCGTATCTTTCCCTATCCGTACAACGTTACCAATGATACAAAACACATCCAGAGACGGCGGGTCAAACCCAAAACCATCAACTAGCCTCCAAAGCGAGGCTAGTTGATGGTTGATTAGTTTTATCTTAATTAAACATATACTCTAAATATTACCCCGATTGATCTTCGCATAGTCAAACGGCGTAATCGCTCTCTCCCGATTCGCATCCAGAAAATCAGCCCACCACTGCAACATCAGCTTGCGTTCGTCCAGATGTTCCGCTTTATGGATATACGCCGCCCGCACCGAATTGCGTTCCATATGGCTCATCTGCCTTTCAACCGCATCCTTCGACCATAGCCCTGACTCAATTAACGAACTACAGGCCATTGTACGAAAGCCGTGACCGCAAACCTCAACTTTGGTGTCATAACCCATCACCCGCAGCGCACTGTTCACCGTGTTTTCACTCATCGGTTTGCGGGGATCGTGATCGCCAATAAAAATTAGCTCATGCTTATCACCACAAAACTGTTTTATCTGCTTCAGAGTCGCCAGCGCCTGCTTTGAAAGCGGCACCAGATGAGGTGTACGCATCTTTGATCCTCGCTGAGAATGTTTCACGCCGGGAATAGGCTCTCGCTCAGGCGGGATGGTCCACATTGACGTTTCAAAATCGATCTCTGACCAGCGAGCAAAACGCAACTCACTGGATCGAATAAAGATAAGCAGAGTGAGTTCGGTTGCCCAACGGGTTAGTGGCCTGCCGGTATAGCCGTCTATTTTCTGGAGTAATTCAGGGATGCGCTTTAACTCCAGCGCCGGGCGATGTTGTCGATTGCCAGATGCGACGGCTCCAGCCATCTCCTGCGCCGGGTTGTAATCAATCAACCCGCTTTGCACCGCATAACGCATGATGGCCGTGGTGCGCTGTTGAAGACGGGAGGCCACTTCAAGACGGCCAGATGTCTCGACGGCTTTAATGGGAATTAACAAATCGCGGGTACCCAATTCAGCAATATTGCGAGCACCAATTGCCGGGAAGATATTGTCCTCTAAACTCTTTTTTACGCGATTAGCATGATCTTCCGACCATTTTTGGTTGGTCACGAGCCACTCTCTGGCAACCTTCTCGAAAGTAATAATTTCTTTCGCCTGCTCTTCTTTCACAGCACGTTTATGCTCACGAGGATCGATACTAGCAGCTACCAACCTTCTGGCCTCTTCCCTTTTCTTCCTGGCATCCGCCAGTGAAATTTCAGGATAGACACCGAACGCCATCAAATGCTGTTTACCGCCAAAACGGAAACGAAATCGCCAATACTTGGAACCGTTAGGTTTTACAAGTAAGAACATGCCGTCACCGTCAACAAGTGAATACTCTTTCTCCTCAGGTTTTGCAGAACGAACTTTAGTATCCGTTAGGGCCATAATGGTCCTCCTTCCATTGGTATTTCGTGAGTATACAAGCAATATCGAATCGGCAAATATACTCATTAGTATACTCACAAGCTTGTTGATGTGGATTGAGTTAGGTTGACTTCAGTTGAGGAGAAAATCGTGGAAAGCCTTGTGTGGCACGGATTTTGGGCATAAAAAAGACGTCAATTGACGTCTATTTATATACTTTTGGTGCCGAAGGCCGGACTCGAACCGGCACGTATTTCTACGGTTGATTTTGAATCAACTGCGTCTACCGATTTCGCCACTCCGGCACGGAAGGGATGCGGAAAACGTTGTGGATTATACCTGTCATGCGCCACCATGCAAGCTCCAGCGTGTACCTTGCGCGCTAAGTGTTGAAAATTTCAGCATTACGTTACGCGCCTGCAATCACCATCACAGTTTATCCCCCGCAACAACCACCTTAATCCCCCCTTCTGCGAAGCGCCCCGTTACCCCATGCTCTACACTTCCAGTTCAACACCACATGAGGGGAACATGATGTCGATGATAAAAAGCTACGCCGCAAAAGCGGCGGGCAGCGAACTCGAACTCTACGAATATGATGCGGGTGAGTTAAAGCCGGAAGATGTCGAGGTGCAGGTCGACTACTGCGGTATCTGCCATTCCGATTTGTCGATGATCGACAACGAATGGGAATTCTCTCAGTATCCGCTGGTTGCCGGACATGAGGTCATTGGTCGCGTGGCCGCGCTCGGCAGTGCGGCGCAGGATAAAGGGCTGAAGATCGGTCAACGCGTTGGTATTGGCTGGACGGCACGTAGCTGCGGGCACTGCGATGCCTGTATCAGCGGCAATCAGATTAACTGTCTGGAAGGTTCTGTTCCCACCATTCTCAATCGCGGTGGCTTTGCCGAGAAGCTGCGTGCCGACTGGCAATGGGTGATCCCGCTGCCGGAGAGCATCGATATTGCGGCTGCGGGACCTCTGTTGTGCGGCGGCATCACGGTATTCAAACCGCTGCTGATGCATCACATTACAGCGACCAGCCGCGTCGGGGTGATCGGTATCGGCGGTCTGGGGCATATCGCTATTAAGTTGCTGCACGCGATGGGTTGTGAAGTGACGGCGTTCAGTTCAAACCCGGCGAAAGAGCAGGAAGTGTTGGCGATGGGAGCGGATAAAGTGGTCAACAGCCGTGACCCGCAGGCATTAAAAGCGCTGGCGGGCCAGTTCGATCTGATTATCAATACGGTTAACGTCGATCTCGACTGGCAACCCTATTTTGAAGCGCTGGCTTACGGCGGTAACTTCCATACCGTCGGTGCCGTGCTGAAGCCGCTGCCGGTTCCGGCGTTCACTTTAATTGCCGGCGATCGCAGTATCTCCGGTTCAGCGACCGGCACACCTTTTGAGCTGCGCAAGCTGATGAAGTTTGCTGGGCGCAGTAAAGTATCTCCAACCACCGAGCTGTACCCGATGTCGCAAATTAATGAAGCTATCCAGCACGTGCGTGACGGCAAAGCCCGCTACCGCGTAGTGCTAAAAGCCGACTTCTGATGCAGTGGCTCAGTCCCATCCGGGGCTGAGCTTATTGCCCGTTACGAAACGCGAGTACCGCCTGGCGGCACTGTTCCGTCACATGTTCGATGTCGTGGTTCACGTCAATACGGGCAATATCGTGTTCATCATCCTGCGGGCATTCCAGCGCATCAAACTGACTTTTCAGCAAACCCACTGGCATAAAATGTCCTGCCCGACGCTGCATGCGCGCCAGAATGGTCTCGTAATCGCCGTCCAGCCACAGGAAATGCACATTAGGACTACCCTGGCGCAATATATCGCGATACTGTTTTTTTAATGACGAGCAGACAATAAATCCGGTCTCATTTTTTTTATACAGGCTGTATGAGGCGTCATTTAATCGCGCTAACCAGGGGAGTCGGTCTTCATCGGTTAGCGGAATGCCTTCAGACATTTTATCAATATTTTTAGCTGGATGGAGATCATCACCATCAATGAATTTAGCCGATAATACAGCGGCAATCTTGCTGCCAATTAATGATTTACCGCTACCCGAAACGCCCATCAAAATATAACTTTCCCCGGCCATCAAAAAAAACTCCAGATTCCTGTTTCCATGCCGCGATACTACGCTTCCCACATTAGGAATTTCACGCTTTTTTAGCGCTGCTGCTGAGAATTACAAGGCGTATCACGTTATGCGTAACATTGTAGTGTAACAATTTTCCAGCGTGATCTATGTCACAAATAATAACAAATAAAACCGTTTAAATGCTGCCGAGGTTACTACCTGACCAGTGAGGCATTTATGCAAGTCAAAACACAATCCTGCGTTGTCGCGGGTAAGAAAACTGTTGCCATTACAGACCAAAATATTGAATGGAATAATAAAGGAACATTGGTACAAATTACCCGAGGTGGTATTTGCGGTTCCGATTTACATTATTATCAGGAAGGTAAAGTTGGTAACTTTACCGTAAAAGCGCCGATGATTTTAGGCCATGAAGTCATTGGTAAAGTTGTCCATAGTGATTCAAAAGAATTACATGAAGGTCAGTCGATTGCTATTAATCCGTCTAAGCCTTGTGGTCACTGTAAATACTGTTTGCAGCATGAAGAAAACCAGTGCACGGAAATGCGCTTTTTTGGCAGCGCCATGTATTTTCCCCACGTTGACGGCGGCTTTACTCAGTTTAAAACCGTCGATACTGCGCAATGTATTCCCTACCCGCAGCAGGCAGATGAAAAAGTGATGGCCTTTGCCGAACCGCTGGCGGTGGCGATCCACGCCGCACATGAAGCGGGCGATCTGCAGGGCAAGCGCGTATTTATTTCCGGTGTTGGCCCTATCGGCTGTCTGATCGTCAGCGCGGTGAAAACGCTTGGCGCGGCAGAGATTGTTTGTGCTGACATTAGTCCGCGTTCACTCACGCTGGCACAGCAGATGGGAGCGGATACGCTCATTAATCCGCAGCAGGACTCTCTCGACGAATGGAAAAAAGAGAAAGGCTATTTCGACGTCAGTTTCGAAGTCTCCGGGCATCCCTCCTCGATTACCACCTGCCTGGAAGTCACCCGCGCGAAAGGTGTGATGGTACAGGTTGGCATGGGCGGCGCCGTGCCGGAGTTCCCGATGATGATGCTGATCGGCAAAGAAATCTCTCTCAAAGGCTCCTTCCGCTTTACCACTGAATTCAACACGGCGGTGTCGTGGTTGGCGAATAACGTTATCGATCCGCTGCCATTACTGAGCGCCGAATATCCGTTTACCGACCTCGAACAAGCGCTGATTTTCGCCGGGGATAAAACCCAGGCGGCAAAAGTCCAGCTCGTATTCGAAGACAGACAATAAGGAATAGCATAATGAACGATCTTTTTTCACTGGACGGCAAAAATATTCTGATCACCGGTTCGGCTCAGGGAATTGGTTATTTACTGGCGACTGGGCTCGGTAAATATGGCGCGCAGATTATCGTCAATGATATTACGCCAGAACGCGCAGAAGCCGCTGTTACGAAACTGCAGCAGGAAGGTATTCGCGCCGTTGCTGCACCTTTTAATGTTACGCATAAACAGGATATTGATGCTGCCATCGAACATATCGAAAAAGATATTGGTCCGATCGACGTACTGGTGAATAACGCCGGTATCCAGCGCCGCCATCCGTTCACCGAGTTCCCGGAGCAGGACTGGAACGACGTCATTGCCGTTAACCAGACGGCGGTATTCCTGGTATCACAAGCGGTGACCCGTCGCATGGTTGAACGCCAGGCCGGGAAAGTCATCAATATCTGCTCCATGCAGAGCGAACTGGGGCGTGACACCATTACGCCGTATGCCGCATCGAAAGGCGCGGTGAAAATGCTCACCCGCGGGATGTGCGTTGAGCTGGCGCGCCACAATATTCAGGTGAACGGTATCGCGCCTGGCTACTTCAAAACCGAAATGACCAAAGCGTTGGTCGAGGACGAAGCCTTCACCTCCTGGCTGTGCAAACGTACGCCAGCCGCACGCTGGGGCGATCCGCAGGAGCTGATTGGCGCAGCGGTATTCCTTTCTTCCAAAGCGTCAGATTTTGTTAACGGACACCTGTTGTTTGTCGATGGCGGCATGCTGGTCGCCGTCTGATACAACACAACGCAACATCACGCAGCGCCCAGGCGCTGCATTTTTGGCCCCCCCTAAATAATTCGAGTTGCAGGACGGCGGCAAGTGAATGAACCCGATGAGCTTACTTGAGTAAGTGATTCGGGTGAGTGAGCGCAGCCCACATACCTGCAACTTGAAGTATGACGGGTGTATAAGAGAAACGATTATGCCATTAATAATAATTGCGGCAGGCGTCGCGCTGCTTCTGGTCCTGATGATTGGCTTTAAAGTTAACGGCTTTATTGCCCTTGTACTGGTTGCGGCTGTCGTCGGTTTTGCCGAAGGGATGGATGCACAGGCCGTTCTGCACTCAATACAAAACGGCATCGGCGGGACGCTTGGCGGACTGGCGATGATCCTGGGTTTCGGCGCAATGCTCGGGAAGCTAATTTCCGATACTGGTGCGGCCCAACGCATCGCCACCACGCTGATTAGTACGTTCGGGAAAAAGCGCGTGCAGTGGGCGCTGGTAATCACCGGGCTGGTCGTCGGTCTGGCGATGTTCTTCGAAGTCGGTTTTGTTCTGCTGCTACCGCTGGTATTTACAGTGGTTGCCTCATCTGGCCTGCCGCTGCTGTATGTCGGCGTGCCAATGGTTGCCGCCCTTTCTGTTACTCACTGTTTTCTGCCGCCGCATCCGGGACCAACGGCGATCGCCACGATTTTCGAGGCGAACCTGGGGACCACGTTGCTGTACGGATTTATCATTACTATCCCGACGGTGATTGTCGCCGGACCACTGTTTTCCAAGCTGCTGACCCGTTTTGAGAAAGCGCCACCGGAAGGTTTATTCAACCCACATTTGTTCACCGAAGAAGAAATGCCATCATTCTGGAACAGTATCTTTGCGGCGGTTATCCCGGTAATACTGATGGCAGTAGCGGCGGTATGCGAAATTACGCTGCCAAAAACCAACAGCGTACGGGTGTTTTTTGAGTTTATCGGTAACCCTGCGGTCGCGTTGTTTATCGCCATCGTGCTCGCTATTTTTACCCTTGGTCGACGTAACGGACGTACGATTGAGCAAATTATGGATATCATTGGCGACTCTATCGGCGCGATTGCGATGATTGTGTTTATCATCGCCGGTGGTGGTGCGTTTAAGCAGGTTCTGGTGGACAGCGGCGTGGGGCAGTATATCTCACACCTGATGACAGGCACCTCGCTCTCTCCGCTACTGATGTGCTGGACGGTAGCCGCCTTGCTGCGCATCGCGCTCGGTTCAGCGACCGTTGCCGCTATTACTACTGCGGGTGTGGTGCTGCCGATTATTAACGTCACCCATGCTGACCCGGCGCTGATGGTGCTGGCAACTGGCGCGGGCAGCGTGATTGCCTCACACGTTAACGATCCGGGATTCTGGTTGTTTAAAGGCTATTTTAATCTCAGCGTCGGGGAAACGTTACGTACCTGGACGGTAATGGAAACGCTGATTTCCATTATGGGACTGCTGGGGGTTCTGGCGCTGAACGCCATCCTGCATTAATACGGTATTTACCGGGGAGCGAAAGTCAGTGCTCCCCGGCACTGGAGAGAAAATGAGGAACCACAGAATTTCTTTGCAAGACATCGCCACCCTGGCGGGTGTGACCAAAATGACAGTGAGCCGCTACATCCGTTCGCCGAAAAAGGTCGCAAAGGAAACCGGTGAACGTATCGCGCAGATTATGGAGGAGATTAATTACATCCCTAACCGTGCGCCCGCAATGCTATTGAATGCGCAAAGCTATACGCTCGGTGTGCTGATCCCCTCTTTTCAAAACCAACTGTTCGCCGACATCCTTGCAGGTATTGAATCGGTGACCTCGGACCATAACTATCAGACGTTGATCGCTAACTACAATTACGACCGGGAATCCGAAGAAGAGTCAGTGATTAACCTGCTCTCGTACAATATCGACGGTATTATTCTTTCCGAGAAATATCACACTCTGCGCACCGTGAAGTTTCTGCGATCAGCCACCATTCCGGTGGTTGAGCTGATGGATATTCAGGGCGATCGCCTGGATATGGAAGTGGGCTTTGATAACCGTCAGGCGGCGTTTGATATGGTCAGCACCATGCTGGATAAACGCCAGCGCCACAAAATTCTCTATCTGGGGTCGAAAGATGATATCCGCGATGAGCAGCGCTACCGCGGTTACTGCGATGCCATGACGCGTCGTGGACTGGAGCCGCTGCGCGTCAATCCGCGCGCGATTTCATCCATCCACCTGGGAACACAAATGATGCGTGATGCCCTCACGGCACACCCTGACGTAGACGGCGTTTTTTGTACCAATGACGATATTGCGATGGGTGCGTTGCTGTTGTGTCGCGAACACAACCTTGCCGTACCGGAGCAGATCTCCATTGCCGGGTTCCACGGACTGGAAATGGGCAGGCAGATGATCCCAAGCCTCGCCAGCGTCATTACTCCGCGTTTTGACATTGGGCGCATGGCGGCGCAAATGTTACTGAGCAAAATCAAGAACAACGACCATAACCACAACACGGTTGATTTGGGGTATCAGATTTATCACGGCAATACGCTTTAAGTCATTTTCTCTCCCTGTCGCATACTTTCTTTCATTCACATTGCCTATACTCCAGGCAGGATAAATGGAGGAAATCTTAATGAGCACACCCCTGTTAATTGCCCGCACACCGGACACCGAACTGTTTTTACTGCCAGGCATGGCCAACCGTCACGGGCTGATTACCGGCGCAACCGGGACCGGCAAAACCGTCACGTTACAAAAGCTTGCCGAATCGCTGTCTGAGATTGGTGTGCCGGTATTTATGGCTGATGTGAAAGGTGACTTAACCGGTGTGGCACAGGAAGGACAAGCGTCAGAAAAACTGCTCGCTCGCCTGAAAAATATCGGTATTACCGACTGGCAGCCACATGCCAATCCGGTAACGGTATGGGATATCTTTGGCGAGAAAGGTCACCCCGTTCGCGCCACTGTTTCTGATCTCGGGCCACTGCTTCTTGCCCGGCTGCTGAACCTGAACGACGTACAGTCTGGCGTATTAGATATTATCTTCCGCATTGCTGATGATCAGGGGCTGCTCCTGCTCGATTTCAAAGATCTGCGGGCGATTACCCAGTACATCGGCGATAACGCCAAATCCTTCCAGAATCAGTATGGCAACATCAGCAGCGCCTCGGTGGGGGCTATCCAGCGCGGATTACTGTCGCTGGAGCAACAGGGCGCAGCGCATTTCTTTGGCGAGCCGATGCTGGAGATTAAAGACTGGATGCGCACCGACACCAGTGGTAAAGGGATGATCAACATCCTCAGCGCCGAAAAGCTCTACCAGATGCCCAAACTGTATGCTGCCAGCCTGCTATGGATGCTCTCCGAGCTGTACGAACAATTACCGGAAGCGGGCGATCTGGAGAAACCGAAGCTGGTATTCTTCTTCGACGAGGCCCATCTGTTGTTCAATGACGCTCCGCAGGTGCTATTGGATAAAATCGAGCAGGTGATTCGTCTAATCCGCTCAAAAGGTGTCGGCGTGTGGTTTGTTTCGCAAAACCCGTCTGATATTCCTGACAACGTACTCGGCCAATTGGGCAACCGTGTGCAGCACGCCCTGCGCGCGTTCACGCCCAAAGATCAGAAAGCGGTGAAAGCGGCAGCGCAAACCATGCGCGCCAATCCGGCATTTGATACCGAAAAAGCCATTCAGGAGTTGGGCACCGGCGAAGCGCTGGTTTCATTTCTCGACGCCAAAGGCAGTCCCTCAGTGGTTGAACGGGCAATGGTGATTGCACCGTGTTCGCGGATGGGTCCGGTGACGGACGATGAACGTAACGGGTTAATTAATCACTCTTCTCTGTACGGCAAATATGAAGAAGAGGTCGATCGTGAATCCGCCTATGAACGCTTACAGAAAGGGGTTCAGGCCAGTACCGAACAGCAAAATACCCCCCCAGCCAACGGCAAAGCAGTCGAGGTGGACGACGGTATTCTTGGCGGGCTAAAGGATATCCTGTTTGGCAGCACCGGACCACGCGGAGGCAAGCGCGATGGTGTGGTACAAAGCGTGGCGAAAAGCGCGGCGCGTCAGGTCACTAACCAGATAATCCGTGGCATGTTAGGAAGTTTAATGGGCGGCAGAAAACGCTAGCAGGAAGAGGCCCCTCCCGAACAACGAGAGGGGCAGATGCTATGACTTACGCAGCATCAGCCAGAGGCTGATCAGGAAGAACGATGCACTTGGCAGCAACGCGCCGATGATCGGTGGAATACCGTACACCAGCGTCAGTGGGCCAAAGATCTGGTCCAGCACGTAGAACACGAAACCAAAGCTAATCCCTGTCACCACGCGCACACCCATCGGCACGCTACGCAGCGGGCCAAAGATAAACGACAGCGCCATCAGCATCATTACCGCTACCGATAACGGCTGGAAGACTTTGCTCCACATATTGAGCTGGTAGCGTCCGGCATCCTGGCCGCTCGACTTCAGGTACTTCACGTAGTTATGCAGACCGCTGATGGAGAGCGCATCTGGATCCAATGCCACCACACCAAGTTTGTCTGGCGTAAGGTTGGTTTTCCAGGTTCCGCTCACAGTTTGCGAACCGGTGATTTGTTTCGGATCCTGCAGGTTAGATTCATCAACCTGCGACAGGCGCCAGACTTTATTATCGGCATCGAATTTTGCATTCGCGGCGTAACGCACAGACAACAGGCGACGCTGATCGTTAAAGGTGTAGATACTGATACCACCCAGCTCTTCGTCACCTTTCACCCGTTCAATGTAGACAAAGCTGTCACCATCTTTCGCCCACAGCCCCTGCTGGGTTGAAAGCAGCGAGCCGCCATACATCTGCTGCGCACGATAGTTACGCGCCATCTGTTCGCCCTGAGGCGCAACCCATTCACCGATAGCCATCGTCAACAACACCAGCGGAATAGCGGTTTTCATCACCGACAATGCGACCTGCATACGGGTAAAACCAGAAGCCTGCATCACTACCAGTTCACTGCGCTGGGCCAGCATGCCCAGCCCCAGCAACGCGCCGAGCAGCGCGGCCATAGGGAAGAAGATCTGAATATCTTTCGGTGCGCTGAGCAGGGTATACAGCCCTGCGCCCATCGCATCGTAGCTCCCCTGCCCGGCTTTTTTGAGCTGGTCTACAAACTTGATGATGCCGGAGAGCGACACCAGCATGAACAACGTCATCATGATGGTGGTGAAAATCGTTTTACCGATATAGCGGTCAAGTACACCAAAGGGCTGCATTATACCGCTCCTTTACGCAGAAAACGGGCACGCAAGCGGCGCACTGGCAACGTATCCCACAGGTTAAGCGCAATCGCCAGTGCCAGATAAAGCAGGTTAACCGTCCACATCCAGAGCGCTGGATCAAGCTTACCTTTGCCACCGTTCGACTTCAGGGAAGTCTGGATCAGGAAGAACATCAGATACAATAGCATTGCTGGCAGCATGGAAAGCACACGCCCCTGACGCGGGTTAACCACGCTCAGCGGCACAACCATCAGCGCCATCATAAATACGGTGAATACCAATGTGATACGCCAGTGCAGTTCCGCACGGGCACGATCGGTATCGGTCGTCCACAATGTGCGCATATCCATCTGATCGGTATCATTGGGATCCAGCGCCACAGCCTGATGACCGATAATTCCCTGATAATCCTGGAAGTCGGTAATACGGAAATCGCGTAACAGTGCAGTACCTTCAAAGCGCGTACCTTTGTTCAGCACCACCACCTGAGAGCCATCGCGCAACTGGGTCAAATGTCCTGAATCAGCCACCACCACCGAAGGACGGGCGTTACCTTTCGGGCGGATTTGCGCGAGGAAGACATCTTTGAAGTTGTTACCATCGACGCTTTCGATAAACAGTACCGAACTGCCGTTGGTGGCCTGCTGGAATTGCCCCTGTGCGAGTGCAGCCATGCCAGGATTCGCTTTCGCTTCCGCCAGCACTTCATCCTGATGTTTTGAGGACCAGGGTCCAGCCCACATGACGTTCACCGCCGCAATAATACTGGTAAACAACGCCAGCACCATCGCCGCTTTCACCAGCACCGCTTTGCTCAGACCGCAGGCGTGCATGACCGTAATTTCACTTTCGGTATACAGTTTACCCAGCGTCATTAGCAGCCCGAGGAACAGGCTTAATGGCAAGATAAGTTGCGCCATTTCTGGCACGCCCAGCCCCAGAAGCGAGAGCACCAGATTTGCCGGGATATCACCGTCAACCGCCGCACCGAGGATCCTGACTAGCTTTTGACAAAAGAAGATCAAAAGTAGAATGAAAAGGATCGCAAGTTGGCTTTTGAGCGTTTCCCGTACCAGATATCTTATGATTATCACTTTAAATACGCCCGTAAAAACTCGTCTTTTGCCGGAATTTAGCTTGTTTCATGGCTTATACGTCATTTATTCTCTTGAGTCGTCGAAATCGTCGCTAAGACTATTATACTCAACGGATTCACCTCTCAGAAATTGTTCTGACGTGCCAATGCCGTAATAACGTTAAGATTAACACGAAGTCACCGCAACAGCGGGTATGAGTTACGAAAGCTTGCAATTCTATCCGTAGCCACCGCCGTTGTCTTTAAGATTCAGGAGCGTAGTGCATGGAGTTCAGTGTAAAAAGCGGTAGCCCGGAGAAACAGCGGAGTGCCTGCATCGTCGTGGGCGTCTTTGAACCACGCCGCCTCTCTCCGATTGCAGAGCAGCTCGACAAGATCAGCGACGGGTACATCAGCGCACTGCTGCGTCGTGGTGAACTGGAAGGCAAACCGGGTCAAACCCTGTTGCTGCACCATGTTCCTAACGTTCTGTCTGAGCGAATTCTCCTCATTGGTTGTGGCAAAGAGCGTGAGCTTGATGAGCGCCAGTACAAGCAAGTTATTCAGAAAACCATCAACACCCTGAATGACACTGGCTCGATGGAAGCAGTCTGCTTTCTGACTGAGCTGCATGTGAAAGGCCGTAACAACTACTGGAAAGTGCGCCAGGCTGTAGAGACCGCGCAGGAAACGCTGTACAGCTTTGATCAGCTAAAGACCAACAAAAGCGAGCCGCGTCGCCCGCTGCGTAAAATGGTCTTCAACGTACCTACCCGCCGTGAGCTGACCAGCGGTGAACGTGCTATTCAGCACGGTCTGGCTATTGCCGCCGGTATTAAAGCCGCGAAAGATCTCGGCAACATGCCGCCGAACATCTGTAATGCAGCGTACCTCGCGTCTCAGGCACGTCAGCTGGCTGACAGCTACAGCAAAAATGTGGTGACGCGCGTGATTGGCGAGCAACAGATGAAAGAGCTGGGCATGCACTCTTACCTGGCCGTTGGCCACGGGTCGCAGAACGAGTCGCTGATGTCCGTTATCGAGTACAAAGGCAATCCGTCAGAAGATGTCCGTCCGATTGTTCTGGTCGGCAAAGGACTAACCTTTGACTCCGGTGGTATTTCCATCAAGCCTGCCGAAGGCATGGACGAGATGAAATACGACATGTGCGGCGCAGCGGCAGTGTATGGCGTGATGCGTATGGTGGCGGAGCTGCAATTGCCGATTAACGTCGTCGGTGTGCTGGCTGGTTGTGAAAACATGCCAGGTGGTCGCGCGTATCGTCCGGGTGATGTGCTGACTACCATGTCCGGCCAGACTGTTGAAGTACTCAATACTGATGCCGAAGGCCGCCTGGTGCTGTGTGACGTGTTAACCTACGTTGAGCGTTTTGAACCGGAAGCCGTCATCGATGTAGCAACCCTGACCGGCGCATGCGTCATTGCGCTGGGCCATCACATCACCGGCCTGATGTCGAACCATAACCCGCTGGCGCACGAGCTGATTGGTGCTTCTGAACAAGCAGGCGATCGCGCGTGGCGTTTACCGCTGGGCGATGAATTCCAGGAACAACTGGAATCCAACTTTGCGGATATGGCCAATATTGGCGGACGTCCTGGCGGGGCAATTACTGCGGGCTGCTTCCTGTCACGCTTTACCCGTAAGTACAACTGGGCGCATCTGGACATCGCCGGTACCGCATGGCGTTCAGGAAAAGCCAAAGGAGCAACCGGTCGTCCGGTCGCGCTGCTGTCGCAGTTCCTGCTCAATCGTGCTGGTTTTAACGGCGAAGAGTAAGTTTGAGATTGTCCCGTAGGCCAGATAGCGCCATCCGGCCTACGGTGTGCATCATGGCAACGCATTTAAATCCACCACAAGAAGCCCCATATATGAAGAATGCAACGTTCTACCTTCTGGACAATGACACCGTCATTGATGGCTTAAGCGCCGTCGAGCAACTGGTGTGTGAAATTGCCGCAGAACGTTGGCGCGCGGGCAAGCGTGTACTGATTGCCTGTGAAGATGAAAGACAAGCTATTCGGCTGGATGAAGCACTGTGGGCGAGACCGGCAGAAAGCTTTGTGCCGCATAATCTGGCGGGTGAAGGCCCGCGCGGCGGTGCACCAGTTGAAATTGCCTGGCCGGAAAAGCGCAATAGTAGCCCACGCGATCTGCTGATCAGTTTGCGCGTTGGCTTTGTAGATTTTGCCACCGCTTTCACAGAAGTGATAGACTTTGTCCCTTACGAAGATTCTTTGAAACAATCGGCACGCGAGCGCTACAAAGCATATCGCGTGGCTGGTTTTAACCTGAATACGGCAACCTGGAAATAATGGAAAAGACATACAACCCACAAGATATCGAACAGCCGCTTTACGAGCACTGGGAAAAGCAGGGCTATTTCAAACCTAACGGCGATGAAAGCAAAGAGTCCTTCTGCATCATGATCCCGCCGCCGAACGTTACCGGCAGTTTGCATATGGGTCATGCTTTCCAGCAGACCATCATGGACACCATGATCCGTTACCAGCGCATGCAGGGTAAAAACACCCTGTGGCAGGCAGGTACTGACCATGCGGGTATCGCAACCCAGATGGTGGTTGAACGTAAGATTGCTGCCGAAGAAGGTAAAACCCGTCACGACTATGGTCGCGATGCTTTTATCGATAAAATCTGGCAGTGGAAAGCGGAGTCCGGCGGTACGATTACCCGTCAGATGCGCCGTCTGGGCAACTCTGTGGACTGGGAGCGCGAGCGCTTTACCATGGATGAAGGCCTTTCCAATGCCGTGAAAGAAGTCTTTGTTCGCTTGTACAAAGAAGACCTGATTTACCGTGGCAAACGCCTGGTAAACTGGGATCCAAAACTGCGTACTGCTATTTCTGATCTGGAAGTGGAAAACCGCGAGTCCAAAGGCTCGATGTGGCACATCCGCTATCCGCTCGCCGATGGTGCAAAAACCGCCGACGGTAAAGATTACCTGGTCGTTGCGACAACCCGTCCGGAAACCGTACTGGGTGATACCGGCGTGGCCGTTAACCCGGAAGATCCGCGCTATAAAGACCTGATCGGCAAATTCGTGATCCTGCCGCTGGTTAACCGCCGCATTCCAATTGTTGGCGATGAACACGCCGATATGGAAAAAGGCACCGGTTGCGTGAAAATCACCCCGGCCCACGACTTCAATGACTATGAAGTGGGTAAACGTCACGGCCTGCCGATGATCAACATTCTGACCTTTGACGGCGATATCCGTGAAAGTGCAGAAGTGTACGACACCAAAGGTGAAGAGTCCGACGTTTACTCCAATGAGATCCCGGCTGAATTCCAGAAGCTGGAGCGTTTTGCCGCACGTAAAGCCGTGGTTGCCGCTGTCGACGCACTGGGCCTGCTGGAAGAGATTAAACCGCACGATCTGACTGTTCCTTACGGCGACCGTGGCGGCGTGGTTATTGAACCGATGCTGACCGACCAGTGGTACGTTCGTGCCGATGTGCTGGCAAAACCGGCCGTTGAAGCGGTTGAGAATGGCGACATTCAGTTTGTACCGAAACAATACGAAAACATGTACTTCTCCTGGATGCGCGATATTCAGGACTGGTGTATCTCGCGTCAACTGTGGTGGGGTCACCGTATTCCGGCATGGTACGACAACGACGGTAACGTCTACGTTGGCCGTAACGAAGACGAAGTACGTCAGGAAAACACCCTGAGCGCCGACGTTGCCCTGCGTCAGGACGAAGACGTTCTCGATACCTGGTTCTCCTCCGCACTGTGGACCTTCTCCACCCTCGGCTGGCCGGAAAACACCGACGCTCTGCGTCAGTTCCACCCAACCAGCGTGATGGTTTCCGGCTTCGACATCATCTTCTTCTGGATTGCCCGCATGATCATGATGACCATGCATTTCATCAAAGATGAAAACGGCAAGCCGCAGGTTCCGTTCAAGACCGTCTACATGACCGGCCTGATCCGTGACGACGAAGGCCAGAAGATGTCCAAATCCAAGGGGAACGTTATCGACCCGCTGGATATGGTTGACGGAATCTCCCTGCCTGAGTTGCTGGAAAAACGTACCGGCAATATGATGCAGCCGCAGCTGGCAGAGAAAATCGCCAAACGCACCGAGAAGCAGTTCCCGAACGGCATCGAGCCGCACGGTACCGACGCTCTGCGTTTCACCCTGGCAGCACTCGCGTCTACCGGTCGCGATATCAACTGGGATATGAAGCGTCTGGAAGGTTACCGTAACTTCTGTAACAAGCTGTGGAACGCCAGCCGCTTTGTGCTGATGAATACCGAAGACCAGGATTGCGGCTTTAACGGCGGCGAAATGACGCTGTCGCTGGCGGACCGCTGGATCCTCGCAGAATTCAACCAGACCGTGAAAGCGTACCGCGAAGCACTGGATAACTTCCGCTTCGATATCGCCGCAGGCATCCTGTACGAATTCACCTGGAACCAGTTCTGCGATTGGTATCTGGAGCTGACCAAGCCGGTAATGAACGGTGGTTCAGAGTCTGAACTGCGCGGTACCCGCCACACGCTGGTGACGGTTCTGGAAGGTCTGCTGCGCCTGGCGCACCCGATTATTCCATTCATCACCGAAACCATCTGGCAGCGTGTGAAAGTGATTTGCGGTATCACCGCAGACACCATCATGCTGCAACCGTTCCCGGAATACGATGCGGCTCAGGTTGATGAAGCGGCACTGTCTGATACCGAATGGCTGAAGCAGGCGATCGTTGCCGTGCGTAACATCCGTGCGGAAATGAACATTGCCCCAGGCAAACCACTGGAATTGCTGCTGCGTGGTTGCAGTGAAGCCGCGATTCGTCGCGTCAACAACAACCGTAGCTTCCTGCTGAATCTGGCGCGTCTGGAAAGCATCACCGTGCTGCCTGCCGACGATAAAGGTCCGGTATCCGTGACCAAAATCATCGACGGTGCTGAGCTGCTGATCCCGATGGCTGGCCTCATCAATAAAGAAGATGAACTGACACGTCTGGCGAAAGAAGTGGCGAAAATCGAAGGTGAAATCAGCCGCATCGAAAATAAACTGTCTAACGAAGGCTTTGTGGCGCGTGCACCAGAAGCGGTGATCGCCAAAGAGCGCGAGAAGCTGGACGGTTATGCAGAAGCGAAAGCTAAACTGATTGAGCAGCAGGCGGTTATTAGCGCGCTGTAATCTGAAAGCCGGGAGGCATATCGCTTACCCGGCCTGTTATATCTTTAATATCAATGTATTGCGCGCTTCCTGAGGCGCGCAATACATCTGTTCCTGAATTTTCCTCTCTTGCACATCCCCGCCCCACAGTGTTATTAACTGCGTATATCCGCCACTACATGTCACGAGTTTTGCTATGAATGTTATTTCACCGGTCGCGGCCACCCTGCGCCTTATCACCGCTGACGATAATTCAGCCGTTGCCAGCGTGATCCGTCAGGTTTCCGCTGAATACGGCCTGACCGCCGATAAAGGCTATACCGTCGCCGACCCTAATCTCGATGAGCTATATCAGCTCTACAATCAGCCAGGATATGCATATTGGGTCGTCGAGCAGAACGGAAAGGTTGTGGGCGGTGGCGGCATCGCACCACTTTCCTGTAGCGAACCTGATATTTGTGAACTGCAAAAAATGTATTTTTTACCCACGATACGTGGACAGGGAATGGCAAAGAAACTGGCGTTGATGGCGCTGGACCATGCCCGTGAACAGGGCTTTAAGCGCTGTTATCTGGAAACCACTGCCTTTTTGCGTGAGGCGATTGGCCTGTATGAACATTTAGGGTTTGAGCACATCAGCGAACCATTGGGCTGTACCGGGCACGTTGATTGTGAAGTGCGGATGCTCAAACCCCTTTAAGTTTTACTGCATGTCAGGTGCGACCGACAGGCGAATAACGCCGGCCGCATTTGCCGCAGGCAGTTTCAGTACCTGCGACCAGAAGTCCTGCACCAGATCGCAGGCAATCTTCTCTTTACCAACGCCTTTCTGCGGATCAGCCATGATTTCAATATCATGGCCATAACGCTGCACTAACGGTGGCACGACTGTCTGCACATCCTGTATTGCCTGCTGACGTTCAGTTTCCGTAACCGTGTGTCGGTTTGGCCCATAGGCAGCACGCATCATTGCAGCATCGCTCTCCATCCGCCGCTGAATAATATCCTTCGCAATCAAATGGACCGGGTTAATTCCACCTTTCACCGCCGGAAACAGAAAACGGAAGCACTCGTCATCCCCTTTCTTTTGCACTGCCGCAATCTGTTCAAGGTTGATTTTCATATAGGCCGTGACGTTCTCGTCCGGCGCATTCTGTAAGCGTGCCATCTGAATCTGCAATATCTGCGGTTGTACCGCATCAATCATCTCCTGCTCGCTTTTACCCTCTTTTCGCATCTGCAGGGCCTGCATGCGAATACGCTGCCATAATGCGGGTTCCTGCTCTTTTAGCACGATCATCGTTGGCAGGGTTGCCATCGCGGCATCAAATTTTTGTTCTTCGGTCTGGCCTGAGGCTGCATTTTCCCGGGGGATCAGGTAATGCACGTCAAAAACGTTCCACGCAATGATCGCTATCACCATGAAAACCGCGCCGGAGATTTTCCCCACCCAGCCTTTTTTGCGAAAGATGCCCACCACGATGGCGATAACCACGCCTACGTAAGCAGCGAGTAATACATGTGTCCAGTTCATTGGTAATCCTTGTCCCAAAAAGAGACATTCTTAACGTCTGCAGACATCCTGTCACTGGGCAACAGCAAAAACTACCGAATTTTAGAGATGACCGGTACGCCACTGTGAAAACGGAACTCATCGTCCGGGGATAAGATCAGCGAAGCTTCTACTTCACCAAAAAATCGTACTCTTTCACTGATATCGTGTGCAGAAACCTGCTGTGCCAGCGCCAGATAATCCTGATAATGGCGCGCCTCTGAACGGAGCAACGACAGATAAAATGCCTGTAACTCGTCATCCAGATACGGTGCCAGAGCAGCGAAACGTTCGCAGGAACGCGCCTCGATATACGCGCCGCAAATGAGCTTATCAATCAGCGTTAACGGCTCATGGGTTCGCACCTCTTTGAGCATGCCTTTGGCATAACGGCTGGCAGTAATTTTGATATACGGAATATTGCGACTCATCATCGCCTCCCGCACCTGCCAGAAGTGGTGTAACTCTTCTTTGATCAACAAAACCATGCTGTCGATAAGCTGTCGTCCCCATGGGTCGTCAGTTTGCGGCATCACACTTTTGCCGATCTGCTTATTCAGTGAGATGAAATCAGGTTCTTCCCCTTCCCGGAAGGCAAAGGCCTCATAGGGTTTCAGCCACTCCAGCAGCGCCTGCGCTCCCTGCTTATCAGCGACATATTTACGCACCAGCAACATCGCGGTTTGCGCCGCTTTCAGTTCACAAATGAGGTGGTCGGTCAGTAACAGAGGTAGATGTTCCGGGTCTCGCGCTTTATCAAGCCATGCCTGGGGTGTTTTGCAGTGCAGGAAGTTCAGGATCGGGGAGAGTATTTGCGGGTAATCCATACGTTGTCCTTGCCCTACGACAGCAAACGCTGCCGTAGGTCAGCAGATGATTTAGTGACGCACGCCATCATCATCTTCGTCGACGAAATCTTCATCGTCGCCGTCTTCACCTTCTTCGCCGTTAGGGTCTTCAAAATAAGTACCCCACCCGTCGTACTCCACATCAAATTTTTCAGCCAGGTTCATCAGTTGCTCAACCTGGGAGTCAATCAGCTCGGCGTTCAGAGCACATTCGCTGAGGATGTCACAGCAAATTACCGTGTCGCCCTCTTCCACTTCCAGCTCTTCCGGCTCGGTCACTTCATAACCCAGTTTGAAGGCTTCTACTGCTGCTTTTTCCAGGGTTTCAAAATCATCTGCGGAAAGGTGATGCTCGATGGTATACAGCGCATCAGGATCGCTGCCATCTTCAAGTAATTCTTCAATAATCAAGCGTGTTTCTTCACGCTGTTCTTCCAGGTGTTCCGGGTTTGCCATGGCTCGTTCCTCATAATGTCCTGCCGATACTCTTATTGTCACATACCGCTGACATTGCCTCCACCTTTCCAGGAAAGATTTGTTAAACAAGGTTGCAAACGAATAAATATCCATATAAATTGAATTTTAATTCAATAAATGGCTTAAGCCATGTGAGGGAACCATGTCTGCACTTTATCAGAAGCATTTTTTGAAACTGCTTGATTTCACCTCTGCTGAACTCGCATCACTGCTACAACTCGCCGCACAACTAAAGGTGGATAAGAAAAACGGCACAGAGATCGCCAAACTGACCGGCAAAAACATCGCGCTCATCTTCGAAAAAGACTCGACCCGTACCCGTTGCTCTTTCGAAGTTGCCGCATACGATCAGGGCGCTCGCGTAACGTATCTCGGGCCAAGCGGCAGTCAGATTGGTCATAAAGAGTCGATTAAAGATACCGCCCGAGTGCTCGGTCGCATGTACGACGGTATTCAGTACCGGGGCCACGGACAGGAGGTCGTTGAGACACTGGCGGAGTATGCCGGGGTTCCGGTATGGAATGGGTTAACTAACGAATTTCACCCCACTCAGTTACTGGCCGATCTGTTAACTATGCAAGAACATCTGCCGGGTAAAGCGTTTAATGAGATGACGCTGGTATATACCGGCGATGCCCGCAACAATATGGGGAACTCGATGCTGGAAGCAGCAGCGTTAACGGGGCTGGATTTGCGTCTGGTTGCGCCACAAGCCTGCTGGCCTGAAGAAAATCTGGTTGCGGAATGCAAAGCCCTGGCACAGAAAAACGGCGGTAATATAACGCTGACTGAAGATGTTGCCACAGGCGTTAAAGGTGCAGATTTCATCTATACCGACGTTTGGGTATCAATGGGTGAAGCGAAAGAGAAATGGGCCGAGCGTATTGCGTTACTGCGTAAATATCAGGTCAACAGCAGCATGATGGAGCTGACCGGCAACCCGCAGGTGAAATTCTTGCACTGCTTGCCTGCATTTCATGACGATCAGACCACGCTTGGCAAAAAAATGGCGGAAGAGTACGGTCTGCATGGCGGTATGGAAGTGACAGACGAGGTCTTCGAGTCACCCGCCAGTGTGGTATTCGATCAGGCAGAAAACCGCATGCACACAATCAAAGCGGTGATGGTCGCGACGTTAGCGAAGTGACTATATTACATGACGGAAGTGCCGGATGGCGTCTCATCCGGCATCACAATATATTCTACGCCACCAGCATTTTCACTACAGCTTTGCGTACCAGCGCAGGCTTACCCACCGCACACAGCGGCTTATGAACCTCTCCTGGATAGAACACCACAAAGTCACCTTCATTCAGTACAACCGTTTTCTCCTCAGCCCCTTCCGGTAAAAAGGCGATATCTTTATCCTCCAGCCAGTCGGTCTCCGGCGCACCCGCAGGCAATGTGCTGAAAGTCATCCCTTCCTGGCCTTTGAGCAGGATCTGAATATCAAGATAACGGGCATGGTACTCGGCACGGCGCTGCTCGAACGGCTCGGTCATATCTTCTGCAATCAGATAAAACAGGCGATTGCCATCGATGTCATGCTTACCTTTTTCAGTTTCATCCGTCACATGCGCTTTAATGTGCTCAATCGCCTGTCGCAACTCTTCTGGCAGCCATGCTTCCAGGTGGTGAATATTGCCAATAATCATTTCAAAACCCTCAACTAAAACAACGTTTCATTTTGGTTGTTATACGAAAAAACCGTCTGCCATACAACTCCTGGTTACTGATATTTTGCGTCAACGCATGTTTATCGCTGATGATGTTGGTCAGTTGTTAATATCCAGGATGAGTTATGCATAAACTATGCATAACTCATGATCCCCTCTTTCCCTGATGTTATGTAACCTACTGTTTTACAAAATTTTATTAGAAAAACCCGCAACAGGTCACATTTCACTCTCCCTTCATAATGCCTGTATATCCTCATATTTATTTGAAAATAAAAGTTAAACCACAAATAATAAAATTAAAAAATCGCATAACCATTCAAAGATGAAAAATAAACCATTAAAAATCAACAAACTATTAAATTCACTATATTTAAGAAAACACACAAACAATTAACACGAACAAATAACAAGACATATTCCTGCGTATTAATTCAATTCAACACCCTATTATTTTTTAATTTCTCAGAACTCTGTCATATATTAAAAAAGAAAAATAAAACGTCCGCTCTACTGTGAAAGAAATCACATTTCTATGTCAGATAAGGTCTAAATATAGATCCCGCAATTAGCTGAAAAATCATGACTGCAAAAATATTATTTGCAGGCACCTCCTCTTTATTTTTTACAATCACGTTAAAGGGATAATGATGGAAAAGCATTATGTCGGTTCCGAAATCGGTCAATTACGTAGCGTGATGCTACATCGTCCTAATCTCAGTTTAAAAAGGCTGACGCCATCGAACTGTCAGGAGCTGCTTTTTGATGATGTTCTTTCAGTAGAACGTGCGGGTGAAGAACATGACATTTTCGCCGACACACTGCGTCAGCAGGGAATTGAAGTTCTGTTACTCACTGATTTATTGACACAAACTCTTGATATCCCTGACGCAAAAAGCTGGTTACTGGATACGCAAATTTCTGATTACCGCCTTGGCCCCGCTTTCGCTACCGATATTCGCGCCTGGCTGGCAGATATGTCGCACCGGGAACTCGCCCGGCATTTAAGCGGCGGTCTGACCTACGGAGAAATCCCCGCTTCAATCAAAAATATGGTAGTCGACACTCATGATATTAATGATTTTATTATGAAGCCATTACCGAATCACTTATTTACTCGCGACACTTCATGCTGGATATATAACGGTGTGTCTATTAATCCGATGGCCAAAACAGCTCGTCAGCGGGAAACCAATAATCTCCGGGCAATTTATCGCTGGCATCCGCAATTTGCCGATGGTGATTTTATTAAATATTTCGGTGATGAAAATATTAATTATGACCATGCCACGTTAGAAGGTGGTGATGTGCTGGTCATTGGCCGTGGCGCAGTGCTGATCGGCATGTCTGAACGGACAACCCCACAGGGAATCGAGTTTCTTGCCCAGTCGCTATTCAGGCATCGCCAGGCTGAACGCGTGATCGCCGTAGAACTGCCAAAACATCGCTCCTGTATGCATCTCGATACCGTTATGACCCATATCGATATCGATACCTTCTCCGTCTACCCGGAAGTCGTTCGCCCTGACGTTCAGTGCTGGACCCTGACGCCAGATGGACGCGGCGGCCTGAAACGAACTCAGGAAAACACCCTGGTACATGCCCTCGAAAAAGCCCTGGGCCTTGATCAAATTCGCTTAATCACCACCGGTGGTGACGCTTTCGAAGCCGAACGTGAGCAGTGGAATGATGCGAACAACGTCCTCACTCTGCGCCCCGGCGTCGTAGTGGGTTATGAGCGCAACATCTGGACCAACGAAAAATACGATAAAGCCGGAATCACCGTTTTACCCATTCCAGGCGACGAACTTGGACGAGGTCGCGGCGGTGCGCGCTGCATGAGTTGCCCGCTGGAACGCGACGGTATTTAAGGGGACGTCATGGAAAACAAACCTACTCTGGTTGTCGCCCTCGGTGGCAACGCGCTGCTCAAACGTGGCGAGCCGCTGGAAGCAGATATTCAACGTAAAAATATTGAGCTGGCAGCAAAAACCATCGCCCAACTCACGCAGCAGTGGCGCGTGATCCTGGTGCATGGCAACGGCCCGCAGGTCGGACTGCTGGCGTTACAAAACAGTGCCTACGCCAGCGTCACCCCCTATCCGCTCGACATTCTCGGCGCGGAGAGTCAGGGAATGATCGGCTACATGCTACAGCAGGCGCTGAAAAATCAGCTTCCGCAGCGTGAAATTAGCGTCCTGCTGACGCAGGTTGAAGTCGATGCCAGCGATCCGGCATTCAGCAACCCAACCAAATATATCGGACCGATTTACGACGACATCCAGGCCAGGACATTACAGGCGGAAAAGGGCTGGGTTTTCAAAGCCGACGGTAAAGCATTCCGCCGGGTGGTCCCCTCTCCACAACCCAAGCGCATTGTTGAAAGCGACGCGATTCGCACCCTGATCGCCCGCGATCATCTGGTTATTTGCAACGGTGGCGGTGGTGTGCCCGTGGTAGAGAAGGCCGATGGCTACCACGGTATTGAAGCGGTGATCGACAAAGATCTCTCCGCAGCCCTCCTCGCCAGCCAAATCCATGCCAATGCGCTGCTGATCCTGACAGATGCCGACGCCGTATACCTCGACTGGGGCAAACCCACTCAACGCCCGCTGGCTCAGGTCACTCCGGAGCTACTCAGCGAAATGCAATTCGACGCCGGTTCAATGGGGCCCAAAGTCACGGCCTGCGCCGAGTTTGTAAGCCGCTGCCACGGCATTGCGGGCATCGGTTTGCTGGCTGACGGCACGTCCATTCTCAGCGGAGACAAAGGCACGTTGATTCGCAGCGAAACCGTCGACGCATAAACCCCTTTTACCTGATGGCACGAACCCGCAGGCCGGATAAGGCGAAGTTGCCATCCTGCCTACTACGACTTAAGGACCTATTTATGGCTATTTCACTGAAAAATCGCAACTTTCTAAAACTTCTCGACTACACCCCCACCGAGATCCAGTACCTCATCGATCTGGCTATCGAGCTAAAAACCGCGAAAAAAGCCGGGCGTGAAAGACAAACACTAATCGGCAAGAACATCGCGCTGATCTTTGAAAAAACCTCTACTCGCACCCGTTGCGCCTTTGAAGTCGGCGCTTTCGACCAGGGTGCGCAAGTGACCTATCTCGGCCCAAGCGGCTCGCAGATTGGTCATAAAGAGTCGATGAAAGATACCGCCCGCGTTTTGGGTCGTATGTATGACGGCATCGAATACCGTGGCTATGGCCAGGACATCGTTGAGGAGCTGGGTGAGTACGCCGGTGTTCCGGTATGGAATGGGCTGACGAATGAATTTCACCCTACGCAGATCCTCGCCGATCTGATGACAATGCTGGAACACGCACCGGGTAGAACTCTACCTGAACTGAGTTTTGCTTACCTCGGGGATGCCCGTAACAACATGGGCAATTCGCTGATGGTCGGCGCGGCAAAAATGGGCATGGATATTCGCCTGGTCGCACCAAAATCCTTCTGGCCAGATGAAGCTCTGGTCGCCGAATGCCGTGAAATCGCCAGTGTTACTGGTGCGCGCATTACGCTCACCGACGATGTCGCTGAAGGCGTCTACGACGTGGATTTCCTCTACACCGATGTCTGGGTCTCAATGGGCGAGCCAAAAGAAGCATGGGCGGAACGCGTCAGCCTGATGACGCCCTACCAGGTTAACCAACAGGTCATCAAGGCCACCGGCAACCCCAATGTGAAATTTATGCACTGCCTGCCAGCCTTCCATAACGAGCACACCAAAGTAGGACGTGAAATCGAAGCGGCTTACGGCCTGAAAGGGCTGGAAGTCACAGAAGAAGTATTCGAGTCAGTTCACTCGATCGTCTTCGACGAAGCAGAGAACCGGATGCATACCATCAAAGCGGTCATGGTAGCGACACTCGGCGACTAATCCCTCAGGGCATATGTCGCCAGGCGACGTATGCCCGAGCTATCCGGAGAACATCATGGGCAAATTCAAATTTCCCAGCGCATATACCATCCTGTTTATTCTCATTGCACTTGTCGCCGTCATGACCTGGATAGTCCCGGCAGGGAAATACCAGATGGCGATGAATGACACACTGGGCAAAGAAGTACCGGTTGCTGGCACTTACGCCCCCACAGAGGCCCATCCACAAGGTTTTACCGCGGTATTACTGGCACCAATCGACGGTCTTTATAACCATGAAACCTACACCGCCGGTGCAATTGATGTGGCGTTGTTTGTCCTGATCATCGGCGGTTTTTTGGGGGTTGTGAATAAAACAGGTGCTATCGACGCCGGAATTGAACGCGTGACGGTGAGACTTAACGGTAAAGAGGAGTGGATGATCCCCATCCTGATGGGACTTTTTGCTGCCGGAGGAACGATTTACGGGATGGCAGAAGAGTCACTCCCTTTCTACACATTATTAGTTCCGGTAATGATGGCCGCCCGCTTCGATCCGTTAGTTGCCGCCGCTACCGTTCTGCTCGGCGCTGGTATTGGCACACTCGGTTCGACGATTAACCCCTTTGCGACAGTCATCGCTGCTAACGCAGCCGGGATCCCTTTTACCCAGGGGATGTTGATGCGCATTCTGCTACTGCTCGTCGGGTATGTTATCTGCGTCGTGTGGGTGATGCGCTATGCCCGAAAAGTTCGCAGTCATCCAGAGCTGTCTATCGTAGCGGACAAACTGGAGGAAAACCGCGCTCATTTTCTCGGTAATCGCGCCGATACCAACCTTGAGTTCACGGCTACGCGTAAAGCAATCCTGTTTATTTTCGCTGCCGCCTTTGCGGTGATGATTTATGGGGTCGCTGTACTCGGGTGGTGGATGGCGGAAATATCCGGCGTCTTTCTGGCTGCTGCAATTATCGTGGGCGTGATAGCCAGAATGAGCGAAGAAGCATTTACCAGCACGTTCATCGACGGCGCGCGGGATCTGCTTGGTGTCGCGCTAATTATCGGTATTGCCCGCGGCATCGTCGTGGTGATGGATAACGGCATGATTACCCACACGATTCTGCACAGCGCCGAGAATTTAGTCTCTGGCCTTTCTACCACCATTTTCATCAATGTTACCTACTGGCTGGAAGTTTTGCTGTCCTTCCTGGTGCCTTCCTCTTCCGGGCTTGCAGTACTTACCATGCCAATAATGGCTCCGCTGGCAGACTTCGCCCATGTGCAAAGAGATCTGGTTGTCACTGCGTACCAGTCCGCTTCCGGCATTGTGAATCTGGTTACCCCTACCTCTGCGGTGGTAATGGGGGGACTGGCCATTGCTCGCGTACCTTACGTGCGATACCTGAAATGGGTCGCCCCACTACTGCTCATTCTCACGCTGCTGAACATGGCGGTCTTAAGCATTGGCGCCATGCTGTAGCCCTTTTGCCGTCGGATATCGACGGCTTTTTTGAGCGCTCTCTCGTTTTTCTGCCCAACCGCCCGTTTGATCCGTTATCGATACGGAAAATATGGTGAATTTCGCCATCGCATTGATATAAATAATAAATATAAGGTGTCTTTATGAAGGAATACGATGATTACTCTGCCAAAGAGCAACTGCTGCTGGCGGTTTGTCAGCGCCTGATTACAGAAAAACGCTACCTGTCACAGGAAGCCATCCGCTGTGAACTACAAAACCAGGGGTTTGCCGGCATCAGCCAGTCTACTGTCTCACGCCTGCTGAAATTGCTCGGAGCTATAAAAATAAGAAATACAAAAGGGCAAAAAATTTATTCTACAAATCCCCAGTTGCGCCCTGCGCCGGATGCCGCCCGCTCTATTGCTGAAATGGTGGTCAGCATAGAGCACAATAGCGAATTTATCCTTATCCACACCGCAGCGGGATATGGCCGGGCCGTTGCCAGAATCCTCGATTATCACGCATTGCCGGAAGTTCTGGGGGTCGTTGCCGGCAGCAGTATTGTCTGGGTCGCACCTCGGGTAGTTCAGCGAACTGCGCTAGTCCACAAGCAGATTAATTATTTACTAAAGATGAATTAAAATTCATAAGAACCGTTTGCGATGAATAATTTGTGCATTATTTGCTTGATCCCATAACGTAGCTGAGTATAATCGCGGACAATTTGCCGGGAGGATGTATGGTTCAGTGTGTACGACATTTTGTCTTACCGCGTCTGAAAAAAGACGCTGGCCTGCCGTTTTTCTTCCCGTTGATCACCTATTCCAAGCCCCTCAATTGAGGGGCTTTTTTTTGCCCAGGCGTCAGGAGATAAACATGGCTAACCCGCTCTATCAAAAACACATCATTTCCATAAACGACCTCAGCCGCGATGATCTGAATCTGGTCCTCGCGACGGCGGCGAAACTCAAAGCAAACCCGCAACCGGAACTGTTAAAACATAAGGTAATCGCCAGTTGCTTCTTCGAGGCGTCAACCCGTACCCGTTTATCATTTGAAACCTCAATGCACCGTCTGGGTGCCAGCGTGGTTGGGTTCTCCGACAGCAGCAACACATCCCTGGGCAAAAAAGGTGAAACGCTGGCCGACACCATTTCCGTCATCAGCACCTATGTTGATGCCATTGTGATGCGTCATCCGCAGGAAGGCGCCGCGCGTCTGGCAACTGAATTCTCCGGCAATGTGCCGGTACTGAATGCGGGTGACGGCTCCAACCAGCATCCGACGCAAACCCTGCTGGATCTGTTCACCATTCAGGAAACTCAGGGCCGCCTGGACAATCTGCAGATAGCGATGGTAGGCGACCTGAAATATGGTCGTACCGTCCACTCCCTGACCCAGGCACTGGCGAAATTTGAGGGCAACCGCTTCTACTTTATCGCCCCGGATGCGCTGGCAATGCCGCAATACATTCTGGATATGCTGAATGAAAAAGGTATCGCCTGGAGCCTGCATGGCACTATCGAAGAGGTGATGGCGGAAGTGGACATTCTCTATATGACCCGCGTACAGAAAGAACGTCTGGACCCGTCTGAATACGCCAACGTGAAAGCACAGTTTGTTCTGCGCGCCAGCGATCTGAATGGTGCGAGAGAGAATATGAAAGTTCTGCATCCGCTGCCGCGTATCGATGAGATCACTACCGACGTTGATAAGACGCCACATGCCTGGTATTTCCAGCAGGCAGGCAACGGGATATTCGCTCGCCAGGCGTTACTGGCACTGGTTCTGAACCGCGATCTGGCACTGTAAGGGGAAATGACGATGACACACGATAACAAACTGCAAGTAGAAGCCATCAAACGTGGCACTGTGATTGACCATATTCCCGCACAGGTTGGTTTCAAGCTGCTGACGCTGTTCAAACTGACAGAGACCGACCAGCGCATCACTATCGGTCTGAACCTGCCGTCTGGCGAGATGGGCCGTAAGGACCTGATTAAAATTGAAAATACCTTCCTGACCGATGAGCAGGTAAACCAGCTCTCACTGTACGCTCCGCAGGCGACGGTAAACCGCATTGATGACTATGACGTGGTGGGGAAATCACGCCCCAGCCTGCCGGAGCGTATCGATAATGTGCTGGTATGCCCGAACAGCAACTGCATCAGCCATGCTGAGCCGGTTTCATCCAGTTTTGCAGTGAAAAAGCGCGCCGATGACATCGCACTCAAATGCAAATACTGTGAAAAAGAGTTTTCGCATTATGTGGTGCTGGCCAACTAATTGGGGTTGGTAATGAATTCCCGGCTCCCTATAATGACCGGGAACATTCTATTACCGCTGTAATTCAGGAGAAATCATGAGCAAGACTATCGCGACGGAAAATGCACCAGCAGCAATCGGCCCATACGTTCAGGGCGTAGACCTGGGTAGCATGATCATCACTTCCGGTCAGATCCCGGTCGATCCAAAAACCGGTAGCGTATCGGAAGACGTGTCCGCTCAGGCGCGCCAGTCGCTGGAAAACGTGAAGGCTATCGTAGAAGCTGCAGGCCTGAAAGTCGGCGACATCGTAAAAACAACCGTGTTCGTTAAAGACCTGAACGATTTCGCCACCGTTAACGCCACCTACGAAGCGTTCTTCACCGAGCACAACGCCACCTTCCCTGCGCGCTCTTGCGTGGAAGTTGCCCGTCTGCCGAAAGACGTGAAAATCGAGATTGAAGCGATCGCCGTTCGTCGCTAAACAATGAAGAAATCCGGGCGCGAAAGCCCGGATTTTTGTCACTGCATGGCAATCACAGCACGCCAAACAATTTCGGCAGGAATAACGAAATCGCCGGAATATACGTCACTAACATCAGTACCAGAAAAAGTACGGCGTAGAACGGCAGCATCGCCTTCACCACTTGTTCAATCTTCTGCTTACTCACCGCACTGGCAACAAACAACACCGATCCTACCGGCGGCGTAATTAGCCCAATCCCTAAGTTAACCAGCATGATCATACCAAAATGGACCGGATCAATACCGAGCGCGTTGGTTACAGGCAACAGGACCGGCGTCAGGATCAGGATCAGCGGTGCCATATCCATCAATGTACCGATCAGTAGCAGCATAATGTTAATACACATCAGGATGACGTATTTGTTATCCGAGATGCTGGTAAAGGCTTCGGTGATGCGCATCGGCAACTGCATATAGGTCATCACCGCGCCGAACGCGGCAGCAAAACCAATCAAAATCATGACGATAGTGACCGTTTTCACCGTGCGGAACATCAGTTTCGGTAGCTCAGACCACTTATAGTCGCGATAGATAAACATCGTGACAAAGAAGGCCCACAGGCAGGCAATCGCCGCTGACTCCGTCGCGGTAAAGATACCTGACAGGATGCCACCCATGATGATAACCACCGTCATCAGGCCCCACAGCGTATCAACAAAAATCTTCAATGCCTGACGAAACGGTACGCGCTCGCCTTTCGGATAACCACGCTTGTGCGCAAACGCCACGCACATCACCATCAGGCTAAAGCTTAACAACAAACCAGGTAGGATCCCGGCGATGAACAGCGCAGCAATCGAAACCGTACCGCCGGTCGCCAGCGAGTAAATAACGGAGTTATGGCTGGGTGGCGTAAGGATCGCCTGTACCGATCCACTGGCGGTCACCGCCGCAGCAAAGTCACGTGGGTAACCTTTTTTGTCCATCTCCGGGATCATCACCGAACCGATGGAGGCGGTGTCTGCCACGGACGATCCGGAAATCGCGCCAAAAAAGGTGGAAGCCACAATGTTAACCAGCGACAGCCCACCGCGAATGAAGCCAACGAAAATATAGGCAAAATTCACCAGCCGACGAGCAATCCCGCCTTCGGCCATAATCGCTCCGGCCAGAATAAAGAACGGGATAGCCAGCAATGAAAATTTGTTCACGCCGCTGGTCAGTTGGATCATCACCGCTTCCAGCGGGATATCAATATACCAGGCCCCAATGATGGCGCTAATACCAACCGCGTACGCTACCGGTACCCCAATCGCCAGCATAATGCCGAGCGTAAAGACGAGAATAAATGCATCCATCTGCTTTCCTTTATGAAATGGGGGCGGTAACTAGCTGGTCGATCCCAGCATGACAACAGGACGCTGATACTGCGGACCACGACAAATCTTTTCAGCAATAAAAAGTAGCGTGATGGCAGAACCAATGGGCAGCGGGAGATAGTTTTGCCCGGCACTGAGAAGCGGGAATTCCGCGACGGCTTGATCCCACAATTCAAGACACAGCGTGGTTCCGTACCAGAGAATGAACAGGCTTATCGCAATCAGCATGAGATCGGCGACAATCGAGCAGTAGCGACGGGCGGAATCTCCCAGGCGATCAGTGACCATACTCACCGCGATATGGGAACCTGCGCGATAGCTTACCGCCGCGCCAATAAAGGTGAATGTCACCATACAGAGAATGGCGACTGGCTCAGGCCATGACAGTGCATTATTCAGAACATAACGTGCAAATATCCCGACAGGAATAATGGCGACCATAACCAATAATGCGACTCCGGCAATCCACATTGAGATCCGGTAAAGAAAATCCATTACTGATGAATAGCATTCACCCATCATCATCACCTCGAATTAATCAAAAGATTCAGACGGATGGTTAATCCCATCCGTCCAATAAATTACTTCACATCCTGAATACGTTTGATCAAATCCTGGTGTTCTTTACCGTAATTATCCCTTACCGATTGCGTGGCTTTAAAGAAATAATCGGTATCAATATCATGGAACTGAACGCCATTAGCTTTCATGGTTTCCAGAGACTTCTCATTATAGGCAGCCCAGAGCTTGCGCTGTTCTACTTGCGCTTCTTTAGCGAGTTTAATGATGAGGTCCTGGTCCTCTTTTTTCAATTTATCCCATTTAGCCTTCGAGAAAAGAAATAGCTCCGGGATAATAAAATGTTTACTCCAGGTATAGTTTTTAACGACAGGCAAATAGTTGTGCGCAACAAACGTTGGCGGGTTATTTTCCGTTCCGTCAATGACGCCAGTCTGCATTCCGCTAAACACTTCGCTGACGCCCATTACAATGGAGTTAGCGCCCATTGCTTTTAAAGTATCCAGCGCGATCGGGCTCGCCTGAACGCGGATTTTCATACCGTGCAAATCTTCCGGTTTAACCACCGGTTTTTTGGTAATCAGGTTACGTGTTCCGGCATCCATCCAGCCGAGAAACACCAGACGTGATTTACTGTTTGCCGTCAGGCGATCGCCAATTTCCTGGCCAATCATACCGTCAAGCACCTGATGCATATGGTTTTCATCGCGGAAAATATACGGCAGTGTAAACACGTTAATCTCAGGGAGTATTGCTGCTACTGGCGTCATCGAGACACGAATAATATCGATAGCGCCTAATTGTGCCTGCTCAATCATCTGTTTTTCGTCGCCCAACACGCCACCCGGAAATGTTTTAATCTCCAGACGACCATCCGTTGCAGCACTCAGCTTCTCTCCCATGTGCTTCACTGCCACAACGTTCGGGTAATCAGCCGGGTGAACATCTGCGGCGCGAAAAGTTTGGGCCAACGTTGAATGGCTGGTCAGTAATACTGATACACCAATGCACAGACTTAACAGGTTTTTTGTCAGTTTCATTTGTCCTTCTCCAGAAGTTCATAATATCCATTAACAGGAATAGCTTGCAGAGCAAATGACTGCCGGAATTAGAAATGGGCAGCGAGAAACTTTCTTTACGACGTTACCTGTGCAGACTAACTGGTGTAACAATTTATTTCACTGACTGCCTTCACAAAAAAACGTCAACGCTAATAATTTTTAGCACAGTGTTTCATTTTTGCAACGCAGATCGTTTTATTGATAAGAAAACAAAGAAAGAGGAAGGGATTGTTACCAATTTGCCCTGTTAGTATTTCAATAAAAATAAAACAGAAATATCGTCGAGTAATATCTTCGAATGAAATAAAAAAATGCCGGATAGCGACCCAAGCACTATCCGGCAGAGAACTAAAAGATTATTGCCAGCCGTAGCGACGGCTATAAAAACCTTTCACTAATTGGGTCAATGTCATGTAACCAGCCAGAATCGCAATCAGCCACGGGAAGTAGCTCAGCGGCAGAGCCTGCAATTGTAAGTAGCTGGCCAACGGTGAGAATGGCAGCGCAATCCCCACCACCATGACCACCAGCGTCATCAGCATTAACGGCCATGCAGCACGGCTCTGGATAAACGGTACACGGCGGGTACGGATCATATGCACAATCAGCGTTTGCGACAGCAGACCCACCACAAACCAGCCAGACTGGAACAACGTCTGATGTTCTGGCGTATTGGCATGGAAGACGAACCACATCAGACAAAATGTCAGAATATCGAAGATGGAGCTGATTGGCCCAAAGAACAACATAAAGCGGCCCAGTTCGGCAGGATTCCAGCGCTGCGGTTTTTTGATCTGCTCTTCATCAACGTTATCAAAAGGAATAGCAACCTGGGATACATCATACAGCAGGTTCTGAATCAGTAAGTGCAGCGGCAACATTGGCAGGAAAGGCAGAAATGCGCTCGCCACCAGCACGCTAAAAACGTTACCAAAGTTAGAGCTGGCGGTCATTTTGATATACTTAAGCATATTCGAGAAGGTACGACGCCCCTCGATGACCCCTTCTTCCAGTACCATCAGGCTCTTTTCCAGCAGGATGATATCTGCCGCTTCACGGGCAATATCTACCGCACCATCAACGGAGATGCCAATATCCGCCGCACGCAGTGCCGGGGCATCGTTAATGCCATCGCCCATAAATCCAACCACATGACCTTCGCGTTTCAGCAACGTGACAATGCGCTCTTTGTGCATCGGCGTAAGACGGGCAAACAGCGTCGTGCTCTGGGCCAGTTGTGCCAGCTCGTCATCGCTTAGCCCTTCAATGCTGCTACCAATAACCACATCGCCCGCATCCAGACCTACTTCGTGACAGACTTTTGCCGCCACCAGTTCGCTGTCTCCGGTGAGGATTTTCACCGTAATACCGCTGGCCTTCAGCGCCTTCAGAGCCGGAGCGGTGGTCTCTTTCGGCGGATCGAGGAACGCAATGTATCCTTCGAGGATCAGGTCGGACTCATCAATACGCTGATAATCTCCCTCACGTGCAGGCAGGTATTTGGTCGCCACCGCCACCACGCGCAATCCCTGGCGGTTAAGCGTATCGGTAACGCGCTTAACCCGACGCAGCATATTGTCATCCAGCGGAACAATCTCGCCATTGTGACGCACCTGGGTACAGACACTGAGGATCTCCTGTAGTGCCCCTTTGCACACCAGCTGATGCACATCAGTTTCTTCCGCCACTACCACCGACATCCGGCGGCGCTCGAAATCAAACGGGATCTCATCGATTTTCTGCCAGCGGGTAGAGAGCAGGCGGGCCGATTCTTCATCGACACCTTCCAGCACCGCGGTATCCAGCAGGTTTTTCAGCCCGGTCTGGTAATGGCTGTTCAGCCACGCGGAATGCAGCACATGCTCACTGGGCTTACCGGAGATATCGGTATGATTCTCCAGCACGATTTTGTCCTGAGTTAGCGTACCGGTTTTATCGGTGCACAGAATATCCATCGCGCCAAAGTTCTGGATAGCATCAAGGTGCTTAACGATAACTTTTTGCTTCGACAGTTTCACCGCACCACGCGCCAGCGTGGAAGTGACGATCATGGGCAGCATTTCTGGCGTCAGTCCCACCGCAACAGAAAGAGCAAACAGCGCCGCTTCCCACCAGTCGCCTTTGGTATAACCGTTGATGATAAGCACAACAGGTGCCATCACCAGCATAAAACGGATCAACAGCATGCTGACGCGGCTGATCCCTTTCTGGAACGCATTCTGCTCGCTTTCCTGCTCAGTAACCCGACCCGCCAGTTGTCCAAACCAGGTATTCGCCCCGGTGGAAATGACGATAGCCTGCGCCGTACCGCTCACCACGTTGGTGCCCATAAAGCACAGGGTATCGCACTCCAGCGGGTTGCTTTGCTGCGGGTCTCGGCTGTTCGCCACTTTCTCAACCGGCAGTGATTCTCCGGTAAGCGAGGCTTGCGCCACAAACAGGTCACGCGCCTGAACGATGCGTAAGTCAGCCGGGATCATATCGCCTGCCGCCAGTTTGATGATGTCGCCAGGAACAAGCTGGTCGATCGGCAACTCTACCCAGCCGTTTTCTCCTTTCTCGTTGATCACCCGCAGTACCGTGGCGGTGTTGCTGACCATCGCTTTCAGCGCATCTGCCGCTTTGGTTGAACGCGCCTCCTGCACAAAATTCAGTAACGTAGAGATAGCAACCATCAGGGCAATTACGCCTGCAGCAAACAGATCCTCAGTGGCATAGGAAATGCCGCCCAGAATGGTGAGCAAAATATTAAATGGGTTACGGTAACAGACCCACAGATGCACCCACCACGGCAACGGTTTCTGTGCCGGCAACTGGTTTTCACCGTGTTTCTCACGGGCACTTTCCACTTCAGCGGCGTTCAAGCCTTCAGGGTGCGCATCAAACGTTTTCCACAGTGCTTCCTCTTCCATCAGCGCCATTTTCAGGCAATGTTCGCTCAGGGAAGGTGGGATCGGCGCGCTGGCAACGGCCTGGGCATTGGGCAATGGATCGCGATGCACCAGACGATGCGGCAAATGACGATTGAGCCGGGCAAACAGCTGGCGGGTAATATTTTTAAACATAGGCAGTCCCCCTGCGCCAGTAAACACAGGCGCAGTGAATACATCAGGCACAGCAAAGCCTTGCCTGATGGCAATCAAAAATCACAACAGGGACGTCAGAACGTCACTGTCTTACATATCCGGTAAGACAGTGAAAGCAGGCTTACCGGAAAGGTTTATTTCTCCGTTTCGGGAGAGGGGTGGGATCGGGATCCATACAGCCTCCGGTAAGTGAGTGAGTTGCGCGGCGCATTATACGCAGAAAACCATAAGGTTCGTGGCAATTATGGCGGTATGATAAACCACAGTAACTAAACCAAACGTATACACATTGCCTGAATAACAAAGTAAATAAAGCAGACTTTGCCCATTGCACTCCACTTGAGTAAAGTTACCCTCTTAATTAAAACTGAATGTGCTACGGGAAAACAGGATGCAGAATCGGCTGACTATTAAAGACATCGCCCGCTTAAGCGGCGTGGGAAAATCAACAGTTTCCCGCGTTCTCAACAATGAAAGCGGTGTCAGCGAACGCACCCGTGAACGTGTTGAAGCGGTAATGAATCAGCACGGTTTTTCCCCTTCCCGCTCCGCACGCGCCATGCGTGGGCAAAGTGACAAAGTGGTAGCAATTATCGTCACGCGCCTGGATTCACTTTCAGAAAATCTCGCCGTCCAGACCATGCTGCCCGCCTTCTATGAGCAGGGTTACGATCCTATTATGATGGAAAGCCAGTTTTCACCTGAACTGGTAGAAGAGCATTTGGGCATGCTCAGACGTCGCAATATTGACGGCGTGGTACTGTTTGGTTTTACCGGTATTACAGAAGCCATGATCGCTTCCTGGCAGGACTCTCTGGTGCTACTGGCAAGAGATGCCAAAGGTTTCGCCTCCGTCTGTTATGACGATGAGGGTGCAATCCATACTCTGATGCAACGTCTGTACGACCGTGAACATCGCCAGATCAGTTTTCTTGGTGTTCCCCATAGCGATGTGACCACCGGTAAGCGCCGCCATGAGGCTTACCTTGCATTCTGCAAGAAACATAAACTGCATCCTGTTGCTGCTCTGCCAGGTCTCGCCATGAAGCAGGGTTATGAGCATGCCGCAGATGTCATTACTCCGGAAACCACGGCCCTGGTATGCGCGACGGATACCCTTGCCCTTGGGGTCAGCAAATATTTGCAGGAGCAGCGGATCGATAATCTGCAACTGGCGAGTGTGGGGAATACACCACTGATGAAATTCCTCCATCCGGAGATCATCACTGTCGATCCCGGTTACGCCGAAGCCGGACGACAGGCGGCTTTACAGCTGATCGAACAGATCAACGGCCGCAGCGAGCCGCGCCAAATCATCATCCCATCCACCCTTTCCTGATCGCTTTCTGAGCGTTAATTTGTGATCTTCGCTACGTTTCGGGAACGTTCCCATTTTTAAATATTCAACGAAGATATACTCTGACGCCAGGTCAACAACAGGGCTTAATAATGAGCAAAATAAAACAAGCAGACATCGATCGGCTGATTGAGCTGGTGGGCGGGCGCGACAATATCGCCACGGTGAGTCATTGCATCACGCGCCTGCGTTTTGTGCTGAATCAGCCTGCGAACGCCAGGCCGAAAGAGATCGAACAACTTCCGATGGTCAAAGGCTGTTTCACCAACGCCGGGCAGTTCCAGGTGGTGATTGGCACCGAGGTGGGCGATTACTACAAAGCGCTGCTGGCGACCACCGGACAGGCCAGTGCCGACAAAGAGCAGGCGAAAAAAGCCGCGCGGCAGAACATGAAATGGCACGAGCAGATGATTTCTCATTTCGCAGAGATCTTCTTCCCGCTGCTGCCGGCGTTGATTAGCGGAGGCTTGATCTTAGGGTTTCGTAACGTGATCGGCGATCTGCCGATGAGCAACGGCCAGACGCTGGCGCAGATGTATCCCTCACTGAAAACGCTTTATGACTTTCTGTGGCTGATTGGCGAGGCGATTTTCTTCTATCTGCCGGTCGGGATCTGCTGGTCTGCGGTGAAGAAAATGGGCGGTACGCCGATCCTTGGCATTGTGCTCGGCGTCACGCTGGTTTCACCGCAGTTGATGAACGCCTACCTGCTGGGTCAGCAAGTGCCGGAAGTATGGAATTTCGGCCTGTTTACTATCGAAAAAGTCGGTTATCAGGCACAGGTCATTCCAGCTCTGCTGGCAGGTCTGGCACTTGGATTGATTGAAACGCGCCTGAAACGCATTGTCCCGGACTACCTCTATCTGGTGGTGGTTCCGGTGTGCTCACTGATCCTAGCGGTGTTCCTTGCGCACGCCTTTATCGGTCCGTTTGGCCGCTGGATTGGCGATGGTGTCGCCTTTGCTGTGCGTCATCTGATGACCGGCAGTTTTGCTCCGATTGGCGCAGCGCTGTTCGGCTTCCTGTACGCCCCACTGGTGATCACCGGAGTGCATCAGACCACGCTCGCTATCGACATGCAGATGATTCAAAGCATGGGCGGAACGCCTGTGTGGCCGCTCATTGCACTGTCGAATATCGCTCAGGCCTCTGCAGTGGTCGGCATCATTATCTCCAGTCGTAAACATAACGAGCGGGAAATTTCCGTTCCTGCTGCGATCTCCGCTTATCTGGGAGTGACTGAACCGGCAATGTACGGCATCAACCTGAAATACCGTTTCCCGATGCTATGCGCGATGATCGGCTCCGGCCTTGCCGGACTGCTGTGCGGTCTGAACGGCGTGATGGCGAATGGTATTGGCGTCGGCGGCTTGCCGGGCATCCTTTCCATCCAGCCAACCTACTGGCAGGTATTTGGCCTGGCAATGGTTATATCGATTGTTATCCCGATGGTACTGACCTCGTTCATCTACCAGCGTAAATACCGTCAGGGCACATTACAGATTGTCTGACTTTTTTTCGGGGCGCAGTTGCGCCCCATCGCATTTGCAGGAAATAACGATGAATATTCCCCACTGGTGGCAAAACGGCGTTATCTATCAGATTTACCCCAAGAGTTTTCAGGACACAACCGGTAGTGGCACTGGCGATTTACGCGGTGTGACACAACGTCTCGACTATCTGCAAAAACTGGGGATAGATGCCATCTGGCTGACGCCATTCTACATTTCGCCGCAGGTTGATAACGGCTACGATGTCGCTGATTACATTTCCGTCGACCCGGCCTACGGTACGCTGGATGATTTTGACGAACTGGTGGCGCAGGCGAAAGCGCGCGGCATCCGTATTATTCTGGATATGGTGTTTAACCATACTTCGACGCAACACGCCTGGTTTCGCGAGTCGCTGGATAAAGACAGTCCGTATCGTCAGTTTTATATCTGGCGCGATGGTACACCGGACGCATGCCCGAATAACTGGCGTTCAAAATTCGGTGGCAGCGCCTGGGGCTGGCACGCTGAAAGCGAGCAGTATTATCTGCACCTCTTTGCCCCGGAGCAGGCTGACCTGAACTGGGAAAACCCGGCAGTGCGCGCGGAGCTGAAAAAAGTCTGTGAATTCTGGGCCGATCGCGGCGTAGATGGACTGCGCCTCGACGTCGTGAACCTTATCTCCAAAGAGCAGGACTTCCCGAGCGATCCTGACGGTGATGGACGCCGTTTTTATACCGATGGCCCACGCGTGCATGAATTTTTACGCGAAATGAACCGTGACGTCTTCACGCCACGTAATCTGATGACGGTGGGCGAGATGTCTTCTACTTCGCTTGCTCATTGTCAGCAATACGCCGCACAGGACGGCAGCGAATTATCGATGACCTTCAACTTCCACCACCTGAAAGTAGACTACCCCAATGGTGAAAAGTGGACACTGGCAAAGCCAGATTATGTGGCGTTGAAAGCCCTGTTTCGCCACTGGCAGCAGGGTATGCACGACACCGCCTGGAACGCACTGTTCTGGTGTAACCACGATCAGCCGCGCATCGTTTCACGCTTTGGTGATGAAGGGAAATACCGCATACCTGCGGCCAAAATGCTGGCAATGGTGCTGCACGGTATGCAGGGCACACCCTATATCTACCAGGGCGAAGAGATTGGCATGACCAACCCGCATTTTCGACAGATTACCGATTATCGCGATGTGGAAAGCCACAATATGTTTGCCGAACTGAATGCCGCTGGGCGTGATGCCGATGAGCTGCTGGCGATCCTCGCCAGTAAATCCCGCGATAACAGCCGCACGCCGATGCAGTGGGACCGCAGCAAACATGCCGGTTTTACGCAGGGGGAGCCGTGGATCAATCTGTGCGACAACGCGGCTGATATCAATGTCTCAGCAGCGCTTGATGATGCCGATTCGGTATTTTACGCCTATCAGAAACTGATCGCCTTACGCAAAACTGAACCAGTTATCACCTGGGGCGACTACGAGGATCTGTTACCGGAAAGCCCGCATCTGTGGTGCTATCAGCGAGAATGGCAAGGACAGCGGCTGCTGGTCATTGCCAACCTGAGCGAGACCTTCCAACCCTGGCAACCGATCCATACCGGTGGAAACTGGCAGGTGCTGATGCACAACTATGCCGAGGTCGCCAGCCAGCCCGGGGGCATGACATTGCGTCCTTTTGAAGCTATCTGGTGGCTGCAAAAATAGCTTGCAATTGGTTTTAAGCCCGGTGCGTATAGCGCTGCCGGGCTTCTCTGCATGCATCCAGCCTACCCTTCTGTTTTTGTTGAATAATTAATCAGATTTTTCTCACCACAATTTACAATCGGCTGCAGTGCCCGTCATCTGTACGCTCCAGTTTTTACTTTGAGCTACGTCAATAAAAACGTAAACATCCTTGATGCAAATCACTACATATAGAACTTAAAATGCACTCCGACCCAATATGTTGTATTAATCGACTACAATTGCTACAACAACATTTCCCTTCATAGCAGTGGAAATGTGGATAAAAGAGGTCTGGATTGCGAGAAGTCATTGGATAGAAAGATGAATAAACCGATGAACGCTCACTAACCTCTGTGGATAACCTGTTCTTATAAATATGGAGTGATCATGACACCGCATGTGATGAAACGAGATGGCTGTAAAGTGCCGTTTAAATCAGAGCGCATCAAAGAAGCCATTCTGCGTGCAGCTAAAGCAGCGGGAGTCGATGACGCAGATTACTGTGCCACCGTCGCAGAAGTCGTTAGCAGCCAGATGAATGAGCGCAGCCAGGTCGATATCAACGAGATCCAGACAGCGGTAGAAAACCAGCTGATGTCTGGTCCGTACAAACAACTCGCCCGTGCGTACATCGAATACCGCCACGATCGTGATATACAGCGTGAAAAACGTGGCCGTCTGAACCAGGAAATTCGTGGTCTGGTTGAACAAACCAACTCAGCTCTGCTGAACGAAAACGCCAATAAAGACAGTAAAGTGATCCCGACCCAGCGCGACCTGCTGGCCGGTATCGTCGCCAAACACTATGCACGTCAGCACCTGCTGCCGCGTGATGTCGTCCAGGCACACGAGCGTGGTGATATTCACTATCACGATCTCGACTACTCGCCATTCTTCCCGATGTTTAACTGCATGCTGATCGACCTGAAAGGCATGCTGACGCAGGGCTTTAAGATGGGTAACGCGGAGATTGAGCCGCCAAAATCTATCTCGACTGCAACCGCCGTTACGGCACAAATCATCGCGCAGGTTGCCAGCCATATTTACGGTGGCACCACCATTAACCGTATTGATGAAGTCCTGGCACCGTTCGTGACCGAGAGCTTTAACAAACACCGCAAAACTGCTGAAGAGTGGCAGATCCCGGATGCAGACGGTTATGCGCATTCCCGTACCGAGAAAGAGTGCTATGACGCATTCCAGTCACTCGAGTATGAAGTGAACACGCTGCATACCGCCAATGGTCAGACGCCGTTCGTCACCTTTGGTTTTGGCCTGGGTACCAGTTGGGAATCTCGTTTGATTCAGCAGTCCATCCTGCGTAACCGTATTGCCGGTCTGGGTAAAAATCGTAAAACTGCCGTCTTCCCGAAACTGGTGTTCGCTATCCGTGACGGTCTGAACCATAAGTTTGGCGATCCGAACTATGACATCAAACAGCTGGCGCTGGAGTGCGCGAGCAAGCGTATGTACCCGGACATCCTGAACTACGATCAGGTCGTAAAAGTCACCGGTTCGTTCAAAACCCCGATGGGCTGTCGTAGTTTCCTCGGTGTTTGGGAAAACGAGAACGGCGAGCAGATCCATGACGGTCGTAACAACCTCGGCGTGATCAGCCTCAACCTGCCACGTATTGCGCTGGAAGCCCACGGCGACGAAGCCACTTTCTGGAAGTTGCTGGACGATCGTCTGGTGCTGGCGCGTAAAGCGCTGATGACCCGCATCGCTCGTCTGGAAAGCGTAAAAGCCCGCGTAGCGCCAATCCTGTATATGGAAGGTGCCTGCGGTGTGCGCCTGAAAGCGGATGATGACGTGTCTGAAATCTTCAAAAATGGCCGTGCATCAATCTCTCTGGGCTATATCGGTATTCACGAGACCATCAATGCGCTGTTTGGTGATACGCACTTGTACGACAGCGAAGCGCTTCGTGCCAAGGGCATTGCCATTGTCGAACGTCTGCGTAAGGCAGTCGATCAGTGGAAAGACGAGACCGGTTACGGCTTCAGCCTGTACAGCACACCGAGTGAAAACCTGTGCGATCGTTTCTGCCGTCTGGATACCGCCGAGTTTGGTGTCGTGCCGGGCGTGACCGACAAGGGTTACTACACCAACAGCTTCCACCTAGACGTGGAGAAAAAGGTTAATCCTTACGACAAGATCGATTTCGAAGCACCGTACCCGCCGCTGGCGAATGGCGGCTTCATTTGCTACGGCGAGTATCCGAACATTCAGCATAACCTGAAAGCGCTGGAAGACGTCTGGGATTACAGCTACCAGCATGTGCCGTATTACGGTACTAACACGCCTATCGATGAGTGCTATGAGTGCGGCTTTACCGGTGAGTTTGAGTGCACCAGCAAAGGCTTCACCTGCCCGAAATGTGGTAATCATGATGCAGCCCGCGTGTCGGTGACCCGCCGTGTATGCGGTTATTTAGGCAGCCCGGACGCACGCCCGTTTAATGCCGGTAAGCAAGAAGAAGTGAAGCGCCGCGTTAAGCATTTAGGTAATGGGCAACTCGGTTAATCCCTCACGGTTTTATGCCCGGTGGCGCTACGCTTACCGGGCCTACAAACTGTGCATACATTGTAGGCCGGATAAGCAAAACGCCATCCGGCATGGTTAAGCGAAATGAATTATCACCAGTATTACCCTGTCGACATCGTCAACGGTCCCGGTACTCGCTGTACCCTGTTTGTTTCAGGGTGCGTGCACGAATGCCCTGGCTGCTATAACAAAAGCACCTGGCGGCTAAACTCCGGCCAGCCGTTTACCACAGAGATGGAAGACAAGATCATTGCCGATCTGAACGATACACGGATCCATCGTCAGGGGATCTCGCTGTCGGGCGGCGATCCACTTCATCCGCAAAACGTGCCGGATATTCTGAAACTGGTACAGCGCATTCACGCTGAGTGTCCGGGAAAAGATATCTGGGTGTGGACTGGTTACAAACTCGATGAGCTCAATGCCGAGCAAATGCAGGTGGTGGATCTCATCAACGTGCTGGTCGATGGTAAATTTGTTCAGGATCTCAAAGACCCGGCGCTTATCTGGCGCGGTAGCAGCAACCAGGTTGTGCATCATTTGCGCTAACACTTCAGGCGGATGATGTTCTGTTTTCCGCCTGTCAAAACCGGCTCACACACTCCATCGCGACTGCTTTGAATTCGTTAAAGTCACGGCAGGTACAGAGTCTTGCCATGGCGCGTTCTCGCAGAAAAGTAACGAAAATATCGTAGATTGCCATCGCCTCTTCGTACTCGCTTTTGCTGATGGCGAGTAAAAAGATCACGTGTGCGGTTTCATCTCCCCAGGCAATGCCCTGCGGAGCGAGGACCGTGTAGACCACCGTTTTCTTGGCCAGCAAACCGAGCGCGTGCGGTAGTGCAATGCCGTCACCCAGCATGGTGCTAACGATGGCCTCACGTTCCACCACCGAACTGACAAACTCCGCATCCACAAAACCTTCATCCCGCAACTGATGGCATAGTGTGTTGAACAGCGTCTGTTGATCCATTTGCCCGTCGACAATACGAAAATGCGTCGCATCGAAGTATTTGTCCAGCATCCATGGGCGGGTCCTGTCCACCAGCACCAGTTTACCAATTTGCTCCAGTTGATAATCTGTTGGAAACGGCGCAATCATCACTACGGGCTTATCTTTTTCGCTAATTCGCGCAGTAGAGATAACAAAGTCTTCGCTAATACTGTCCCGTTGTTCATAGTCTCGCAGCGTCACGGTACTTACAATTTCAATCTGCGAGTACTTACGCGCCAGCACCGCTTCAATCATCCTTGCCATCGCATTTCCCGCATCACAGACCAGAAGTACACGGGGCTGTCGTTGGTAACCGATGTTGTAACTACGTTCCAGCCCAACACCAATATGCAGGACAAGGAAGCCAATCTCATTTTCACTGATCGTATACGGGGTGTATTTCCCCCATCCCGACACGGCAGCAAGTGTCATGTCCCATGCCATTGGATAGTGCTGTTTAATATTTTCCAGCAGCGGATTAGGGATCATGATCTGGTAGCGTACCCGGGTGATCATCGTCTTAATATGCGTTAGCAGGTCGGCATGCAGTTGCTGGTCATTCAGCAGGTTATAGTTGTACTGGGTGTTGATAAAACGCAGGATGTAATTAACCAGCGCCTCATCATCGTCAGCATTGATGGCACTGGGGGCGATCTCCTGAACCTGACGGGCAGCAATATGCACCTTCAGCCAGTTTTCTTCAAAAACGGAAAGCGGTTTATCTGCCAACTGGTGCAATACCGCCGCAATCTCCCGCGTAGCAAGGCACACCGCATGTTCGACTTCTTCTGCGGCGAACTCAGGAAGTGGATACCCCTCGCTAATCCTGCGTACCGCCACCGCACAATATAAGCGCAGAAAAAGCTCGCCCTCATCGGTCAGGCTGATATGAAAACGGGAAAAAATATCCTGTAAAACAGGTTGCAACTGCTGCGGTACGCCAGCATTGAGCGCCTCTTCCATTACCAGCGGATGGGCAGGATCTTGCTGTGCCAGCGTCCACAGAAGATCGGTCAAACAGGCCCGAATCGCCATCTCGCTACCGAACAGCTTCATTCCATGCCGGGGGCGCGTTTCCAGCGTCAGATGATAACGTTGCAGGTGTTCACGCACCTCCGCCATGTCATTCTGCAGCGTCGCCCGACTGATGAACCATTCATCAGCTAAATCTTCCAACTTTAGCGAAAAAGCCGATGTCAGAAAACGGACCACCAGCCAGTGAACCCGTTCCCGGCTGGTACGCGGTATACGCAACAGCTGCTCTGGTTGCTGCGTTTGCAACGCGTGATAACTTGCCGGATCGTCAATTTTAAGCTGGTAGCCGTTGCCCCGACTGAGAACAAACTGTGCGCCATACTGGGTGAGTAGCGTATTCAGCGCGGTGATATCCGCTCGTACAGTACGTGTGGAAACCGACAACCGCTGCGCCAGCTCATCCTGCGGCAGCGCCTCGTTTTGCAGCATGTCAAACAGCTGTGCTAAACGTTGGTTGGGGAATCGCACGTCTTTTTCCTCATCAGTCAGTTAACCTACACAGGCCCTGGTGATCGCCAGCAGCTGGCGTACATCATCCGGGCGAGTGTTTCCATTCACCTTATCAATAATAGAACTATAAATGTGAGGAATGATTTTGCTCACGCCTGCATCAAGCGCTATCTGCAGGATTTCCGCGAAGTTATCCAGGTCAATACCGCCAGTTGGCTCCAGCCAGAAGTCATGACGGGCGCAGGCTTCGGCCACAGCCTTGTACTCGTTACGGCACTTAAGACCGCCCATCGGGAAGTATTTAATCGAACTGCCGCCCATGTCTTTGAGCAGGGCGATAGCTGTTTCTAGTGGAACAATGCCATCCGGAGACTGGCTGCTCAGCGGCCCGGTGGAGATTTTGACCATACCAGGCGTTCCGGTAGGTGACACAAGACCATTGACCACCGTCTCATTCTGCCCCAGCAGCGCACGGCTGGTTGCCACGCCGGTAAAAACCTGGTTTACATGCTGTGGCTGTACCTGGCGGGAGATTTCACTGACCATCGCCGACTGGTTGGGATCACCGGCTCCCAGGCCCACAGAGAGCGCATTGTCGATAAGCGCCGCATATTCGCGCATATCCGCCACAGCGCTTTCAACATCCGGGTAATTTTTAGAGAGCACGCCGACCAGCACATGGCCTTCAGCCGCCGCATAAATATCTCGGGCATTCTCTTTGGAACCCGCCAGCACGTTCAGGCAAACGCGATCGTGATAAAAGTTAGGGGTCAGTTTCATGCTTTTTTCTCCTGCCGGGTCACGTCACCAATACGACGCGCCACAATCTCCAGTTGTGCGCGATCGACGCTGCGCACATCCGCTTCAATAATCCCTTCGTTGGCTTTATAGCTACGGAAATAAATCGCGTACTCACCCTGTTTAAGCGCATCAACCAGTTCACCCGTGGCGATACCGGTCACCGCTTCGTCAAACTTAATCTCTGCACGGGCGATGTCGCGTCCTGCGCTATCCCATACCACGCGGGCGCTAACGCCATTAAAGGTATTCAGCGTATTGATAAATGGTGTCATTTTTTCCACCATTTCCGCGCCGCTCTCTTTCTGCGCGTTCAGATAGAGTTCAATGGCGCAGGTCAGACCGAGAATGCCTTCTTTGCCGACCTTCATTGCCCTCCCGATACCCGCTGTCTGGCGTTTTACCCACTCGACATACTGAGTTTTGCCGATCACCAGACCGCTGGTTGGCCCTTCAATGGCTTTCGCACCGCTATAAATCACTAGGTCCGCGCCAACACGGTAATAGCATTGCAAATCTTCTTCCGCCGCCGCATCGACAATCAGCGGCAAGTTATGCGTACGCGCTACCACTGCGGCCTGCTCCACACTGAGCATGCTTTTCTGCACACAGTGGTGGGATTTGATATACAGAATGGCCGCCGTGCGTGGTGTAATAGCGGCTGCCAGTTGTGCCGCAGAGCATTCGTTAGCGTAACCCGCCTCCACTAACTTACCGCCGCCAAGCGCCACCATGCTGCCAACCGGTGCGCCAAAGTTGACGTTGTGTCCTCTTGGCAGCACGATTTCATTGTTGTCAATTGGCGTAACGTGCAGATTTTCCAGCAGCCAGTCACTGTCCTTAACCAACACAGCGGCAACCGACAGGGCAATCCCTGCCGAAGCGCAGGAGACGACCGTAGCCCCCTCTACTTCCAGTAGCTTTGCGATGTAGTCTCCTGTTTTGTTGACCAGATCTTTCATCTCAAAGTACTGATTCATCCCTTCCATCGCGGCCTGTACAACCTCCGGGCGCGGCGTGGAAACACCGAGCGCCGTCATGCGACCGGAAGTGTTAATCACCTGTTTTAAATCGTATTTTTCAAAAATCGAAGACATGTTCTGCGCTCCCTTGTTCGGTCATATAACCCTTGCCCGCACGTATTGCGGCAAGCGGCACCAGCAGTTGATCTGCCTGTAAGCTGTCTTTTTCTGCATCGACCAGCACGGCTGGCTGGCGTTTAAGCATAAAGAGGGTGAGATCAGCATCCTGACCTACCTGAAGTCGGCCTTTGTTTTTCAAACGCAGACCGTCAGCAGCATTGGCGGTCACGCAGTCAATAACCTGCGGTAGCGACATGCCGATGGCGAGAAACTTGGACATCACATTGGCAAGCGAATACACCGGGCCGCTGATGCGATTACGGCAATAGATGTCTGAGCTGATGGTATGCGGCAGAATGCCTAAACTGATGGCGCGCTTCGCGACCGCAAAGCTCAAGCTGGCGGTGCCGTGCCCGACATCAAGGCGAACACCACGCGCGAGAGCCTGCGACACCGAGGTTCGCAGCTCGCCTTCTGGCGTCAGAATGCGGTTCGGTTTGCCGTTGTAACAGTGAGTAATGATATCGCCCGCCGCCAGGCGCTCGGCAATTTCATCCAGATCCGGCGGGTTATTACCAATATGTACCATCAACGGCAAGTCGCCGTTTTCGGCCTGCATCACTTTGGCATGCTCCAGCGGCGTAATGCCGTTTTCACCGACCACGCTGCTGCTCATCCGCGCCTTCAGGCCGACGATAAAATCAGGGTAGCGGTTGACCGCCTGTCGCACCGCATCGGCATCAATGTTGGTCATGTTCGCCAGTTCATTTTGGGCGATAAGTCCAACGCGAGAGATATTCAGTAGCGCATAAACATCAGTGATCGCTTCACGAGTCAGCGTGTAAAAATCGTCAATATCATCAGCCCCGGTACTACCTGCATCGACCACCGTGGTGACGCCGGTGGCAATACCGACGCTGTCTGGCTGGTCATGATAAATCGGAGATTTCGGGTAGCAGTGGACGTGAGAATCAATCCAGCCTGCGCTGACGTAGCACTCGCCGCGTAAGTCGATAGTTTTTGCCGCCGGGCTATCAACATCGCCCAGCGCCGCAATTTTGCCGTCTTTGAGAGCAATATCGCTCACCGTATCGTCAACCAGACGCGCATGGCGCAGGAGTAAATCAAACATCGTTCTCTCCTTTGCCGGACAGGGCTGAGTAATCGCTCTGTCCGGCCTACAAAACAGCAGTGTTAGCTAATCGCAATCGGGAAGATTGATCCCAAAATCATCGCACCGAGGATCGCCCCGCCAGTGATCGGTTTTTGCCACAGGTAAAACAGCAGCGCACCCGCCAGAGAGCCGATACCGATAGGGATGGAGGCAGTCATCGCACTGAGAATGATCAACGGCCCAAGGAAGCGACCAGAGGCGTTACCGGCCCCCATCATTACGTCAGCGCCATAGGTCGAGTCGCTCTGATTGATGGTGAACTTACGCGCCAGAATGATGATGTAACCAATCGCCAGGCCAATCACCAGACCCGTGACCAACGAGGCGGCAAAGTTCGCTACCGGGAAAATAATGCCCGCGCCCAGCAACAATGCCGGGACGCCCAGGCCAACACCGGTCTGAATCGCCCCACCGATATCAAGGATCCCTACCAGCGAACCTTCAATGATTCGGGCAAACAGGAAACTTGCGCCAAACGCCGCAACCGCGCCGTAGGATCCGGTGTCCATTCCCGCTTTCAGCATCGCCACAAATGCCACTTCGTTAAATGCGCCGATGCCGTACAGGTAGTACATGTGCGTTCCGGCAAAGACACCGGAGGAGAGCAGGCCAACGAAGATCGGGAACGACCAGTCGGCAAACCAAAAACCTTTATTCTGTTCCATGATGACCTCCGTTATTTGCCGCTGAGCGAGTTGTGGATCAGTTCGAGCCAGTTCGGCACGGTCAGATGGAAGGATTCAATCATCTTCATATCGAAGCCGCGGAAGAAGCCGCTCAGGACGAACAACGCGACGATAGCGACCATCATCACTTTGGTGACGTGGTTCCAGCCGCTCTCTTCTACGCCTTTACCAATCAGAATACCGAGTACCAGACCCGGTACCGCATTACCCATAATGAGCTGTGCTGCACCACCAAAGACTGTCGCCCAGAAACCGGATTTCTTACCGGCATCAATAGCCGCCAGCCAGAAGATCACCGGCATCACGGTATTGACCAGCAGGTTTGCCGCAGGAACCAACACCTTAACAGCGGTAACCTGCAATGCTTCCGGTACGGATGAAGCGGTCAGGTTCAGAAAGGTCACGACGATCATGCCGATAACGCCACAGGCAATCGCCATGCGTTTAGGGTCATGCAGCGTTTCACCGACATTACGGTTTTTCAGCATCAACGCCGCCGCGCCCCAGTTAGGAATGATGCGGTGATCGACATCCTGAGTGAACGCGCCGGCCGCCACGGATGATGCCCAGGCGTTGAAGAAGAAACCCAGACCAAATGAGAAGTGAGAAGCCGGATCCCCTTCGCAGGAATTCAGTTCTCCCAGGGTACGAAATGCGCCCATCCCCTGAGTGGTAGGCGCATGAAACATGCGTGCAGCCCCAGCGCCGACACCCACGCCAACCAGCGCGCCGATGATGAGCGATTTTATTAATATTATCAGGAACATATTTATGCCTTTTAATAGTAAATCAGCGTTGCGTGACGAAATCCACCTTGTCGAGATTGATGGCAGTCACGTTGACGGTCACATCCAGCTCCACGCTGAAAGTGCGTCTTTCCCGGCGCATAAAGAAGAATAAAAATGCCTCTTTACGCACCGATTCACGCGCTTGAACAACCTGCACATCCTGTGGCTCAATACGCAGTAAGATATGCGGCGATGCCTTCATCACCGCAGCCTGAACATGATTCAGGGCATCAGCAAAGGCGCGTGCTTTCGTGTCGCCTTTGCCGGTAACTCTCACCGTCGTGGTGAATTGCTCTTTCATACTCAGGCGCCGTATTTCTTTTGCCACGCCTGTACCAGACGCTCGCCCAGTTCTTCCTTATCCATAAAGCCAAAGCCCAGCACGTTGCAGCCTTCGTTAATGGCGGTCACGCCCTCATCCACTGAGCGCATGCCGTATTTTGCTTTGTAGCCATATTTGGTCTGCGCAGTGATGGCTCCCGCGCCGCCGCTGCCACAAAAAGAGATGCCAAAGGTGGCGTTTTCCGCTTTCATAACGTCGCCCAGTTTCATATCTGCCGCCACGCCCGGCACCACGACCGCACGACCACCGGCTTTCTCAACGCCTGCCGCCACTTTCTGGCCCTTACCCAGACGATCGCCAATCACCACAGTAATCTGTTCCATCTTTTGCTCCTTAAAGGTTATCTTTCGCGACTTCGAAATGTACCGACAGCAGCCAGGCCTCTTCTTCTGGAAGATTGCCAAACTCAGCTACGACGTCGCGGGCAAGCGCCATTGATTCGGCAGAAATTTCATCAAATAGGCTGGCATCAACGTCTGGCAAGGGTTCCCCCGTCACCGAGCGGTGCGCCATGGCGCGAACATGCGACGTCAGCATTTGTTCCTGTACGGCGTTGGGGATGATGTGGCGTTCACGCAACAGGGCATATACCTGCGCCAGCATGCGATCGGCCAGTTCACCAGACGGTGTCACCGGTTCCCCCATGTCATTCATTGCAACTCCGTTATTCACTCGTTTCACCCCACTCATGGCTATGAGGGTAAACTAGCGGTGGAGGTTAAAAGTTTGTAGCGAGTTGTTTTCCACTTCGAAGTGGAAAGGCGAGCAGCGATAGTGATCTGTGCCACAGAAAAGACGGAATTGGCGATTAATAACCAGCATAACGTGATAGGGATCGCAGGAGATTGCAGGTAAAGCACAAGCGGAAGGAATAACGGTCTGACGTTAAAAGTTAAAAAATGTGATGGGCATAACGTTTACTTATGGAGGGAATCTGATGGGTATGTCTTACCCGACCTACGTAGTCTGTAGGCCGGATAAATAAATCAACGGTACTTCTTATGGTAGGCATTGCGGGTGGATTTCAGCTCTTCCGCTACTGCCTTCGCCTCTTTGACTTTACCTTCGTTCGCCAGTTTTAACGCACCGTCAATCTGACCGATCAACGTGTCAAAACCGTGGCGGAAATCTTTCATCTCCGGGCTGTCCGGGGATTTGCTTTCCAGCTTCGGCGGCGTTCCTTTTTGTGCGTCTTGTGCGGCTGCACGCATTTTGGTTAACGCACCTTTGAGTTCAGTCGCATTATCCGTTTTTTCGACGATCTTCAGGTTATCGTTGAGGATCCCCATGTCGTCTTCGAGATCGGCAGCAAACGCAGAAGAGCCAAGAACCAGCGTTGAAGCCGCGATGATCGCTAACAGGTGTTTACGCATTGCTCACTTCCTTTTTATTATTAAAAAATAACGCCCGATACCCTAAATAATCCGAGTTGCAGGCAAGCGGCAAGCGTGTGAATCCCGGCCATTTACATAAGTAAGTGACTGGGATGAACGCGTAAAACCAACACACCTGCAGCTTGAAGTATGAAGGGTATTATTGACCGGCGATCTTCATCTCCGGCAACAGTACAGAACCACACTGTATATTACTGCGCGTTTCAATATCGTTCCCTACGGTCACAATATTGCGCCACATCTCTTTTAAGTTACCGGCAATGGTAATTTCACTTACCGGATACTGAATTTCACCGTTTTCGACCCAGAAGCCAGCCGCACCGCGAGAGTAATCGCCGGTAATACCACTCACGCCCTGCCCCATCAGTTCGGTAACAACCAGGCCAGTGCCCATCTCTTTGAGCAACTGCTCGAAGCTTAGCCCTTGTCCGGGAATACGCCAGTTGTGAATGCCGCCAGCATGACCGGTGCTTTTCAGCCCCAGTTTACGGGCAGAATAGTTGGTCAACAGCCACTGAGTCAGTACACCATCTTTGATAATGTCACGACGCTCGGTACGCACGCCTTCACTGTCGAACGGTGAGGATGCCAGTCCTTTCAACAGATGCGGGTGTTCTTCAATGGTCAGCCATTCCGGCAGGATCTGTTTGCCCAGTGAATCCAGCAAGAAGGTGGATTTGCGATACACCGAGCCGCCTGCAATAGCGCCTACCAGATGTCCAAACAGTCCGGTCGCCACTTCGTTCGCAAAAATAACCGGTGCTTTCATGGTGGACAGCTTACGCGGCGACAGGCGAGATAAGGTGCGACGGGCACAGTCTGCGCCGACCCACTCCGGCGTTTGCAGATCGCCAATTGCACGGCCAATGGTATAGGCATAATCGCGTTCCATATCGCCGTTCTCTTCAGCGATAACGCAACTGGAAAGTGAATGACGCGTGGAGCAGTAACCCTGTAGCATGCCATGGCTGTTACCAAAAACTTTGATGCCATAGTGGCTATTAAAACTGCCGCCTTCGGTGTTAGTAATGCGCTTATCGGCCTGTAACGCAGCCTGTTCAGCACGCGCGGCCAATTCAATAGCTTCATCAGGCGACACTTCTGCCGGGTGGAACAGATCTAAATCTGGCGCATCAAATGCCAGCAGCTCTTTATCTGCCACGCCCGCGCACGGGTCCGGCGAGGTGTAACGGGCGATATCCAGCGCGGCCTGCACGGTACGTGCGATAGCCTGCGGGCTTAAATCAGTGGATGATGCGCTCCCTTTACGGTTCTGGTGATAAACCGTAATGCCAAGAGCACCATCACTATTGAATTCTACGTTCTCCACTTCACCATAACGGGTGCTGACGCTAATACCCGTGGTCTTGCTTACAGCGACTTCCGCGCCATCCGACTGACCTGACGCTAGCTCCAGTGCTGTCGAGACCGCTTCTTCCAGAATCTTACGCTGCGCTTCAACTTGTGAGATTACTTTCATCGCAAATGCCATAATGTAGAGAGTTTCTCTGAAGTCTAACAGAGAACCGTTTTTCAGTGCGCATCTTAACTGGTAACATTAGCCTCTTTTTTTAAGGAGCCTGACATGACTAAGCAGCCCGAAGACTGGCTCGACGACGTTCCCGGTGATGACATCGAAGACGAAGACGATGAAATTATCTGGGTCAGTAAAAGTGAAATTAAGCGTGACGCCGAGGAGTTAAAGCGCCTGGGCGTAGAACTGGTAGAACTGGGGAAAAACGCGCTGGATAAAATCCCGCTCGATGCGGATCTGCGTGCCGCCATTGAACTGGCGCAGCGTATCAAGATGGAAGGCCGTCGCCGCCAGTTGCAGCTGATTGGTAAAATGCTGCGCCAGCGGGATGTCGATCCTATTCGCCAGGCGCTGGATAAGCTGAAAAACCGTCATAACCAACAGGTTGTGCTGTTTCACAAACTTGAACAGTTGCGCGATCGTTTGATCGTTGAAGGTGATGACGCGGTAGCAGAAGTACTGAGCCTGTGGCCAAACGCCGACCGTCAGCAGCTTCGTTCTCTGGTTCGCAATGCGAAGAAAGAGAAAGAAGGCAATAAACCGCCGAAATCAGCGCGTCAGATCTTCCAGTATCTGCGTGAGCTGGCTGAAAACGAAGCATAATTTCATGCGTTGAAAGTGCCAGATAACTGCGTCAATGCCTTATCTGGCCTACAGTCAATTACATACCCGGTAAGCGGCCACGCTACCGGGCATTCTCTTACTCTTCCGCTTCTGCTTGCGCTTTCTTCGCCAGACCATCCAACAGTTTTTGATGGATGCCGCCAAACCCGCCGTTGCTCATCACCAGAATGTGATCGCCAGGCTGCGCGGTTTTCACCACCATATCAGCCAGCGTATCAACATCTCCGCTCCAGTGAGCAGGCTGGACACAGGCTTCAGCTACTTCAGAGACCAACCACGGAATATGTGGTGGTTGCAGCAGGAATACTTCGTCCGCACGTCCTAACGAAGGTGCCAGATCGTCTTTGCACAACCCCATTTTCATGGTGTTAGACCGAGGTTCCAGCACAGCAATGATACGCGCCGTACCGCCGACTTTACCGCGCAGTGCCGCGAGGGTAGCCAGAATCGCCGTTGGGTGATGGGCGAAATCGTCATACACCGTCACGCCATTAGCTTCACCGCGTAGCTCAAGACGACGGCGGGCATTGATGAACGATCCCAGTGCGTTGGCCGCATCCGCTGGCGTCACACCAACGTGACGGGCCGCCGCAATCGCCATCAGGCCGTTGTGCATGTTGTGCTCACCCACCAGGCCCCATTTCACAACACCGGCTTTTTCACCGTCCAGCCACACTTCCCACTCGGAAGCATCAGTAGTCAGTTTTTTCGCCTGCCAGTGTCCCTGCTCGCCGACCAGTTCCTGTTCACTCCAGCATCCCATCGCCATCGTCTGTTTCAGATTGATGTCGTTTTCCGGGAAGATGATGCGACCCTGACCCGGCACAATACGCACCAGATGGTGGAACTGTTTCTGAATCGCTTTCAGATCGTCAAAGATGTCTGCGTGATCAAACTCAAGGTTGTTGAGGATCAGCGTTCGCGGGCAGTAATGCACAAACTTGGAACGCTTATCAAAGAACGCGCAGTCGTACTCATCCGCTTCAATGACAAAAAAGTCGCTTTCGCCCAGACGAGCAGAAACCTCAAAATTACCGGGTACGCCACCAATGACAAACCCCGGCTTATAACCGCAGGCTTCCAGAATCCAGGTCGCCATCCCTGCCGTGGTGGTTTTACCGTGTGTCCCCGCCACCGCCAGTACCCAGCGATCGCGCAGAACAAAGTCATGCAGCCACTGCGGACCGGACATGTACGGAATATTCTTCTCAAGCACCGCTTCCACGCACGGATTGCCACGAGTCATGGCGTTACCGATGATCACCAAATCCGGCTGTGGGTCGAGCTGGCTGGCATCGTAACCCTGAATCAGGTCAATGCCCTGCTTCTCAAGTAAAGTACTCATCGGCGGATACACATTGGCGTCCGAACCCGTTACTTCATGGCCGAGCGAACGCGCCAGCATCGCCAGACCGCCCATGAAGGTGCCACAAATTCCCAAAATATGAATGCGCATACGTCACTATCCTTTTTTAATCTGGGGGCCATTTTACGCACATGTCTGGCAAGTGAGAAACGCATTTCAGGATATTCCGTAGTTTGCTGGCGCGATTCACCTGAGCGCGATAGCTGAAATATTTGTTAATATTGTTGCGGTCGCTTTACTCCACATAAATTGCAGGGAAAGTGTTATGAAAACGTTAGGTGAATTTATTGTCGAAAAGCAGCACGAGTTTTCTCATGCTACCGGTGAACTCACTGCTTTGTTGTCGGCAATAAAGCTGGGCGCCAAGATCATCCACCGCGATATCAATAAGGCCGGTCTGGTCGATATCCTGGGTGCCAGCGGTGCAGAAAACGTGCAGGGAGAGGTACAGCAAAAACTCGATCTGTTTGCGAACGAAAAACTGAAAGCAGCACTGAAGGCTCGTGATATTGTCGCAGGCATCGCCTCCGAAGAAGAAGATGAAATCGTCGTCTTTGAAGGTTGTGAACACGCAAAATATGTCGTGCTAATGGATCCGCTGGATGGCTCATCCAACATCGATGTTAACGTCTCCGTCGGTACGATTTTCTCTATTTACCGCCGCGTAACTCCTGTCGGCACACCGGTCACGGAAGAGGATTTCCTGCAGCCGGGTAACAAGCAAGTTGCTGCGGGCTATGTTGTTTATGGTTCATCCACCATGCTGGTGTACACCACCGGTTGTGGCGTACACGCCTTCACCTACGATCCTTCTCTGGGCGTATTTTGCCTCAGCCAGGAACGTATGCGCTTCCCGGCAAAAGGAAGCACCTACTCCATTAACGAAGGCAACTACATCAAATTCCCGAATGGCGTGAAGAAGTATATTAAATTCTGCCAGGAAGAAGATAAGGCCACTCAGCGCCCGTACACCTCGCGCTATATTGGATCTCTGGTCGCAGATTTCCACCGCAACCTGCTGAAAGGCGGGATCTACCTGTATCCAAGCACCGCCAGCCACCCGCAAGGGAAACTGCGTCTGCTGTACGAATGCAACCCAATGGCCTTCCTGGCCGAGCAAGCGGGCGGCAAGGCGAGCGATGGCAAAGATCGTATTCTGGATATCACCCCAGAAAGCCTGCACCAGCGTCGCTCGTTCTTCGTAGGTAACGACCATATGGTTGAAGATGTAGAACGCTTTATCCGTGAGTTCCCGGACGCGTAAACGCAACATCCCGGTCTACACCACGTTGTAGGCCGGATAAGCGAAGCGCCATCCGCGCACGATACGGTAATATTGCCGGATGGCGGCGTAAACGCCTTTATCCGGCCTACAAAATCCATAGCCCGATTACGACACCTGCAACCGGAACGCCGCCATCGCCTCCAACAGTGCATGTGACTGCTCTTCCAGTGAGCGAGTAGCCGCCGAAGATTGCTGTACCAACGCCGCATTCTGCTGCGCCGTTTCATCCATCTGGCTCACGGCAATGTTCACCTGTTCAATCCCGCGGCTCTGTTCCTGGGAAGCGCTGGCAATTTCACGCATTAGTTTAGTCATACGCATAACTTCAGTCGCAATCTCATCCATGGTTTCGCCCGCTTGCTGCGCCAGCTCACTTCCTTCTCCCACATGCGTGTGCGAGTCGCTGATTAAGGTACGGATCTCTTTTGCCGCTTCGGCACTGCGGCTGGCAAGATTGCGCACTTCTCCTGCTACCACCGCGAAACCACGCCCTTGCTCGCCAGCACGCGCCGCTTCAACAGAAGCATTCAGCGCCAGGATATTGGTCTGAAAAGCAATGCCATCGATTACGCTGAGGATGTCGGCGATACGACTGGAACTCCCGGAAATATCACGCATTTTTTCAATAACGTAGCACACCATTTCACTGCCCCGATCGGCGGTATCCGATACCGATTTTGCCATCTGATGCGCCTGTTCCGCGTTTTCCGCATTCTGTTTCACGGTCGCCGTTAGCTCTTCCATACTGGCGGCGGTCTGTTCCAGCGAGGTTGCGGTGGATTCTGTACGTTGTGCCAGGTGTTGGTTACCTGCGGTCAGTTCGCGACTGCCGAGATCAATTAGCGAGCTGGCATCACGTACGCGTTGCACAGAATCACCCAATGCATGACGCATTTCATCCATTGCAGTATTAAGGCGGTTGAATTCGGCACTGGCTGACAAGGCAGTAACGGGTGACAAATCGCCCGTCGCCAGACGCTCGAGCTGTTCCACAATGTTATCCAGAGGCTGCAGAAACTTATTTCGCAGCATAAACCAAATAACCGCCAACAAAGCAATGGCAGCCAACATGGATATTCCCATAATACCGTGATAAATCAATGAAGTAATTACACGGGTTGCGGCATAAAGCCCCATCCCTCCAGTCAGCAACAGAAGAAAAGTCAGCAGAGACAATAACACCAACAAACTTGATCGAATTGAAAGGGATTTTGGCATCGTTAAATTTCCGGTTGTAGGGATAAAACAGACCTGTACAGAACCTATCGACTACAACCGGAAAAAGTTTAGGTATTTAAATGTTTTCTATAAAATCATGATGTTACTTTGGTGCCGCAGACGTGGTAACTCTGGTTACCGGTGAACTCTGACGGTTCTCCCACAACACGGTAAGACCCCGTTGCAAGGCAATAAAAATAAACAATAAAATGCCAATGGCGATTTTTGTCCACCATGAACTTAATGTTCCATCAAAATTAATGTAGGTCTGAATCAGCCCCTGAATGGCTACGCCAAACAGGGTTCCTAAAACCGTTCCCACTCCGCCGCTCAGCAGCGTACCGCCAATCACCACCGAGGCAATAGCATCCAGTTCTACGCCGACACCTGCCAGTGCATAACCTGCCTGGGTATAAATTGAAAAAACAATTCCGGCCAGCGTCGCCAACCCGGTAGACAACATATAGATGCGGATTGTCGTACTGCGGGTTGAGATCCCCATCAGGTTGGCAGAGGTGGCATTACCGCCGATAGCGTAAACCTGATTGCCAAACCGCGTACGGTGCGCAAGGAATATGCCGATCACCACCACAGCCAGCATCAGCAATCCCATCGCGCTTAGGCGACCGCCGCCGGGGATCTTCCATGCCAGGCTGGAGAGCGTGTCATAAACAGGATGGTTAATCGGGATTGATTCTTCGGAGACCAGATAGCTGACGCCGCGAAGGAAGAACATCCCCGCCAGAGTAATGATGAATGCCGGGATCTTCAGCGCATCAATTAACAACCCCATAAACGCACCGAATGCGCAGCCCATCAACAGAATCAGGGGGAACGCCAGCAGAGGAGAAATTCCCCAGTAGCCAATGGCCTTTGCCAGAAATACGCCAGTAAAAGCAATCACTGAGCCGACGGAAAGATCGATCCCGCCAGAGAGAATGACGAAGGTCATACCAACAGCAATGATCCCTAAAAAAGCGTTATCAGTCAGGATATTGCATATCACTCGGGTAGAGGCAAAAGCCGGGAATTGCGTCAGACAGTAGAGATAGCCCAGCACAAAAACACCGAGGGTGATCATCAACGGTAAATTACGTTTTATCATGACCGCGCACTCCTTTTATCAGGCTGATAAAGCGTTGTGACTGCACGACCAGCACACACAACACGACAATGGCTTTGACCACCTGGTTCAGCTCCGGCTGGAAGCCCGAGAGTAAAATCCCGGTGTTCATCCCCTGAATAATGAGGGCTCCGACTACCGACAACAGCAGGTTGAAACGCCCTCCCATCAACGAGCCGCCGCCAATGACCACCGCCAGAATGGCATCTAACTCCAGCCATAATCCGGCATTATTAGCATCTGCCCCACGAATATCCGCAGTGACGATAATTCCGGCAATCGCTGCGCACAGGCCGCTCAGTATATAGGTGAGCATTACAATGATGCGGGTGTTCACCCCGGCGTTTTTCGCCGCGCGAATATTGATACCTACCGCTTCAATAAACATGCCCAGCGCCGTTTTGCGGGTCAACAGCCAGAATGCAACCAACGTCAGCAGCGCGATGATCACCGGCGTAGGGAACAGTAACAACGAGCCGCTGCCGAACCACGACAGATCGGGGGAATTGAAGGTGACGATCTGCCCTGAGGTGATCAATTGCGCAACTCCACGCCCGGCCACCATCAGGATAAGCGTCGCGACAAACGGTTGGATCTTGAGGATCGCCACCAGAATACCGTTCCACAATCCTGCCAGAATACCGGAGCCTAACGCAGCGAGCAGGACAATAGGTAAACTGTGTCCTGCGACTGTCATCGCAGCGGTGGTGGCGCCTGCAATGGCCATCACCGCACCAACAGAAAGATCGATACCGCCGGTGGCAATCACCAGCGTCATGCCAATCGCCAGCAGCGCTACGGGCGCAGCGCGGTTGAGAATATCAATAGGGCTACCGAACAGGCGGCCGTCCTGCAAAATCACCTGATAGAAGTGCGGTGCTACCAGGCTATCCACCAGCAACACCAACAGCAGCGCTACCAGCTGTGGCATTCCTTTTGGCCAGCGAAACCGTCGTTTAGGCGGAGTAGATTGGGGGAGAGATTGAGGCATCACAATAATCTCCTTAGGCCGCAATGGCGTTCATAATTGCCGGTACGGACAGTTCAGCCAGTGGGATCTCTGCCACCTGTTTGCGATCGCGCATAATAATGACCCGATCGGCATAACCCACCAGCTCTTCCAGTTCGGACGAAATAACCAGCAGAGCGAGGCCATCAGCGCACAGCGTTTCGATCAAGCGAATGATCTCCGCATGCGCACCGACGTCGATCCCACGCGTCGGTTCATCAAGGATCAAGAACTGTGGTTTAGTCAGTAGCCAGCGTGACAACAGTACTTTTTGCTGATTACCGCCGGAGAGAAATTCGATCGGCTGTTCGGCGTTCGGCGTACGAATGCCGAGCTGGCGGATAAAGCGCTCGGCGATCTCGTTTTGTTCTTTACGGGGAATGGGCCGCAGCCAGCCTCGCTGCGCCTGCAGGGCCAGAATGATATTTTCCCGCACCGAAGCAGCGGCAATAATGCCATCCGTTTTCCTGTCTTCCGGGCAAAAGCCGATCCCCAGGCACGAGGCCTGATGCGGCGATCGCAGGGTCTGCGGTTTACCTTTGATCAGCGCACTGCCACTGTCGGCAGGTTTAATACCGAAGATCACTTCCGCCGTTTCTGTCCGCCCCGAACCCAGCAACCCCGCCAGGCCAACGATCTCGCCGGGCCGAACCTGCAAATCAAAAGGTGCGATCGTGCCTTTCTTGCCAAAATTACTGAATGCCGCCACCGGCTTATCACTCAACAGCGTGCGACCTGCGCGCTGTAACGCATGGGTATCCAGCTCACGACCCAGCATCATTTTCACCAGTTCGATCTGTGGTAGTTCTCGTGTTTCACGGCACCCAACGAAGCCGCCGTTACGCAGAACGGTGATCCGATCGCTGACCTGATAAACCTGATCGAGAAAATGGGTGACGAAAATCAGGCTGACGCCGCGATCGCGCAGATGACGCATTAGTCCAAACAGCATTTCAACTTCCTGGGTATCCAGGCTGGCGGTGGGCTCATCGAGGATCAACACTTTTGCGGAGAGATCGATCGCCCGGCAGATGGCGACTATCTGCTGCATCGCCACGGAAAAGCGGTTAAGCGGTTCGCGAACGTCGAGAGAAAAACCGTAAGAGGCCATCAGCTCTGTCGCACGCTTTTCCATCTGTTTACGTTGCAACAGGCCAAAGCGCCGCGGCTCACGGCCAATAAACAGATTATCCGCTACCGACATATTGGGCAGCAGGTTCACTTCCTGATAAACGGTGCCAATCCCCAGTTGCTGGGCGTGGGCGGTATTTTTGGGTGAAATCGTCTGGCCTTCGAGCCAGATAGTGCCACGATCGGCATGGTAAACGCCGGTCAGCGTTTTGATCAGCGTCGATTTTCCGGCTCCGTTTTCTCCCAACAGCGCCATAATCTCGCCACGACGCAAGCTGAAATCCACGTTATCCAGCGCTTTGACGCCGGGAAAGAATTTACTTAATCCTTCGGTTCGGAGGATTTCCTGGTGCTGTTCGGTGGTCATGGTTCCCCCTCTATCAACTGCCGGATGGCGACGCTCGCATCTTATCCGGCCTACAATACACTCGCCTGTAGGCCGGCCATCCAGCATTGTTCGTCACGCTAACGACTTAGTAGCCCATGTTTTTCTTCTTCTCTAACTCTTCTTTGGCGGTATCAGGCAGATAGAGGATTGATTTGGTAATGGTCAGCTTCTCGGGCATCGTGCCGTCTTTTTTGAATTTCTCCAGCGCGTCGAATGCCGGACCAGCCATATTTGGCGTCAGCTCGACGCTGGCGTTGGCTTCGCCGTCAATCATCGCTTTATAGATATCCGGTACGCCGTCAATTGAACCGGTGAGAATATCTTTGCCCGGCTTCAGGCCTGCTTCTTTAATCGCCTGAATAGCCCCAATCACCATGTCATCGTTATGGGCGTAAACCATGCAGATGTTCTTGCCGTTGTTTTCCGCTTTGATAAAACTTTCCATAACTTCTTTACCTTTACTGCGGGTAAAGTCTCCGGACTGGGAGCGAATAATTTTGATATTTGGCGCGTTGGCAATGGCTTCAGCAAAGCCTTTTTTACGGTCGATTGCCACGCTGGCACCGACGGTCCCTTGCAGCTCAACGACGTTACATGGCTTGCCGTTCACTTCTTTAATCAGCCAGTCGCCGATTAATTTACCTTCCAGCACGTTATCGGCGGTGACAGTGGTCATATAGAGAGATTTGTCTTTTACATCGATGGAACGATCGAGCAAAAAGACCGGAATTTCGGCATCTTTAGCTTCTTTTAATACTGGCTCCCAACCCGTTGCCACGACCGGTGCAATGAAGATAGCATCCACGCCCTGGGCAACGAATGAACGTACTGCTTTAATCTGGTTTTCCTGCTTTTGCTGACCGTCGGCGATTTTCAGCGTAATACCGCGCTTCTCGGCCTCGCTTTTCGCCACGTTGGTTTCTGCGGCGCGCCAGCCGGACTCAGACCCGACCTGCGAAAATCCTACGGTTAAAGGGGCTGCCATTGCCATAGACGACATGGCTGCTGAAACTGCTGTGACTAAAAGTAAGCGCTTCCACATAAGTGCGTCCTCGTAGGGTGATTATTGTTGATTAATAAACAGTCGCGAAAAAACTATAGACAATCGAGCATGTAACGAATTGAGTTACATCACACTTCAAAAAAGTAAATAAAACGTTAATCACAAGTTTGTAATCGCTTTCATTACCCTATGAAAAATGCGACTGAACTTATGGATTTTTCTGTCATGCAAACAGTGTGAAAAAGAGAAATTCAGAGGAACTAAATCGAAAAACAAGCGGAGACATTCAGCGCGAGTTGGCTATAATACCCGCCACTTGTTTGCCATAGCATATTTAAAGGAAACAGACATGAGCTTACTCAACGTCCCTGCCGGTAAAGATCTGCCGGAAGATATCTACGTTGTTATCGAGATCCCTGCGAACGCAGATCCGATCAAATACGAAGTTGACAAAGAGAGCGGCGCCCTGTTCGTTGACCGCTTCATGTCCACTGCGATGTTCTACCCATGCAACTACGGTTACATCAACCACACCCTGTCTCTGGATGGTGATCCGGTAGACGTTCTGGTCCCGACTCCGTACCCGCTGGAGCCAGGTTCAGTCATCCGCTGCCGTCCGGTTGGCGTACTGAAAATGACCGACGAATCCGGTGAAGATGCGAAACTGGTTGCAGTACCGCACACCAAACTGAGCAAAGAATACGATCACATCAAAGATGTGAACGACCTGCCGGACCTGCTGAAAGCGCAGATCACTCACTTCTTCGAGCACTATAAAGACCTCGAAGCGGGCAAATGGGTGAAAGTTGACGGTTGGGACAACGCAGAAGCTGCAAAAGCTGAAATCGTTGCATCCTTCGAGCGCGCCGCGAAGAAATAAGTTCGCTTGTGCTGGTAGCCCTGAACACCAGACTCTGGTTAGTAAGGGTTTTTTTATGTCTGTGCTTTCCCCCTTCCGTTTCCTCACGCAACCTGCTGGTTCCTTTTTGACCTACCAAATCGGGTAGTCACATTTCATTTATCTTATTTGCGAATAAGATTCGATCTCATTATCATTCGCAACACGTAAATAAATGTGAATAAACGTCAATGAACCTCCACAATGTGAAGTCCCTGAAATGCTATTCCGGTGTGGCCTTCGCCACAGCGCTGCTATTTACCACTCTGTCCGGTTACGCAGGTACGCTGCCTGAGAAAGATTTTCTGACCCGCGATGTCGGTAACGGCGTGTATGAACTGGCGGTTGATGGCCAACAGAATGCACTTTTTGCTGCCTCGTCGCCGTCGTTTGATAAGGATAAAACCAGTGGGCTGATCTATAAACTCGATCTGGAGAAACTCACCACCACGGAAGTTATTACTACCAGCCGTCGCGCTTTTGCTACCGCGCTGGATGCAGAAAATCATGTTCTGTATGTTGGAAATACGCTGGAAGGTTCAGTAACGCTAATCGATACCCGCAGCGGTAAAGAGCTGGCGATACTACAACTGAGCGAGACCAAAAACCCGAAAGACATTGTCCATACCCGTGAAATGGTGCTCGATAAGCAGCATCACCGTCTGTACATTTCCGGCGTCGCAGAAAAAGGAATTGTCTGGGTAGTAGATACGCAAAAGCGTGAAAAAATTGCCACTATTGAAAATATGGGTGAATACCCGACCGGCATGGCTGTTGATGCCGATAAAGATCGCCTGTATGTCGTTAATGGCAGAAACGAGTTGATTACTCTGGATACCACCAGCCATAAAATTATTAACCGCTTTACCATTGAACCTGCCAAAAAACATTTCTTCCTGAATATCGCTCTTGATGCGAAAAATAATCGTGCATTCCTCACCGATCCTGATCTCGCGGACGTACTGGTTGTCGATATTAATAACGGAAAAGTCATTTCGCCAATTAAGGTAATTAATTCTCTTGCCGTGTTATATAACGAAAAACGTCAGGAAGTTTACATCACCCACCGCAATGCAAAACGAGTCAGCATTGTGGACAGCAAGACCTATCAGGTGAAACAAAGCATTGAAACCAATGCATTACCAAATAGTCTTGCGCTATCGACAGATGCTAACTCCTTGTATGTCAGCGTAAAACAGCCAGAAAAAATGATTGGCGTGAAGCCCGACTATGTGCTGAAAATCGATCTCTCTAAATATTAATAATCAAAAATCATTCTTTCACCTTGTCGCCAAAACGACGACAAGGTGACGTTGTTATTTTTACTTTTCAGGTGTCTTATATTATGAAAACGCGTCAACTTATTACGCTGACAGGGATCGTTGCACTCTCTGGCGGTGTTATATTCCCCTCACAGGCCGAGGAATTAAGTGAAATTTCTCGCAATAGCGAAGATGAAATGGTAATCACCGCATCAGGTTTCTCACAACAAAAACGTGAAGCCCCGGCGACCATTTCCGTTATCGATCGTAAAACACTGGATATTCAACCCGACCGTAACATCGGTGAAGCAATAAAAAATATTCCCGGCGTTTCAGTTACCAACAGCAGCGGTATGAATGCTGGCAGCATTATGATCCGCGGGATGGACCCGTCCTATACTGCATTCATGGTCAACAGCGTCAAACAAAACACCGGAGAGTCACGCCCGTACGGACACGATATTGGTACCGAAGCCAACTTCTTACCGCCGATGGAGGCCATTGAGCGTATCGAGGTTATTCGCGGGCCGATGTCATCGCTGTACGGATCAGATGCCATCGGCGGCGTGGTGAACGTTATCACTAAAAAGCCTTACGGTACAAAGGACTGGACGACGGCAATTGCCGCCAATACCTGGCTTCAGGAACACCAGTATCTGGGCAATACCAGCCAGATGAATCTGTTCACTATGGGTCCCATTATCCCTGATGTTCTGGGATTAAGCGTGGCGGCAGACTGGCTCGACCGACGCGATGACGATCGCAACAATTACTTTGGCAAGCATAACCGTAAATCCGTGGATATGACGCTGGGTCTGGCCGCCAGCGAAAATAACCTGTTCGACCTCAACGTCGTCACCGGTGAACAAGAGAAAAACCGCACCCAGAAACGTGGCGCGCCGTGGTCATGGCTGTTCGATCGTAACGCCGTCACCCTCACTCATACCGGCTGGTACGCAGAAGATACCGTCGCGACAACCAATTACATTAACTACGAAAAAGGCCGGTCAAAATACGTTTACGACGGGCAATCACCGCAGTATGTGCAGATGGAAAACTACGTCGCCAACTCGCAAACCACCATCACTCTCGACAACCACAAGCTGACCGTCGGGGCGAATTTTACCCGTGAAGAGTTAAACGACCGCTTTGATGTGGCAAACAAAACGCTGCCGGGTTCAGAACCCGTGACCAAAGTCAGCCGCAACGGTTGGGCGCTGTTTGCTGAGGACGGTTGGAGTATTGATGATTTTATCCTGACTACGTCAGCGCGTATGGATCAGGATGATAATTTTGGGACACATATTACGCCAAAAATGTACGGCAACTGGGCATTCAGCGATGCCTGGGCGCTGAAAGGCGGCGTTTCCGCAGGGTATAAAAAACCAGAGCTGCGCGCGACCTCCAGCGACTTCGTCACGCCTTACGGCTCAACTGTGCCTTATCCGTTCCTGACGGTGGGTAATGACGACCTGAAACCGGAGAAAAGCGTTAACTCTGAGCTGGGTCTCTACTGGACAGGCAATACATTGTCGCTGGATAGCACCGTCTTCTATACCCAGTTCAAAGATAAAATTGCCGAGCAAACCATTTGCGAAACCACGGCGACAAATCAGTGCTCCGTAAATGGTTACAAGGCAGATTCCGTCAGTAAGTACTTCAACGTTAGCGAGGCGGATGTATACGGTGTGGAGTTTAACGCCGACTGGCAAATCAGCGCGGATATTAAAGCTAACGCCAACTACACCTGGAACCACAGCGAGCAGAAAAGTGGGGTAAATAAAGGCTACGCGCTGAACGATTACCCACGCCATATGGCAAATCTGTCGCTGAACTGGACGGCAACACAAAGTCTGGACGTATGGAGTACGGTGAATTATCGCAGCAGTAACCGCAACAGTGGCAACAACTATAAGTACGATGACTACACGATGGTAGACGTAGGCGTACGCTATAAACTCAATAAAAATACACAGCTGATGGCGGGTATCTACAACCTGCTGGATGAGGATCCGAAGCTGACTACCGCGTGGAATGAGTCCGCTCAGGTGGAAGGACGTCGCTATAACCTCGGCGCGCGAGTGGAGTTTTAAGCCCTGTAATAAAACAACGCCACCCGAGGGTGGCGTGTTCATATTAGTACTGGTCTCTGTCTAACCAGTTACCGCTTTCAATCAGCGTTAACCCCTCGACCGGACGTTGGTACACGTACATCCATGCACTTCCGTACGGCGTCTGAATTAACTGGCGTGCATACTCGCCGCCTCGCGTACGCAGAGCGTCAAGCTCTGCCAGCGTAGCGTTGTCAATACGATAAACTTCCCCGTGTACCGATCCGTTTCCCGGAACTGCGCCTGGATAGTGGCCCAGACTATACAACTGGTAGTTCTCGATATTGAAATCACCCAGCAACTGGGCGTTGGTCATCCAGTGGCTGTTGCCCTGTTTGCGTCGTAAACTACCGTAGACAAATATTCGCATTGCTAAAACTCAAACTGATAGAGCAAATCAAGTGCCTGATCTACGCCAGACACGGCTTCCAGATATAGCTTAGGCATCAGACGATAACGTAGCGTGAGTGTCGCTAAGGAGTCAAATATACCCACACCATATTTCACCTGCAGACCTGGCAGTACGTATCCGCTGACAACCACCTGAGATGAGTCGCCCACCCCTTGTGTGTCCAGTGCCAGATTGCTTACGCCAAATGTCTCCCCGATTTTACCCACAACCTGACCACTTTGTGCAACCCCCAGACCAATAAGCATTGATGTCATTGCCGCACTGTCGCTCTGTTCGCTGTCCAGTCCTTGCCCACGAAGCAGGTAGGAAAGCGCCATTTGCTGTGACATCGCCGGGTCAGAGAAGATCTCCGCTTTTGGTTCATCAGCAGTACCTGTAACGCGAACACCGGCAATGACGTCGTCTTCAGTGGCATCCGGGTTACGAATCGCCTCGATGTTGAGCAACGGCTGGTCCGGCGGGCCGGAGAACAACAGCTCGCCTTTGCGCACAATAAGATCCTGACCATAAGCATGGAAGCGACCACTCGGGATGTTAATCTGCCCGTTAAGCCCCAGCCCCTGCTTGTCCTGCGCCACTTTCAGATCGCCTGTCAGTCTTGCTTTCAGACCAAACGCATCGATGCGCACGTTGTTGCCTACATGCACGATCAGATTGCTGTTGATCGGAATACCCGCACTCTGTGGCTTCTCAGGCTGAAGATCGTTATTGAGCATTACCATATCGCTGGAGACACCCACCGCGCTTTCCGGCAGGTCATGCACCACAATACGCGCCCACGGTACATCAACGCTACCATCCAACGTGAATAAACTTGGCGTGGCTTCGAAGACCACATCCGGAGATACATCCAGACGAACCATTGGCGGCACGGTGATACGAACGCGGCTGCCTTTAGCCGCGATACGCGCCCGCCAGTTGTCTATCTGAGTCCAGTCGGCGTCACCACTCAGGTTAATCTGTCCCTGCTGCGTGCGCACCACGCCCGCAATCGTCGAACGTGACCCCGTGAAATTAATCGCCAACTGGCTTGGCTGCATGTCAAATGGCATAAAGTTGCCGTCAATGTCCAGACCACTAAGCTGTAGCTGTCCGAGCAACTGCGGGCTTTGTACATCGCCGCCGAGGCGCAGGTTAGCGTTTAGCATCCCCGCAGCTTTTTCACCACGCGAGAAGATGGGATTGACCATCGCCAGATTAAAGTTACGGATATTAACGTTACCGCCAAGGTTGCGTCGCCCTTGCGGATCGGTAACCTGCACCTGCCCGTCAAACTGTCCGTTATTGGTCAGGCGAATCAGCCATCCCAGTTCGGCACGGTTATTATGCAAGTCAGCGGTCATATTCAGCGTTTCAAATGCCACCGGCAACGGTGCATCATTGACGCTTTGTGTGACCTTCACGTTACGCCCGCTTAGCGTTACCTTTCCCTGTGGCAACCCTTCTTTAGTCGTGTCCCAGCTTACATCGGCTTTACCGCTGAACACGCCGCTCGCCTGCGTGGTATCTGGCATAAACGGTTTCAGCATCGCCAGATCGAAGCGGTTCAGATTAACCACTGCACGTCCTTCAGCACCGGCATCAATCGTCTGCGGCACGCACAGTTCAGCGTTTGGATTGTTCCAGCAGTGCGGTCCGATGCTGATTTTCTGTTCCTGATTACGGTAATCCAGCGCTATCGCGCGGTTCAGCGACCACGGACCAACCGGCGTCTGGAAGCGGGTATTGCTCAAGGCTCCTTTCCAGCGCTGTTCTTTGCGATCAAAACTCCCTGCCAGGTCAAGCTGCCCGGAGACCGGCTCCCCCTGAATACGCAGCTGCAGCTCATGTTGCTTTTCGCTGCCTTTGGCATTCAGGGTAACGAGATTGATATTCACATCAGGTTGCACAATCCGCTCTACGCGCACGTTGAGGCTACCGGCGATTTGTTCAGCCGATTTCACATCGCCTTCAACGCGCACCTGGGCAACGGAGAGTTCCTGCCAGCGCAGGCCACGGGCAGTGATATCCGCCAACAGTTGCGGCGCTTCCACCGTACCGCGAATTTTGACCAGACCTTTCGCCGTACCGCCTAACCCCGGTAGCGCGTTATCCAGGCCCGGAGCATCAATCATCGCGTCGAGATTGAGATCTTTTACCCCCAGTTCACCTTTCACCTCGGCGCTGTTACGCCCCAGTTCCAGGTGCAGGCCTGGAATTGTCCACTGCAGGTAACTGTTCCCTTTCAGTGAGCCATTCACATTAACCTTGTTCTGTTTAACGTTACCGGTCAGCTTCAGCTCCGGAACCTCCATCTGCCAGGTTCCGCCATACAGGCTACCTCGGGTTTTCACCAAACCATTCAGTTTTGACGGCCAGTCCGGAAGCTCTTTCGCAGTGTTAATACCATCCAGCGTCAGTTCTCCACGCCAGCTTATAGCCTGCTGCCAGTCAAGCAACGCTTTGAGTTCGGTTTTCCCCTCCAGCGCCGCCACGGTAAGTTTGTCGAGATTAATCTGCTGTTCGTTGCCTTTAGCATCCAGCGTAATGGTTGCCGGAGGAATGTCCTGTCCCTTCACTGCTGTGCGCATCGACAGCGTATAGTCCGTCATTTTGCCGGTCAGTTTGAGCTTGATATCATCGGCCTGGAATTGCTTATCGCCAGTAAACGGCCAGTAAACCTGTTTGCTGACGACGTCCAGATTGAGCGGTAATCCTGCTTCCGCCAGGCGCGTCTGTGCGCGCAGATCCATATCCACCGGGCCGGATAGATTAACACCCACTTCCAGTTGTTCGCGCAGCGCGCCACCAACCTTCAGCTTCACCTTTTCGCCTTTTAACGGGTCAATGTTCAGCGTGCTGTTCAGCGTAATATCGACTGGCCACGCATCGGTCAGTTGCGCCGTCCCACTGGCGTTCACCGTCCCCTGGCTGGAGTCGATATCCAGCGCATCGAGCTTCATATTGCCGTCAATGCTGCTCACTTTCAGCAACATGTTGTGTACTGTCAGATCGGTATCCCCGGTCACGCGCAGTTGCTCGCCGCGGAATTCTTCAATATTGAGATTCAGCGGCAGGTGAACATCGGTCATTTCCGGTAGGACCGGTTTTGAGAACAGATCTTTGAGCGTTTCACCCAACGGTTTCTCATCCGGCTGCGGATTCTGGATCTTCGGCTCAACAACCTCTTCCTGGGCGACTTCCGCCACTTTAGGCAGTGCAATCAACAGGCCCTGTAATGACGTTGGCTTCAGGGTCAGCGTTTTTTCCTGCCAGTTCAGGCCGGAAGTAAAATCCAGCACGGAAACGGTGGTGTCATCAATTTTGATATTGATGTTGTTAAGCGCCACGCGTGAAAGCGTGATGGGATAAGGCGTTGACAGATTAAGCGGGCCGCTATCCTCTTCCTCCACCGGAGCAGAAGGCGGCATTTTTTTACTGTCGATAGCCACGTTAATATCTTTTAGCGACAGATCATTGACGCACAGACTGCTGTTCCACAGACAGTTGAGGCCGATGGCCAGATGCACTTCACCCGCATTCACCGCCACGCCAGGCTGATCGTAGCGGATATTTTTCAGCGATAAATCCCGCCAGCCGCCAGTGACCTGGCCTATCTCCAGCCCCGGAACCCAGCGATTAGCCGCCTTAAAGAGCAGATGCAGACCCGAGGTTGTACCCACGAGAAACGCTACAGTGCCTAACAACAGCAGGATAAAAATCAGAACGCCGAGGCTTATCTTCTTCCATAAACTCATAATTCAGGCCCCAGACCGATGTAAAACTGTAAACCATGCTCATCTTTGTCGCCGACAGGTACAGCAAAATCGAGCTTGATAGGTCCTACCGGTGACTGCCAGCGCACACCAACCCCGGCACCGGTTTTAAAATCACTTCTGCGGATATCGCTGACCGCTTCACCGCTATCAACAAACATCGCACCCCACCATTTTCCGGTCACGTTGTACTGGTATTCCAGCGATCCTGTCGCCAGCTTCGAGGCCCCTTTCAGTTTGCCGTCGCTGCCTTCAGGCGCAATAGATTTGTATTTGTAACCGCGAATACTGCGGTCGCCCCCGGCGAAGAAACGCAGATCCGGTGGTACTTTGTCGAAGTCTCCGGTTTCAATCCAGCCGAGGTTACCGCGCATCACAAAGCGATGACGGTCGTACAACGTGCGGATCCAGACGTTCTGTGCCTGGAAGACGGAGAAATCGACATCTGAACCCCAGGCGGTATTCGAGTAATCGATGGAATAGCGCTGAGAATCCCCCCAGACGGGCATCAGACCGCCGCGCGAGCGCGTCCGGCTAATCATCACACCAGGATAGAGCAGCATGGTGGTATTGGTGACATTACCCTGGGTAAAGTGGTCGAGGCTCCAGCGCAGGTTAATTGCGCGCTGCCAGCCGCTGGAGAGATCCCAGTAGCGAGAGACGGCAAGCGTGGTGGAGTCCTGCTCGGTATCGTTCAAATCGGTACGTTTAAATCCCCCCTGAACCAGGTAGTACTGCTCCAGTGGGTTCTTTAACAGCGGCATTTTATAACTGAAATCAAGAACCTGTTCAGGCGCAGAAACGCTGACGCTGGTCGCCAGACTGTGACCGTACGAGTTCATCCACGGTTTTTTCCACGTGGTTTTTAACCGTGGCCCGACGTCGGTGGAATAGCCGACCCCGGTTTCAATGGTGTTTTCCGTGCGTGGCGAGACCACGCCTTTCAGCGGCAACACTTTGGTTTTGCGGGCTTTGTCGAATTCCGGCGCGACCACTACAGAATTAAACCAACCGGTTGCCGAGAGACGACGGTTCAGCTCCGCCAGATCTTTCGATTCGTACTCTTTGCCTTCTTTGAACGGCACCAGATTTTGCAGATACTCATCGCGAATCTGCGATCCTTCAAAGGTGACATGTCCAAAACGATAACGCTCTCCGCTGTTGTAATCGATATCCCAGAATGCCTGGCGACGATCGAGCGCGATCCCGAGTTGGCTTTTATTAAATTCACTGTCGAAATAGCCCTTACGCAGCGCCACGCTGGTTAGCGACTTTTTGAAGCTGTCATAGTCGCCTTGATTCAGCACAGTGCCGATGGCTGGACGCGTTTTTAGCAGGTCCAGATAATCTCTGTCAGTGCGCGCCCCACCGCGTAAAATGACGTCGGTTCCGCCAATCAGTACCGGTTCACCGGGTGTCACTTTGGCAATCAACACCTGACGTCCCTTCGCCGGTGGTGGACGCAATTCAAAATCAATGGTCGGCTCAAAATAGCCCAGCGCTTTTAGCCCTTCGCGAATAGCATCATCGACGCGCGCACGAAAACGGCGGTCAGGCGTGACTTCATCACTCTGAATCGTGGATAACTGCGCACGGACGTTTTTTTCCAGCGGTCCCGATAATCCCTCGACCTGTAAGCGAACATTCGCAGCGGCGGCTGAGCCACTTAAGCACAGTAACCCCACCCAACATAACTGACGGATATGTGGCACATTTTCTCCTGAATATCCTTTTTTCCCACCCCTGGAAAAAAATACTATGCCGTTCCTGGGCTTAACAAAAAATCAACAATAAGAGTTGAAAAACAGACGACAACCCAAATATTTCTTATGTTTAACTCTAGACGTATTCACACCGTTTATTGTGGGCAAAGACGCGTCTTGTTACAACCTTAACCCAAATGACTGATTTCGGGAGAACGGCCATGAGTTTATTTGATAAAAAGCATCTTGTTACTCAAGCAGATGCATTACCTGGACGCAACACCCCGATGCCAGTGGCAACGCTGCATGCGGTTAACCAACATTCGATGACCAACGTGCCCGACGGTATGGAGATCGCCCTTTTCGCCATGGGCTGTTTCTGGGGCGTAGAACGTTTGTTCTGGTCACTCCCCGGCGTGTACAGCACTGCAGCCGGATACACTGGCGGCTATACCCCCAATCCAACCTATCGGGAGGTTTGTTCTGGTGATACGGGCCATGCTGAAGCAGTACGTATCGTCTATGATCCGCATGTTATCAGCTACGAACAGCTACTGCAGGTATTCTGGGAAAATCACGACCCGGCGCAAGGTATGCGTCAGGGCAACGATCAGGGTACTCAGTATCGTTCCGCAATTTATCCATTAACTCCGGAGCAAAATACCGCAGCCCAGGCCAGCCTTGAACGCTTTCAGGCAGCGATGACCGCAGCCGGTGATGATCGTCCTATTACAACGGAAATCAAAACGGCAACCCCGTTCTACTATGCCGAAGACGATCACCAGCAGTACCTGCACAAAAATCCTTATGGATATTGCGGCATTGGCGGCATTGGGGTTTGCCTGCCGCCACAAGGATAAATATCAGCCTCTGGCGACTTTACAGTCGCTTACGCTATACTAGCTTCTGAATTTACCGGCTCACTTCCGCGAGCCGGTTTTCAATGAATATTCCATTGGATTTATACTCTATGGATTTCGAGTTGCAGAAAGGCGGCAAACTCGTGAATCCCCAGGAGCATAGATAACTATGTGACTGGGGTGAATGAGTGCAGCCAACGCATCTGCGGCTTGAAAGACGACGAGTATCAACTTCTCCCTTCCGAGGATCTGGCCTTAACGGTCGGATAAGATATGTTAAACAGTATTTTAGTCATTCTCTGCCTGATCGCCGTGAGTGCGTTCTTCTCGATATCCGAGATCTCGCTTGCCGCATCACGCAAAATTAAACTTAAGCTGCTTGCCGATGAAGGCAATATCAATGCACAACGCGTTATGAAGATGCAGGAAAATCCCGGCATGTTCTTCACCGTGGTGCAAATTGGTCTTAACGCCGTCGCCATTCTTGGCGGTATCGTGGGGGATGCTGCGTTTTCTCCGGCTTTTTACGGCTTGTTCTCGCAATACTTCGCTCCAGAGCTGTCCGAACAGTTGAGCTTTATCCTCTCGTTCTCACTGGTAACTGGCCTGTTCATCCTGTTCGCGGATTTAACCCCGAAACGCATCGGTATGATTGCGCCAGAAGCTGTGGCTTTGCGTATCATCAACCCGATGCGCTTCTGCCTGTTCGTGTTCCGCCCGCTGGTGTGGTTCTTTAACGGCCTGGCAAATAACATTTTCCGCCTGTTTAAGATCCCAATGGTGCGCAAAGATGACATCACCTCAGACGATATTTACGCCGTGGTAGAAGCTGGCGCGCTGGCGGGTGTACTGCGTAAACAGGAACATGAGTTGATTGAAAATGTGTTCGAGCTGGAATCCCGTACCGTCCCGTCTTCCATGACATCACGTGAAAACGTCATCTGGTTCGATCTGCACGAAGACGAGCAGAGCCTGAAAAACAAAGTTGCGGAACATCCGCACTCCAAGTTTCTGGTGTGTAATGAAGATATCGACCACATCATTGGCTATGTGGACTCCAAAGATCTGCTTAACCGCGTACTGGCAAACCAGAGCATGGCGCTAAACAGCGGCGTGCAGATCCGCAATACACTGATTGTCCCGGATACGCTGACGCTCTCAGAAGCGCTGGAAAGCTTCAAAACTGCAGGTGAAGACTTTGCCGTCATCATGAACGAGTACGCGCTGGTAGTAGGGATTATCACGCTTAACGACGTAATGACCACGTTGATGGGTGACTTAGTCGGTCAGGGCCTTGAAGAACAGATCGTAGCACGTGATGAGAATTCCTGGCTGATTGACGGCGGTACGCCGATTGATGACGTGATGCGCGTGCTGGATATCGACGAGTTTCCACAGTCTGGCAACTATGAAACTATCGGCGGTTTCATGATGTTTATGCTGCGTAAAATCCCGAAACGCACCGACTCGGTGAAGTTCTCAGGCTATAAATTTGAAGTGGTGGATATCGATAACTACAAGATCGATCAGCTGCTGGTGACGCGACTGGACAGCAAACCCAGCGTCCTGGTGCCGAAACTGCCGGATGCAAAAGAAGAAAGCAAAGCCTGAATGTCCTGAGTGTCCTGAGTGTAAAAACATCAACGGCTCCTGTTTAAGGAGCCGTTTTTTATATACCACTTACACTACTGCATAGCACTTTGGTCAAGCCATCTCAGTTTGCAGACGCAAAACCTGACGGTTAACTTCGGACATCACAGAGAAATGCTGTTTGTCCTTCACTTTTGGGATAAGAATCTTACCCTTATCAAATTCAAAAGCGCCTACATCCTTGATATATAACCGTCCACGAAACAGGATCTTCACGTACTTCGCCACCTGCAGCGGGTTGTATCGTTGGAAAATTTTCATTGTTGTCTCCTGCTGAGCATTACGCCTTTGCGGTACCACAATCGGTCCGACAATACTCAGGCGCAAATTTTAATGCCCTATGACTATAGACTATCTCTACGATGTTTCCAGCGTGTATAAGTTTATTTACCTTCAGGTTACAATTATTCAGAATTATCTTTTCATCCATTCGCTGTCTTCAGTATAAGCCTTCATTTTTCACAGGATTTGTGCGCCCGTCCGCAAACTGGCATCGCACTTGCGGGAAAAAGCATCATTCGCACATATGATTAAATTCCAGACCCAAGTGGTCGGATCACCTGCAAAATATAAAGAAAGAAGGAAACACCATGACCTTACAAAAACTGCTGGCGGTATCATGCCTGCTGCTACCCATGATGGCCTCCGCACATAAGTTTGAAACCAACCAGCGCGTGCCGCCGGTGGGGATTACCGATCGCGGTGAACTGGTGCTTGATAACGATAAGTTTAGTTATAAAAGCTGGAATAGCGCGCAGTTGCCAGGGAAGGTACGCATTGTGCAACACATTGCCGGACGCACTTCTGCCAAAGAGAAAAACGCGACGTTAATCGAGGCAATCAAAGCGGCAAATCTGCCGCACGATAAATACCAGACCACCACCATCGTCAATACAGACGACGCCATTCCAGGCTCCGGCATGTTCGTTCGCAGCAGCCTTGAGAGTAATAAGAAGCTCTATCCCTGGTCACAGTTTATTGTCGACAGTAACGGTGTTGCGCGTAAAGCTTGGCAACTGGATGAAGAAAGTTCAGCCATCGCGGTACTCGACAAGGATGGCCGCATTCAGTGGGCAAAAGATGGCGCATTGACGCAGGAAGAGGTGCAGCAGGTTATTGCCCTGCTGCATAAGTTGCTCAGTAAATAGAGACCCGGAAGCCGGGGTTAAGAAACGATTCACGCGGAGTGTAATCCAGGGGTTTCCCCTGCCAGTCGTGAACGTGCGCCCCGGCTGCTGCGGCAACAGCGTGGCCTGCGGCAGTATCCCAAACATTGGTTGGCCCAAAGCGCGGGTACAGCTGTGCCTGCCCTTCAGCGACCAGACAAAACTTCAGCGACGATCCAATCGACGTGGTCTGATGCTCACCTAATTGTTGCAGATACTCTTTTAGCTCATTGTCAGCATGCGAACGGCTGATCACCACCAGCGGTGGACGCGCGTCGCGTACCCGGATTTGCTTGCGCACGCCGTACTCTTCTTTCCACGCCTTACCTTCCGCCGCGCTGTACATCACGTTCATCACCGGCGCATACACCACGCCCAGAACCGGTTTTCCCTTCTCAATTAGCGCAATATTCACGGTGAATTCGCCGTTACGTTTGATGAACTCCTTCGTTCCGTCCAGAGGATCAACCAGCCAGTAGCGCTGCCAGTGCTGACGTATATCCCAGCCCGGGGGAGCCTCTTCTGATAAAACCGGAATATCTGGCGTTAGGGCCTGTAATCCTTCGAGGATCACCATGTGCGCGGCAATATCCGCCGCAGTGACCGGAGAATCATCCTGCTTGCTGGTGATCTCTATCGGTTTGATTCCATCGTAGACCTGCATAATGGCATCGCCCGCGTTCCGTGCAAGCTGGCATACATGTTCTAGCATTCTCCACCTCGTTTACACCCGTCATACTTCAAGTTGCATGTACGTTGGCTGCGTTCCTGCAACTCGAATTATTTAGAGTATATATCAGTGATGTTAACTCGTTGTTTTACTTATACCCGATCGTCAGGGGATCCGCCAACTGTGATAGCGTCTGCGGTTTTAAACGCTAACTTCATGTCATGATTCACAGTTCTGTAAGCAAGAAGATTTATATACATTTTCTTTTGTGGCTTAGATCTTAAAAAGGATGCCCCTGATGATTAAGTTTAGTGCAACGCTTCTGGCCACGCTGATTGCAGCCAGCGTGAATGCTGCAACCGTCGATCTCCGCATAATGGAAACCACTGATTTGCATAGCAACATGATGGATTTCGATTATTACAAAGATACGCCAACTGAAAAATTCGGTCTGGTGCGTACGGCAAGTTTGATTAATGCCGCCAGGGGTGAAGTAAAAAACAGCGTTCTGGTCGATAACGGCGATCTGATTCAGGGCAGCCCTCTCGGGGATTACATGGCGTCCAAAGGGCTTAAAACTGGCGAAACTCACCCGGTCTATAAGGCGCTCAATACTCTTGATTACGCGGTGGGCAACCTCGGCAACCATGAGTTTAACTATGGGCTGGAGTATCTGCATAAAGCGCTCGCTGGCGCAAAATTTCCCTACGTTAACGCCAATATCATCGACGTTAAGACCCAAAAGCCGCTGTTTACCCCTTACCTGATTAAAGACACTGAAGTTGTCGATAATGAGGGCAAAAAGCAGACACTGAAGATTGGCTATATCGGCTTTGTACCCCCGCAGATCATGACCTGGGACAAGGCTAATCTCAGCGGTAAAGTGACGGTGAATGACATTACCGAAACCGCACGTAAGTATGTGCCGGAAATGCGCGAAAAAGGCGCTGATGTGGTGGTAGTCATTGCTCACTCCGGTCTCTCTGCCGACCCATACCAGACCATGGCGGAAAACTCTGTTTATTACCTCAGCGAAGTCCCGGGCGTGGATGCGATTATGTTTGGCCACGCTCACGCCGTTTTCCCGGGTAAAGACTTTGCCAGTATCAAAGGCGCAGATATTACCAAAGGCACGTTAAACGGTATTCCTGCAGTAATGCCAGGCATGTGGGGCGATCATCTGGGCGTGGTGGATCTGGTACTGAACGACGACAGTGGTAAATGGCAGGTCACCCAGGCGAAAGCCGAGGCGCGTCCCATTTATGACGCGGCGGCTAAAAAATCCCTGGCTGCCGAGGACAGCAAGATAGTTGAGATCCTGAAAGCCGATCACGACGCCACGCGTGAGTTTGTCAGTAAGCCAATCGGAAAATCTGCCGATAACATGTATAGCTATCTGGCATTAGTACAGGACGATCCGACCGTCCAGGTCGTGAATAACGCGCAAAAGGCCTACGTTGAACACTTTATTCAGGGTGATCCAGACCTGGCAAAACTGCCGGTACTTTCTGCCGCTGCGCCGTTTAAGGTCGGCGGACGTAAAAACGATCCGGCAAGCTTTGTGGAAGTCGAAAAAGGCCAGCTGACTTTCCGTAATGCCGCCGATCTCTATCTGTATCCGAATACCCTGGTGGTGGTAAAAGCCAGCGGTAAAGAAGTGAAAGAGTGGCTGGAATGTTCCGCCGGGCAATTTAATCAGATTGATATTCACAGCAACAAACCCCAGTCGTTAATTAACTGGGACGGCTTCCGTACCTACAACTTCGACGTGATTGACGGCGTGGATTATCAGATTGATGTTTCACAACCCGCCCGCTACGACGGCGAGTGCCAGACCGTGAACGCCAAAGCAGAGCGTATTAAAAATCTGACCTTTAACGGTAAACCTATCGATCCTGACGCGACCTTCCTGGTAGCAACCAACAACTATCGCGCCTACGGTGGCAAGTTCGCCGGTACCGGCGACAGCCATATCGCGTTTGCTTCACCGGATGAAAACCGCTCAGTGCTGGCGGCATGGATAGGTGCCCAGACGAAGAGTGCAGGTGAAATTCACCCAGCGGCGGATAATAACTGGCGTCTGGCGCCGATCCACAGCGATACGAAACTGGATATTCGCTTTGAAACGTCGCCGTCCGATAAAGCCGCCACGTTTATCAAAGAGAAAGGGCAGTATCCGCTGAAGAAAGTCGCCACCGACGATATCGGTTTTGCCATTTATCAGCTGGATTTGAGTAAGTAACGTTAATGCCGGATGACGGCTAACGCCTTGTCCGGCTTAAAAATTGTGTACGCACACAGGCCGGATAAGCGAAACGCCATCCGGCAACATATCATGCAACCCGCTCTTCCCTCAGTGCCAGCACCTGCGGTAAATTCATTTCAATCCAGTCCGCCAGTGCAGCAACTTTATCACTCACCTGCTCACCCAACGGCGTGAGACTGTACTCCACATGCGGCGGAACCACCGGATACGACACCCGGTTGATAAACCCGTCCTGCTCCAGCGCCTGCAGGGATTGCGCCAGCATTTTTTCACTAACGCCGCCCATCTTGCGACGTAAATCACTGAACCGGTGCGTACCATCACGCAGCGCCACCAGAATCAACACGCCCCAGCGGCTGGTGACGTGTTTTAACACCTCGCGGGAGGGACACTGTTCGGCAAATAAGTTGCCGTCACGCAATTGCTGAGAAAGTGTCGAAGTTGTCATATTCATACTTACCTTTTTGTACGTACTTACTAAAAGTAAGTTTAAGTGCTAGCTTTACTAAACACAAGACAAACACCAAGGAGTTCCCCATGATTGCGATTACCGGTGCCACTGGTCAACTGGGCCAACACGTTATTGAAGCCCTGCTGAAAACCGTACCCGCCAGCCAGATTGTGGCCATTGTGCGTAACCCAGCCAAAGCTACTGCACTCAGCCAACAGGGTATTGCCGTCCGTCAGGCGGATTACATCGACGAGGCCGCTTTCACTACAGCATTGCAGGGGATCGACAAGCTGCTGCTGATCTCGTCCAGCGAAGTTGGGCAACGTACCCCACAGCATCGCAACGTGATTAACGCGGCAAAAGCCGCCAATGTGAAATTTATTGCCTATACCAGTCTGTTGCATGCCGACAGCTCTCCGCTGGGGCTGGCAGCTGAACACGTGGAAACCGAGAAAATGCTGGCTGACTCCGGCATTGCTTATACCCTGCTGCGTAACGGCTGGTATACCGAAAACTATCTGGCCAGCGCGCCAGCCGCGCTGGAGCACGGCGTGTTTATTGGTGCTGCGGGCGAAGGCAAAATCGCCTCAGCGACCCGTGCCGACTATGCTGCCGCTGCCGCACGCGTCATCAGTGAAGACGGTCACGCCGGTAAGATCTACGAGCTGGCGGGCGATGAGGGCTGGACCCTGAGCCAACTTGCCGCCGAACTGGCAAAACAGAGTGGCAAAAAAGTGGTGTATCAAAACCTGAGTGAAGCCGATTTTGCCGCTGCGCTGAAAGGTTTTGGTTTGCCTGCCGGACTGGCGGATATGCTCGCCGACTCTGACATCGGTGCCTCAAAAGGTGGTCTGTTCGACGACAGCCACACCCTGAGCCAATTAACCGGTCACCCGACAACTTCTCTGGCGGACAGCGTCAAAGACATCGTGTAAGTGTTAAAAATCGGTTAATTATGGTGGCATCCCCGCGTATCCTCTCTGATAATGAAAGACGATGCGTGGGGAGAGAAAACGTGCAAGGTGTACCTGAGCAGTTCATTGATGAGAAAGACAGCGCCCGCTTTCGCCATCTGGCGCAGGTTCCGGGCGTTGAGTTGTATCATGCGCACATCTCCCGTTATGCCTTTGAACCACATACCCACGAAGCCTTTGGCATAGGCGCGATTGAAGCGGGTGCAGAACGGTTTCGCTATCGCGGTACGCAGCACGTTGCTCCTGCCCACTCCGTCGTCACCATGAATCCCGATGAGCTGCATACCGGTGAGGCGGCAACCGCCGACGGCTGGCGCTATCGGATGGTCTACCTCGAACCTGACCTTCTGGAAGACGTCACCGGGATCCGCCACTGGTGGTTTCATGATGTTACGCGCCACGATCCGCTACGCTCGTACCAGATCTGTTCACTTATCCACGGCCTGTGGAATACCGAGGATCCGCTGGCGCAAAAAGGGTTACTGCTCGATCTGATTGATACATTCCAGCCTCTGGCCCGTCATGCGCCGGTACAACTGGAAGGCGCCCATCGCTTTGAGCGCGTACGCGAATATCTACACGACAACTACATGCACCCGGTGACGCTCGACGAACTGGCCCGCGTTGCCTCGCTGAGTCCCTGGCATTTTCAGCGCCAGTTCAAATCTCATTTCCACGTCACGCCACACCAGATGCTGATGGCGATCCGCCTGTGGCGTGCCAAATGTTTTCTTACTCACGGCATGCCCGCTGCAGATGTCGCCGCAGCGACTGGCCTGACCGACCAGTCGCATCTCACCCGCGCATTTACTCATCGTTACGGCATTACGCCTGTACGCTACCAGAAACAGGTTTTTTCGCGCTAATGCGCAATCTCATACAATACGCGGCCATTTTGCCTGCCTACACTGCTCGCAATGTTAAGCGATGTGGATGTCAAAAATGATTAGCGGTGTGTTGTATGCCCTGCTGGCCGGGCTGATGTGGGGATTAATTTTTGTCGGGCCGCTGATCGTGCCGGAGTATCCGGCAGTATTGCAGTCGATGGGACGCTATCTGGCGCTGGGACTGATCGCCCTGCCGATCGCCTGGCTGGGCCGCGGACGTCTGCGCCAGCTGGCGCGTAAAGACTGGATGACCGCACTGACGCTGACGATGATGGGTAACCTGATTTATTACGTTTGCCTGGCCAGCGCGATCCAGCGCACCGGCGCGCCGGTCTCAACAATGATCATTGGCACATTACCGGTGGTGATCCCGGTATTCGCCAACCTGCTCTACAGTCAACGTGATGGCAAATTATCGTGGTGGCGCTTAGCCCCTGCCCTGGTGCTAATCGGCATTGGTCTGCTGTGCGTGAATATTTCTGAGCTGAATCAGGGACTGCCTGATTTTAGCGGTTGGAGATACGGTTCCGGTATCGCGCTGGCGCTGGTTTCCGTAGTGTGCTGGGCGTGGTATGCGCTACGTAATGCCCGCTGGCTGCGAGAGAATCCCGATAAGCATCCAATGATGTGGGCAACAGCGCAGGCACTGGTAACGCTTCCCGTCTCCCTGCTGGGATACGTTGCGGCCTGTCTGTGGCTAAATGGACAAACACCAGATTTCTCTCTGCCCTTCGGCCCACGTCCGGGCGTGTTTATCGGTCTGATGGTCGCCATTGCGGTACTGTGTTCGTGGGTGGGAGCATTGTGCTGGAACGTCGCCAGTCAGAAGTTACCAACGGTGATCCTCGGGCCGCTGATTGTCTTTGAAACGCTGGCGGGCCTGCTCTACACCTTTATTCTGCGCCAGGAGATGCCGCCGCTGCTGACCCTGAGTGGCATCGTGCTGCTGGTTGTGGGTGTGGTGGTCGCCGTCAGGGCCAAACCGGAAAAACCAAGTGTCGTCGCGGTTTCACCATCATAATGTGCTGGATAGTACTGCGCTAATCCGGCCTACAGGATATTTTCTTGTAGGCCGGAGCAGACGTTAAACTTTAAACACCGCCACCGTCTGATTCAGGCGTGCTGCCTGCTCTTCTAGCGCGGCAGCGGCAGAAGCAGACTCTTCCACCAGCGAGGCATTTTGCTGCGTCACTCGGTCCATCTCAGCAACCGCCTGACCTACCTGATCAATACCCCGACTCTGTTCATCTGAGGCGGATGCAATCTCACCCATGATGTCAGTCACCCGGCTGACGGCACTGACTATTTCCGCCATCGTTTCACCGGCTTCATGCACCAGCGCAGTACCGGCGTTGACCCGGTTACCGGAATCATCAATCAGCGCCTTAATTTCTTTCGCCGCCTGGGCGCTGCGCTGCGCCAGCGTACGCACTTCTCCTGCTACCACAGCAAAACCGCGCCCCTGCTCACCGGCTCGCGCCGCTTCTACCGCCGCGTTCAGTGCAAGAATATTGGTCTGGAAGGCAATACCGTCGATAACATTGGTAATTTGCGCAATTTTACTCGAACTGGTGGCGATCTCATCCATAGTGCGCACCACACCATCGACCACAGCGCCACCTTTCTGCGCCGTCTGTGAGGCATTTTTTGCCAGACTGGTTGCCTGCCGCGCATTGTCCGCATTCTGTTTCACGGTAGCGGTAAGCTGCTCCATACTGGCAGCCGTCTCTTCCAGAGAGGCGGCCTGTTGTTCAGTACGGGAAGAGAGATCATTACTACCCGCAGCGATTTCCCCCGCGCCGGTGTAGATGGTATCTGCCCCATCGCGTACGACGCCAACCGTGTTTGCCAGCGCCTGTTGCATATCACGGACATTACGCGCCAGTAGCGCCATTTCATTACTGCCCTCGGCGCTGATACCGTGGGTCAGATCGCCAGCGGCAATATGGCGGATGTGCCCCATTACCTCATGGAGTGGCCTCAGCAGTACGCGTTGCATGGCTATCCAGCTGACGACAATAACGGTTATCACGATCAGCATCACCGCGGACAATAGCCAGATAATCTTCTGATAGTCCTTCTCGTTATCCTGTACACCAGCATTTGCCAGAGCAGATTGCGCAGCGCGCCATTCCTGATAAACCCCCTGCATCGCCGTCTGCTTTTGCTCAGCATTCTGTTTAAACATCTCCTCCAGTTTGCCTTCAGCGAGCAGCGCATTCATTTTTGCCAGCGTTGCAGAATAGATGCCGTACTGCTCTTCGAGCCGGTCAGCCAGATGCTCATCCAAACCCGGCGTTTCCGGCAAGGCATAGTATTTATCGTAATGATCTTTGGCATCATTCAGCAGGCGATTTGCTGTATTCACCAGTTCCTTCAACTGGCCACCGTTAATTTCATTCGCCATCGTCCCTTGCAAACGCAGCATACCCCGATTGAGCGTGACGCGAGCCTGGTTCAGACTAATCCAGGCATCAGTAAACTCGGCCACATTCTGGCTGGAAAGCTGAGACACGTTAAAGTTTTGCTTGTCGTTATTGAGCGCGCCAATAAAAACGCCTGCGGAAATGAGCTGCATTGCGCCCAGGGCGAGTAACACGGTGATAAGTAAGGTTATCACTTTGATTCGTTTGAACATCTGTTGCCTTTTTATTATGCAGGTATTGTCTGAGATCTAACTATCGGCAGCAGCGTCCGCTTATTTAATCTTGTGACGCGGTTTTTTTCGCCGTTTTTCCCCTTTTCAATAAGATTCAGCATGTTAAAGAGATAAGAAATTTTCGTGACAACCATCACATAATCCTCTGCCCCGAAAGGGTTATATCCTTCTCTATAAGTTGCATTTAAAATGCACCTTATATTATTGAGAATGAGGTAACGGCTATGTCTTATCGCGATCAACCTTTAGGTGAACTGGCGCTCTCTATTCCTCGCGCTTCGGCACTGTTTCGTAAATACGATATGGATTACTGCTGTGGCGGTAAGCAAACGCTGGCACGCGCTGCCGCACGTAAAGAGCTGGATGTAGAAACTATCGAAGCACAGCTCGCACAGTTGGCAGAACAACCGCTGGAGAAAGACTGGCGCACCGTAGCGCTGGCAGAAATCATCGACCATATCATCGTTCGTTATCACGACCGCCACCGCGAACAACTGCCGGAACTGATCCTGCAAGCCACTAAAGTTGAACGCGTTCATGCAGACAAACCTAACGTACCACGCGGTCTGGCAAAGAACCTGACCATGCTGCATGAAGAACTGTCCAGCCACATGATGAAAGAAGAACAGATCCTGTTCCCGATGATTAAACAGGGAATGGGTAGCCAGGCGATGGGACCTATCAGCGTGATGGAAAGCGAGCACGACGATGCCGGTGAACTGGTAGAAGTGATCAAGCACATCACCAACAATGTGACGCCTCCGCCAGAAGCCTGCACCACCTGGAAAGCCATGTATAACGGCATTAACGAGTTGATCGACGACCTGATGGAGCACATCAGTCTGGAAAACAATGTGTTGTTCCCGCGTGCCCTCGCTGGTGAATAAAAAGGGCGCCTGAGAGCGCCCTGTTTTACGGAATATTAGAGCCGCATCGCGGCTCTTTTTTTATTAGCGTACGCCAGCCATGCGTTTCTTACCGATAAACAGCCAGCCCAGTCCCAGTGCAATGAACCACAGCGGCGTTACGATCAGTGCCTGTCGGGTATCCTCTTCCAGCGTCAGCAGTACCAGTACAAACACGAAGAACGCCATGCACACCCAGCACATCAGCTTGCCTAACGGCATCTTGTAGATCGATTTCTCATGCAGATGCGGACGCTGTTTGCGGTACACCAGGTACGAGCAAAGAATAATGGTCCAGACAAACATGAACAGAATCGCTGATACGGTGGTGATCATGGTGAATGCGCCAATCACACTCGGGTTAACATACAGCATCACTACGCCGCCCAGCAGGCAGATACAGGAGAACGTCAAACCTTTCGCCGGTACTGCACGTTTAGACAGCTTGGCGAATGCTTTAGGCGCTACGCCTTCCTGCGCCAGACCAAACAGCATACGACTGGTTGAGAACACACCGCTGTTCGCAGAAGACGCCGCAGAGGTCAGAACCACAAAGTTAATCAGGCTCGCCGCTGCCGGTAGCCCTACCAGCACAAACAGCTCAACGAACGGGCTTTTGCTTGGAACAACCGAGCTCCACGGTGTTACAGACATAATCACGATCAGCGCGAAAACGTAGAACATGATAATACGGATCGGAATCGAGTTAATTGCTCGCGGCAGAGATTTCTCCGGGTCTTTGGTTTCCGCAGCTGTCGTTCCCACCAGCTCGATACCCACAAACGCGAACACCGCTATCTGGAAGCCAGCAAAGAAACCACTCAGACCTTTCGGGAACCAGCCACCATCATTCCATAAGTGCGTAAACGACGCTTCAACGCCGGTTGGCGACTGGAAGTGCGTCAGTACCATCACCAGACCGACAACAATCAGTCCAACAATGGCGACGATCTTGATCATGGCAAACCAGAACTCCATCTCACCGAACATTTTAACGGTGGCGAGGTTGAGACTCAGCAGCAGAATGATCACTGCCAGTGAAGCAACCCAGTCAGAGAGTCCAGGGAACCAGAATTGCGCATAAGCCGTAATGGCGACAACGTCCGCCATCCCGGTAACTACCCAGCAAAACCAGTAGGTCCAGCCGGTAAAATACCCAGCCCATGGCCCGAGAAGGTCAGAGGCGAAATCGCTGAAGGATTTGTATTCGAGATTCGAAAGCAACAGTTCTCCCATTGCCCGCATCACGAAAAACAACATGAAACCGATGATCATATATACAAAGATGATCGACGGTCCGGCGAGACTGATGGTTTTTCCGGAGCCCATAAACAGGCCCGTGCCGATGGCACCACCGATTGCAATAAGTTGAATATGACGGTTTGTGAGATTGCGCCGTAGCGACTGTTCAGACGAACCCTCTTCGTCGGCAACGACTTTTACCTGATCTACCATGTTTTTTTCTTCCTGTACCTGTCTGTGTTGTTCAGGCTCTACGGCCTTTAATGTGTCTATGATACGACGATCCCGTTAGCAGGACTCATCGATATTAGGTAAGAATCGGCGGGATGAATACTAAGATTTAGATATAATGTTAATTTAATGTTTAAAGTGAGTGTCATATCACTCTGATACCGCGAATTAGCTCACAAAAATACACGCAAGAACGTCATTTGCAAGATAAAATATCGATACTGTTACAACTATAGGTTTTAAAACTAATTTTCCGCTCCCCTCAACCCTGAGGGGAACAGAAGTCACTGCTTACAGGATCTCGAGCAGCTCAACCTCGAACACCAGCGTGCTGAACGGAGGAATGGACGCGCCAGCGCCACGCTCGCCATAAGCCAGTTCCTGAGGAATAGTCAGTTCCCATTTTGAACCCACCGGCATCAGGGTCAGCGCTTCAATCCAGCCTGGGATCACGCCATTAACCGGGAATTCAGCCGGCTCACCACGAGCGACAGAACTGTCAAACACAGTACCGTCAATCAGTTTACCGGTATAGTGCACACGTACGCGGTCGGTACGCGCCGGAATTGCACCTTCACCCTGAGTCAGAACACGGAACTGCAGACCGGATTCAGTGCTGTTCACACCGTCTTTCTCACGGTTTTCTTCCAGATATTTGACGCCATCGGCGGCCATAGCCTGGAAACGTTCACGACGTACCGCATCCGCACGTTCGTGGATTTCACGCAGTGCGCGGTGCACAACGTCAACAGGCACAGCTGGGTGTTTGCCTTCCAGCGCATCAGCAATACCAGCGACCAGCGCTTCAGGTAACAGCCCTTCCAGACCGGATTCGCTCAGTTGCTGTCCAACCTGCAAACCAATGCCGTAGCTTGCTTGCGCTTCGATAGTGTCAAAAGTCGGGGTGGCCATCATATTTCCTTTCATCGGATGTAAAGTAGCGGGCAGCATATCAGCCATGCCGCATCCGGTAAAACTTTGTATCAGGAAGAGATGACAAATCGCGAGGAAAAAGAAACAATGGCTATATTCCGCATCAATATCACGAAAGCGGATGTATACCCTGAAAAATTCGAGTGCAGGCAGGCGAACGAATCCCGATGAGCTTACATTTATAAGTAATTAGGGTGAGTGAGAGCAGCCAACACACCGGCAACGCGAAGCATGAAGGGTATTATGACGAACATCATAGCGTTAGCCATCTATACTCTATGATCGAGGAACGATAAGCGGAGCAGGAGGAAAGCCATGCCCGGGCGCTTTGAATTAAAACCAACCCTGGCGAAAATCTGGCATGCACCGGACAATTTTCGCATTATGGACCCGCTACCGCCTATGCATCGCCGTGGCATCATTGCTGCTGCAATCGTGCTGGTGATAGGTTTCCTGCTCCCTTCTAATGACACCAGCGATACCCCAGTGGTCACACGTGATGCACAACTGGATTTCCAGTCGCAATCACAGCCGCCGACTGAGGCTCAGCTTCAGGCACAGCTGGTTGCCCCGCAAAACGATCCTGGCCAGGTCGCTCCGGTTGCACCGGAACCGATCCAGGAAGGAGAACCAGACGTACAGCCGCAGGCTCAACAATCTCAGCCCCAGACGCAGCCTTTTCAGCAGGATAGCGGGATTGACCAGCAATGGCGCACCTATCGCGTAGATTCAGGCAAAACGCTGGCGCAGGTATTCCGCGATCATAACCTTCCACCAACCGATGTGTATGCTATGGCACAGGTCGAGGGGGCAGGAAAACCGCTGAGTAATCTAAAAAATGGTCAGATGATACAGATCAGGCAGAATGCCAATGGTGTGGTGACGGGTTTAACTATCGATACCGGTAATGGTCAGCAGGTGCTGTTTACCCGCCAACCCAACGGCAGCTTTATTCGCGCACGGTAATTTTTAGTCCGGGTGGCGACGTCAATGCCTCACCCGGACTGGCATCGGCCTGATAAGCGCCACGTTATCAGGCATTCTGTGGTTTGCGCACTTTACTGACCTTATTCACCCACCAAATCCCCGAACAGACCAGCACCAGCGCAACCGCGTATTTCCACTCCAGAATATTCTCGCCGAGGAAGATCGCCGACAGCACCGCTCCCGAAACGGGAATAAGAAAGTTAAACGGAGCGATCATCCCTACACGATTGTACTTGAGCAAGATGCTCCACAATGCGAACGCCACCGAAGAGAGCAGCGTCAGGTAGCCAAGAATCGCCACCGAAGACGAACCGTGTACGGTCAGCGTCCCACCGAAAGCATAGCCCCCGATAACCAATGCCAGACCGCCTATCCCCAGTTGATAGCCTGTCATCACCGTCGGATCCACTGTCTGAGAAATACGTTTACCGTAAAGCGTGGCGGCAGAGAGAATAAAGGCTGCCAGCACCACCGAGCCATCCCCTAACAGACTAAAGCTAAAGTCCATCAGGCCACTGTTAAAGTTCACCACCATCACACCGGTAAAGCCCAGGATACAGCCCAGCGCCTTGTTGTAGCTCAGCTTGTCGTTCTGGTAGATAAAGTGGGCCAGCAGTACGCTAAAGAACGTGCCAGTGGCGTTCATGATTGAGCCTTTCACACCCGTCGTGAACGCCAGACCGATGTAAAAGAAGATGTATTGCAGTGAGGTCTGCGTCAGTCCCAGCAGCGTGAGCTGTCCAAACTGGCGTGGGCTTAACCTGCCGATAGGTTTACGCTGCATCATAGCCAGCAACAGTAGTAATAATCCCGCAAACAAGAAGCGGTATCCGGCAAAGACAATTTTCGACGGAATGTCATCCGTGGCAATCTGGAAGATCTCATACCCGCTTTTTATCGCCGGATAGGCACTTCCCCAGAGCAGGCAGCAGAACGCCGCGCTCAGATAGACTACATTTTTACGCGCAAACAGAGGTTGGTGCGTTGTTTCCATTCCATCACCACTTTGAAATAATGTTTTATTTTTACGATTATCCCGAAAAGGATAAAGAATAGCCAGAGCGAAAAACAGGAGGGGGAGAAAAGCAAAACGCCGGCACAGGGCCGGCGCTTTTACGCGGTTTTTAGAATAAAAACTTATTCTGCAACTACGTTTACAGTCAGCTTAGCAAACACTTCGCTGTGAACCTGGAAGCTCACTTCGTGCTCACCAGTGGTACGCAGAACACCGTTCGGCAGACGAACTTCGCTCTTAGCCACTTCAACGCCAGCTGCAGTTACAGCGTCAGCGATGTCGCGAGTACCGATGGAACCGAACAGTTTACCTTCATCGCCCGCTTTGGACGCGATGGTTACGGTTTCCAGTGCGTTGATTTTCTCAGCACGAGCTTCAGCAGCAGACAGAACGTCAGCCAGTTTGGCTTCCAGTTCAGCGCGACGCGCTTCGAAAAATTCAACGTTTTTCTTGGTAGCAGGAACAGCTTTACCCTGTGGTACCAGGAAGTTACGAGCGTAGCCCGCTTTAACGTTAACCTGATCACCCAGGCTACCCAGGTTTGCTACTTTATCAAGCAGAATAACTTGCATTACCTTATCCTCTCAAAGTCGTATTAATGGACCGTGACCGATTACTGATGACGATCAGTGTACGGCAGCAGGGACAGGTAGCGAGCGCGTTTGATAGCGCGAGCCAGCTGACGCTGGTATTTTGCACGGGTACCGGTGATACGGCTTGGGACAATCTTACCGCTTTCGGTGATGTAGTTTTTCAGCGTAGCGATATCTTTATAGTCGATCTCTTGAACGCCTTCCGCGGTGAAACGGCAGAACTTGCGACGACGGAAATAACGTGCCATATGGCTAGTCTCCAGAATCTATCAATTCAATCTGCTCGGCATGCAGAACCATTTTGCTCAGGCCGTTCTTTGCCTTATGGCAAGAAATGAACCCCTGAACGGTCACTGCGCTACCGACCGTTATACTGTGAGTAATGGCCTGGTTTTCGTGTCCGCTAACAATAACGGGCATTTGGCACCATGCCTGCCGGTGAAAACCGGCTTCCTCCTGCACAGAACGATGCTCAAGCACGAACTGGCAATGAGGAATTCCTGATGGACTGACCTTTCGAAGGGGAGCCCTGCACACGGTGCCGGACAACGCCAGACGGTTGGTCATCAGAAATTACTCTTCAGAATCCCCAGCATCTGCATCATCTGCGGTTTCGTTTGCGAAATCATCGCGACGTTCACGACGCTCGTCTTTCGCTTTAACCATCGGAGATGCTTCGGTAACAGCGTGCTTAGTACGCATTACCATGCTACGGATAACGGCATCGTTGAAGCGGAAGTTTGTTTCCAGCTCATCGATAACTTCCTGCGGCGCTTCAACGTTCAGCAGAACGTAGTGAGCTTTGTGCAGTTTGTTGATCGGGTAAGCCAGCTGACGGCGGCCCCAGTCTTCCAGACGGTGGATCGTGCCTTCTGCTGCAGTGATTGCACCAGTGTAGCGTTCGATCATACCCGGAACCTGTTCGCTCTGGTCAGGATGGACCATAAAAACGATTTCGTAATGACGCATCGAATTGCTCCTTACGGATTATTCAGCCTCCTGTCTGGGTCAGCCGAGGCCCGGGGAGGCAAGGAACGTGTTAAAGGTCGGCTGAAAAATTGACGCGTAATCATACTTGCGCCTACAGCCAAACACAAGGCGATTGTTCGATTATTTATCATGGCGTCATTAATACATATCCAGCAGCATTTTGACGCTGATGCAAATGGAGACAATCACAATCATCGGTCTGATGACTTTCTTTCCTCGCGTCAGCACCACCGTGGCCCCCAGGCGCGCACCGAGGGATTGTCCCACGAACATGACCAGCCCCAGCGACCAGATCATTTTACCGCCGAAGATAAAAAACAAAATCGAGGCGATGTTCGATGCCAGATTAATAAAGTTAGAGTGGATTTGCGCCTTATCGATGCTGTATCCCCAAAGCAGGATATAGCAGAGCGTATAGAAAGAGCCGGCCCCAGCGCCAAGAAACCCATCATAAAAACCCACGCACCCGCCGCCGATAAGTGAGAAAAGAAGCAGTGACACCTGCTGTTTTCTTTTCGGTTCACTGAGATTAGGGGCAAATATGAAATAGATGGCGACGGCGATAATCAGTACCGGCAGCAACTTTTTTAGCAGGTCCGGCTCAATAAACTGGATTAATGTGGTGCCCAGCGCAGAACCAATAAAGGCAGATAAAAATACATATTTGTGTTCCTGAACATTGATATGCCCTCGGCGTAAAAAATAAATCCCGGAGGTGAGCGAACTGCCCAACGCCTGAATTTTATTGGTCGCCAATGCGTTGGCCGGCGGCAAACCGGAAATCAACAATGCGCCAATAGAGAGAAACCCACCGCCCCCCGACACTACGTTAATAAAACCAGCTACCAGCGCAACCATAAACATAATCAGGAAATAGCTGAAATCCATGAATGAAGTATCCATAAGTTTTTGCCTTATAATCATAAAGTTATATTATTTTTTTCAGCTCACTATAGACGGCGTACTCATTCGGTTAAATTGACCATTTGGTAAGAGGTTATGCCTGGAAAACAGGAATTTTTAACCACAGCGGTAGACATCAGCTAACTGTTAATTAAAGGAAAGACAGGCATGCGGTAATTTTTTGAACAACTGCATCAGAAATGGTCGCTATCGACTCCGTCGGTAACGGTTAAAATTAAATCAGAAGTTATCTACTCACAGGAGAAAGCGAACCAGAGACCGCAGTCGAGGAGGTACATATGCGAGCCCGTGTTTTGACCCTTCTGGCTGTACTTTTGCTCAGTGCAAGTGCAACGGCAGCCATCAAGATTGACAATCATCAGGCCAGAAATATGGATGATGTGCAGAGCTTAGGCGTAATTTACATAAACCATAACTTCGCCACTGAAAGTGAAGCCAATCAGGCCCTGAATGAAGAAACAGATGCTCAAGGCGCTACCTACTACCACGTAATCCTCACCAGGGAGCCAGGTAGTAACGGAAATATGCGCGCCAGCGCGGATATTTATCGCTAGCTATCCAGAAATAACCAACGAGAACATTGCCACAGTTTGACTTGCCCCCTTCATTGGGGGCTTTTTTTGCAGTAAAACGCATCCGGAACTGATCGATAACATCCCCTGAAAGCGTTAGCTCCGGAGCGTTTTGTTTATTTCTGTCCGTAATAGGCGTTCGGGCCGTGCTTACGCATGAAGTGTTTGTTCATCAGGTAGCCATCAATGGGATTGAGGCATGGGTTGATGCCGCGCGCAATCCACGCCATCTTCGCCACCTCTTCCATCACCACTGCGTTATGTACCGCCTCATGGGCAGTTTTCCCCCACGCAAACGGACCGTGCTGATACACCACCACACCTGGGGTATGCAGCGGTTCAACGTCCCCCAGAGTTTCAATGATGACCTTGCCGGTGTTCAGCTCATATTCGCTCTGTACCTCTTCTTCGTTTAACGCCCGGGTGCAGGGAATATCGCCAAAGAAATAATCCGCATGCGTAGTGCCAAGTGCCGGGATCGCCAGCCCCGCCTGCGCCCATGCCGTCGCATGGGTTGAGTGGGTATGCACCACGCCGCCGAGCGATGGATAGCGGCGGTACAGTGCCAAATGCGTCGCAGTATCAGAAGAAGGACGATAGCGCCCTTCCACCACGTTCCCTGCCATATCGACCACAACCATATCGTCTGCGGTCATGGCCTCATAAGCAACACCGCTGGGTTTGATCACTACCCACCCGCGTTCGCGGTCGATGCTACTCACGTTGCCCCAGGTAAAAGTCACCAGTCCGTAGCGCGGCAAATCCATGTTGGCATCGAACACCTGCTGTTTAAGCTTTTGCATTACGCCGCCTCCACCAGACCAACGCTTGCCATACGCGCTTTCACCCAATCACGCGCTTTCGCCACTTCTCGTGCCGGATCATCTGCCGTTTCACTCCACATCTCAATCAGGTATGGCCCGCAATACCCACTCTGCTTGAGTGTTGCAAAACAACGTTCGAAATCCACCACGCCCTCGCCAAACGGCACGTTTTTGAACACACCGGGTTTGGTGTCTTTAACGTGTACCGCCACGATATGTCCTATCCCGGCCTGTAATTCCATCTGCACGTCGTTATCCCACGCCGACAGATTGCCAATATCAGGATAAAGCTGGAACCAAGGATTGTTCAGGTAGTGCGCATAACCCAGCGCCTTGCTGATCGAGTTCATCAGGGGATAATCCATAATCTCCATCGCCAGCGTCACCTGAGCACGACTCGCCATTTCCACGCTCTCTTTCAGCCCATCGCGAAAACGACGACGCGTTTCGTTATTTGCCTTCTGGTAGTAAACGTCGTAACCCGCCAGTTGGATCACGCGAATGCCAATATCCTGAGCAAATCGGATCGCTTTACGCATGATCTCCAGTCCCTGATCACGCACCGCGTCATCTTCGCTACCGAGCGGAAAACGACGATGCGCACTCAGGCACATGGAAGGGACACGCACACCGGTTTCGGCAATCGCACTTACCAGCGCCAGACGCTGCTCACTGCTCCAGTCCAGGCGCGCCAGGCGGTCGTCTGTTTCATCAACAGACATCTCAACAAAATCAAAACCCAGTTCTCTGGCAAGCTTCAGCCGCGTTTGCCAGCACTCCCCGACGGGAAGCGCTTTTTCATAGATACCGAGCGGGATCTGTTTCGACAACATAACCGCTCCTTAGCCCCAAAGTTGGGCGATGGAACGTTTGAACTGACGAGCAGCTTCTACCGGTGAGGCTGCATCACGAATGCTGCGACCGGCGATAAAAACATGGATTGGAATGCCTTTGAACAACGGTAGATCCTCCAGCGCCAGACCGCCGGTAACGGTGACTTTGAAGCCCATATCGGCCAGACGTTTGATGGCGCTGATATCTGCGTCCCCCCACGCCACACCTGCGGCCTGTGCATCGCGACTACGGTGATACACAACCTGTCCAATGCCCGCGTCACGCCATTCCTGCGCCTGTTCCCAGGTCCAGTAACCGGTCAGTTCAATCTGTACATCGCCATTGAATTCTTTCGCCACATCCAGCGCACCTTTGGTGGTGTTGATATCCGCACAGCAGATCACAGTCACCCAGTCAGCGTTGGCTTCAAAGCACATACGAGAAAGAATTTTGCCTGCATCGGCAATTTTGGCATCCGCCAGTACGATTTTATGCGGATACAGCGCTTTAAGATCGCGAACCGCACGCACGCCTTCAGCGACACAGAGAATCGTACCAACTTCAATGATGTCCACTTCATCTGCAATCAGGCGTGTTGTTTCATACGCGGAAGCCATCGTTTGATTATCCAGCGCTACCTGCAACATAGGTAATGACATTTTAGTGTTCCTTTTAAGCAGCCGCCGCAGTGGCGTTATCAATTAAATCCAGTACTTCCTGCGCGGTGCGGCAGGCACGTAAACGATCAAAATTAGCTTCATCTTCAAACAGATTAACAATCTGCATGATGCCAACCTCCTGATGCGTGTTGGCATCCACTGCCGCCATGGTGATCAGAATATCAACCGGGTCGTTATCTTCGTGGTTAAACACCAGCGGTGTTTTCAGCGTAACCAGGGCAAACCCGGTTTTCTTCACACCTTCCTCCGGGCGGCCATGAGGCATAGCCAGACCAGGTGCTATCACAAAATACGGGCCAAACTGCTCTACGCCGTCGAGAATCGCCTGGTAGTAACGCGGTTCGACAACATCGGCCTTAACCAGCAGATCGACGCCCAGCTTTACGGCTTCCTGCCAGGTGCTGGCATCAGCCTGCAAAAGGATGGCGTTATTGTCCGCTAATGAATCACGTAATTTCATATGGCGTCCTTACTTCACATCCTGCGGAAAATGTTCTTTGATCACTTCCAGCAGCTTTGGACCAAAATCGGCTGGCGATAGCATATTGCGTACGCCAACGACATATTTGTTGCCGGAAACAGTGATTTCACCGGCGATATGGGTAGAGGCGATGATGATATCTGCGCCGCTCAGCTCGCTTTTGTATTCGCCCACCGCGCAACTGTTCACCGTATGGTCAATATTTGACTGGGTTAAAAACTGATCCACTTTCATTTTCATGATCATGGAACTGCCTTGCCCATTGCCACACACAGCCAGAATACGTACGGTCATAATCGGAACTCCTTATTAGGCAGATTGCCCTGCCAGTTGTTTTTCTGCATCTTCCTCAGCGCGCAATGTGCGCCCTGCGAAAAACATATAAGCCAGTGAAATCAGAATCATGACGGCCATAAAAATCAGTCCGAGTGAGGCAAAGCCCTGCATCATCGGTGGAGCCAGAATCGACCAATCCGCCATCCCCATCCAGGCGCTCATGCCGGTGAGTTTCACCGCCCAGACGCAGCCAAAGATTTCGATCATCCCCATCACAAGACAAATTTTGAGCGCCGCACGCCAGCCGCCAAAGTGGTTAGCAAACACACCAATAGTGGCGTTAGAGAAGAACATTGGGATAAAGCCAGGGATTATCAGAATGGATGAGCCGAAACCCACCAGGATACCGACGGCGATCAACTGGCCGATGGTGCCCCACATAAAACCCCAGACCACCGCATTTGGTGCAAAGCTATAAATCGCCGCACAGTCAATCGCCAGTACTGCGCCGGGAATAAGGCGTTGAGAAATACCATTGAACGCTTCTGAAAGTTCAGCAACGAACATACGTACGCCCTGGGTGATGATGAAGATCGCGACCGCGAACGAGAAACCAGTTTGCAGGATATAGATAGTCCAGTGGGTTTTACCCGCCATCGCCTGGACAACATCAATACCGAAGGAAAGCAGGATCGCTCCAAAGAAAATGGTCATCACAATGGCTGTAGAAACGATGTTGTCATGGAAGATATTCAGCCAGCCAGGCAACTTAAGATCTTCGACGCTCTCTTCTTTTTTACCCAGATATGGTGCGAGTTTGTAAGCCATCCACGAAGCGAATTGCTGCTGGTGACCAATGGAGAAGCCGCAACCGTCTGTGACTTCCTGGGTCGGCTTGTACATCATGTTGGAGGTAATGCCCCAGTAGAGCGACACCAGCACCGCGGTACAGATAATGGTGGTCCACATCGGGTAACCGAAGATGTAGAAAGAGACCGCAATCAGCCCCGCTTGCTGGAACATGATGTGGCCGGTCAACATGATAGTGCGGATACCGGTAATACGCCGCAGCAGGACGTAACAAATGTTCAGCGCCAGCGCCAATAACACGGCGTAGCCTACCCAACTATAGGCATCGCCCATACGTTCAATGGTCGCCATCATTGAGGCGTAGGTATCTGAAATCGCGCCGTTGATGCCATAAACCTCAGACATCTTCGCCACCACTGGTTTAAAGGTGCTGGTCAGGATGCCGGACCCCGCCTGCAACAACATAAAACCGATGATTGTTTTGATCGTGCCTTTGATAATCACGCTGACGCTCTTACGCAGCAGGATGTAGCCAAGACAGGTCACAATACCCAACAGCAGCGGAGCATTGGTCATTACCTGATTAAAAAAGACGGTAAAGATGTTGTAGAGGATCTCCATAACGATCTCCAGTAAACGAAGTTGCCGGGTTTTGTTGATACCCGAATGTTGTACCCTCACTCTAATTTTCAAAAGTAATCACAACAAGATTGAATTTGATTAAATGTGACGCACCACGCAAATAATTCCTACAGATCAGGAAAGGATTAATCACCATCAGCTCAAATCACGATTAAGTGCAATAAAATCAAATAAATAATAAAATACCCCAAATAAAACCTCGCGTAATTCCCTCGTAATTACACTCTGTCAGAGATGCTGGTCGCGAAAAACAAGTCATTGCCAACGTGAAAAAATAGTGTCAGGATTAATCAAAACAAATCACACTTTGATTCAATCTGAACAAACATGAAGGTAAATGCGATGAGTAAAGTAAAAAGCATTACGCGTGAATCATGGATCCTGAGCACGTTCCCGGAGTGGGGAAGCTGGCTGAATGAAGAGATCGAACAGGAGCAGGTTGCACCAGGCACCTTTGCCATGTGGTGGCTAGGTTGTACCGGGATCTGGCTGAAATCAGAAGGTGGGGCTAATGTCTGTGTCGATTTTTGGTGCGGGACAGGTAAGCAGAGCCACGGTAATCCGCTGATGAAAACCGGGCATCAGATGCAGCGTATGGCCGGAGTAAAGAAATTGCAGCCAAACCTGCGCACCACGCCATTTGTGCTCGATCCTTTCGCTATTCGCCAGATCGACGCAGTACTGGCCACTCACGATCATAACGATCACATTGACGTTAACGTTGCTGCGGCCGTCATGCAGAACTGTGCCGACGATGTACCATTTATCGGGCCGCAAACCTGCGTGGATCTGTGGATCGGCTGGGGTGTGCCAAAAGAACGCTGCATCGTAGTGAAACCGGGTGACGTTGTTAAAATAAAAGACATTGAAATTCATGCTCTTGATGCATTTGACCGCACAGCGCTGATCACACTGCCAGTCGATCAAAAAGCGGCCGGCGTCCTTCCAGACGGCATGGATATGCGTGCCGTTAACTACCTGTTCAAAACGCCGGGCGGTACGCTGTATCACAGCGGAGACTCCCACTACTCCAACTACTACGCAAAACACGGCAATGAACATCAGATAGATGTGGCACTGGGTTCCTATGGCGAAAACCCGCGCGGCATTACCGACAAGATGACCAGCTCCGACATGCTGCGTATGGCGGAAGCGTTAAATACCAAAGTGGTGATCCCGTTCCACCATGATATCTGGTCAAACTTCCAGGCCGATCCGCAAGAGATCCGTGTTCTGTGGGAGATGAAAAAAGATCGGTTGAAGTATGGCTTCAAGCCGTTTATCTGGCAGGTTGGCGGCAAGTTCACCTGGCCGCTGGATAAAGATAACTTTGAATATCACTATCCACGCGGTTTTGACGACTGTTTTACAATCGAGCCGGATCTGCCGTTTAAATCCTTCCTCTAATCGCTATGATGCCGGGTTTTTCCCGGCATTTTTCAATATTTACTTTAGTATTTTCAGGCTATTTCAAATATCATCTTAAAAAATCATTTTGTATCGGAATAGCTCATGACTGAAGCACAAAGACATCAAATTCTACTCGATATGCTGGCACAGCTGGGCTTTGTGACCGTTGAAAATGTCGTAGAACGCTTAGGAATCTCACCCGCTACGGCACGTCGGGATATCAACAAACTTGACGAAAACGGCAAGCTTAAAAAAGTTCGTAACGGCGCAGAAGCCATTACTCAACAGCGGCCACGCTGGACGCCGATGAATCTGCACCAGGCACAGAATCATGACGAGAAGGTACGCATAGCCAAGGCAGCGTCACAACTGATCAATCCAGGCGAAAGCGTGGTGATCAACTGTGGATCCACTGCATTCCTGCTTGGGCGGGAAATGTGTGGCAAGCCGGTGCAGATCATTACTAATTATCTGCCGCTGGCAAATTATCTGATCGACCAGGAGCATGAGAGCGTAATCATCATGGGCGGGCAATATAACAAGAGCCAGTCCATCACACTTAGCCCGCAGGGCAGCGAGAATAGCCTGTACGCCGGGCACTGGATGTTTACCAGCGGCAAAGGACTTACCGCTGACGGGCTGTATAAAACTGACATGCTGACCGCGATGGCAGAACAGAAGATGCTTAGCGTAGTCGGCAAACTGGTAGTACTGGTCGATAGCAGTAAAGTGGGTGAACGTGCAGGTATGTTATTCAGCCGTGCCGATCAAATCGATATGCTGATTACCGGTAAAAATGCGAACCCTGAGATCTTGCAACAGCTCGAAGCGCAGGGTGTAAACATTTTGCGCGTTTAGAGATGTTGGCGGAAAAATGATACCGTCGCTGCCAGCGCTTCTGGCGTGATACGGTGGCGCACGCCAGCTTCCCACAGGCAGGTCAGATTTTTATCCAGACCTGCCTGAATCAACGCCTGTTGTAAGCGGAAGGTTTCAACGGCCGGGACCACATCGTCATCCTGTCCATGCCACAATAAAAGCGGTCTGTCGGCCAGTCGGTCCAACTGATGTGTCACATCCCACTCAGCGAGCGGAGCTATTATCGTATCGAACTCCGTCTGCTGCTCTGGCGTCTGCACGAATAAAGGTGGAAAAAGCGTATGGGCAAGGTGGGTAAAATAGCCCGAACCCATCAGGCTGGCTGCACATTTAACCTCGGGATGTCGCGCCATAATACCCAGTGCCGTCATACCACCCATTGAGGCGCCCGCGATAGCAAGACGTTCATCTAATATCCAATTCTCTGCCACCAGCGCCGCACGTAACGCCGTAAATTCCTGCATGTTTTGCTGCAAAATCTGCCAGAAGCGGTACATTCTACCCTGCGTATCACCACTGAACCGCGCACCATGATCGGGTGCTTCGGGCATAACAACCCGGAACCCGGCCTGTGCCAGAGCGACGGCAAAATAGCTGTAAACCAGGCTGGAAGAAGTGAACCCGTGATAAAAGATAATGCAGGGAAGTGTAAGGTCGTGTTGACCAGCAGGAAATGCGTGCAGGACAGGAATACCAGCCAGTTGCCGTGTTTCAATTTCTATCATTTGTCGCCTCTTTCTTTCCGGTATGCCATGGAGAAATACTTAACGCAAGTGAATGTGTTCGGCAATGATTCATAATGTTGAGAACTAGGTTACGCTTTCGCAACATTTTCATTCGAAAATCGCGCGAGAGATAACATTTCGGGAACATTCCCCTAAAGGGAAATTAATAAGGCACTACACTATGGCTATCAGGAAACGAGATAGAGTTATGCGTCGGTTTGCCTCTTTGATGCTGGTTATGTTTTTAAGCGCCTGTAGCGTGCTACAGGGGACGCCACAACCCGCGCCACCTGTCGCAGACCATCCGCAAGAAATCCGCCGTGACCAGAGCCAGGGGTTACAGCGAATGGGGACAGTCAATGCGCTGGTGAGAGGCTCTCCAGATGATGCGCTGGCAGAGATTCGTGCCAAAGCTGCCGCGGCTAAAGCTGATTATTACGTTGTATTACTGGTTGATGAAACCGTGGTAACGGGCCAATGGTATTCACAAGCCATTTTATATCGTAAATAACACGGGATTGAAATTTAGTCAGCTTTACATTGCTTTGCGCCCCTATGCGTTTACCTGTGCACAATAAACCAACAGCAGGGAGCTTGAGGTTTATTATCGCGATGGAATGCCCTGCCACGTGTAGGGGTACGAATAATGGAGCTGACGATGAAACAATCACTTGCCTTATCCTCACTGCTGCTTTCTGCCGGACTGGTGGATACCACGGCACAGCCTGCCGAGTTCGCCAGTGCTGACTGTGTCACGGGTCTGAACGAAATAGGACTGATCTCTGTCAGCAACATTGCAGGAAATCCACAGGATGTGGAACGCGTTGTGGCGTTAAAAGCGGATGAACAAGGTGCCTCATGGTATCGGATCATTCAAATGTATGAAGAACAACAGCCTGATAACTGGCGTGTACAGGCCATACTCTATGCATAGCATACTGCCAGGTGTCGCTCACTTATCTGCCTACATCGAAAGTAAGAGTGTAGGCCTGATAAGATCCTCCTGCACAGCCGCCAGGCAAGTCATTAACACAAGCCACCCGTAGCCCGTAATAACAAGTCATTCTGCACCTGTTCAGACAAACGCCGACCACCACGCGTATCCAACATCATCTGACACCAGGCCTGCGCCACTGGCGGAGATGCATAGCGCAACATCTGCGCCCCACAGCCGAGCAGGAAAAGCTGCTGCGTAATCTCCCGTCCCAGCTCCTCACTGGGTTTACGTAAGTGCTGTTGTAGCTGACGTACCATTCTGTCGTAATGTCGGTCTTGCCCTTTTACTTCAGCAAAAGCTTCACTGAGCATATCGTACATACCCGGTTGTTTCGTTAACACTCGCAATACATCGAGGCACATAATGTTCCCGGATCCTTCCCAGATACTGTTTACCGGCATCTCGCGGTACAAACGCGGCAGTTCACTCTCCTCACAATACCCCGTGCCACCAAGCACTTCCATGGCCTCTGCAACGAATGGCATACCGCTTTTACAGATGGCGAACTTTGCCGCTGGCGTAAATAATCTGGCCCACAGAGCTTCTTTCACATCGTTGCGACGATCCCAGGCTCGCGCCAGCCGAAACAGCAACGCTGTTTGGCCTTCCAACTGGAGAGCCATCCGGCTCAATACCTGTCGCATCATCGGCTGCTCAATCAGTGGTTTGCCAAATACCTGCCGCTGATGCGCATGATAAATTGCCACGGAAAAGGCGCGCCGCATCATACTGTGGCTACCAAGCGCACAGTCAAAACGTGTCATACCACCCATTTTCAGGATATGACGAACGCCTTCCCCCTCCTCGCCCAGTAGCCAGCCAATCGCATCCTGAAATTCAACTTCGCAACTGGCGTTAGAGCGGTTGCCTAACTTATCCTTCAGCCGTTCAAGACGGATAGCGTTACGCCGCCCATCAGGTAAAAATCGCGGGACAAAGAAGCAGGACAACCCTCCTTTAGCCTGTGCCAGCACCAGATGAGCATCGCTTTGCGGTACGGAGAAAAACCATTTATGCCCAACTAGCCGATACGTGCCATCCTCAAGGCGGTCTGCCTGAGTGGTATTGCTCAGCACATCTGATCCCCCCTGTTTCTCCGTCATTCCCATGCCAATCAGTAGACCGCGCTTTTGCCCGCCGGGCAGCAGATGTGAATCATAACGATCGCTGCATAGCGGTGTGAACCAGTCATGAAATTGTGGGGGTAACATATCAAGTAACAGCGGCGTGGCGGCAAACGTCATGGTAACAGGGCATAACGTGCCAGCCTCCACCTGCGCATGCAGCATAAAACGTGCGGCCCGGGCAACAAATGTCCCCTGTCTTGCATCTTCTTCCCAGGCAAGATTATGTACCCGGTTGGCACACAGCCCCTGCATCAGTAAATGCCAGGCGGGATGAAAACGCACGTCATCCAGTCGCTGCCCCTGCGGATCGTATCGCAATAGTTCTGGCGGATAAGCGTTGGCCAACCGTCCCAGTTCGAGCGATTCCGCCGTTCCTAATTGCTGGCCAATACTGGCAAGAAGATCGCTGTCCCAGCCAGCCCCCTCACGATTCACCGCTTCACACAGTGCACCATCGGACAGGTATAAATTGCTGTTATTGAGCGGTACAGGTTGGTTAAAAACGGTATGCGTTTGCCAGTGCATTGTGTTTCCCTCCGTCAATGGCAGTGACCATAAGTATGGTCACTCACAGAAGAGGGTGCCTGGGATAGCGGTCACAAAAAAGCCATCCCGGAGGATGGCTTGATGGAAATGGAGAGCTCAGTTACCCGCGCTGACGAACGGCCTCAAACAGGCAGATCCCCGTTGCAACGGAGACGTTCAACGATGAGACGCTACCAGCCATCGGAATACTGATCAGCTCATCACAGTGTTCACGAGTCAGACGACGCATACCTTCACCTTCAGCTCCCATGACCAGCGCCAGGCGGCCAGTCATTTTGCTCTGATACAGAGTGTGGTCAGCTTCACCTGCCGTCCCAACAATCCAGATGTTCTCTTCCTGCAGCATACGCATCGTGCGCGCCAGGTTGGTCACACGGATCAGTGGCACGCTTTCTGCCGCGCCACAGGCGACTTTTTTCGCCGTCGCATTCAACTGCGCAGAACGATCTTTCGGGACGATAACAGCATGCACACCAGCCGCGTCTGCGCTTCGCAAGCAAGCGCCCAGGTTATGCGGATCGGTAACGCCATCCAGGATCAAAAAAAACGGCTGATCGAGAGAGGCGATCAGATCCGGCAGATCGTTTTCCTGATACTGGCGGCCCGGCTTCACGCGGGCAATAATTCCCTGATGTACCGCACCCTCACTTTTCTCATCCAGAAACTGGCGGTTAGCCAACTGGATGACAACGCCCTGCGCTTCCAGAGCATGGATCAGCGGCAGCAGGCGTTTATCTTCACGACCTTTGAGAATAAAGACGTCCTGAAAGCGCTCAGGCGCACGCTCCAGCAGAGCCTGCACCGCATGGATGCCGTAAATCATTTCACTCATGAATGTACTCGTTAATAGTTTATGTGTAATGCCGGGCAGTACTTAGCTCACCCGGCTTACGGTTTATGGCCGTTATTCCGCGACTTTCTTTTTCGCCGCGCGTTTAGCTTTGGTGGCAGCAGCGATTTTAAGCGTTTTCGCCGATGGCTTTTTCGCTTTTTTGTCGCCTTTTTTCTCAGTCGCTTTTTTATCCGCCTGAGGTTTAGCTCTGCCTTTCTTCTCGCCACGGAAAGCACTATCCGGCTCGAAATTCACCTTTTTGCCCATCTGACGACGTCTGCCGGTGTTTTTACCTGCATCACCTTTTTTCGCTTTTTCGCGCGCGGTTTTACCCTCATTACGCGGTGCGCGTTCACTGGAGATCAGGCTAAAGTCGATTTTACGCTCGTCCATGTTGACGGCTTCCACACGAACTTCCACACGATCGCCCAGGCGATACATCTGACCGCTGGATTCCCCCGTCAGGCGTTGTCCAACCTGATCAAAGCGGTAATAGTCATTATCCAGTGAGGAGACATGCACCAGACCGTCAATAAACAGCTCATCAAGACGAACAAAGAAACCAAAACCGGTCACGCTGGCAATCACGCCTTTAAAGACATTACCGACCTGATCCAGCATAAAGTCGCACTTCAGCCAGTCAGAAACGTCCCGCGTAGCTTCGTCAGCGCGGCGCTCCGCCATGGAACAGTGCTGGCCCAGTTGCAACATCTCTTCCATCGAATAATGGTAGCCCCCCGTTTCCGTGGTGTTACCTTTGTGGCCCTGCTCCTGTGCCAGCAAATACTTAATTGCACGGTGCAAAGACAGATCCGGATAGCGACGAATCGGTGAGGTAAAGTGTGCATAAGACTGCAGCGCCAGACCAAAGTGTCCGCGGTTTTCTGGATCGTAAATCGCCTGCTTCATTGAACGCAGCAGCATAGTTTGCAGCATTTCCGCGTCAGGTCTGTCGGCAATTGATTCCAGCAACTCGGCATAATCGCGTGGCTCTGGTTTGTTACCACCAGGCAGTTCCAGTCCCAGCTCTGCCAGTACGGAACGGAAGGAGGTGATTGCTTCAGTGGTCGGCTTGTCGTGGATACGGAACAGTGCAGGCTCTTTGGCTTTCTCAACGAATCGTGCCGCTGAGATGTTAGCCATAATCATGCACTCTTCAATCAGTTTGTGCGCGTCATTACGCTGGGTCTGTTCAATACGTTCAATGCGGCGTTCAGCGTTGAAGATAAATTTGGCTTCTTCACTTTCAAACGAGATACCGCCACGTTCTTCACGGGCTTTATCCAGCACTTTGTACAGATTGTGCAGCTCTTCAATGTGTTTAACCAGCGGCGCGTATTGCTCACGCAGCTCCTGATCGCCCTGCAGCATGTGCCAGACTTTGGTATAGGTCAAACGAGCATGGGAGCTCATTACCGCTTCGTAGAATTTAAAGCCGGTTAAACGACCTTTCGACGAAATGGTCATTTCGCACACCATGCACAGACGATCCACCTGCGGGTTCAGCGAACACAAGCCATTGGAAAGCACTTCCGGCAGCATCGGTACGACCTGCGACGGGAAGTAGACGGACGTACCACGATTGCGAGCTTCCTGGTCCAGCGGTGTTGGTGGTCGAACATAATAGCTTACGTCAGCGATAGCCACCCATAAACGCCAGCCGCCACCGCGTTTCTTCTCACAATAAACGGCATCATCGAAGTCACGCGCATCTTCACCGTCAATTGTCACCAGCGGTAAATCACGCAGGTCAACGCGGCCAATTTTGGCCTCTTCCGGTACTTCTTCTTTAAGCCCGGCGACCTGCTTCTCTACCGCCTGCGGCCAGATATAAGGGATTTCATGAGTACGCAAAGCCATATCAACGGCCATGCTAGTGCCCATGTTATCGCCCAACACTTCAACAATTTTACCTACCGCTTTGGTGCGTCGGGTTGGGCGCTGGGTAAGTTCAACCACTACCACAAATCCCATGCGGGCGCCCATTACCTCTTCAGGTGGGATAAGGATATCGAAGCTCAGGCGGCTATCATCTGGTACCACAAACCCTACGCCGGCGTCGGTGAAGTAGCGACCGACAATCTGGCTGGTTTTTGGCACCAGTATGCGCACAATACGTGCCTCGCGACGGCCTTTACGATCCGCGCCCAGCGGCTGTGCCAGAACCTGATCGCCATGGATGCAGGTTTTCATCTGTTCGCTGGAAAGGTACAGGTCGTCTTTACGTCCTTCAACGCGCAGAAAGCCGTAGCCATCACGGTGGCCAATAACGGTACCTTTCAGCAGGTCAAGACGTTCCGGCAGCGCATAGCACTGACGGCGAGTGAAGACCAGTTGCCCATCACGCTCCATAGCGCGCAGACGGCGACGTAGCGCTTCTAACTGCTCTTCACCTTCAATGTTGAGTTCAACAGCCAGCTCATCGCGGTTGGCCGGTTTTTCACGTTTGGTTAAATGTTCGAGGATAAATTCCCGGCTCGGGATAGGGTTCGCGTATTTTTCAGCTTCGCGTTCCTGGAAAGGATCATGTGACATCTCGGTTCCTCCGTTGTCATCTCTGATGAAGATTTTCGTCACTCCACCAGCAATAATTTATAAAGCGGTTGATTATTTTCAACCAAATCGGCAAGTGTGTAGTTGTCCAGTTCCGTCAGAAAACTTTGCACTGCTTTAGAAAGCGCCTGTTTGAGTCGACAGGCAGGGGTTATGTGGCAAAACTCGCTGCTACAGTTGACCAGCGATAAAGGTTCCAGCTCGCGAACCACATCGCCAATACCAATAGCCTTAGCTGGTTTGCCCAGGCGGATACCGCCGTTTTTTCCTCGAATAGCAGTAACGAAGCCCGCCCGGCTAAGTTGATTGATTATTTTGACCATATGATTACGGGACACGCCGTAGACTTCTGTCACCTCAGAAATACTGGTCATACGTCCTTCGGGAAGCGACGCCATGTAGATTAGCGCACGTAATCCGTAATCGGTGAAACTTGTTAACTGCACATCAACCTCAGGAAAAAGGGAAAACGGATAAGCCTGGTAGTATTAATTATATTGATGATAAACCAGCCACCAGCCAGGTCGCTAATTTATTTCAGTTCGGGAAGGAAAAAAGCGAGGAACTTACAAGATTTTAAGCCGGATACCAGCGTAAAACGCCTTATCCGGCCTACAAATGCCCACTCACTGTAGGCCCGACAAGCATAGCGCCACAGGCGCTATGCAACAACCATAATTATGCGTCGAACGGGTCGCGCAGGATCATAGTTTCAGTACGGTCTGGACCAGTTGAGATAATATCAATTGGTACACCGGTCAGTTCTTCAATACGCTTGATGTAGTTCAGAGCAGCCTGCGGCAGACCACTACGTTCTTTTACACCAAAGGTAGATTCAGACCAGCCAGGCATGGTTTCGTAAATCGGCTCGATACCTTTCCAGTCGTCTGCTGCCAGCGGGGTAGTCGTGACTTCACGACCATCCGGCATACGGTACGCCACACAGATTTTCACCTCTTTCAAACCGTCCAGTACGTCCAGTTTGGTCAGGCAGAAGCCAGACAGGGAGTTAATCTGTACTGCGCGACGCACAGCAACGGAGTCCAGCCAGCCGGTACGACGACGACGACCCGTGGTCGCGCCATATTCGTTACCCTGCTTGCACAGGAACTCGCCGACATCATCAAACAGTTCAGTCGGGAACGGACCTGCACCTACACGAGTAGAGTAGGCTTTAATGATACCCAGCACGTAGTCCACATAACGTGGGCCCAGGCCGGAGCCAGTTGCCACGCCACCAGCAGTGGTGTTGGAGGAGGTTACGTACGGATAGGTACCATGGTCGATATCCAGCAGTGTACCCTGCGCACCTTCGAACATGACAAAATCGCCACGTTTACGCGCCTGGTCCAGCAGATCGGAAACATCAACAACCATAGAGGTCAGGATGTCGGCAATCGCCATCACATCATCCAGCACTTTTTGGTAGTCAACTGCTTCAACTTTATAGAAATTCACCAGCTGGAAGTTGTGATATTCCATCACTTCTTTCAGTTTTTCAGCGAAGGTTGCTTTATCAAACAGATCGCCAACGCGCAGACCGCGACGAGCTACTTTGTCTTCATAAGCCGGACCGATGCCACGACCGGTGGTGCCGATCGCTTTCGCGCCACGCGCTTTCTCACGTGCGTTATCCAACGCGACATGATAATCAAGGATCAGAGGACAAGCTTCAGACAGCAGCAGGCGCTCACGGACAGGGATACCACGATCTTCCAGTCCTTTCATCTCTTTCATCAGCGCGGACGGAGACAGCACAACACCGTTACCGATGATGCTGATGACATTCTCGCGAAGAATACCTGATGGAATAAGATGGAGGACGGTTTTTTCACCGTTGATTACGAGAGTATGGCCTGCGTTGTGACCACCCTGGTAGCGCACAACATATTTAGCCCGTTCAGTCAGAAGATCGACGATCTTCCCTTTACCTTCGTCACCCCATTGGGTGCCCAGTACGACGACGTTGTTACCCATTTTTCAAAATCACCGTTTGCTTAAAAATGGATTCTACCACCGCTTTTTCAGATATACAGCACTTTTTGCATCCAAAAATTCGTAAATTAGTCTACTTATTAATCAGCCAATCGTTTTCCTCAACATGTAGTAGACCACAACGCCCGCAACCACAAGACCGCCGCCAAAACGACGTAAAATATTTTCCGGCAGTTGTGCCATCGCAGAGATCATTTTCTTCCAGGCACTGGGATACAGCATCGGACCAAGACCTTCCAGCACCAAAACCAGCGCGAGCGCCAGCAAAATTGTTGAGTTCATCCGCTGTCCTTATATAAAAAGAAAACCACCGCATCCCTGAGGACGCCGGTGGTTTTACTGGTCTAAAACCGCTGGGCTATTTTAGCGTGTCGCGGAATTCGGTGTCTTCATGTAACGGAAGAAATCGCTGTCCGGACTCATAATCATCACGTCCTGATTACCTTCGAAGCTCTTCTCGTAAGCACGCAGGCTACGGATGAAGGCGTAGAAGTCAGGATCCTGACTAAATGCGTCGGCAAACAGTTTAGCGGCCTCCGCATCACCTTCACCACGCATAATACGGCCCTGGCGCTCAGATTCTGCCAGCGTTTTAGTAACTTCATAGTCCGCTGTTGCGCGCAGTTTTTCCGCTTCTTCCTGACCTTGTGAACGATGGCGACGCGCTACCGCTTCACGCTCAGCGCGCATACGGTTGTAGATAGCCTCGGACACTTCGGCCGGCAGGTTGATTTGCTTGATACGCACGTCGACCACTTCGATACCCAACGCCGCCATACTGTTCGGGTTGATGACCGGTACTTTACCGTTCGTTTCAGCCTGAACACGTTCAGCTGCTTCGGCAATTGCACTATCCGCCGCAGGGGTCGCTACTTCATCTTCCGTGCCAGCAGATCCGGAGTTCAGCGCGTCACGGACTTCCAGGGTCAGACGACCTCGAGAATCGGTAACGATGTCTTTTACATCCAGACGACCGATTTCAGAACGCAGACGGTCAGAGAACTTACGTTTCAACAGAACTTCTGCCTGAGAAACATCACCACCGCCCGTTGCCAGGTAGTAACGGCTAAAATCGCTGATACGCCATTTAATGTAGGAGTCAACGATCAGGTCTTTCTTCTCTTTGGTAACAAAGCGATCGGCCTGGTTGTCCATGGTCTGAATACGCGCATCAAGCATTTTCACTGATTCAATAAACGGGATCTTAAAGTGCAAACCCGGTGCAAAAACCAGCGGCTTGTTGTCATCGTCGCGCAGAACTTTACCAAAGCGCAGCGTAATACCACGCTCGCCTTCTTTGACGACAAAGACAGACATGAACAGAACTACCAGAACGATGATAATAATCGCAATAACTGACTTACGCATCGTTATTCCCCCTGACGCTGGTAGTCGTTACGCTGCGCGTTCGCGCGGCGTTGGTCCATAATATCACCCTGACTGGTGGACGAAGTGCTGCTTGCTCCAGTACTGGAGGTTGATGCCGGTGGCAGACGCAACAGGTTTGAGCTGCTGTCAGATTTTGCTGCTGGAGCATTTCCGCCTTTAAGCATCTGATCTAACGGCAGAACCATCAGATTGCCGCCCTTATCGTTAACCAGAACTTTGCGGGTATGGCTCAGCACTTTTTCCATGGTTTCAATATACAGACGCTCGCGAGTAATTTGCGGTGCGGCTTTATATTCCGGCAGAATTTTTGCAAAGCGAGCCACTTCACCCTGTGCTTCCAGGATGGTTCGCGTTTTATATGCACGCGCTTCTTCAAGAATACGCTGCGCCTGACCATTTGCGCGTGGCTGAACTTCGTTGGTGTACGCTTCAGCTTCACGGATGTATTGCTGCTCGTTTTCACGTGCTGCGATGGCATCGTCAAACGCGGCTTTCACCTCTTCCGGCGGACGTGCAGCCTGGAAGTTGACGTCCAGCAGAGTAATACCCATGTTGTATGGACGAATGGTCTCTTCCAGTTCACGCTGGGTGTCGCTACGAATAACAGTACGCCCTTCGGTCAGAATACGATCCATGGTGTATTTGCCGATAACCCCACGCAAGGCGCTGTCGGTAGCCTGGCGCAGACTGTCATCAGCACTGGTTACGCTAAACAGGTAACGCTGCGGATCGGTAACACGGTACTGCACGTTCATTTCAACGCGCACGACGTTTTCGTCAGATGTCAGCATCACGCCGGATGCAGCAAGCTCACGCACAGCTTCGACGTTTACCGGAGTAACTTCGTCGATAAATGTCGGTTTCCAGTTCAGACCCGGCTCAACCAGATGGCTGAATTTACCGAAGCGTGTCACCACGCCGCGCTCCGCTTCTTTAATGGTATAGAAACCGCTGGCTGCCCAGATAATGACAATTGCCGCTGCTGCGATAGTAAAGACCCGTCCTCCCAGTTGTGGACGCGGGCCTTGCGATGAACTACCGCCACCAGAACCTGTACCTTTACCGCCACCCAGACCACCGAGTTTTTTACTCAGTTTGCGGAAGATATCATCAAGATCGGGAGGTCCCTGCTCACGACCACCTTTGTTTCCATTTCCCTCAGGGTTGCCGCCAGGTTTGCTGCTTCCCCAGGGGTCGCGGTCTTGTCCGTTATTACCGGGCTGATTCCACGCCATGTTTGTGCTCCATATTTGTTATGCGGTGATATACCCCGTTTTTTGCACTACAGGAGCGTTACCGCCTTCCTGCAACCCAAAATTCGATGAGTATTGGGCAAAAAATCCCCAGGCATTTCCTCCCGGTCAGACGATGTAATCTGCCAGGGTCGGTTCTTGTTTACAGAGGCGACGCCAGTCAACGATCGGCATACGAACTTGCAGACCTACGCTGCCATCCTCCTCCATCCACTCTTTTTCTATTGCCTGAAGTTGGTAAAACCGGCTTCTCAGACGCCCTTCCTGCGGCGGTAAACGCAACGTATGCTGCGCAACCTCACCGGAAAGCCGCTCTGTCAAAGCCTGAAAAAGTTGTGGTATACCAATGCCAGTTTGCGCAGAAACCCAAACGCGGATTGGTTTATTCTCTTCATCTCTGTCGATACGCGGTTCAAAATCATCCAGCATATCGATTTTATTCATCACCAGCAGGGTCGGGATCTCGTGCGCGTCGATCTCTTCGAGAACCGTATCCACAGCCTGAATATTTTCCTGCACACGGAAATCTGCCGCATCAATAACGTGCAGCAGCAATGTCGCCTGACGCGTCTCCTGCAAGGTGGCTTTAAACGCCGCCACCAGGTCGTGCGGCAAATGACGTATAAACCCGACGGTATCCGCCAGCACAGTTTCACCGACATCCGCTACGTCTATACGACGTAGTGTAGGATCCAGGGTCGCAAACAGTTGATCTGCTGCGTAGACCCGGGCTTCGGTTATCTGGTTGAACAAGGTGGATTTTCCGGCGTTGGTATATCCCACCAGTGATACGGTTGGGACATCCGCTTTCTTGCGCGACTGCCGCCCCTGCTCACGTTGCTTTTCAACTTTTTCCAGGCGCGACTGTATCTGCAAAATGCGATTACGCAGCAAACGACGGTCGGTTTCGAGCTGGGTTTCACCCGGACCACGCAAACCAATACCGCCCTTTTGCCTTTCAAGGTGAGTCCAGCCACGGACCAGGCGTGTAGCCATATGACGCAACTGCGCCAGTTCAACTTGCAACTTACCCTCATGGGTACGTGCACGCTGGGCAAAAATATCTAAAATGAGGCCAGTCCTGTCGATGACAAGACACTGGCATAACTGTTCCAGGTTACGTTCCTGGGCAGGGCTTAGAGCATGATCAAAAATCACCACCGCAGCGCCTGTCGCTTTCACGGCTTCCGCAATTTCGATTGCCTTACCTTCACCAACAAAAAACTTCGGGTGCGGTGCTTTACGGCTCCCGGTAATCACCTGCATTGCTTCGACACCGGCGGAAGAAACCAGAGATTCAAACTCCTGGAGATCTTCCATATCTTTGTCTTGCGAAAAATAGATGTGTACCAGTACCGCCTGCTCACCGGCATCATAACGGTCAAACAAGCGTCAACCCCTTAATATATATCAACGGGGAACGCAGGATCTCTGGCTCCCCGTGTGTAAAACAGCCAAAACCTTATTCGGTTTCTTCGCTGTCCTGTTGCGCAGATGAACCCTGCGCGTTGCTACCGTGATGGTAGTTACTGCTGGTGCCGCCGGTGGCGTTATTGCTGTGATGAGAAACCGGGCGAGACGGGACAACAGTAGAAATCGCGTGCTTATAAACCATCTGGCTGACCGTGTTTTTCAACAGGATCACGAACTGATCAAAAGACTCGATTTGACCTTGCAGCTTAATACCATTCACCAAATAAATAGAAACTGGAACACGTTCCCGACGCAGTGCGTTCAGGAACGGATCTTGTAAAGATTGCCCCTTAGCCATTCTCTCTTTTCCTTATATGCTTATTTGTACTTTGAACCTTTCGATTCTGAAAAATTGCGCACGATACGTTTCAATTGTACACATTCAGTTCGCGATAGCACCAACAACCTGTAATACTTCGTTTCGCGCCTGGTCAGGCTTTTCACTGTCAAGCCAGTGCACCCCATCCCAACCACGCAACCAGGTTACCTGCCGCTTCGCCAACTGCCTCGTGGCGCAAACACCTCTATAAACCATTTCATCATATGAGATTTCACCTTCAATGTATGACCACATCTGGCGATACCCAACACAACGAATGGAAGGCAAATCCGTATGCAAATCTCCTCGGGCAAAAAGCGCCCGGACTTCTGCTTCAAAACCTGAAGCTAACATCTGATGAAAACGCTGCTCAATTCGCTGATGGAGCAGTTCACGGCTCGCCGGGGCGATAGCAAACTGATGCACCTGATACGGCAAAGCATCTCCTGACGTTTGCGTCAGCTCCGTTAAAGTTTTACCCGAAATGAAAAAAACTTCCAGTGCCCGGGAAAGTCTTTGCGGATCATTTGGATGAATCCGCGCTGCGGCAACAGGATCAATCTCCTGAAGCTGCCGATGTAACGCGTCCCACCCAAGCTCTGCCGCCTGCTGTTCAATTCTGGCCCTGACCTCCGGATCCGCCGACGGTAACGGCGACAACCCCTCAAGCAAGGCTTTGAAATATAACATTGTGCCGCCTACTAACAGCGGGATACGCCCCGCTGCAGTAATATCAGCCATCTCGGCTAGCGCATCTCGACGAAAATCCGCAGCAGAATACGCCTGTGCCGGATCGCGAATATCCAGCAATCGGTGCGGTGCAGCCTTTAGCTCTTCAGCATCGGGCTTGGCGGTACCGATATCCATCCCCTTGTAAATAAGGGCGGAATCAACGCTTATCAACTCTACAGGCAAAACTTTACGCAATTCAATTGCTAATGCCGTTTTACCAGAGGCCGTTGGCCCCATTAAAAAAATTGCCTTTGGCAGGCTCGCCTTACTGATATCACTCATGTTTCAGGGCGTTCATTACCGAATGTAAATCAACAGGTTGTAACAGACCACCCGGCGGCGCCTTCACAAGCTGCGGACAGAGCCGCTCAACATCCGCCAACAGCGTAATAGCCTGAGCCATGCTCCACTGCGGATGTTCACTCATCAGGTTACGCGCAATCCACTGTGCAATGTTGCCATGTTCGAATACGGACTGCTGCGCCAGGTAGCCTATCAGTTCAGGAATCAAGATTTGTAAATTTTGTTGGCGTAAGGGTAAAGGCACTGCTCGGATGGTCACATGCTGCGCATCCAACTGAAATTCAATGCCCAAATCCGCCAACTGGCTTTGCGCTTTTTGCAAAGCCGCCTTTTCATCTGCGGTCACTTTCAAACGCAACGGGATCAGCAATGGCTGAGCACAAACAGGTCCCTGTCCCGGCGTCAACTGCGCCTGACGCAACCAACGTTCAGCTACCGGTAGCGCCAACAGCCGGATATGTCCGTCGCATTCGAGTAACGCGCAGTCTGCACCGACGATTGTCAGGACTCGGCCAAAACTTTGGCTGTGTCCGGCAAGAGAAGACTCTGCCACGTTGGGTACAGCGGATTTGTGCGTTGGAACCGGAGCAGGTGTCTGAAGTAGTTGTTGGTAAACTTCACCCTGTTGCTTTTGATACCCAGGCAGAGCATGCGGCCAACTGGCAGATGCCTGGCGACTGCCACCACTCCCTGCCGATACGGAATAACGCGGCGTAGTAGGTTCACGTGCTGGCGCAGGTTCTGCAAAGTGATTACGTCCCGCCGCAACCCGGTTTTCCGGGATATGCCTTGGTAGAGGATCTTCATCACCCTCCAACGGAAGCGATGTTTCAAGCTGTTGTTGCAGTACGCTCAGCACCCCCTGATAGATAAAATCATGCACCAGGCGGGACTGATGGAAGCGGACTTCATGTTTGGCAGGATGCACATTTACATCCACCTGATGCGGATCAATTTCCAGATACAAGACAAATGCGGGTTGTTGATCGGCCCCTAACTTGTCTTCGCAGGCCTGGCGGATAGCGTGGTTAATCAGCCGGTCACGCATCATACGACCATTCACGTAGCAGTACTGAATTTCTGCCAATGCCGCAGTGGTGTGATTCGGGTCAGCTACCCAGCCCCGCAACGTCAAATCGCCATGCTGCCACTCAATAGCCAGCGCCTGCTCCAGAAATGGCGTGCCACAAATAGCGCCCAGTCGACGCTCTTTTTGCCCATCGGCTGTCACCGCGCGGTACTGGCGCATTATTTTACCGTTGTGCGACAAATTTATCGTCACGTCAAAACGCGCCAGCGCAATGCGTCGGATGATTTCGTCAATATGATTAAACTCGGTTTTCTCGGTGCGCATGAACTTGCGCCGCGCTGGCGTGTTGTAGAACAAATCCAGCACTTCCAGCGTAGTACCCACCGGATGCGCAGCAGGTTTAACCGTCACGTCCATATCGCGCCCTTCAGCATACGCCTGCCAGGCTTCGGGTTGTTCTTGTGTACGGGACGTCAGGGTTAAACGTGAGACAGAGCTGATACTTGCCAGCGCCTCCCCGCGAAACCCGAGACTAACGATAGCCTCGAGATCGTCAAGTGAGGCTATTTTACTGGTGGCATGGCGAGCCAGCGCCAGCGCCAGCTCGTCTTTTTTGATACCACAGCCATTGTCACGAATGCGGATAAGCTTTGCACCACCGCGTTCGATATCAATATCAATACGTGTAGCACCCGCATCAAGGCTGTTTTCCACCAGTTCTTTTACTACCGACGCAGGCCGTTCTACCACCTCACCTGCGGCAATCTGGTTCGCCAGCTGTGGCGGTAGAACCTGAATCGGCATGGCTAATCCTTAATTTGTTAACGTATCACCCGGCGATACAGCGCTGGCTGTTTGTGACGGTGCGCCCTGCGGCCCCGTTTGCATAGGGTGCGCCAGGAAGTAGTTACGCAACCCTTTATAAATCGCCTCTGCCAGTTGCTGCTGATAATCATCGCTCGCCAGCAGGCGCTCTTCACTGTTGTTACTGATAAAACCGGTTTCAACCAGTACTGACGGGATATCAGGCGAGCGTAATACGCCAAGGCTGGCGTGCTCTGGTCGACGTTTGTGCATCGAACCAATACGCTCTAACTGGCCGATCATACTGGTCGCCACATCATACCCTACACGCTGTGAATGACCGAACTGCAGGTCCAGCACCGCCTGGCTTAAGTACGGATCGGACTGACTGTTTGCCAGCACATCCCCCGCACCACCCAACAGCTCAGATTGCTTCTCATGCTGTTCCAGCCAGCCGGCCATTTCACTGTTGGCACGACGGTTTGACAGTACCCACACGGAAGCGCCGGTGGCATCCCGGTTTGGTGCAGCATCCGCATGAATAGAGACCAGGAAATTGGCATTTTGTTTACGAGCGACGTCAGAACGCCCCATCACCGAAATGAAGTAATCGCCATCACGGGTAAGCACGCCTTTAAACATCGGGTCGTCATTCAGCAAGCTACGCAGCTTACGCGCAACCGCGATAGTGACGTTTTTCTCCCGCGTACCGCCAGGCCCGATAGCGCCGGGATCTTGCCCACCGTGTCCTGCATCGATAGCGATAACGACTTTATCGCCATTGTTGTTGGTCGCCCGGGCGGCAGGTCGCGTGACCGTATTGCTGTTGGTCACGGCAGTTGTACGATTGCTTTCCGTTTTAAACGGATTGCGTGCAGGCTCAACCGAACGCGGGGCAACAACCGGCGCTTCAACACGCTTCACGACCACTGGTGGAGGTGGAGGCGGTGGAGCATCGGCTTTGATCGTAAACACGACAGTATAGTTACCACCGTTTTGCCGTTTCACGGCTTCAGCTTTCCCGTTTTCGGTTAAATCGACGACCAGCCGCAGAGACTGCGCGTCATTCGGCGTGCCGGAGCGGATCGCCTTCACCAGATTATTGCCACTAAACAGCAGCGGTAATCCCTGAATCACACCGGATTGTTTGATATCCAGCGCGACAGTTCGTTTCCCGTCCTGCGATACGCTGTATTCAGGATCGCCAATAAAACTTAACGTGATCCGCGCCTGTTGGTCACCGTTGGAAACCTGAAGATCCGAGAGGCTGGCGGCTCCTGCCTGCGCGCACAGCAGGACCAGGGTTGCCATCAGCCAGTTTCTGATGCGATAAATCATCCCGCCACCCTTAAGATTAATCGGCTAAACGCGCCAGCAATAAATCACCCGATGAGGAGACGGCACTTACGCGCGCCTCCCGACCTTGCGCCTGGTACTCAATGTGTATTTCGACGTCCGGGTCAGGAAGCACACCTTTACCTTGTTGCGGCCATTCCACCAGGCAAATTGCATCATTGGCAAAATAATCTCGGATCCCCATAAACTCCAATTCTTCCGGGTCCGCAAGTCGATACAGATCGAAGTGATACACCATCAGGTTATCGAGTGAATAGGGTTCAACCAGTGTGTAGGTGGGGCTTTTTACATTGCCTTTGTGACCCAACGCCTGCAGGAATCCCCGGCTAAAGGTGGTTTTACCCGCACCCAGATCGCCGTACAAATAAATAACAGTTGCGCCGTCACAGGCGTTGGCTACCCGCAGTCCCAGGTCTAAAGTCGCCTGTTCATCAGGTAGCGGAATTACTCGATTCATCATGATAAACGTCAATCACATCAGGGTTAACAATACGCTGTAGCGTGGTAAAGAGATCTGTCGCCAGCATGCCGCGAGTTCCAAAACGCGCTGCCAGCACATCCGCCGCCGCACCGTGCGCGACACATCCTGCACACGCTGCATCATACGGGGTAAGCTTCTGTCCGAGCAATGCACCAATAATACCGGAGAGCACATCGCCCATACCGCCGCTGGCCATTCCTGCATTGCCGGCATCAATAATACCCAACGCATTTTGTTCGGAGGCCACAACCGTACCCGCACCTTTCAGCACCACTACACCTCCGTACCGTTTTACCAGACGTTGTGCAGAAAGTAAGCGATCGTCTTCAATTTCTGCTATGGAACAGCCCAGTAGTCGCGCGGCCTCACCTGGATGCGGCGTGATCACGCGATTGTGACGTTTATCGGGGTTGATTGCCAGCAGGTTAAGCGCATCAGCGTCCCAGAGCATTGGTTTACGAAAATTCTCCACTTTTTGCAGCGCTTTTTTGCCCCACTCCTGCTGCCCAAGCCCAGGACCAATGACCACCACATCCGCCCATTCCAGATTTTCCTCCAGCGCATGCGGCGTTAGCGTATCCACCATCAACTCCGGACGGGCAGTCAGGATTGGCGCAATGTTTTCGCTGCGGGTCAGAACTTTAACCAGCCCGGCACCTGCGCGAAGTGCGGCTTCACCGGCCATACGTATTGCACCAGCAGTGCCATGGTCGCCACCAATAATCACTAGTCGCCCATGGGAGCCTTTATGCGATGTCGGTCGGCGCGGCGTTAACCAGTGGGCAAGTTGCGAAGCATCAAAACGCTGAACAGGCACTTCCTGCCCTGCAAGCCAGGTCTCCAGCCCAAGAGCATTAAAATGAAGATGCCCAGTGACATCACGCGCTTTACCGGTTAACAGTCCCGGTTTTAACGCAATAAAAGTGACGGTATGCGCGGCACTCATCACCGCACCTGGCGTCGCTCCTGTCTGCGCCAGCAGACCGGACGGAATATCTATCGCCACCACGGGAGCAGGGTGCGAATTAGCCAATTCGATCAATGCAGCCAGAGGGGCGCGCGGTGCATGTTGTAAGCCGGTACCGAGCAGCCCATCAATAATGACATCCACCTTTTCCGGCCAGATAATATCTGGAGCATGGATAACGCCCCCTGCATTCAGCCAGGCGTCACGCGCCTGCTGCGCCTCTTCAGGGAGAGGCTTGTCACTCTCCTGCGCCAGTAATGTGACGTTAATACCCACCGCTTTGGCAAGCCTTGCGACCACATAGCCATCCCCACCATTATTTCCGTGGCCACAGAGCACCAGCCAGTGCCGGAAGTCCGGGTACGCGTCGCAGGTAACCTTAAATGTTGCCTCTCCCGCTCGTAGCATCAGTTCATAAAGAGTCAGCCCAAGACTGTCTGCAGCCTCACGTTCCGCTCTCTTGATGTCATCGGCGTGCCAGATGGAGTGTGGTATACTTGCGGGGTTTTTCTTCATTGTATGGTCCGTCATGTCAGAGCCCCTCGATCTCAATCAGTTAGCGCAAAATATTAAGCAGTGGGGGCTGGAACTTGGCTTTCAGCAGGTCGGTATTGCCGATACCAACCTTAGCGAAGCCGAACCCAAACTGCAGGCATGGCTGGATAAACACTATCACGGCGAGATGGACTGGATGGCCCGTCACGGCATGATGCGTGCTCGTCCCCAGGAGTTATTGCCCGGGACTTTACGCGTCATTAGCGTACGAATGAACTATCTCCCTGCCAACGCGGCCTTTGCCAGCACCTTAAAGAATCCGACCCTGGGCTACGTCAGTCGATACGCACTGGGGCGTGACTACCATAAACTACTGCGTAACCGCTTAAAAAAACTGGGAGAGATGATTCAGCAACACTGTGTTTCGCTGAATTTTAGACCTTTTGTTGATTCTGCGCCTATTCTTGAGCGTCCACTGGCGGAAAAAGCCGGGCTTGGATGGACAGGTAAGCACTCACTTATCCTTAACCGTGAAGCCGGTTCATTTTTCTTTCTGGGTGAGTTACTGGTTGATTTACCTTTGCCAGTGGATCTGCCAGCAGAAGAAGGATGTGGGAAGTGTGTCGCCTGCATGACCATCTGCCCGACTGGTGCGATCGTTGAGCCGTACACCGTAGATGCCCGCCGCTGCATTTCTTATCTCACCATTGAGCTGGAGGGTGCAATTCCGCAAGAATTTCGCCCACTGCTGGGAAATAGGATCTATGGCTGCGATGACTGCCAGCTCATTTGTCCCTGGAATCGCTATTCGCAGTTAACCGTAGAAGACGACTTTAGCCCACGCAAACAACTCCACGCCCCAGAGTTAATTGAACTGTTTAGCTGGAGCGAAGCGTGGTTTTTAAAAGTCACAGAAGGTTCTGCCATTCGTCGTATTGGTCACTTGCGCTGGCTACGAAATATCGCCGTCGCGCTGGGTAATGCCCCCTGGGATGGGGCTGTTATCAATGCGCTGGAAAATCGCCGAGGTGAGCACCCACTTCTCGATGAGCACATAGAATGGGCGATTGCGCAGCAAATTGAGAAGCGAAATGCCTGCGTGGTTGAAGTGCAACTGCCGAAGAAGCAGCGCCTGGTCAGGGTCATTGAAAAAGGCTTGCCACGTGACGCTTAAGTCATCCACAGCTTGTGTATAAAAATAAAAACACATTGATATTCAAGAGGGAAAAAATCGTCAAGTGATCGCATTAACAGTTTGAAATGATAATTAATTCAACGTATTCAATTAATTACAAAGATACTATTCACCCGGCTAAGTTTTTTGCATTCCAGGAATAATATCCGAACCTGTGGATAAGTCTGTTTACAAGAGTATGTCAAAGACAAAAGAAAACAGCCCCAACGCGATAATTCGTTGTGGATATGTTTATTGAGATAAGAATTTGGAGCGGGAAACGAGACTCGAACTCGCGACCCCGACCTTGGCAAGGTCGTGCTCTACCAACTGAGCTATTCCCGC